>JBGSVE010000131.1:0-15560 GCA_041753075.1 Pirellulaceae bacterium
CGAAATGTTGAACCTCCCCGCGTTACCAGATCAACATGTCGACGGCCGAAGCTTTGTCCCTGCTCTGAAGGCTGAAAACTACGATCGTGGGCCGATCTACTGGCATTTCCCACACTACAGCAATCATGGTTTCCAAAGTCCCGGAGGTGCCGTTCGTTCCGGGCGATACAAATTGCTCGAATACTACGAAAGCGGAACCGTTCAGCTCTTTGACTTGGAAAGTGACATCGGCGAACAAAACGACCTTGCGGAGTCACATCCAAAGATAGTTCAAAAGCTGAAGAACATGCTCCACGAGTGGCGCGACGAAGTTGATGCCAAGATGCCCTATCCCAAAACGGCAACTTCAAAGCCTGCACCGGGAGCAAGAGTCGACAGACGAAATCGAGGTGCCCAAGCCAGCGACAACCGCTTGCCTGCGGATGTCGAAAAGTTCGCGCCTGGCTCGAAGGTCAAAAACTGAGGCGGCCAGGCGATGAAGCCGGGTTGGCTCGAAGAGTGGTAGAGCCGCAGCAATGTTCTGCTGACACACCTTCGCAGTCGGGACGTACCCAGTATTTTATCTCGTCGTGTTGAAGTTCCCACCGGCAGGAAAACCGCTCTCGTCTTCGCCGTCATCAATCATCCGAAAAAAGATTGGACACTGGTTGTACGAGTCGATGGTGTCGTTTAACGCACCAGCAATTTCCACAATTCGATTTCTGATTCCTCTTGGCGGCCATGGCAACGGCCGACGGGAGTCTGCTGAAAGCGGCACCGTCGGGGAGGTGGTTGATTTCCTGCATTGGCACAAAGGATTACGGAATCAGGCCGCGAATAAATAAACTTGGCTGTGATTCGCAGTCCGACATTGCACATCAAATGCTGATCGTCGCCATGAACGCAAAAGTAACGCAATTTGCGAATAAACTGGTACTGCGGCGCATCGGTCCCTACACTGCCCTAATATTCCCGCCGCGCCACATGAACACTTGATTCTCAAGGATCCGACGCAATTGAGTCGCTTCATTCTGATTTTTGCTTGCGTTTTGCTGCTCGTTCCCTCCGGTGGATTCGCTCAGGATTCAGCGGCGCTGCGCGAACAATTCTTCGAGGAACACGTTCGGCCGTTGTTGTTCGAGCATTGCTACGCTTGTCACGGCGAGAAAAAACAAGAATCAGCGCTGCGGTTGGATTCGCGAGCGTCGATTCTGCGCGGTGGTGATTCAGGTGCCGCCGCGGTCGTTCGCAAGATCGACGAGAGTTTGATTGTCCAGGCAGTTCGCGGTGAGATTTCGCAAATGCCGCCGGATAATCCGCTCGACGAGAAACAGATCGCGGTTCTGGAACGCTGGATTGCAATCGGTCTGCCCTGGGCGGCCGGCGATGCCCCCGTCGCGCCGTCCTTGGGCGACCAAATCGCAATCCGCAATGTTGCCAAGTCGCACTGGGCGTTCCAGCCGGTGGCCAGCCCCGCGCCACCGCTCGACCCCGACGCGGATAGCGCCAACGCCACCGCAAGCCAATCGAACTCGGTGATTGACGCTTGGATTGATCGTGATCTAGCGGCTGCAGGAATCTCGACGGCACCGCTTGCCAATCGACGAACGTTGCTGCGGCGATTGTCGTTTGACATCACCGGATTGCCGCCAACCGCTGGCGAAGTCCGCGCGTTTGAAAACGATACCATGTCGGGAGCCGTTTCCCGCGCCGTCGATCGGTTGCTGCAATCGCCACATTACGGCGAGCGTTGGGGACGCTATTGGTTGGACACCGCGCGCTATGCCGATTCGCAAGATTGGCAGGCCCAAACGGATATCCGTTATCCATTCGCTTACACGTATCGCGACTGGGTCATCGGGGCGCTGAACCGCGACATGCCTTACAACGACTTCATTCGTTACCAATTGGCCGCCGACTCGATCGAAAGCGATCCCGATTCACCACAGCTCGCCGCACTCGGTTTCTTGACCGTCGGGCCGCGCTTTCGGGGGAACAAGCTCGAGATCAACGCCGACCAGATTGACGTTGTGTCGCGAGGGCTGATGGGCTTGACCGTTGCCTGCGCTCGTTGCCATGACCACAAGTACGACCCGGTGCCGATCGAAGATTATTATTCGCTGTATGGCGTATTCGCCAGTTGCAACGTGCCGGATGAGTTCCCCGAAATCTCCGGTGCAAGTGTTGGTAAAGCAGCCCAGGCGGGTTTTCGTACTGAGCTTGCCCAGGCCGAGGCGAAGATAGAAGGATATCGCCAGACGCTGCGCCGTGAAGCGATCGCTGACTTGAAAAAGCAGATTGGCGTTTACTTTGATGGTTACTACGAGATGGGAGTGACCGGTAAAGTCGAAATTCGCGGAGCGATCTCGAAATACAAGTTCAAAGAAACGGCCATGACGCCGTTGAACGACCAGTTGAGCGACTTGTTGCGCAAAGGCGATATCGATGACGCCGTGATGGGACCGTGGATCCAGGGACTACGACTCGACGAAGCAATGTATGCAGCCGAGCAATCGAAGCTTATCGCGGCGTGGACTGCGGATGACTCGCCGCTGAACCCGTTGGTCAAAGCGGCGCTGGCTGCGGCACAGCCTGCGACACGAAAATCGCTGATCGAATGTTATGCCGAGTTGTTTCAAAAGGTGCTCGACGATCCTGCCGGTGATGAACATGCCGATGTGATCCGCAGCCGGATGGTTGACGATGGTGGATTGTTGGATTTGCAAATCAACCTTGTCGTCAATGCATCGCGACTGCTGGGCACGGGGCGAAAACTTTTGGGCGACCTCGACAAGGGAATTATCGAAGTGTTCGCGACGCATCCCGGCGCACCGCCGCGCGCGATGGTCGTTAGCGATGCAGCCGAGCCGGTCAATCCGTTTGTGATGCTGCGTGGTGAACCGAACCGAAGTGGCGATCGAGTGCCGCGGCAATTCGTTTCGGTCTTGTCGCAGGGCAAGCCAACGCCGTTTACCCAAGGCAGCGGTCGGTTGGAATTGGCCAACCAGATTGTGGCGAAGTCGAATCCGTTGACCGCTCGCGTGATTGTGAATCGAGTTTGGGCAAAGTATTTCGGTCGCGGCTTGGTCGAGAACAGCGATGACTTTGGCTTGCGATGCCCACCGCCGACGCATCCCGAATTGCTCGATTGGTTGGCTTTCAATTTCATCGAAAACGATTGGTCGCTGAAGTGGTTACATCGCACGATTGTGTTGTCGCAGGCATACCAACGGTCCAGCGACGCGTCCGAGGATGCCATGCAACTCGATCCGGAAAATCGATTGCTCAGCCACCAGAATCGTCGGCGTCTGGATATCGAAGCGATGCGCGACGCGATCTTGGCGACCAGCGACATGCTTGATCCGACGTTTGGCGGACGCTCGGTTCCGTTGACGACGCCACCTTATTCGCAGCGGCGAACTGTTTATGCGTATGTTGATCGCGTTGACATGGACCCGATGCTCAAGACCTTTGACATCGCATCACCGACCGCGTCCGCGTCGGAGCGACCGATCACGACGATTCCACAGCAGGCGTTGTTCTTGATGAACCATCCGATGGTCGCGGAGTTTGCGCGGCAAACCACAACGATCGTGCGGCGGGCTGGCGATGACGATGCGGCGATCAACGCGTTGTACGAGCGATTGTTCCAACGGTCGCCATCGGCCGGCGAGTTGGCGATGGCTTTGCAATTCGTTTCCGCCCCGGCGGTCATTGATGATTCGCCCGATGTGGTTTGGCGATACGGCTATGGTCCCACGGATCGCACCGGCTCTGAGTTTACGCCGCTGGCCCATTGGGCTGGCGATGCTTATCAACCGAGTGACCAATTTCCTGATCCCGTGCTGCGTCATGTGCGTTTGACAGCCGCCGGGGGCAACCCGATGCCGACGGGCGAGATGGCGATCATTCGGCGCTGGACAGCACCCGCCAGCGGCACGGTGAAAATTTTGGGTAAGCTTGAACATGCGCGCGACAACGGTGACGGGATTGTCGGTCGAGTGATCGATCCCGCGGGCGGTGTGTTGTTGGAGCGAGCATTATTCAATGGTGCCGAGTCGATGGACGTTGATGCGGTCACGGTCGAGCGTGGCCAGACGATTGAATTCATCGTGCATTGCAACCAGAATCCGGCGGCGGATCAATTTACATGGGCACCGCAGCTTGTCGGCATTGGCGGCGAACTCGACGGCGTGGAGTTTAGCGCAACGCGCGATTTCGCCGGGCCGCCGCCGCCGAAACTCAGTGCCTGGGAACAGCTCGCCCAGGCATTGATGTTGACGAACGAGTTTCACTTTTTGGATTAGGTAATAGGATGTTTACTCGTCGACAAATGCTGGCTCATTCGGGACTTGGCTTGGGCATTTTGGCTGCGGCTGATTTGCTCGGAGGTGATGCTAATCCGCAAAGCTCATTGACCGTCCGCCAACCGCACTTTGCTCCCAAGGCGAAGCGGGTGATTCACTTGTTCGCCAACGGTGGGCCGTCGCAAGTCGATACGTTTGATCCCAAGCCGATGCTCAAGAAAATGCACGGCAAATCGCTAAACGCCGGACTGGAGAAAGACAAACGGCTGGGCGGTGTCGCGCATGCGTCGCCGTTCAAGTTTTCCAAACACGGCCAAGCGGGCATTGAAATCAGCGAGTTGTTTCCGCAGATTGCCAAGCACGCGGACGATTTGTGCGTGGTGCGTTCGATGGTGACCGACGTGCCCAATCACGAACCGGGTCTGATGATGATGAATTGCGGCGACATTTCGCGACCGCGACCCAGCGTCGGATCGTGGTTGTTGTACGGACTGGGAACCGAGAACCAAAGTTTGCCGGGGTTCGTCGTGATGTGCCCCAAGGGGTTACCGACGGCGGCGACCGGCAATTGGCGCAGCGCGTTTTTGCCAGGCATCTATCAAGGAACTTATGTTGATTCACAATACCGTGAACCGGAGAAATTGGTCGCCAATATTCGCAACGAGTTTTTGCTCAGCGAATCGCAACGACGGCAATTGGCGCTCGTCCAGAAATTGAATGATCAGCACTTGTCGGCCCGCGGCGGCGATGACCAACTGGACGCGCGTATCCAATCGTTGGAACTCGCCTTTCGGATGCAGGACGACGCCACGACGGCGTTTGATGTTGATGACGAACCGCAACACATTTTGGATGCGTATGGCGACGATCAACAAGGCCGCCAGATGTTGATCGCGCGTCGTTTGGTCGAGCGCGGTGTGCGTTACGTCCAGGTTTATCACGGCGCCGGCCAACCATGGGATTCTCATGCGGCCGTCGACGTGAATCAGAAACGATTGGCGAGGGAATGCGACCGTGCGATCGCTGCGCTGTTGGCGGATCTGAAGCAACGCGATTTGTTGCGCGATACGTTGGTGATTTGGGGCGGTGAGATCGGACGGACGCCGACGGTGCAATTGCCCGTTGGACCCAAACCCGGACGCGATCATCATCACGATGGGTTCACGATTTGGATGGCGGGCGGTGGCGTCAAGGGCGGCTACGTCCACGGTGCAACGGACGAAGTTGGTTTGACCGCCGCCGAGAAACCGATGCACGTCCATGACCTGCACGCGACGATTCTGCATTTGCTAGGATTTGACCACGAGCGGTTGACGTATCTTTACTCGGGTCGAGATCAATCGCTGACCGACGTCCATGGCGTCGTCGTGAACGATGTCTTGGCTTAGCAGTCGGAATACGTGATGGGAACGACGTTCAAGATGCAGGTGCGGGTTGCGTACCATGAAACCGATGGCCAGCGCCGTGTGCATCACGCCAACTATTTGAATTATCTGGAACAAAGTCGCGTCGAAATGTTGCGCGACGCGGGCTTGGACTACCGCGCGCTGGAGGATTCGGGCTTGATGTTGGTGGTGACTGAAATGAACGTGCGATATCGCGCCGCCGCCCAGTTTGACGATTGTTTGACAATCACCACCACGGTCACCGAAGTCCGTGCGGCGCGAATTCGTCATCGCTACCTGATTGATCGGGAGGGCGAAACCATTGTCGAAGCGGATTCGACGATCGCTTGCATTGATCGCACGGGAAAAATTTGTCGCGTGCCTGACAAGTGGAAAATGCTTTTTCGTGTTGCGCAGCAGGAATCCGCTCTTGCGTCGAAACCGGCTCGTTAGGCAAGAATAAGGTCGCAGGCGGTTTTACGGTTCCCAGTTCGGTGCAGGAGGCACTCAATATGTCGATCAATCAAGCGTACGCTCCGCCGGCCACGCCGCTTCAGCCGATGGCCGGTTCGATCAGCGAACTTTACGCCGTCTACTCGCAGATTGCCGAGCGCGATCATGCTTGCCGAATTCAAGCCTTGTATGGCGTCCAACCGCCACCGCCGGGACATACACCGTTCCGCCCGTTGACGCTCGAAGATTTTGAACATCGATTTGCCACGGCGAGCAAATTGCCGGATGGCGAGTTATTGTTTCGCCAACAGTTGACACGACTAGCCGGTGTTTACTGCGTGGAGCCGAAGAGCACCTTGGCCCGGCGCGCCGCTTAGATTACGCGAGGTCCAAACGATGTCAGCGCTGCTCAGCATTCTTCGCGCGACGCATTGTCGCAGTACGCATCATTATTTTGCGATCGATGCGTTGCGAATGGTCCAGACCGATTCGGGCGTGCGGTTGCGTGGGCTGTTGCTCAAGCATCATGACAAATACTTGACCGGTGCCAAAGACCCGGATACGCGGTTTCGCGATTTTCAAAACCACGTGATTCATGTCCAAGACGGCTACTTCGGCGGTGCGCCAAGGTTGGCGATTGCGTGGTATGACCGGCTGATGAACCATCTTGTCGCCGAGCGCTGGGGCGACGCCGCCCACGCCGCGGGTGTGTTGTCGCATTACTTCACCGATCCGTTGATGCCGTTGCATACGGCCCAATCGCCACGCGAATCAGTCGTCCATCGACCGCTGGAATGGAGCGTTTGTAAATCATACGAACGCATCTTGAAATTGTGGACCAACGACGAGTTGCGGTTGGTCTTTCAACTTGGCGACGGCGACGGTTGGTTGGGCGAAGCGATTTTGAAGGGCGCTCGATTCGCCAATCGTAGCTATAAGCGATTGGTCGAAGGGTACAACGTCGACTTGGGCGTCGCCAATCCCGCGGCGGGCCTCGATCAAGAATCGTTGCAAGTGTTTGCCGAGCTGTTCGGATTGGCCATCACCGGCCTGGCACGCATCCTCGAACGTGTCGCAGACCAAGCTGAAACTCGCATGGGCGTCGAGTTGCCCAATCAAGGATTGACCTTCACGTCGTTGTTGGCGACCTTGCAAGTACCCGAAAAGCTGTGGCTTCGCCGCATCGAAGACAAACAAGAACGCTTGGCGATCGAAGCGATTGTTGACGAGTTTCGCGAGACAGGAATGGTGAAGCGAAATTTGCCGGCGGAAATTTACATCAAGCAAAAAGTGATGCAGGTTCGCCAGCGCGAGGCGGCCTGGGATACGCGGCAACGTGATCTGGCAGTTGCCCGCGGTGCGAAAGCGGCTGAGTTCGTCGCGCAAGCGCAGGAAGATACCGCGGCAAATCCATTCGTCGTCGCTGCGGCAGCCGTCGAATCGAACGCGGCGGTCGATGATGCACCGGTCAGTATACCGTTTGCGCCGTTACGGCCAGCCGCTGCCTTGCCCGCGCATACGAGCGAACGAATCTCGCGGGATGATGAGTTGTCTTGCGCACCTTCGATTGGTCCCAAGACGGCTGCCGCGTTTGCCGAAATTCAAATTCGCACGATCGGCGAATTTCTCGCTGCACCGGCGGCATCGATGGCGCGGCGATTGCAAAAATCTTGGATCACAGCAACCGTACTCGAAGATTGGCAGGCGCAGACTTGGTTGATGCTGCGCGTTCCCGGGTTGTTGTCGCGCGATGTCCAAATGTTGGTCGGCGTCGGTTGTCGCAGCGCCGATCAATTGGCGACGGCCGACGTGCGGCAGCTTGCCCTGCTAATGCAAGATTATGCCAATACGACCGCGGGTCGCCGCGCCCTGCGCGGAGCCGAAGCGGCAGACGCGTCGCTCATTTCCAATTGGATCGCCATCGCCAACACGGTCGCGGCTGAGCGCCGCGCGGCATAGGATCGCGTGGAAAATAAGTGGCTGGGCGTTTCTACTCGAGGCCGGCGTTCTTGATAATCACGTTCGCGCCCGGTGTCATGCGGCGCAGCTTGCGTGCCAATTCTTGCTTTTCCGGAGCGGTCGCTTTTTGTGCTTTGGCAAGAATCATTTTGGTTTTGCGTTTGCGAGTTCGCAGACGACGCAGTTCACGTTGACGTTCGGTACCGACGGCCATAGGAATTCCGGCTGGAGAAATGGGTTTAAGCGGGCAACTGAACCTTAGGTTATCGCGTTTCCACGAATTTTTCAAGAACAACGGGCTAGGTTTCCGGGCTACGCGGACCGCGGCAGGGCCAACGAATGAGCCTACGGCCCGCACGAACCAAACGATTGGGACAATCGTTCTACAATAAGCCAATGCCATGAGCACTCACGACACCGGCTTGTTTTCGATATGGTAGACACAATTCGCAACATCTTCGTCTCCATTTCTCCGAGTCAATCATGAGCTACCAGTACCTCGACCTTGCCAAGATGATCGACCATTCGCTGTTGAATCCCACCATGTCGGTGGCTGATTTCGAGTCGGGTATTGCCTTGGCTTTGGCATACGATACCGCCAGCGTTTGCATCATGCCCTATTATCTCAAACGCTGTGCCGAATTGCTCAGCGGATCGACCGTCAAGCCATCAACCACCATTGGCTTTCCCCACGGCGGCAATACCACCGCGATCAAGCGCACCGAGGCGCTGCACGCGATTGCCGATGGTTGCCAGGAATTGGACATGGTCGCGAATGTCTCGCAGGTGCTCAGCGGTAATTGGGACTATGTTCGCGACGACATCAAAGCGGTGATCGATGTCGCGCACGACGCCGGCCAAAAGGTCAAGGTGATTTTTGAGAATTGCTATTTAACCGACGACCAAAAGATTCGCCTGTGCGAGATCTGCAACGAACTGAGCGCCGATTGGGTCAAGACATCGACGGGCTATGGAACCGGCGGTGCGACGATGGACGATTTGAAGCTGATGCGCAAACATGCCGCCAAGCATGTTCAAGTCAAAGCCGCCGGTGGCATTCGCGACTTGGATGGATTGTTGGCGGTGCGAGCAATCGGCGTAACGCGATGTGGTGCCAGCCGCACGAAAGACATGCTGGATGCCTGTCGTGAAAGACTTGGGCTGGAGCCGATCCACGCCACAGCAACCGGAGTAAGTTCGTACTAGACTTGGGATATTGGCTTGTCATCGTTGAATTTTAGGATTAGCTATTTTGGCGTTAACCACGGTTCCGGCGCAATAACCAGGGCTCGTAATAAGCGCGGATAACGCCTGTCGGCTAATTCGGCTATGCCGAAAGACTTTTGCCGACCTGCTTACGACGACGGAGCGTCGTAGAACACAGCGCTAAGTCTTCGGCCGCGGCGCGACGCGGCGCATTTCGCCCATTCTCATCGCCGGTTGCTGCGGTGACGCGGGTGCTTGTTGTGGGACGGCAAAATGCGGTGCTGGCACGCTTGCTGGTGGCGGTCCCGGAATCGTTGCTGCACCGTCGAGGTCGCCGAGATACTCCTGGCGAACCTTCGGATGCTTTTTCACTTCGTCCGGCGTTCCGGCGATCAAGACTTGTCCCTGGTTGACCACATAACATCGCTCCACCGTGCCGAGAATCTCTCGCGCCGCGTGATCGGTAATCAACACCGCGATCCCGGAATCGCGCAATTGGCGAATCACGCCTTGAATCGATTGCACCGTCACTGGATCGATCCCCGCGAACGGTTCATCAAGCATCACGATCCGTGGATTGCTGACCAAACACCGCGCGATCTCGAGTCGCCGTCGTTCGCCACCGGACAATCCCGCCGCTTTGTTTTTGCGAATGTGATCGATGTTGAACTCGTCGAGCAATTCATCGGTTCGCCGCCGCCGTGCGCGACGATCGACGCCCAACAGTTCCAAAAGCGATGAGATGTTTTGTTCGACCGTCAACTTGCGGAACACGCTTGGCTCTTGCGGCAAGTATCCCATCTGGCCATCTCGGGCGCGACGAAACATGGGCCAATCGGTGACATCCTGGCCGCTCAAAAACACGCGCCCACGATCCGGCACAACCATTCCACAAATCATGCGAAAACTTGTCGACTTGCCGGCTCCGTTGGGACCGAGCAGGCCGACAATTTCCGCCGGGCCGACGTGCAGGTTGACGCCATCGACGACATGCCGACGCCCGTAGGTCTTGTGCAAGTCAACGGCGCGCAGAATGTAACCGTCTTTGTCAGCGTCCATGCTTTTTACCATTAGGGCCTATCGAATCAGTCCGATTCGTCTGAGGTTAGGAGTGATTGGAAACGGCTCAGTCCAAGGATGCGGCCAAAACACCATGATCGCCTTGCCGACGAGCAAATCACGCGGCACATAATTCTTGTCGGCCCAATGATACGCATACGGATCGGCTGACCTGGGCGCACCAGAGAAGTCGCGTGGATCGACCCAACATCGCGCATCTTTGCTTTCGGGACTGTTGTCACCCATCGGGAAAAACTGGTCCTCGGCCAACTCGAACGACACCGTGCGCCGCGCCCGCCAAGCCGGAAAATCGTCCCACGAATCACGTTCGCCCATCTCCGCTTGGATTGCTGGAATCGATGTGCGGCCGCCGTTGGCCGTGGCAATCGCGCTCATGTCGTAATCGTAAAGCCCTTCGGAAGATTGCTGCGTGGCGATGTAATACTTGTCACGATCAACCTTCAATTGGTAAGTCGTCGCGGTGCCACCACGAACGGCGATCCCGATCGGTGCGGCGTCCAACGGATGCTGCGCCGTGAACTTGGGGTGATCTTCGTCGGCGGTCAAAAAATCGCGATGATCAAACGTCGTCGCGGCGTCGAATTCGATTTCGTCGCCATCGACCCATAAGAACAATTGGTCGTCGGCGTTGCTGAATCGAATCTCGTGACGCGAGCCGGCGGTGACGTTGGTCGTCGCCATGCGTGTCGCTTTGCCATCGTCAAAGTTGTGGTTCTTGCTGCCGACTATGGCCAACTTCGCATCGCCGGTGGCCAGATTAAATTCGCACTGGTAAAGAATTCCCGACTCGACAATCTCAAACATCATCGACTTGGAATCGGCGGAAGTT
This sequence comes from Pirellulaceae bacterium, assembly GCA_041753075.1. Classification (GTDB taxonomy): domain Bacteria; phylum Planctomycetota; class Planctomycetia; order Pirellulales; family Pirellulaceae; genus UBA6163. The sequence continues at coordinate 11,199 of JBGSVE010000131.1, forward strand.
TCGATGTCCGCCGCGGCAATCAAATCACCCACGGCGTGCGTGCCCTCGGCCGCAGTATCGTACATTCCAATCGTCAACTCGCGATTGAATTGAGCCAAGTCGCCGCCAACGTAAGACGAATCGAATCGTCCCGGCGGTGAACGCACCAACCCGATCAGCTTTTCGATTCGGCTGGCGCGGGCCTTCGCCTCGGCGGGCGAAATGTCGTAAACAAGGCTGCGCGGCACATTCATAAACGTGTTGTAAGAATAATAATCGCTGATCGCGCCGCTAGCGTAGGGCGAAACGCCGGCCAACGACTTGCCCGCGATCGCTTGGTCCCATTGGTCCTTCGTCGGCGGGCGATAAAAGTATCTCAGCCATTTGTAATCGCTACCGCCGGCGGTCAATTCACATCGCAGTGCATCGTCGCTGGGCGTTAACTTCCACGAATCGGTCGGCGGCTCGCTAGCGCCTGGTTCCCACGGTTGCCATGCGGACGGATAGCCAGCGGCGTTCAGCGCGGTGGGTTGAAATTCGGTGTCGGCAACATGATGCGACATCGCGATCAACTTGAACGCGGGCTTTCGCTGGATCGTGAAGTCGCGATCGCTGACCACCGGCGAACCGGCGGAAGCTTTTTTCTTGGCCGTTGGACGGATGTAAATATCGCCGTGATGAATCATTAATGTCTCGTTGGGCAAACCGACGATCCGCTTGATGTAGTTTTGTTTTGGGTTGCCGGGAAATTTGAACACCGCGACGTCCCAGCGCTTCGGATCAGCGATCGCGTAGGCAAACTTGCTGACCAAGATGCGGTCGCCGCTGAACGTCTTGTCGCCCGGATCGTCTTTCAAGTTCAAGCCGTTGCGATACCGGCTGCCACCAGCGATCGTGCCGACGACAGTTCGGTCGGCGCGGTCTTCGATGCTTGCGCTAACCTGGTATTGTTCGCCCGACTGCGGACAAAACACATCTTTGTGAGCACCCATCAACGCCGGTGCCATCGAGCCGGTGGGGATCACGAATGCTTCGGCGACAAAGCCACGAAACAACAGTGCCAAAATGATCGCGACGGCGATTGATTCGATCGTTTCGCGATTGGCGGCACCGCGGATTTCCTCCGCACGGCGGGCGGCGCGACTGAGCACCACGGGCGCAGCGCCGTCGGTCGCCGGTGTGTCATCAGAACCGGTCGAGTCGTTTTGAGTCGTAATCGGACGTTTTCGCGACATGAGCAAATGGTTGAGGTAAACGGTGCGGAAAAAGTTCGAGTGAGCGAGTCGTATCTTACCGATTTGACCCGCTCATCGGAACTTCGCTTTTTTTCTTTCGTTCTTGCTGAGAACTCGCCAAAATTTCGCAAATCAGACTTTGAAATCTCTGGCAATCGGATACGCTGGGGGCGGCTAGATTTCCGTTAACGCGTTGGTTGAGATCAGCATGACGACTTTATGCTCGCCGAGAAAATTGGTCGCCAAGTGGCGCTGCGCAGCCATTGGGACCGCCGAAGTGGCCACAATTGCCCGCAAAACAAGCAATCAAACCGCCCCGAATTCGCTGCCGGACGATTTTGCGCCCGTTGCACCGCTGGCCGCAGTGCTGCGAAGACTTCACACATCAATGCAAAACCAATTCGGCTTTGAAGCGGAAATCTGCGACGCGCTGGCCGGGGATTTGTGGTGCGTTGAGGTTGACGCGACCAAGCGTCAAGTCGTTTCCAGCCAAGAATATTTGGTGTCCGAAATCGACACGATCATGGCCTTGCTGGATTCCCCAGTGATGCCGAACAACACACGGGAATCGATCATCGAACGCTGGGAGCTGCTGGCCGACAAGTTGGAACAGCACCAAGACCATGTAGCCGATAGTTTCCAATGGTTGTTAAGCGTCGATTGCGGCGGCTGAACCCACGCGGCAACAATCGATTATCCACACCAAGTTTTTAACAGCCCGGGCTAAGATTTTTAAAGCCGCGCCATTCTTCGGGCAATTGCTTGCGTTGGCAGCGGCGTGATCTTTGCGGCGGCGGACTCATACGTCTGCAACAACGCATCGCGATGCGTGTCCGACGAGTCGTCTTCGTATTCGACGATATAGGCGCCGACCTTCAACCCGCCGCTCTCGTAAACCGGTGGCCAAAACTCTTCGCCACGAATCGCCAACGTCTTGGCCAACAACCGCGTCGCCCGGCCTGAGAATCCGCTCAGCACCATGTCGAGTCGCCCCAACGGTTCACGGAAAATGTAGAACACGAGTGCTTGGTCCTTGCCGCCGCCACCGGCCCAAGCCCAAGTCTCGTCGTCCTTCTCGTAGTAGAAACCGGGATGCGGTGCGTCTTCGTTTTTGCTCAGCCGCGTACCCGCCGAAGCCGCATCGGGCTTGGGGTCTTTGTCACGATATCGCAAAAAGAATGGACAAGCCCGCGCTGACGTATCATCAACATCGTCCTCCGTCACAAACGCCGAACAACCAAACGCATCGGCAAATACCAACTCGACAACCGGGTTACTTTTCACGCTGCCAATACAAACCAGCGCCCGGTCGCCCTGGGCCTCGGCAAAACCCGTGAACACTTCGTCGGCGCGCACCCGCGCGTCGGCCAACGCCACAATCCCAGGGCTCCAGACCAACGTTTGTTGCAACCGATCGGGCGTGGGGATATCGCTGTTCACTGGGCTTTGCCCACCCATCGCTTCGGCTCGTTTGGCATGCTTGGCGGCACCGCCGAGTGTCGAGATGCCGTTAAGCAGTTCGCCGATCAACACCGAATCCGACGCCACGATCCAGGCATTTTCCGGTGTCTTTTCGCCATCACCCTGACGCACGCCGACGCAGATTTCGACGTCGCCGCGACGGGCCAACAATTCCCAAAAATTTTCGGCCTGAACCGAAAACAACGCACCTGGCAATTGATCCGCTGACGCATAACCATGGTCAATCAAGTAATCGCAAAGCCGCGACAGGGCTTCCAGCGGTATGTATTTGGCTTCATTCTTGAGCAGTGACGCGACTTGGTGGCGATCCAAACCGGTATGCTCCACGATCGATTTGATCGTGCCGGGACGTTTGCGTCGGTCAGGCGTATGGCCAAGTAGTTCGGCGAGACGAAATGCGTATCTCATCGCGTTGGTTGTCAATTGAAAAGGAGCAATCGAAGTGCGGGATTTGACGACGTTGCCAAATCCCAAGTTCCCCCGCGTCAGGAGACCTTTAATCTAAATCATACACCATTAAACCCACTAGGGTGCAGTGTAAAGCCGCAATTATCCCCCTACAAGTTGGGCGTAAAGTGACCTCGCGCGGCCCAGGTCGTCGGTTCCATCAATGATGGCCCGACCGTCACGAAAAAGTGTCAGACTAGTTTGATCCGATAATACCAGGCGGACGAAAAAGCGATTGGCGACGACTTCGCCCATGCCTCGCCACCGCACCGCGATCGCGGCCAAGTCAACCGCCGCTGGCGATGCACTGATCTGCACCGCTTGACGCCCGCACACCACCGAGGCCCAGCCATGACCGACGGCGCTACTTAAGTGTTCTCGCTTGCCAACCCCACAAGCGACACATTCCGCAGACAAACTCGCCGGCAACTCGATCACGCGGCTGCGATTGGTCCAAAAATCAATCGACCAAACGCCGCGGCGGATATTGCTGGCGTTGCCTGTCAACCATTTGATCGCCTCGGTTGCCTGCAGGCTGGCGATCCCATGCGTCGCCGAACCGAGCACGCCCGCGGTGTCACAGGTCGCGATCGCTGAGGCCGGCGGCATCTCGGGAACCAAGCAACGAAAACACGGCTGGCCCAAGCCATCGAAAAATGCTAGCTGGCCGCCGGTTCCGACACAGCCACCATGAACCCACGGCAACTTGTGGTCGAGCGAATAATCGTTCAACAGAAAACGCACCGAAAAATTGTCCGCCGCATCGATCACCAAATCCACTCCGTCCAACGCGGCGCGAATGTTGTCAGCGGTCAAGTCCGAAACCCACGGCTCATATTGGACTTGTGAATTGGCGCGCCGCAGTGCATCGCACGCCGCAGCGGCTTTGGCGCGAGATTGTCGCGCATCATCTTCGTTATACAACGATTGGCGTTGCAGGTTTGTCCACTCGACAACGTCGCGGTCAATCAATCGCAACCGGCCCACGCCCGCTCGCGCCAAGATATCGGCGGCCACGGTGCCCAGCGCACCACAACCAAGTATGGCAACATGAGCCGATGCTAATTTGTCTTGGCCGGCGCGACCAATCATCGGCAATCGTGTTTGGCGATCGTATCGCGCCGAATCGTTGTTGTTCATATCGCCGCCAACGCAGCCAGCTTCGCTTTGGCGGCCCCCGAATCGATCGCGTCACCGGCGAGCGCCACGCCGCCGGCAA
>JBGSVE010000132.1:0-11779 GCA_041753075.1 Pirellulaceae bacterium
GTGCGGCAATTGAGCCACCAATTGGCCATCAACCCTAACACCGTGGCCCGTGCGTACCAACAATTGCAAGCCGATGGCGTGCTGGAGTCGCTGCGGGGCCGTGGCTTGGCGGTGTGCAACGGCGCGGCGACCTCATGCAGCGAATTTCGCCAATCGTTGTTCGCCGATCGCATTGGCATGGTGCTGGGCGAAGCGCTTCACGGCGGCCTCAGCGGTGACGAAGTGCTTGATATCTGCCAGTCGCAATTGGCGATTCGCGTCGGTAACGTGATCACGATCAACCAGCCCGCGGCGACCTCGTCTGACCCCAACTCATCCATTGCCGCCACGGAGCCTGACACGCCATGAGCCAACAAGAAGTCATTACCGCAACCGATTTGCACATGCGATTTCCCGGTTGCGACGCGCTCTCAGGCGTTGACCTGCACATCCCTTCGGGCACCGTGTTTGCGTTATTGGGCGAAAACGGCGTCGGCAAGACAACGCTCATCCGCATCCTCACCGGATTCCAACAACCGACTTCGGGAAGCTGTCGCGTCTGTGGACTTGATCCCCAAACTGACGCGTTGGAAATTCGCCGCCGCGTTGGCTATGTCTCCGACGCACCGGCGTTGTACGACTGGATGACGATCAGCGAAATCGGTTGGTTTGCGGCTTCGTTTTATCCGCCCGGCTATGTTGAAAAGTTCAATGAGTTGATCGCGGAATATGAATTGCCGCCGGGCCGCAAGATCAAGGTGCTCAGCAAGGGCCAGCGTGCCAAGGTGGCGTTGTCGTTGGCGCTGGCCCATGATCCCGAGTTGTTGATACTTGACGAGCCAACGTCGGGTCTTGATCCGCTGGTGCGTCGCGAATTCTTAGAAAGCATGATCGATCGAGCGTCGACCGGTCGCACGGTGTTCTTGTCGAGCCATCAGATTTCCGAGGTCGAGCGAGTGGCCGATACCGTGGCGATTTTGCACAACGGTCGGTTTCGCTTGGTTGGTGAGTTGGCCGAGCTGAAGGACACGATCAGCGATGTGACGGTGAACTTGCGCGACCCGCTGGTATCGCTTCCAATGTTGCCACCGCCGGCGGAAATTCTCAGCGAGCAAACCGATGGACGCCAACGCCGTTTGGCGATTCGCGGGTTCACCGACGAGATGCAGCGATTGTTCGCCGAGCGGCCCGGTGTATTAGCGATCAAGCAACGACCGGCGTCGCTGGAGGAAATGTTTATCGCTTGCACGCGTGGGTTAGCGCCCAGTGGCGACGATTTGTCGCCGCGTGAATCACCCGTCGTTTCGGAGGTCTCACGCTGAGCCATGAACATCTCAACGCTTCATCCGCAGTGGATTCGCAAAGAGCTTAGGCAATTGGTGCCGTTGGTACTGACAATCATCGTGTTGGTATTGGTGTTGATGGTTGCCAGCATGCTAACCGAGCAACAAAGCACGATTTCACCAATGTTTCTGTTTATCGCCATTCCGGCGTTGTTCGCCGTCGGGGCGGGGGCTATGTCGGTCAGTCAAGAGAAAGAAACTCGCACGCTGGCGTGGTTAACGTCGATGCCAATTTCGCCCAACCAACTGGTGTGGTCAAAGTTGGTCGCGGCCATCATTTGCTGGGCGGCGCTATGGGTTTTGTCGTTATCGATCATCTTCATTCTCAACGCGGTGACCCCATCGCTCTTTTGGCTGCACAATTTCAACAGCCCCGACAACCATCCAATTTACTCGCGCTGGTTCTTCTATTGGTTGGTCAATTCGTTCTACCTGTTGGTCTGCAGCTTCGCGACCGCTTGGTACTTTCGGTCGACCATGGGAGCGCTGATCACGTTGATGATTCTTGCCGCGGTTCCGATCGTGTTGCGGTTCATTGGCACGTACATCCAATCACCAGGCCATGCGCTGAACAGTTCGGTTTATGACCCAAAGTTTTTGGCCAGTATGTTGTGGTTGGTGTTTTCGCTGGCAATTGTTTGCTGGCGATTGCCAATCATCTCGAGACGTTCGCTTGCTCCGGTGCAGGCACCGGTGAATCTGAATCCGTATCAATCGGCTGCGCTTGATGTTTCGCCAACTCCTCAGACTCTCGGACCAGTTCAGGGCCAATGGACGGCGATGTTGTGGCAATTCTTTCAACAAAACCGAACGCCGTATTTGATTTTGTTCGCGATTGGCATACTGCCGTTTTTACTCGCGACAGTGGGGATCATTGATAATACATTGTCGAACAATCACTCAAGTTCCTGGGTCCACGGCGTGTTTGTTATTGGGACGTTCTTGGCGACCGTCTGGACCGGCGTGTTGGTGTTTCATGGCGATGGAATCCACGAACGGATTCGCTTTTTTTCCGATCGCGGGGTCCATCCGATCAAGGTTTGGCTGACGCGACAAGCATTTCCGCTGGCGTTTGTGTGTGTGGCAGCGCTGTGTTACCGCGTTGTGTTGGGCATGGAGGAAAAGTGGGGCGATTCGGCGGTGTCACTCACGGCGCTGTTGGCGACGATGGTGATCAACTTTGGTTTTTCCCAATGGGTCAGCCAGGTCACGCGCAATCCAATTCTCGGCGTGATCGGTGCGCCGATCATGTCGCTGGCGGCGATGGCGTTTTTGGCTTGGGCGGTCACCTTCATCGGCATACCGCTGCTGATGGCGCTGTTGATGTTGCTGCTTCCCTTGTTGGCGACATTGATCTCAATGCGAGATTGGATGGATCGCCGATTTGGTTGGCGATATTGGCTACGTCACGTGGCGTTTTTGGCTGTGCTTATTGCGCTGCCGCTTGGTTATTGGTATCGCGTCGTCGTCTCCGTTCCGACCATGCCCGTGGCGATGCAACTGGAAATGACGCAGCTCGCACGCTCGTTGGGTGTCAAAGATGATCCCGATTCGCAACACAACCTGTTGCCACTGCACGTGTCGATGGGCTGGTTTGTCGATTCGGAGGATCTGTCAGACGTGAATTACGCGCCGGATGAAGTTCGCGCCACGGCTGAATCGACGCCCAAGGAAATACTTGAAGGCTTGAAGCTGCGAGTTCGAGTCAACGGCGGACGCGGGATTGATTTAAGCGACAGCGATATGCTGGAATTCGAAGGCCGCATTCTGCTCGCTCTCCAGGCGATGCAAACCGATCCGAAATCCGAGTCGGCGCAGCAGGATTATCGCGACGAGTTGGAATTGTTGTATTACCTCGCCGGCCAATTGCGACGCAGTTATACGTTGATTTGCCAAGAGAAAGCCGACATTGCCGAGATTGCGTTGATTCGCGAACTGACGCGACCGACTGCGAAGCAAGCAATCGGCGCGGAATTGTATCGCTCGATTGCAACGCTGGTCAGCGACCGCGAGGCGCGGATGCGTTCGCGCCGCGAGGCGTTGGCGGTCAGTTGGCGAATTTTCGATCTCCGGCTCGATCAGGATCGAACCAGTGGGTCACTCGGTGGTGCCTATTTTCCCAACAGCAGGAATCGCAAAACGGATTTTGGATACGCCGCGTCGCGGAACTACAACCGGCATGTTAACCACGGTGCGGCGGTCTTGTGGCAATACCTTGAAGCCGGACCGACGGCGTCGCGCGAACAACGCCGCGACTGGTTGGCCCGGCGGTTCGCGAGCTTCGATTCCGACGAAGAGTTCAACTATTACCAGCCGCACTGGATCGATTACCCCGCCGAAATTGCGGTGCTTTACAGGCGGCACAGTTGGGTTGGCAATCAATGGTTCGCCGGTTGGGAAGACATCGGCGAAAGTCTTAGGAGTGAAATACCATGAATGCGAATTTGCGAACCGTGGGATTGTGGACGCTGGCGATTGGTCCGGCGCTAGGTTTATTGCTGACGTTGTTCGCCGGAACGTGGCGCGATATCGAGGCACGCCAGCGAGTCATCGCCGAAATCCGCGCGCGAAAGATAATTGATTTGCCGCCGTCGATTCGCAAGCTGGTTGAGGAGCAGAACTCGCCGACGATCAGCGAAGCGCGACGACAGATCGCCGATTTGACCGTCATGGTGACGGCGCTGTTGGGCCAAGCGGGCCACGTCAATTCGATCAACCGCGTGGGCAGTTCCCTGCTCTCCGAACTGGCGATGGTCTCGGTGGAAATCAATCCTGCCAGCGACTACTCGAATGTTATTAGCGAGGCGAAGTTGGCGCGCAAGCTGGCGAAGTTTGAACGGGTTGCGAAGCAGGCCAAGCCGCTGATTGCCGAATTGAATCGCTGGAAAACCGAAGCCCCCGAAAAGTTGACCGAGGGTCTGTATGTCGATGAAATTGTGACGTTGATCGAAGTCGATTTCGTCGATGCGTTTTATCGTTCCGACCACGAGCGGGCGATGAGTGATATTCGTTTGATCGCCGACTGGGCAACCAAGATCGATCCGGCGTTTGATTACTACCGCACGAATCGGTTGACGCATGTCTATGTGCTGGTCGCCGATACGTTGCGATTCGACTTTTGGACGGCCGATCAATTAGTGGCGCTGGTCAAGATGCTTGATTCGCCGATTGATATGCGCATTTTGAACGATCGATTGCGGACGACTGATCGTCGCGCACCGGCAACTCATTTTCAACAGTATTATTTCCAGACCGACACGAGCGAAGAAGCGATTCCGTACTTCAGCTTCTCGGGTTTGATGGTCGATTCGGTTTACGCCGACGACATGCTGCGCAGTGTCGAAGATGAAGCAAAGATCACGGCGTTTGACACCGGGATCATTGCGGACCAAGCGATCCAGTTGGAAAAAAAGCAGTCAGCTCCGGATCTAAATCGCAACCCGGGCGGACCCACGTTCCCCGTCTCGCCGATAATCAGTCGGGTCAATCATTCGCAACAACTGCCAATCAAGATGTTTGAAGCGGCGATGAGTCGCCAGTGGTACCGGAATCTGGTCGTCGCGATGGGACTGAAACGGTATTGGTTGTTGCAGAAGAAATGGCCAACAGAGATCGCGGAACTTCGTGAATTTGGCTTTACCGAAGACCAATTAAAAGACATTCACGGCGAGCCAATGCGGATCGATATCGCCAGCGGAGCGGAGCAAGCCAGAGAGTTTCCGATCTCGCTGTTCATGGTTGGTTCCGAACAACAGTATCCCGATTTGCGTGTCAACTATCTAACCGGCGGTTGGTACTGGATTAGCAGTTTCCGCAATGCAATCCCGCCACCAATCCAGGTCAGCCAAATGCCGCTGAAACGTGTGGCTGAATAGGTGAATTCACTAAAGTCTCAACGATAAGAATCCGTAAGCCTGGTGCTGGTTTCTACCGGAACTAGGTACGCCGAACGGGGCGGCGGCGGTGTGACGATCGTTTCGGCGGAATAAGGCGGCGATCCCGGGTAAGCTTGCGGCGAATTGGGAATGCCGAGCGTGGTGACGTCGATTTTTTGGCTGGCCGTCGTTGGCATCACAAACAATTGTGTATCGCCGGACACGATTTGATTGATCGCGTAATTGCCAACATCAAGTTTCAGTTCAAGCGGCGGTCCGGCGTCGGGTATCAAGCGAATTTGGACGACGTGCGGCAGGGCGCATTGTTGTTCGGCATAGTACCGATGATTCGTACCGCTGGCCCCGGCGATCATCTTGCCGTTGGGACCATACAAGATTTGGTCGGTGACGTAACCTGCGGTAGGCTCGATGATGCACACGCGGCTGTAAAGTCCATCGGGGTATTGCATCATCGAACGCACTTCGAGTCGTCCGTCGGTTCTCTGGATCGGTCCCTCGACGACTTCGGCGGGATCAAGGTGAACCAGTCCCAGCGCTTCGACAAACCAACTTGGATCAACCGGCAAGATGCTGCGCACCGGTTGGCGTTGGTATTGATCATGGCGAGCGAAGTACAGCGTTTGGCTCATCGACTCAGGAACCTCGAACCAAAAGTGCTCGTCGTTGCTGCCCAAGTCAATTCCCGATCCGAGCAAGATGGGAATACTGGCACGCATCCGAAATCGTTTCGGTCGGTCGACGGCCATCGTCGCGGTCAAACGCGGCACGTTGCTCATGCTCAGCATTTCCACCGAGACCGAGTTGCTGGACAATTGGGTGATTGCGTCGGTGCGGTTCATCACTTCGGCAAGTTGTTCAGTCGTCGGTACGCCGGTGAATACTTGCGGTGGCGGGAACGGATTGACCTTCGCAGTTTGGCGATAACAGGTCGCACCACCGGCGACCCACAATGTGAACGCGGCGGCGAGCCATTGGACGAGCCGCCAGTTGGTTGAACCTGCGTTTGGAACGAATCGATTCATTCGCTCGCCTCGCAATACATCAATTCCTGCAGTGCCGCTTGCAACGGTTCGATTTGGCCACGCTCAATGGCGCAGGTCGTGATTTCTAAATCGCCGCCGTCGGCATGAACGCGAACCGTGATCTTGGACGCCTCCGAATCGGTCCCAACCTGCGTCACAGTTCGACGCCGCAGCAGCGTCAGCGCAAGCAGGTATCGCAGTGGTCGGCGCTCGGCGGCGTCGCCCAGACCGCGCAGCAGTTCGACGAGCACAGCATCCGGCGCAAGGACGAGTTTGCGCGGTCCGGCTTGTGGCATTCGCGACTTCCACCATCCAAGAGAATTTTCCGGCGGGGCAATCCAGGCCTCTGCCGAATAGTCCCGACGAACCAGCTCTTCATCCTTGTCAAACACGACGGAGTAATACCACTCGCCATCGCGCAGCGGTCGTGCCAGCGTATGGCAGCGTCGAGTGCAGCGGTTCATTTTGAAGTCGGCCAGCACGAAAGCGAAACCTGCATTGAAAAAGTTGCAACGAAATCCCTCTCTGTTCTACGCAATCTGGGCGTCGCGGCGAAAGACTAAGCCTAAAAACCGCCGCCAGTTCGTATTTCGCAGCGATTTTAGGGGGGCTCTGGTTAACACACTGCCGGATCAAAGTTATTCTATCATCCTGTTCGCTATGATATTCCATTCTTTTTATGACTTACCAACTCCGGGCGGATCGTGCCTGATACCTGGAACGCCGGACTCGAAATCGCAGCGCTCACGGATGTCGGGATGCGCCGCGCCAATAACCAGGACTCCTACGCGACGGTTCCCGCAGACACGCCGGAGCGGTTCGAGCGTCGCGGTCATCTGTTCGTGGTCGCCGATGGCATGGGGGCACACGCCGCCGGTGAACTTGCCAGCCGTATCGCCGCTGAGAAAATCCCGCAGTACTTTCTCAAACAAACGCAGCTCGATTCGACCGCTGCGCTGCGCCAAGCCGTCGAAGAAGCCAACGCCGACATCCACCGCCGCGGCCAAGAGAATCCCGAATTCTTCAACATGGGAACGACGGCCAGCTCGATCGCAATCACGCCGGCCGGTGTTGTCGTCGCGCATGTCGGAGATAGCCGAGTGTATCGCGTTCGCGCGGGCAAGTTGGAACAGTTGACGTTTGACCACAGCTTGGTTTGGGAGATGGAAGCATCGGGCCAAGTCCATCCCGGCAGCAGCCTGCGGCACAACATTCCCAAGAACGTCATCACGCGGTCACTCGGTCCCAGCGAAGCGGTTGCGGTTGATATCGAGGGTCCGTTTCCAATCCAAGTGGGTGATCGGTTTCTGCTGTGCAGCGACGGCTTAACCGGTCAAGTCGAAGACGAAGAAATCGGTCCGCTTCTTGAGTCGTTGCCAACGCAGCTCGCGGCACGCATTTTGGTCGACCTAGCGAATTTGCGCGGCGGTCCCGACAACACGACCGTGATCATCATCCATGTCGTCGAGTTGCCCGCCGATCTGCCGGCGATTCGCAGTAAACCGCTGGACAGCAAACAGCTTGTTCCCATCATGATTATCGCCACACCGATCGGTTGCTTTCTGGCCGCGCTGCTGCTGGGGCTCAGTGGGAGCATCGGCCCGATGGTCGTGGCGTTTATTTTGGGGTTGATCGCCGCAGTGCTCGCCTTCCTGCATGTTCGTCGAAACTCAACGCCGCACGAATCCCCGGCGACAGCGCGCAAGCCGTCGCGATCCGCTCCTTATCGAACCTATTCCGCCAAACCAAGTGATGTTCTGTTCAAGCGGCTTGATGCCGTAATGGACGCGCTGCGCAGTGCCGCGAAGGAGCGACGGTGGGATGTTGATTGGACAAACGTCGACTCCCAACTTCACCAAGCTCAAGCGGCAAGGCAAAAAGGCGACTTGAAGGAGTCAACCTGCTGTCGTGCCAAGGCGATCATCGAGACCATGGCCCAGCTTCGCAGCCAACATCGCCGCTCTACTGGTCCCGACAAAGACAGCGAAAGCGTATTGGACTAATGGCACTAGGAACCGCCTTCCGGGCATTTTTTGCGGCGCTGTTTGATGCAGCGGCGGCTGAGCGCATCGGCGCGGCAATTGATTCGGCAGCGCCGGTACCGCCCCCGGCCGGATCGACCGCCGGCATGATCGTCGAATCCGCACCGCCTCAAACTCCGGTTGCACCACAGTCGGTCCAACCGCTGCGCAGCGATGCGATCGCGCTGCTCGGGGTGCTCCAGCGCGAAGCCCGCTTCGTTGACTTGGTCAAGGAAAACCTGGCGCAATTTAGTGACGCCCAAATCGGTGCGGCAGCGCGACCCTGTCTACAACAATGCGCCTCGGCGCTCGATCGCATGGTCGGCTTGGTGCCCATTGAATCATCACCCGATGGCTCCATCGTGTCGGTCGCCGAGTCCGCCTCTGCGGCGCATTATCAATGGATTGGCGAAGGAGAATCGGCCAGCGGAAAACTGGTCCATCACGGCTGGACCGCCAGCAAAGTCGAGTTGCCCCACTGGACCGGCAACCGCGTCGATGCCATGGTCGTCGCCCCGGCCCAGATTAAACGCGGCTAAAGAGACACCTGGTTCATGACTGCACGCTTCTCCGTTGGCATCGATTTAGGCACCACCAACAGCGTTGTGGCCTACGCGCGACTCGATGGCGAACTTTTGCCAGGCCAGACGCCCGCACTGAGCTTGTTGCCGATTCCACAATTCGTTGGCCCCGGCCAAATCGAATCTCGCATGTCGCTGCCTTCGTTTTTATATCTGCCGCGCGACGGCGAGATCGATTCGTTGCAATTGCCTGGCGTCGATGATCCGGCCTCCGGTGTGGGCGGTGTGTACGCGCGGTCCCAGGCGGCGGACAATCCCCAGCGTGTCGTGATGGCGGCAAAAAGTTGGCTATGCCATAGCGGTGCCGGACGCACCGAACTGGCGCTGCCGTGGCAATCGCCAACGGAAGTTCGCAAGGTTTCGGCGCTGCAGTGTACCGAGCGCCTGCTTGCGCATCTGGTCGCCGCTTGGCACACGGCCCACTCCGATGCACCGCTTGGTAATCAACAAGTCGTCCTGACCGTGCCAGCATCGTTTGATCCGGCGGCGCGAGACTTGACGCGCCAAGCCGCGGTCGCTGCAGGCTTGCCGGATGATTTTGTGTTGCTCGAAGAACCGCAGGCCGCTGTCTATCGCTGGTTGGCATCGCGCGGTGACTCGTGGCGAAAAACGCTCGGCGAAGATGACCTGTTGTTGGTGATTGACGTTGGCGGTGGCACCACTGACTTGACACTCGTTGGCGTGGACCAAGCCGACGGCGAATTGACGCTGAAACGTTTGGCCGTTGGCAATCACCTGTTGCTCGGCGGCGACAACATGGACCTGGCGCTGGCGCATTTGGTTGGTATGAAGATGCAAGCCGATGGTCACGAACTTGACCCTTGGCAAAACGTCTCGTTGTGGCACGCCTGTCGCGACGCCAAAGAACAATTGCTCGCCGCCGACGGCCCCCAAACTCAAACCGTCGCCGTACTAGGACGCGGCAGTTCCTTAATCGCTGGCACAATCACGACCGAACTGAGTCGCGAAGAAGTTCAGACGTTGATTGTTGACGGCTTTTTTCCACACTGTGTCGCAACCGATCGGCCACAACGCAGTGTCGCCTCAGGATTCCAAGACATCGGTCTGCCGTATGAAGCGGACCCGGCGATCACGCGTCAAGTCGCTGCCTTCCTGGGCAACCAAAAGCAATCCAATGGCCAATCAAAATCGGCACAACCGACGCACGTGATTTTTAATGGGGGCGTGTTTCGCAGTCCCGCGCTGCAGGACCGAATGCTCGACGTGATTGGTTCCTGGAACAAGCAATCGCCGGTCGTGCTCGGGGGACAGGCGGACCTGGACACCGCTGTCGCGATCGGTGCGGCGTACTACGGTTGGTCAAAACAAAGCGGTGGCATTCGGATTCGTGGTGGCACTTCGCGATCTTACTACGTCGGCATCGAAACCGCTGGATTGGCGATCCCCGGAATGTCGCGACCGTTGCGGGCGCTGTGCGTTGCACCGCGCGGCATGGAAGAAGGGACCGAGGTTGCAGTTCCCAGCGATGAGATTGGCGTCGTTGTCGATCAACCGGCACGATTTCGATTCTTCTCTTCGACCACTCGGCCCCACGACGCCGTCGGCACGAAACTCGATCGCTGGGCCGCCGATGAGTTGGTCGAAAGCGATCCGATCGAATTGAATTTGACAACAGATAACGCTGGCGAAACGCCCTACGTTCCGGTGCGGTTCGTCAGCCGCGTGACGGAGTTGGGGATGTTCGAGCTGTGGTGCCGCGCGACGCGCAGCGAAGAACAGTGGAAGCTTGAATTCAATATCCGCGAGTCGGACGAATGACCGAGCTCGAGCCGCAGTCACGGTTTGTCGTTGGGATCGACTTGGGGACCACGAACTCGGCGATGGCGTTCTTTGATACGACGAAGTCACCTTGGCGAGTGGAAACCTTCGGCGTGATCCAGTGGGTTGACGCCGGCCAATACGAACAACGCGATACGCTGCCGTCGTTTCATTACGAGTTGACGCACGATGACGCACAGTCGACCTCGTGGCGCTTGCCATGGGAAACGCATCACTCAAAATCCGCTCGGCGCAGTGTCGTTGGTGTGTTCGCCCGCGACGCCGGGCAACGTCATCCGGGACGACGAATAGCATCGGCCAAGAGTTGGTTGGCGCACGACGGCGTCGATCGTTCGGCTGACTTTTTGCCTTGGCATGGCGACGCCGACGTGTCGCGAATGTCACCCGTCGATGTATCGGCAAGCTACCTGCAACATCTGCGCAGCGCGTGGGACCACGCTCATCCCGATGAACCGCTGGCCAATCAAGATGTCGTCGTCACGTTGCCCGCGTCGTTCGACGAGGTGGCGCGAGAGTTGACGATTCGCGCCGCCAAGTTGGCGGGATTGCAGCGAGTCTATTTGATCGAAGAACCGCAGGCCGCTTTTTACGCGTGGATCGATTCGCAAGGCGAACAATGGTCCAGCCGCATCGCCGCTGGTCAATTGATTTTGGTTTGTGACATCGGCGGCGGCACCACGGACTTTACATTGATCCGCGTTCAACCCGCCGGCATCGATTCACAGCAGGTGCAATTTCATCGCGTCGCCGTTGGCAAGCATTTGATACTCGGCGGCGACAATCTCGACCTGGCGATCGCCAAACTCGCCGAAGCAAAGTTGCTCGCCGAACCAGCAGCCGCATCGCTTACCGCCGACGCGTGGGATCGATTGGTTCAAGCGGCGCGGGTCTGCAAAGAGACGATGTTGTCCGATGTGCGACCACCGCAATACACGCTGAGTCTGCCCAGCGAAGGTTCGCGTTTAATCGGCGGCGCTGTTCAGGTCACGCTGGCCGCCGCCGAGATCGACACGACCATCATCGACGGCTTTTTTCCTGTGGTGCCACTGGACCAGCGCCCTGCCGCCGGCCAAAGTGGTTTTCGCGAATTTGGATTGCCGTACGCCAGCGATCCGGCGGTGACACGTCACTTGGCGG
>JBGSVE010000133.1:0-53650 GCA_041753075.1 Pirellulaceae bacterium
ACCTTGAGCGGCTTTATTGCCCGAAACTACTCCCGCTCGCCCTGAGACGCCACCACCGCCGCTTCCGCCAGCACCGCCGCCGCCGCCCTGGCCACCGGAACTGCCCCCCAGGCCGCCAGTAGCAATACCGCTGTTATTGTAAGCACCTGATCTGGCAACGCCCGGATTCCCTTGATTCCCAATGGAACCCGTGGCTCCTGTGCCTCCTGTACCTCCTGTGCCCCCACCGCCGCTAGTCGGTGGATTTGTTCCTTCAGGTATGCTTGGATTTTCAGGGTTGTATCCACGCAATCCTGGAATTCCGCCATTGTTATTAAAACCACTTGTGTTACCGGCACCGCCGGCTCCTCCGCCAGCTCCCGCTGTGCCACCTGGGCCAGCAGATACACCGACGGCCGATGCATCGATAACAACTCCGGTGCCGAGGTAAACGTTGTTGGCGACGACGAGGGAAAGGGGCCGGCTGCCGGTGACGGTGATCGTGCTGTTGTCGCCGATGATTAAATCGCCCGCGACGAGAAGTGTGGCGAGGCCGTCCGGTGTGACTTGGAACGTTGCTGGCGTGCCAAAGAATGTCGCACTGCTGGCGTCATCGCCGACGACCGAAGGTGGCGAGAAACTGTTGCCTGTGAAAATCGTGACGGTTCTTGCGTCGCTAGACGCGGGTTGCACCGGAGGTGTCCAATTGCCAAAGATCGATACCTCGCGTTGGGCCGCATCAAAAATCGCTGGTCCGGTGTCGATGCCATAACGAGCGTCAGCGGTGCGATTGGTTGCGTCGGGCCAAGTCGCATAGATGGTGTATTGACCGGGTGTGAGATCATCGAATTCGAAGAAGGCGCGCGAATCGGTATCTTCAAGCGGCAGCAAACGATAATCGCCCTCAAAGGCATTGGGATTCTTCGCTCCGGCCCAGCTTTGCCCCGATTCGGCATACCCAGGGTCAAAGTTATTAATAATCTGCTGGCCCAGCAGCGCATCAATGTCCGCAACCGCGTTGTTGGTCAAGGTTAGCCATTGGAGGCTTGTCAGATCGGCCAGCGGTCGTACCGATGAAAGCTGTTGATTGACCAAGCTAAGCGCGCGCAATCGAGATAGATTGGACAGCGAAGTGGCATCGTCGATGTGAACAGTGGGGTTGAGGCCAGTATCGATGCTGAGAATTTCCAGCTTCGTCAAATCCGCTAATGCTTCGACATTATCAACAAGTGTGTAGTCCGCGCTGATCGCGATCAATTGGAGAAGCAACCGCAGCGGTCCCAAATCGGCGATCGGATTGTTGTCGACCGATAGATATTGCAGGTTGCGAAGTCCAAGCGGAGCACCCGCATCTTCGCTTCGCACGCTGGTTTTAACTTCCAGCGCCGCGAGGCTGGTGATGTTGTTATTGGCAAGATTTAGGCTGCGCAGGTTGATCGCATTTTCGAGCCCAGCAAGGTTGCTGATTGATAGGTTCGCAGCGTCCAAGGCTTCCAGGGCGGCCAAGTCGCTGGCGACAATCGGACGACTGAGCTGGGGGGTTCCGTCCCAGCGCAGCGTTGTCGGAATGCCGAGTGCTTTCGCGATTGCAAAACGCAAGCCTGAATCGGGAATCGTGATCGGGCGATCGAGCTGCGCGGTTTTGTATTGCCCGACCGAGTGGCTGGCGGCGACTTGGGCCAGGTTAGCATCACCCAAGAAATCGCGGACTTCGGTGCCGCCGATGGCGAACTGCGTCGTGCCCGTAAACACGGTCAAGACGTCGCTGGTAAAGATATCACGGCCCGAATCACCGAATAGCGAATCGATATCTTCATTGCCGCTGATGAAATCGTCGCCATCGCCGCCATGGATCACATCGCGATCAGGATCGTCGAAGGTCGGTCGCGTCTGACCCGCCGCAGGTGCCATCATTTCGATCGTGAACGAACGCTCATCCAGTCCTCCGTCCGGCCGGAACACGCGGACAAAATAGGTTCCCGCGTCTCGGTGTCGCCAATCGACTTGGGTTTGTGACGACTCGATCAATCCACCGTCGCCATCGAACAAATCGAACCGCACGGCGCGGCCTTGAGGAGGTGTGACCAGCAGCCGCGTTTGGCCTGGGATCGATGGATGATTCCCGGGGGTTGGCAACCCGAGTGCGAGCGGTCCCGCGCCTTCGAGGTCTTTGGCAATGGTGAGCTCAAAGTTGTCTTGGATGGCACCGTCGAGGCGAGGCGGCAATTCGATTCGCACGGTGATTCGTGTTCGGCCCGTATGAAGTGCGTCCTTGACGGCGTTTTTCAACATCGTATTGATCGCGACATCGTTGAATTCGTCGCTGCTTGCTCCGACGCGAGCCGAACGCGCGGTCAACGTCGTCGACGCCGTGCGGTCGCCGTTGTTAACGACCGAGTCGCCTTCGTCGGCGAGGACTCGGACAACAAATTCTGCGCCAAGGTCACTGGCAACTTGCGATGTCCCGTTGGCATCCGTCTTGACCAATCGCGCGGTGCCGCCAATCGATGCCAGGTAGTAAAGCCTTGAACCCGACGCAACTAAGTTAGATGGAGTCGAGCTTGCGCCTGGCACCAAATCTGTGACGCGCAACGTGCCGTCCAAAGTGCCGTCGCTTTGCCAAAGTTCGGTATCGCCATCAATGTCAGTCGCGCGGAAGTAAAGCAGATCACCGACGACGGTCAGCTCCATGGGATTTGAACTTGCGTCGTCGCGTCCACCGTTGATGTTGCGAACCAAACGAGCAATTTGTCCGCCACCATCGAGCGTCCACAACTCGTTGCCGACGTTGTTGGACCCTTGTGCGGTGAAGTAAAGCTGATTCTGAAAAACGGTAAGGTTTGCGACGCCCGTGATGGTCACCAGCGGGTCATCAGTGGTTGAGATGGGCGAGAAATTCCCGACGGATCCGTTGGTCTTGATCAACGTGCCATCGACCGTGAAAAAAAGTGTTCCGTCGACATTGGTCAAGTTGGTTGGCGGAAACGTGAATGAGAGAATTTGCAAGTCCGAAACGCCACCGTATCGATAGACTCGGAAGCTAGTCGTAGATTGTTTTCTGGTGAAGTACAACGCGCCGTTGGCGGGATTGGCGTCGGTCGATACCGAGGTGAGGTTGTCGATGTCCGAGCTTGGTAATCCGGTCGCAATGTGAATTTTGGTCGCTTTAGCCGCTGAGGGCACGTAGCTCCAAACGCCGAAATCTTGATTGGTATCGCCGTCGGCCTTGAAAAACAATGTGGCAACACCATTGATATTCACCTTGGTCAGGTTCGCCGAATTGACCGCGAACGCATCGCTGACGTCGGGCGGACTGGCCGTTGTGCTGCGCAACTTGACGCGGGTTGCTGAACCACCGGGAGCGACTTGCCAGAGGCGTGAACGGTTATCCGTGGCGTCCGTAGCGGTGAAGAATTCGTTGCCAGCGACAACCAAGAACCGATCGATCTGACTGAGAGCGGGATTTCCTTGAATCGTGACGGCAAGCGGAACGCCCGCAGGATTCAAAACATTTGCGTTGGCGTAGCGCCACAGCTTGGTTTGACTCAGTGTCGTGAAATAAAGTGTATTGCCATCGGTCCAAAGTTTGTCGTTTGCCGCCATTGCAATCGGGATTTGACCGCCGCCGTTTGGCGTCATGACCTGGCGAGTTCCCACCACGGTCCCATCGGAACGCCACAATGTCCCTGCGCCAACGAAATAAAACAGGTCACCGACGACGGCTCGCTGCGTTAGGTTGATGGTCGCGGGGAAGTTGAGGTTGGTGGTCGTGTAACTAAGTCTCAGTTCGACATCACTGTTGTCGACCAACGAACCGAGCGCAGTGGGATCGGGATCATCGGCCAGCAGGCTTTGGATCGCCGACAGGTCGAACTCAAAGAATCCCCGGTTGGTCGAGGTCACGGCGATGGTAGTGCCGGGAGCTGTCGTGATGCCATCGCCAGCGTCGAGTGCATGAATTGGGACGGTCGCTTGCGACGTTGAATTGACTCGCAAATAGTTGCCAGGCAGACCATCGCCCAGCGTTGTCAAACGGAACCAGGCTTCGTCATCGTTTGCGTCGATGGTTCGATCAAATTGATCCGGTTGACCGGTCGCGCGATCGACGACGTAGTCACCACTTCCGGTGATGGTTCGATTGGCGATCCCATCGATCTGGATGTTGGACAAGTCGACTTGGGTCCGCGCACCTTGAACAATATAAATCCGCCCCGCGTTGGGTCGCACCGAGGTTATGGTTCCTGTGGCCAGCCCGACACCAGTGAGAAGATCATCAAGCCCGTCACCATCGACATCGATCGAGGGGCTGCTATCGAGTGTTTTCAGGATGCCAGTAAGATTGTTGGACTCAATTTTGACCCTGGCGTCATCGAATGTCAGAGTTGCAGTGCCGGTCGCGGCGAGCTTGTCATGGACGGCACCGAGATAGTCGTGATAGACATAAATTCGTCCGGCCAGCGGTGTGGTTTCCAGCGGTGCACCTGGGTTGCTCAAAACCTGTTCGACATTTTCGAGAATGGCAAGGTCGCGCCGGCCGTCGCCATCGAAATCTCCGCTGGCCGGAATCAACCGGACGCCAATGAACGGAACAACGAAGTCCCGCGAAATGACGCTGTCCGCCAACCCGGTAAGCGTCGTCCCGCCGCGATAGACTTCGATGCTCGAGTCGTTGGTAGGATTCGCAGCCTTCGTTAAGGCAAAGTCGTCGTATCCATCGGCATCCAAGTCTCCCAGCGGATAAGCTTGCGTCGCCGGGGCTGTCAGTTGGTTGAAACCAATTTCGCCGATACCGCCAATCAACGGAAACGTTGAAATGGTCGTCGGCGCAAACAACACGCCAACCTTCGTAGTACCGGAGAGATTCCACCCTAACGCGACGTCGTCGTGGCCATCGCCATTGACGTCTCCGAGCCATCGAACGGTTCGTGAGTCGCTCGACGCATTCCAACGTTTGTCGTAGATAGCGGTCGACGACAGAATGTTTCCGTTCGCGGCAATCGCATCACGAACGATTCGCAGTGTTGGGTTACCCGAAACAAGGACATCGCTGATCACGTACTCCGAGCGACTGTCACCATGCCAATCGATCGTCGAAACCGTCGTCTTCGCGTTCGCGCCAGAATAGGAGTTCGTCGACCAACGGATGCGATCGGCATCACGATCGAAACTCGTCACGAGCGATAGGTCACGCGGCAGCACGGTGTGACCAAAAATGGTCGTCACGGTGAGCGTGGTTCCGTTGAGGGCGTAGAAAACAAGGTCAGTACGACCATCGCCGTCAATGTCACCCAGGTGTTCCGCGAGCGTTCCGTAGGCGGACTTCGCGACCGAAATGTCGGCGATCGAAGCGACATTGGAAAGTCCTTCGGGCGACAAAGGGCCAAATGCAAAGTAGTACTTGCTGATCGCGCTAGAGCCGAGATCCTCAAACACAAAGTCGACTTTTCCGTCGCCGTTGATATCACCAACGGGGCGAGCCTGCGAAAGCTTTTCTTGGGCAGTGCTGCCTTCCAGACCCGCAGCATCGCTGATGTTCAAATTGCCGCTGGTTGGCAACGACAGCACCTGCGGCGAAAGCCGATGACCGGGCAACAACGGCGACGCCATCTCGACGCGAAACAGCTCGGCCGATTCCACGTTTCCGGACGTTGAAACAAAGTTGAACGCTGAATCACGACCGGCAAAAACATGCAGTTGTTGTCCAACGATCGAATCACCGAGTGCGAAATCCGCGCGGCCATCATTGTTGACATCGCCTATCGGCCCCAGCGCCAGCGGAGCCAACGACAAGTTTCCAAATAATGGCTTGGCCGTTTCCAGAATCAAGTCCGGGGTACCGAATCCGACTTGGCCAATCGATTCACCATAAAAAACAGCGCCGACGCGGTGGGAAAGTGATATCGAGCTTTCGTTGACTCGATCGCTGGACTCAAGTTCCGTCGCGCCCAGTTCCGCGCGTCCGCCGCCATCGATATCACCAAGCGGGATCAAGCCGCCCAGTCGGCTGAACCGGATCGCGAGATTGGCATCAAGCACTGCCGCCGGGTCGACGTCCAAGGTGAAATTTGGTGACCCGCCGAAAAGCAAAAACGAATTATCCGAAGCGGTGGACAATAACAGGTCCGGACTGCTGGTGCCGCCGACGTTCATCGCAGAGAGCAATTCGGAATCGAACGCGGGCGGCGATGACAATGCGATCGCAAAGGCCGGCGTACTGGCAACAACGTCCGCACCCGCAAAAATTGAAATGCCGCTCGAACTGAGAACACCAAGATCGTCTCGGCCATCACTGTCGTAGTCACCGATTCCAGCGATCGATTTTGCGACAATGCTACCAGAGTCCCACGCCTGATCGGCGAGCGTCAATTGCTTTGGCAGCCGACGGACTTGAATATCGTCGACGTACCAACCTTCGTGGTTGTTGGCGAGGTTATCTTTGGAGTCAAACTTGAAAATCAATCGAATCTGTTGACCATGAAGTTCGGTAAGCGTGATCGGTGCTTGGTCCCAGGTCGCGTTTAAAGGAATCGTTCCCGCCGTCGGACCACGATCGACAAGATCGAATTGGCCGCCCGGCCCATCAGGGTTGTTGGAGGCAATTCGCGATCGCGATAGCTCGACACCAAAGTCATCGACGATCGCGACAAATACTTCCGCTTGGTCCGCCGTGCTGGGCAGGTTCTCAGTCTGCAACAGATAGTTGAATGACAACTGGATATCGTGTTCAAGCGACACGTCGCGCAAATCGATTACGCTGGTTGTTAGCTCTCCGTTGGTCGTTCCGGCGTCATAGTTGCCCTGCGTTTCGCGGCCATAGTAGAACGACGGACCGCTGTGATTGACCACGGTGCCCGGCGCGCCAGGACGTCGCAGAGAACGGTGCCAAAGCCCTGTCGCGGATTGGATCCCTTCATCAAACCCAACGCCTCGGGCGTCCGAAAAGTCGGCTTTCCAAAGGGTTTCGGCGGTTTGATAACTGGTTTTACCCGCAAACAGACGGACTGGCCCGAGGTCGGCAAATGCGACCGCGATGTCATCAGGGGAATTTTGATCGCCGGCGATGTTGCCGACTGACGCAGCCCGCAACTCGTAGTTGGCGATTCCTTCGATTCGCACATCGTAGTCGTTGACAACCGAAAGTGACTGGGCCGCGATGGTTCCGCCGCTCCAGACGTTTCGCTGGCCATCGACCAATCCCAGAGCGGTTGCAAACGGATTGGTATTAGGTGAGTCGAACGAAATTTCCAGCGACCGCCCGCTCTGCAAGCGAAGTTGCACGCGATCGCCGGTTTGCGCGGTCGCTGCGAAATTCGTTGTCTCGGCAACAATCTGGGTGTTCAATCCGGCGAACAACAAAGCCGTGTTCAGATTCGATACGATGGTCTCGGTGGTGCTGGCCGCGACCGAAACGGGAATAAATCCGCCATCGTTGATTCGCAAATAAATCGTCGCGGCGGGAATGACTTGCGCGTTGACCAAGGCGCGCTTTCCGGTCACGGCAAAACCATCGCCTCGTCCGAGCAAGACGTAGGTTGATTGAGTGCCCAGCGGCAGCCCCGCGCCGATTACGATGTCCGAAAGTCCATCGCCATTGACATCGCCGGAGCTAAACATTGAATACAGACTGCTGGTCCCAGGCACGAATAGTGGTCCGGGCAACTGCAATGTGAGAATGTGCCGCGTCAAATCACTGGAATACTGCGCCACGTTGGTCGCGAAATCGGGGTCTGACAAGTCCGGTTGGCCAAGTGGCCCGCCGAAGAAAATTCTTGCGAAGTATTGATTGCCTTGAGTCGATGTTGCACCGACAAAATCATCAAATCCGTCGCCGTTCAAATCGCCAAGTAGAATCGCAGCGGGGCGGTCGCTAGGCACGCCCGTCTGGACATGAGCATGAGCGCCAGTCGTCGCTGAGACCTCCGTTGACTTGCCAAGCTGGTCCGCAACGAACGTCAGCTCATAAGTCCCCGCGGGTTCGGCCGGCGCATTTTCGCTCGCTTGATTCACATCAAACTTTTGACCATTGACGAAGAATAAATCGGTCGATGCTGCGTTGCTCGCTCCACCGGCAAAATTGATTGTCAGTGACTGGACCAACGGTTCGGTCGCCCAGAAGCCGATCCGTTGATCTTGTTGGCTGATCCGGTCGACACGAACCTTGTTGTTCAGAGTGGAGCCAGCAATCGCTTGCTGGAGCGTGCCCACGAGCTGGTCAAAACTTCGCGGAATGGCGCTGGAGCCAGCGACGCTAATCGGCGCGGTCGATGCTGGGGAACCATCGAGGTACTGAACCGTCAACGTGAAGTTCGCGTTGCGAGTCGGCGCACTAGGCGTTGTGAATGTTGGATTGACGACAGGCGACGAACCGACAATTGCGGTGTTATTGGGATTGACGACATGAACCAAGTAGTACTCGGGAACACCTTCAAAGGCCTCGACAGGAACGATCGAAATTGCTTCGCCGGGTGCGATGTCTTGCGCGGAAAAAAGATACAGCAGCCGACCTGGATTACCGCTGTCGTGGTCGTATCCAAACGCTTGGAGTCGTTGTCGCAGCGATGATGTCGGGACATTCGCCTCGGGATTGGTAAAACGCAATTGCAACATGCTCTTGAGCAATTGGGCAGCCGTCTCGCTTCCATAGCTTCGCAGCGCCTCGGGCGTGCGGACGGCATACCAATCGCCGGAATCACCGTAGCTGAAGTTCAGGTCAGCGACGGTGACATCTGCGGGGACATCGGTCAATGACGACAATCGCAGCGGCGTAAAATCTTCGGCAAGCAGAGCGGCGAAAGCGACACTGTCGTTTGGCGCTCCGGACGCAAATTCATATCGATCCGGAACCAGTTGGCTGCTTCCACCGGCGATCCAATCGTCCCCGGCACCCCCATCGATCGAATCGCTGCCGCCGCCGCCGCGAATTACGTCGGCACCCAAACCGCCTTCGATACGATCATTGCCCGCACCCCCGAATAAGCGGTCGTTGCCATCGCCTCCACGAATCGTCAAATCGAACTTAGCGCGCTGCGGACGATCTTCGGGATCGATGCCCCATTCGCTGCCACGGATCAAGTACTCAGGATCGGCATGAACTTCGTCGTCGCCGCGGCGTGTGTCGATGACGGTGTAAGTGGTGTCTTCGGTGTCGAAGACGGTGTAGAACGCGTAGGATTGCAGGGGCGAAAGATTGTCTTTTTGACCTGACGACGTCTGTGCCTCAAGGCCAAGATTTTGCCTGGCGGCGATGCTTGGCAAAATCAACGCCAGCGATGCCGCTGTTCCACGCGAGATGGTTTCCAGCACCAACTTGCCGCTGCGATTAGTCGCCGACACCTTGCCTCTTAAGCCTGCTACGCGAATCGCTTCGTTGATCTGGAAAACAAGTTGATCGAAGCTCGAATTGAGCTCGGTGCTTGCCTGTGTGAGCGATACTACCGTTGGCGTGCTTCCATCAACGCTCAACGCGATCGACAGGTCACCGGTCAACTGCCCAAACGCGGGGCCAGGAACCGAACCACTGATTCGAGCGGGAGTTTCGAGTGCTTCGGTTTCCCAAGCTTGTTGTTGGAAATTCCAGACTTGGCCGGTGAATTCATAACGATGAAGAATCGTGTTCCAGCGGATTGCGACGTTGTCAGGAACGACACGTCCGTTGGAATCAAGATCGCCGCCGAGATAGAGAACTTGGTCGATGCCGGTCCCACCATCGAAGCGATCGGTGTAAGTCGGCACGAAGGTTTCGTTCGCCGCCTCACCGACGCGCCGCTGAGCTGCTTTGGTCGCGGGCAAACGGTCGATGAGGATTTGGAAAATGTCGTCGCCATCTTCACCCCACAACAAGTCCGCAGCTTGGCGATCGTAACCGCCCGATAGCACGTCGTTGCCTTTGCCGCCGAAGATCCAGTCCTCGCCCGAACCGCCTTGCAGGACGTCATTGCCATCGCCGCCAATCAAAACGTCTTTGCGGACGAATCGAAAGCGGCTGAGCGGGTCAAGCAAATCGTCGCCTAAAAAGCGTTCGGTTTGAGAGGATAGGTTGATGTTTTGCGAACCATAAACCAGAACTTCTTCGTTGGGGTCGGTTGCATCCGGCACGGTTTGGGCGATTCGCGGCGTCAGCTCGTAGCGGCCCGTTCCCGTACTTGAAACTCGCAGAAAGTAGGTGCCCGCGGTCAGGCCCTGGAGACTGACGATTGCCGGTGAATCAACACCAACGGAAATTTGCGAATCGAAAATCTCTTCATTTGGAGGTCGCTTCGTAAGCAGTGACAACGTCACCGGTGCCGACGCATCAAACGCGTTCAAGCCGATTTGGTCTCCAGGCTTCGCATCCGCCAACAGTTCAAACTCATAATAGATCGCGTTGCTGCCGCTAGAGTTACCAACCTTCAACGGAACACCAACGACGGAAGCAAGTGTCTCGATTTCGTCGATGATGATCGGACTTGTCGCGCTGGTTCCTTGCGATGCACCGACCACAAAATCCAACTCATAAACCGTGGGGATACGATCAGTAGAAACCTTCAACCAGTATTGACCATCAACCAATCCGCTTAGCGAAATTATTGGCTCGCTGCCGACCGCATAGTCATATTGGTAGCCTTCGAGTTCGTTCTCGTTGGCATCAAAAAGACCGAACGACAATCGATCGTTGGGCGATAGGCTGGGCACGCGAAGCACATCACCCAGCGACGTTCCACTGAGGTCAAATTGGAACCAATCCACATCGGTTGGGTTGTCGATCGTCAGTCCACTGTAAAGCGTGTTCGCCGCGATCGAGTCCAATAAAAACGCATTGCTTTGGATATCGTTGCGAACGGATCCGCCGCCTTGTGAATCGGCCTTGTCGGTGAGAATTGGCTTGCCCGCGACATGCGTGATACGGTCGTCGCCTTTACCACCATCGGACCAAACGCTCTTGATTACCGTTGGGCCGACGGTGATCGTGTCGTTGCCATCGAGGGCATCGACGATGATGGCCAGGAAATCGCCTTCGGGCGGCAATAGGCTTTGCAGTCCGTTGGAGCCGACGTATCCCAACGTTGCAACTTGATCGTTTGATAGGTGCAATTCATTTTGCGTGATGTCGTTGGCGTAGGCGATCACGAGCGAACTGTTTTGCGAATTCACTCCGGAAGTGCGCACCAAACTGATCTTGTCGCCGGCGGCCCTTGCCGAAACAGCGTTATCAAGACCGGCAACTCGCAGCGCATCGTTGATGTCGCCAACCAAGTCGCGTATCGATTCATTGACGTTATCCAAATCGCCGTCGCCGTTGGTGCTGGCTGCGGTAATGGTGATGGTCTTTAATTCGCCACCATCGACACTTAAGCTGAAAACGGCATCGCCACTGAGGACGCCGTTGGAGCGTCCATCGTTGTTGGCAAATGCAACTGTTCCGGCTACCACGTCCGCACCGGTTAATGCCAGTCCATAGAACGAATCGTCGGAATTCCAGTTCGAGAAATCAAGTTGGACTTGGGCGTCGAAGGTGAAGTTGCCATTGTTGTTGGTCAGCCGTGTGATCAAGTGATGACCTTGCAGCACGCCTGGTTCGGTCACGTAATCGACGTTGATCACATCGTCGCGATTGGTGCCGCCGTAATACCAAACCTTGTCCGTGCTCTTGGCATACTCTTTCCATTCGTCACCGGCCAACGCGCCGCGTGTTTCAAACGTGTTTCCATGCCGATCATAGAGCACGTCAGGATCGGACTCCGAGGCACCGAAGCCATACATAAAGTCCAACCCGGTGCCACCATACAAACGATCGCCTTGCGGTCCACCAAGAATGCGATTGAGTCCGGTGTCTTCTAATTGGCGAGGTGGTTTGGCCGGATTGGATCCATCCAATATTCCATCGCTGTTGAGGTCGCCATTGTCATCGAATAACTTTCCATCATCACCGACAAAAATTCCGAATTGAAGGTTTCCGAGCGGCTGTGGATCACGCGACCAAGCGTATAGCGTGTTGACGCCTTGGCCGCCCAGCACATCATCGTTGCCTTGGCCGCTAAAGATCACATCGCGATCGGACGAGTTGCCCAGTCCAGCACCGCCGTCGCCCCACAGTTGGTCGTCGCCGGCAAACCCATAGATCGTGTCGCTGCCATAACCGCCATCAATGCGGTCGCGTGCACCCGAACCGCTCAGCGTATCGTCGCCAGGTCCACCATCGATCACACCGACCCAGTCGTCGCTGCGCTCGGTAAGGTCCGAGACATCAAGGCGATAGGGTACCAGCGAGAGTGGCACGGATTTAATATTGTCTTGGAACGCAATGTTATCATTGCCGCCAAGTCCAGAGATGCGAATTTGTTCGACAAGCGGTTTTCCGTTGATGTCGGTCACGTCGGTGAAATCGCGCCACGCAGCTTGTAGGTTTCGCGAGTTGTATCCAACAGCAAGTCTTGATCCTGTCCTTGTCGAGTTTGCGATGGAGTAATCGACCTGGCCGATCGTGATCGTGTCCGCTTGGTCCGTACCTTCGATTAACAAGATGTCCGTCGCGTTGTCGTCAACGGCATCACCAGCGATTGCGTTGCCGAAGTGACCATCAAAGACTTCGAATTGACCCGTCGGAATCACGGCATAGGTCGGACTGGTATCCAACAGCAACATATCGATACCCGAACCGCCGTAGAGTGTATCGATACCGTCCTGGCCTTCGAGCCAATCCGAATCGGCTCCGCCCCAAATGATGTCGTTACCGCCGCCGCCGTAAAGTCGATCCTCACCGGTACCGCCATAGAAAATGTCGGCCCCGCCGGTCGTCGCGCGGTCGCTGTTGTCGGCGTAATTCGGACCGACCAACGCATCGCCTTGGACGGAATCGTTACCCGCATCGCCATAGAAAGTGTCGCGACGAATTCCGCCATAAATCCAATCGCCACCGCCGCCACCATGGAACTCTTCGCCAATTAATTGCGACTCGGCGGCGTTGGGTGATGGTGAATAGGAAAAACCGTACAGGTAGTCGATGCCCTCGCCGCCGAATAAACGTTGTCCGGCGAGCGACTGCGAACTGGTACCCGCATCGGCAAACAATCGATCCGAACCGGCGTCACCAAATAATTGGTCGATCCCATCGCCGCCGAGCAAAATGTCGTCATTGCCGCCGCCGCGGATGACATCGTCATCGGCTCCACCTTCAACGCGGTCATTGCCCGCGCCGCCATCGACATAGTCAATACCGGCTCCACCATACAAATTGTCACCGGCACCACCACCGAAGACCCAGTCGTTGCCTTCGTCGCCGCGAATCGTGTCGCTGCCATCATCGAAACTGCCTTCGACCGATAACCCCGCCAGCACCAGCGGTACGATTCGCGTGTTTGGCAGAAGCGAGATTGCGGCCCACGCTGCGCCAGGAAAATTCGTGGGGAAATCGAATTCGCTAATCACATTGCGATGAAACGACGAGACCGAAATGATGGCCTCACCGCCCCAAAGCGCATCCGAGCCCCTGCCGCCGTCAATCTCATCGTCACCCGAACCGCCGACGATGAAGTCATCGTCATCACCGCCGCGAATCGTGTCGCGACCGGTTGCGCCCAGCGCCAAATCCCTGTCTGATTGACCAACCGCCAAGTCGGTGACTCCGAGCACAATCAGATCGTCGCCAGCTTCACCGTATACGATGTCGTCACCCAAGCCCGTATCGATGCGGTCATCGCCATCGCCGCCGTACACAACGTCATCGCCGGCTAGTGTAAAGACAATATCCGCACCAATCCCTGCGAACACGGTGTCGGCTCCGCGCTCGCCGTAAATAAAGTCGTTGTGATCGGCGGGTATACCCGGCGGCGACTGGGCCGAAACGACGACGCCGGTGTCACCGTAAAGAGTGGTGCTGCCGGCTGCTTGGCTGTTGCCATGTTCATCCACGCCCGCAAAAATTCGATCCGATTGCCAACCGCCTTCAATCCAATCGCTGCCGCCCAGACCATACACGGTGTCGTTACCGAAACCGGCGTAAATAAAGTCATTGCCAACGTCGCCATAGATCAAATCTTCGTGGTCCGAAGGAATTCCAACCAGCAGCGAAGCGTCGTCGCGGGTCACGCCGCTTTGGTCGCCGTAGATCACGTTGACGTCAGCGATATTTCCGGCGGAACCGACCGTATTGTCGCCGGCATAAATTACGTCGCGCCCCCAGCCACCGATGAACATATCGTTGCCCGCACCACCATCGATCACATCATTACCGATCCCACCATCGATTGCATCGTTGCCGGCAAGCGCATAGATCGTGTCGTTGCCCGCTTCGCCAAAAATCGTATCAGGTCCAATGTCGCCATAGATCTCGTCGTCACCAGCGCCGCCGTAAAGCATGTGGCTGGCACCGCTATCGCCACCGGCGCGAGAGATTCCAGCAATCAAAATGTCGTTGCCGGCTTCTCCGAACAGGTTGTCGCTGCCCGCGCCGCCAACAAGTTGGTCGTTGCCGATTCCACCGCGCAGCACATCGTTGCTTGCGCCACCGTCGAGGTAATCATCGCCTTCGTCGCCGAACAAGAAATCGTTACCAAGTCCGCCATCAATGCGGTCGTTGCCCAGGCCGCCGTAGACATAATCGCTGCCGTCGCCACCGGCGAGAATGTCGTTACCCGCTTCGCCGTAAATGCGATCGTTGTCGAGTCCACCTTCGACGCGGTCAACGCCAGCACCCGCATAGATGGTGTCTTGGCCAAGCTCGCCATAGATCAAATCATCGCCGTCATCGCCATCAATGTTGTCATCACCGGCACCACCGTAGATTTCGTCGTCGCCATCGCCGCCGACGAGCGAATCACCGCCGCCCGCGCCATAAATCTGGTCGGTGCCACGGCCACCAATCAGCGTATCGGCGAGCGCCGAGCCGCGCAGCGTATCATCGCCGTCGTCGCCACGCAGGATCGCAACACCCGATCCAAAATAACTGAGTGTGTCGTTGCCAACGCCGCCTGAAATATCGACCCCGAGGGTTACCGATTCATCAAAAACGATACTGTCGTTACCCTGACCTGCGTTGCCGACAATCTTCGTGAACGAACCGGTGTACGTCTTCTGCTGCCCGCGTGCATTGATCGTCACGGCACCGCTGGATTCTTGCTTGATGCGGAAGTTATCGTCTTGGTCGGCGCGAAGATTCAGATTCAGGTTGCCACCGTCAATGGTCGCCAATTCGTCGTTGCTAATTTCGCCGCGTGGCGGCACCGAGAAATCAAGCAACGTGATGCGCGCTAACTCAAACGATGCATCGACGATCGTGATCGAGAAGAAGCCGAGACTGAGCTCAATGTTGATGAACGCACGCAAATACGCGCCGAACTCACCCTGCAAATCGAATACCCACTCGGGACCGCGCGAGATGTTCTCCAAGAGTTCGGGCAGGTGAACGCGACCATCGTGGTTCGGGTCATTCAAGTTCAAGCCGACCTCGGCAAACAAACCACCGGCCGCGCCCGCAACCAACTTAATCGGACCCAGCGAAATTCCCAACGTAGCACCGACTTCAACGGTCCCGAATAAGGAAACTTCGAGTGGGTCTTTAGCACCTTTGACACCGCCAATCGTATCTTCGACATAGAAGCCGTCGAGCGGATTGCCGGTGTTTAAGCCAGAGGTATCAAAGCCGAAATTGAAGTCGATTTGAGCGCCGATATTGCCCCCAAAAAATCCAATCAGAAACGGCGGGATGATCGGGATCGGAATTTGAAACGGCGCGTTCACAATCAACTGCGGCATGTCGTACTTAAACAAGTCAACCGTGCCGCTGCCGGTCAAGATCTGCAGAATTCCAAGTGGGTTCTTGAGGATCGGAAAACTGAAACCACCGCCCGACCCATTTCCGCTGGGGATCGTCGCGCCCTGATCGATAAAGTCTTTCGCCTTGCCAGCAAGCTTCGAGTTCAGGTCGATTGCCATCGGCTGCAGAAATTGTTCGACGCCACCATCAACAAATTTTCCGATCAGATTTTCGGGCTGGACCTGCGAAAGTCCTCCGGTGCGTAAATCGGCGTTGGCACCGGTGGTTCCGCTGGTGTCAGCCGCATTGAATGTATCCAGCCGATAGCTGCCCAGCGCAATACTGCCCGACGCGGAGACTTGGTTAACAAACGACACGAGACTTTGCAGGTCGGCCGCGGCTTTGATGAAATCACGCGCACCGGCTGAAATGCCACCACCGAAAACCGGTCCCAGTTTCTCGGCCAAATCGATGATCGTGAAATCACGACCGGCAAGCTGTGAAATGATTGGCAACGGTGCTTGCAAGACTTCAAGCACTGGCTTGATTGGATCGAGAACGTGATTGACCTGCTCCAAAATGGGTTTGGCAAAACTCTGAATCACTTGACCGGGATCAATCGAAACATTGCGGAACCAAACTTCGGGTGCCGACCCAAACCGGGATGAATTGACCGTTGGGCTGGAACCACCAAACGCCCAACCGACGGTGAAGTCAGTGGTGATTTGAGGGAAGTTAAGGTTTCCCGCGACACTGCCGACGAGGTGCAAGCGAACGTCGGCGCGATTGGTGTTGGGCGTGTTGGGGAAACTGGCGGCGATCACTTCAGGAAAACTGGCCGACGACAACTCCGAGAGTGTGAGCTTGCCGTCGTTCTTGGTTCCGGTGCCTGGATCGCGAAGATCGATATTCAGATTCGCGACGAGTTTTGTTTTTTCATCGGTTGTGATCGTTCCATTCCCATTCACATCGGCTCCGTCGGTGACATCGACCTGAAGTAGACCGAGCGTTCCGGTAGCCTGAAGATCGGGGATGGTGGCGTTCAGCGACAAACGAATCTCGTCCGAAACGCCGGTGGATACATAGAAGCCAAGGTTTTTGTCCAAGCCGAAACCGAGTTCCCAATCAAAGCCAACGTCCAACTTGACTTGGCCGTCGACGTCGAGTCCAACAAGCGGCAATCCCAAATCAAAATCAATCGGTATGGTGACCTGAGTCAGTGACTGTTTGAGTCGCACGCTGTACCGAACGTCGTTACTGGAATTCGTCACAATCACGACGTCGTCAACCGAGATCGCCGCCAGGTCCAGCGGATCGGTGCGCCAGTTTGGATTGTTCTGGTCGCGCAACCAATTGAGTCCACCAGGACCAAGTGCTTCATAGATTTTTTGTTGGACGATGATCGCGGACTTTGGACCAAAGACTTGCAAGTTGTCTGAGATTTTGTCGCGAACGTCACCGACAAATCGCACCGCATCCTTCAACGAGTCGCCGATCAAGGGAATCTTGGCAATCAGCGATTGGTTATCGATGGCCGTATCGAGAATTGAAAAGAAGTCGCCGATCCCGCCAGCGAAACCGCTTAGGTCTTGTGATAGATTCAAGCCGGAGAATAAGGCACTAAAGTTCGGGCTCTGGTTGATCCCAGGGACGGCATCCCAAGCAAATGCCGAACCGGGGTTGTTTAGTGCGAACTGCCAATCGAGCGCGCCGATCGACAGATCATCGCTGGTCCTGAACATTGGCAGATTGACATGGAATTGGCCGCTCAGCGGATTTTCGACGACGTCGGCGATCGACAATGTGGATAGGTAGACTCGCCCATCGGCCGTCCCGTCGCGAGTGTCGGTCAGGGTGACGCCATAGGTGACTTTGTCGTTAGAATTGTAGACGGGTTCGGCGATGCCATCGCCGTCGATCGCGACGGTGCCTTTGGAGTTTTGGTTGCCGATGGCAACACCAAGCGAAAGAATCGAAGCGGAGAAAAGCAGGTCTTTACCCCAGGCTTTTGCGCTGATCCCAGCAGTCGTCGTTCCGGAGTATAAAAAAGGTCGCGGTGATCGCGGGTTGGTCAGATCAATGCCCAAATCGATATGAAAGTTTGCGCTGGCCGCGACGCGAATTTTTCCCTCGCCGCGAACATCGACTAAGCCATCAAGGTTGGCGATTCCCAACGAGGCAAGGTCCAAATTGATCCCAAGCTGCTGGTCAACAATCGCTGAGAAATCGAACCCAATCTTTAGCGCTTTGCCGTCAGCGGAAAAGGTTACTGGCACGCCCAAGGCAGTTTCCAAGGCGGATCGCAATTGAAGCAGCGTCTCGACCGGCTGTTTGTTGAATTGATCGACCAACTTCACAAAGTTGCTGCCGATACCAACTATCTCGGCGAGGCTGCGATTGAGCAGAGGCAACTTATCTTGCAAGAAACCGAATTGCTCGAATGACGACAGATAGGTTGTGACGCTGGACAACGCATCGGCAACCGTCGTGACATCAAGATTCGAGAAATCAAAGAGTTGATCGAGGCTTGCATCATGCGACACCGTTAGCGCCTCGATGGACGTCAGATCGGTCCAGACGACGCGGATGTCGCCGCCAACGGTCGCGCCACTTGCCAACCACGGTACTGAAGCTGTGGTCGGTAAGTTTACGTTTAACGACGACAATGTTTGCGCATTCACGTCCAGCGAATCGGTGTCGGTAACACCGGCGATGAGTTCAGCAAGCGTTATTCGACCATCACTGGCGGCTGCACCGTCGAGCTCGACCTGCACGCTGGCCCGTGCGGTGCCGATCCCATCGACCACCGATGCTTCGGCAATCAAAACTTTCAACGTGGCATCAATGTCATTGGCGGTGACCACCACGGCCCCGCTTAAAGTCGGACGATTCTCCGCAGCACTGACTAAATAGAGACGTTGCGCAAGTCCATCGTTGTGAAGTGGTGATCCCAGGATCTCGTACGTGCCGTCGGTATTGGGCGCACCGCTGGTTCCATAGATCCCCAATCCGATTCCTGCCAAGCCGACGAGCGAGTCGTTCAGGGCGCTGATCGAAAACGCATTGGTGTCGCCTAGTGTACGGTCGACGAGCTTGAAGGATTTGTTCTTGGCATCGAGGCCAGCGAAAGAACTGCTGCCATACAGGGTCGCGTATCGCGAACCGAGCGCTGTCGCGGCTGCTGTGTTGATGCTTGCCAAAACATCGCCAACGGCCAGAAGATTGTCCAGGACGACGTCGAATGACGTACCGTCGGAAAGCTTTACGCGGATTCCGTCGCCGCTGGTCGTCGGGTCCGCAATTCGCCATCGCGGTATCTCCGGTGTTAACAAATCACCGTCGTGATCGTATGTCAAAATGGTTGAACCATCGAGACCGTTGAGCGCAGTCAGCAAGGTTGTGCCGGACAGTTGAAACGCGCTGCCCAGTGACCCATTAAGATTTATTCCCAGAGTGAAGTTGAGCGCCACATCGGCCTGGATCGACGCTAGGCTTGCGGTCGTGAATGATCCCAGTGGTCCTAGGTCGGTATCGAAGCCAACCACCGCCGATTGGTTGGCGAGCGACTGGGATAAGTCCACGTCCAACAACAGTTGGCCAGTGACCGCATCATAGGCACCCGTTGCGCTCAAGCGATTGATGAAGTCCTCGATATCCCTGACGGGATTGCTGCCGCCAAACTGGGACGTGATCACCGCGTCCCAAGCTTCCTTTAGCTTCAGCGCGCTCCCGGCGTTAAGCCCACTGACCAATCCCAGCGGCACGTCAAACAAATCGCTGCCCCGGAGGTTATCGATTGCTGTACCGAATTGGTTGAGCGATTCTTTGAATGACTCGGCACCGGTCGTCAATAGATTCGATAATCCGTTGGGAAACCCAGTGATCGTGACGTCGATGGGCGTATCATCAAAAAGATTGTTGTCTGCGAACGAGATCGCACCGGCTGGATAACAGACGCCGAGAAGTTTGAGCGATGCACCGAAACCGCCACTGATCGATGCACTCGGCGTGACCGTGACCAGACTCGACGTTGGACTCGATATTGGACTGCCCAGAAATTGGCTCAGAGAAATGTCGTCGCTAGTGATTCCCACGTCGACCTGCAGCGCCAGATTTGACGAATCGACATCCAAGCGGAGGAAACGCCCAAGTAGATCGACGTTGGCTAAGTCGCTTGCTGGAACATTGGCACGCGCACTCGCGGTAATGCCATCGAACTTCAGGTAGATCGAGTCCGCCGAGGGTCTCGACAAATCAATGCCGAACTCCAAATTTCCGGCCAATGAGGTGCTCAGTTGGATGGGAATTTGCTGGTTAAATGAAAGTCCGCTGAGGGTCGCATTTTCGCCGAGTTGAAGTGTTCGCTCGGTAACATTGCCAATTGAAAAGCCGACTCGAAACGCCTTGGTGCCCGCTGGTTTGCCCGGCACACTCGCTAGTTGCTGGAATGTCAAACTATTGACATCGATTGCCGAAACGTTGGCTGCGGTGAGAAACGCGCGCGCACCGTCCTGAGTCGGCTCGTTGGTGGATGCAACGTAATCGCCAATTGGATTGAGCAGGTTGTCGCGCAGACTTGCATCGATCGAGAGAGCACTGGCGATGCTGATTTCATCGCGTGGTGTTTCGGGCAACGACTCGGTCTCGGCCTTGGTAGTCCCAACAAGCGGCAACGGTTTCTTGAGTTCAGCGATCGATCCCAAGTTCACGCGCGTGGCCACCGAGCGCAAGCCACTTCCCAAAGCCGCGCGTTCGCTGTTATTGAGCGTGATGCTCGATCCGTTGAGCCGTAGAATCGTCAGCGGATCAAGTTCGCCGGATTGGTCTGAGATCACGCCGGCAGGGTTGCTTTGCACCGCTTGGAATCGCCGCAACATGTCGGTCGTCAACGGTCCCACGATGCGATCAATCTTGAGCGGTGCGACGGAAGCAAAAACCGGATTGCTGGCGTAATCACGACTACGGAGGTAGTTCAAACGCTGCTGTAACGCCAGCGATTGATCCACGTCGGACGAAAACAAAAGCGCAAGTGGACCCTGGCCTGAATACCCATCATCAATTCGCAATTCCAATTGCTGCGAGACTTGGGAGAGCACGCCAGCAGCTTGCAACATCGTCGAGTAAGCCAAGGTAAGGGTACCCTGGAAGCCGACAGCGCTATTTCCATCGCCGATCGCATTCTCCGTCCCAGGGGCGAAGAATAACCGCCCGGATTGCTGGAAGGTGGTCTGGTCGTTGGCTTGATTTGGAAAAACAACGGTACCGATCACTTGCGGTGTCGGCGTCACGGTGGAGATCTCCCAATCACCACGCTGGTTGATGCGGGTCGAGGTCGCAATCGGAACCCCGGAGGTCGTTTTGAACGTCACGCTTTGAAGTTGAAACGATCCTCCGTGGTTCGCGATCGATCCCAAATCAACGGGAATCACATCTCCGGTTTGGCCACCCGCCACCAAATGTACGTTATCGATTTGCACTGTCGCGGTGGGTACGTTCTGGTTCACGTTGATAAGGCGGAATCCAAGCGAACTCGACTTGCCGCGAAAGCGATCTGGCAGTGGAATATATTGGTTCAATTGCAAACTGTTGAGCACAAGCGTCGCAATCACTTCGCCATCAATCTCGACGGCCAATCGATCATTGATCGCAGGCGTGATGGTGACTCCATCAAAAGCAATACCAGCTACCTGGGACGATAGATAGGCAATGTTGTGAGAACGAAACAGACCTGCGGGGCCGAGCTCAATCGAGTAACTTTCCTCCCCGATTTTCTTGGCATAACCGGCACCAAGGCCGCCATGTTGACTCCATCCAGGAATCAAGTTGCTGCTGAACGTCAGCGCTCCGTCGTATCGATCACCGGGATTGGCGAAGTTACCGTTGACGAAGCTCAGCGACGACCAATCGGCCGACTGTTTGACACTGGCGATGCGTGATTGGTCGACAGGATTCGTGACGACACTCGGCTTGAACGCCTGCGGTGTGTTTGCGTGACTATGAACCGTTGAATAAAAACTATAGTCGTTCGGAGTGTTGGCAAGATCTTCCGAAGTGGGACGTGGCGAACTTGGACGCGGATCAGCGCCGCGCGCAACGCTGCTGAACGCGTAACCCGTAGTGGCTTGTGCCGACACGTCATTGACCGTGTTTAGGTAGAAGTGATCCCAAACCGCCGAGTGAGGAAAATCCAAAGTCGCGAGGTCGCTACTAAACAGTCGCTTGTTGTAGGCACCGGGAATGGGCCGGCCCTCTGGCTCGGGTGTTAACAACGCTTGGTAGTAAACATCTGTAAAGGCAACGTTGTCCCAAGCGGTCGCTCCATAGCCATTTGGTTTGCTGAGATCAAACAGCCGCTGCTCTCCATCAATCGGAATGGCCGATTCGTCGAAGTCGTGCGGATCCAAATACGTAACTTGATCGACAGGGATTGAAAACGCGGCCAATCGTTCGACGGCTTCGCTGGTGACTGCCGTGCCAAAGCTGTGACCGATAAAATGCAACGGTGCAACCGTCGAATGTAGATTGGGATCAACGAGTCCGAGACCGGTGAGCAAATTGAACAGCGCATCGCCGGCTGCTTCTCCCCATCCACTAGACGGCTCATTGGACTCAGCCGCCCAATCGAACAATAGCACTACGTCGTTCGGCGTTCCCGAAACGATTGATCCAAAATTGATACTGCTGCCGGTCGAGATTGGATCAAACTGAAACTTGCCGGTGCCGCCCTCGGCTGGTACGTCGTAATCGAGCAACCACGCGCCACGCTCTGGTCCATTCTCGGCGTCGGCACGAGTACGGATCGCGCTGGCGAGGGTGTGTAAGGAATCACCGCCTGACTGAGTCAGTTGATATCCGTGCGTTACTATTGTCACACTGGTAAATTGCGAATCACCGAGCTCGCTATTTAGGCGCAGCGCGGTGTCAGCGACGCTCAATGGCGCAACGGCCAGTAGACGTCGTTCCTCAAGTAGTTCCAGGCCAAGCTTGCGGCGTCGATTGGCTTTTCGCAGTTGCTTGAAACGGTCCAGGCGCTGCGCTGCTGTGGCGGCTTTCATCGCTGTGGCGGCTTTCATCATTCATCCCCAGGTACGACAACAAATATTGACTTGCCTCCATCACGACTGCCTAAAGCAATCGGCGAGATGAGATTGATGAGGCGTCAGGCAACCGTCACGGTCCGATGCGTACCCAAACCCCCAACCCGCCCAAATGGAGTAGCTCAAGGTGCCTATTGTGAAGACCGCAAATTACGATTGCAATACACGGGCTGACTAGATTCTCGGTTCAGCATTTGGCTTTCATTTGCCGCATTTCACCTTTAATGAATGCAGACTTGGATAAAAAATGACGACGACGTTCTGCGGATTGCCCCTGTCGGGGACGTTTTCGTTCTTGACATTTAACGGTTCGCTGGCGGCTGAGACGGGGGTGTCGGCGGGACCAGTTGTCGGACGCCCGACTGGCGAATCGATGCGGGTTTAGATTTGCATCAATGCGATAACGCCTTTTCGCATTTACTATGATCGCAAACACAACCTCACGCTGGACGCGCCGTTTGTCGACGCCGTAACGACCGCTGCGAATGATTTTGCCGGGACGGTCGATCTTTTCGGCCAGAAACCGGCCGAGACATACTTCGATGAAATGGCGATTAATCGGCAATTGATGGAGGAGCACCACGGCAAGAAAGCGTTTCCGCGATTTTGGACTTGGCCGTCGGCGCAGACTAATGCCCCGAAATGAATCCGCATGGACTGATGAGTAAGTCGATCGTCTACGCATTCCCAGCCTGCAGGGTTTGCGTGAAGTACAAATGAATTGGCTGCACGAAGGTGAGAGATTGTCCGACGCGGTACTTATTGAACCCGTCGATGTTTCGTGGTGATCGCTGTCACGATTCGGGCAAGTTTTCGAGGTCGATTCGATCCTGAGGTCGGTCTGCTGCCTGCTTCATACGCCGTACCCAACTCAGGCTGGCAAACGGACGCGCGGCC
This sequence comes from Pirellulaceae bacterium, assembly GCA_041753075.1. Classification (GTDB taxonomy): domain Bacteria; phylum Planctomycetota; class Planctomycetia; order Pirellulales; family Pirellulaceae; genus UBA6163. The sequence continues at coordinate 23,704 of JBGSVE010000133.1, forward strand.
CGAACAACCGCGCTGGTAAACAAATCATCAAGCGATTCACCGGGCAACGAGGGAATGAAGTCAAAGAGGTCCAAGAAGCCGAGGTCCGTGCCTAACATCATCAACCGATTTTGTCGAACGAAACCACGGCCAGCCGCGAATCAAGATTCATTGTTTCTCAAGAGTCAACTGCTGCAGCAAACGTTGCACTTCGCTGTTGCGACGTCGGCTGTGGTTGCGAATCATAAAGGCGTGATTGGCCACCGGGTCGCTACAGATCGCTTTCATCGCGGACACCTGCAACCGCTCGGAAATCTCCATTCGCTCCGTTTCGTTGCGCGCATGAGCAATGCGGCGACGGTGCCGATTCATGGCGTGTTCATTGCACTGGAAGTCAGAGTTTTCCATGTCCAGTAGTGTAATGAGAGAAACTTTTGGCGTCGATCGGCAGGCCGCCCACTGTGGAATGTCCGGTGCTATATACGATAAACCCGCATGGACCAAAAAAAGGCTGGTGCTGCTATTCGCAACACCAGCCTCATGCGTGGTTCGCAGTGATGCGATTCGTTACGCGCTTTTCGCGGCTGGCATCGGAAACAATTGCTTCTTGCCCGTCACGACTTTCTCGTCGATCGTGTAGGTGCTGCCTTCGGCTTGTTCGGGCAACTCATACATGATGTCGAGCATTACTTCTTCGAGGATGCCGCGAAGTCCGCGAGCTCCGACGCCTTTGTTCAGCGCCTTGGCCGCCACCGCACGCAGCGCTTCGTCGGTGAAATTCAAATCGCAGCTTTCCATTTGGAACAGCGCCTGATACTGCTTCACCAACGAGTTCTTGGGCTCGGTCAAGACACGCACCAAACCGTCTTCGTCGAGCGGTTGCAGGTAGCTGACCACCGGCAAACGACCGACTAGCTCGGGGATCAAACCAAATTGCAGGATATCCTCGGTTTGGACCTGAGCCAACAATTCTGTCTGCGTCTCTTCGTTTCGACGCCCAACGCCGCCGCCGAATCCGAGGGTCCGCGTGCCCAGTCGCTTGCGGATAATCTCCTCGATCCCGACGAAAGTTCCACCGCAAATGAACAGGATGTTACTCGTGTCCATTTGAATGTACTGTTGCTCGGGATGTTTACGTCCGCCTTGCGGTGGGACGTTGGCAACGGTGCCTTCAAGCATCTTCAACAGACTTTGCTGAACGCCTTCGCCGGACACGTCGCGAGTGATCGAAACGTTGCCGCTGGTCTTGCCGATTTTGTCGACTTCGTCGATGTAGAGGATGCCTCGCTGGGCGGCTTCGATATCGAAGTCCGCGGCGTGAAGCAACTTCAACAACAAGTTCTCGACATCTTCGCCAACGTAACCCGCTTCGGTCAGCGTGGTCGCATCGCCGATGGCAAAAGGAACGTTCAACATTCTCGCAAGCGATCGAGCGAGCAATGTCTTACCGCTGCCGGTTGGACCGGCAAGCAAGATATTGCTTTTTTCGATTTCGACGTCACCACTGCCCTGGAATTCGTTGTTCAATCGTTTGTAGTGATTGTGAACCGCAACAGCCAATACTTTTTTGGCAGATTGCTGGCCAATGACGTATTGATCGAGGTGGTCAACGATTTTTCGTGGCGACGGGATGTCGGTAAACAGATTCTTCGTGGGTCCGCGACGACGTTGTTCTTGGTCTAGGATCGACTGACAAAGCTCGATGCATTCACCACAGATGTAAACGTCACCCGGCCCCTCGACCAATGGCCCGACATCGCGATAACTTTTGCGACAGAACGAACAGAAGGCATTCTTCTTAGTCGTTCCACTACCACGACGGGCACTGGTGCTGGGGGTTTCCTTTGACGGCATTCACGGCTCCTTGCTGCATGTTCATCGCATCGACGTACCAGCGAACGCGCAATTGTCAGCCGTGAGCCAAAGCTCCGACAATTTCGATTCGCTTGCAACACCAAATACGACAACGGACTGGGTGGTCCACAACTCGATCATTTTCGGATTTCTCCGAACGGGGCTTCCGTGTCCGCGAAGCTCGAGCCAAACGTGGGTTTAGGGTTAACGATCATTATCGCTTGGGCACCCTTTACTTCGAACCTTTGCAGGGTCGATTCCGTCAAGATTCTTGGGGCGAATCTGACGGCGGGAGGAAACGGTGCCGGCGGTTTGGTTCATCTTGCTGACTCGCAACGACTGAGTTCTCCACCTCGGGAGGGCTCGGTGGCGACACGGCGTCGCTGTTCACGTTGCTAACGCCATAAGACTTCGATTGTATTGTTCGGAATTCGGCTTCGCTGATGTCACCCCGACGAAGCATTTCTTGCAAGTTTGCGTCTGCGAAATGCGCCTCCCGGCGGTCGTCACCGGCGTAGTCGCAAAACCTTGACACGATATAAAATCCAACCGCAATCAGGATGCACAGAACCACTACGCAGGCAACAGCCCGCGCCCACGGCACAGCCCACACGCCCGACCAAATTGACGCCAACATTAAATTCATCGCCGTCGCGAACCTAACTCTCAATCCTGTTTACCGCTACGATTTCATCACGTCGCGATTGTCTCATTTCAGCCGCCCGGCGTCACCCCCGAAAGCGACGCAATGATAGGCGCATGTCCTAGAGACGGTCCAGTAAATTTTGGCGACTTTTCCAAAATAAGGCTAGACAACTCGCCGTGAAACTGCTGGTGCGATAATCGCGTCAATATCCCCGCGCTGTTTGGATCGCTTCGCGAGCAATCGCTAATCCCGCGTCGCCATGGCCTTCGCAGCGCAAAATCAGGTGTCCGTCAAACGGCTCCATTTCCAAAGCTTCAACAATTCGGCGGATTGCCAAGTCACCTGTCCCGAAGCGCACATCGCCCTCGTTGCCCGTCGTCAGGTCACTTAAGTAAACACAGGCCAAGTAATCCAGCTCGCGGCGCAAGCGATCGGCCAGCGGTAGCTCACCGCGGCGCGCCATCACGCCGATGTCGGCGGCCCACTGCAGCGATGGCGATGACGCAGCCGCCTGCGGCATCCATTGCCGCAAGCGATGAAACTGCGACGCCGTCTCAATCACGGAACGGGCGTGCGGCGTGATCGCAATCGTAACGCTGTTCGACGACGCCAATTCAACCAGTCGTGAAACACATTCGGCAAGCTGCTGTAGCACCGCCTCGGTGTCGCCGCTGGCGTCGCTGGCTCCCACCGAAAACGTCAACAAACGACAATCCACCCGGCCAGCAAGCTCGATCCAGTTTCGCAGCATTGTTTCACGCGCCGCCGACTCCGAATGGCGAGCCAGTCGCGGAGCGTCGCGGTCCCACGGCGAAATCGAAAACTTCGCGTCGGCATCAATGATGCACTGCAGTCCCGATTGAGAAAGCGACATCAAACCGCTATCGAGTCTACTTAGCTCTGCCACATCCGTCGTTATCCAACTTTGTCGCGCTCGCACGACGACGCTTTCGTACCCAAGTTCGCGCAGTGGTCCGGCAAGAGAAGCCAGATCGTGGTCAGGCAGACTCGATGCATGGAACCCGTATCGCATCGTCGCCAAGCCACCGGACATTGATCACACTCGCTCTATAAACGATCGGGATTGAAAGGCGTCAGCGGCGTTTGGCCCGAGGATCTTGATCGTAACAGCGTTTCCAAACTGGCCATCACCTCGATCGCCTGCAGATCAGGCTCAACAGCAAGATTGTTGAACTCGTCGGGATCGACTTGGTGATCGTACAACTCGCCGCCATACTCGCCGCCGCCCCACTGAGTAAATCGATACCGCTCTGTACGGATACTGCAACCCATCACCGGTTCGGCCAAACGGTCATCGGCAGGTCGCAGAATCTGCGTGACGGCAAATCCATCCCACGCGGCCAACGGGTCGTCGATAAGCGGTCGCAAACTTCGGCCCTCCAAACCCGGCGGTGCAGCGACGCCCGCCAAGTCTGTGAGCGTGGGATAGATGTCAACAAACTCGACGACACGCCGGCACGGTCCACGACCGCGACTTTTCGGCTTCCGTATGACAAGCGGCGCTCGCGCGGCTTGCTCGAACAGAGTCCGTTTTTGCCAAACACCGCCATGTTCACCGAGGTGATACCCATGGTCGCTCCACAGCACGACGATGGTCTCATCCGCGATATCGAGTTCATCGAGCGCCTGCAGCAGGCGACCAACCTGCGCATCGACGAATGAAACACACGCGTAGTAAGCCTGAATCGCCTTGAGCAACGTTGGCTCGTCTAAGTTGTAGTTCGGAACCGGGCAGTTTTGAGCAAACGCCGCCAGCGGAATGTCGTCGCGATCATCGCTCGGAGCATAGGGCAATCGCAATGAATCCAGCGGATACAAATCAAAGTAGTGCTGGGGAGCCACGTAGGGCGTATGCGGACGAAAGAAGCCGACACCGAGAAAGAACGGCTGGTCACGTTGCTCGCGCATGATCTCGATCGCCGCAGTTGCGATCATGCCATCGGTTTGCTCCTGGTCACTTCCCGCCGCAGCGAGCCAACTGAGCGAGCCGCTGATCTTGCGATGCGGCTGGGCGTTGAATACGAGCGCTTCGTCAATCTTGTCGCGACCGATTGGATTGACGGTTCGGTTCCACGACCGTGCATCGTCGGCACCATCGGTACCGATTGCCGCTGGCACATCGTAGTGATAAATCTTGCCAACGCGGGCGGCAAAATGACCGGCTTGCTGGAACGCTTGCGGCAACGTGACGACATCGGGCAACTGGTCGCGAAAATGACGATCCAGATCGTAGACCGTCGTCGTATCGGGCCGCATCCCCGTCATCAGCGATGCCCGCGACGGATTGCAAAGCGGGATCTGGTTGTAGGCGCGTTCAAAGCAAACACCCGTCGCGGCGAGTCGATCGATATGCGGCGTCTTGGCAATCGTGTCTCCATAACAACCCAGCGTGCAGGCCAAATCATCAATGGCAATGAACAATACGTTTGGACGCGAGTCGTTTTGCACGTCGTCGCACCAAGCTGGATCAGCACGCATCGCCACCAGGCTGGCAATCGCCACCAAGCCAATGTGAATCAACGCAGTTCGCGGTCGTTCAACCATTACCGACCGCCCGGTGGCTTCTTGCGTTTGCCTGGTGGCAATGCCTTGGGCGGTTCGGGCTTGATTTGTTTACGAATGCGATCGGCGAGCGATTCTTTCGCCGGCTTCGAAGTGCCGATGACGGTTCCATCGATGACATCGCCGCCAACGGCCACCAACTTCGCTTGCGGAATCGTTTTCTTGACAACGATGCGCTCGACAATACCCCACAAACTGCTGGTGATAAAGTAGATGCACAATCCGGCGGGAACGCGAAAGAAGAATAACGCCATCATCAAAGTCATAATGGTCATCACCTTCTGTGTGAACTCCTGTTGTTCATCCGTCGCCGGAGGCATAAACATTTTCTGTTGAACCAGGAACAGAATCACCACCAGGATCGGCAACAGATTGAAGTATGGCCCCAACCAACCCGTGCCTCGACCGGCGAAGTAATCCATCAACCAGTCGCCCCAGTAATAAAACATGTCGGGGCCAGCAAGATTCGAGGCCCATTGCCATGACGAGACGAACGTGGCTTGGCGAAGTTCGATATCGACCGACAAGCAACGATACAGCCCAATGAAAATCGGCAACTGCAGCAGCGCCGGCAAGCATCCTGCCAGCGGATTGAACCCAACACGCTTTTGGAATTCACGCTGCGCCTTGAGCTTGCCTTCCATGTCGTCTTTGAACTTTTCATTGATCTTCTTCAGCTCCGGTGCAAGCTCTTGCATTTTCTGGGCATGGATCGCGGCCTTGCGGCTGACCGGAAACAAACAACCGCGAACCAAAATTGTCAGCATCACGATGGCGATCGCATAATTGCCGACAACGGAATAAAGAAAGTGCAAAATGCCGCCGAGAATCTTCGACACCATCCCGAACCAGCCGTATTCGATCGTTGCCGACAATCCGAGCGAATCAATCAGCTCGGGTATTTTCGGTCCGGCGAACATTCGCAGCGGTTGGTGCAATCTTGCGCCAGCGGGAACGTCTAAAGCGATGCTGTCGAGAAAGAAACTGACATCGGCGGCGCGTTCTTTGTGTCGCGGAATGTCGGGCGCGCTGGCGATAAGCGTCGCGGCCGCACGTCGAAAACCGCGAAACGATTCGGAGTCCGCTGGAGGCAAATACGCGACGTCGAAGTATTGCGCGTCGATGCCGATGTAGCGTAGGCTGCGCGCCGTTTCGTCACCATCGATTGCAAAAATCGGCAGGTCTGGGTCTTCGGGATGACTCTTGGCGCGTTTCAGCAATTCGTAACCGCTGACCAAACGATGCCCTTCACGATCGGTCTTGTAGATCACATCGCGAGCCGACGCGCCGCCAAAAAAGTTTGGGCTGATCTTGACCGAATACCACCAACCTTCCAGCGTCATGCCACAGGGGCCTTCGAGCCGGTACGCCAATTTTTGTGGCTTGTCACTATTGTTGCGCACCGCCACATCCATGGCGACCAAGTAGCTGGCCGGAGCGACGGTATAACTGCGTTCGATCGTCAGCGGACCCGAGGAGTCGAAACCATCAAGTTGTTTGGCGGTGATCGGCAGCGTGAAGGTGGCCTCGTGCGATTCGGCTAACTTCGTCTCCGATTGATAAACCGCTTCGCCGATCCAACCGAGACCGTCGATTGATGATTTACCTGTGGGGATGGTTTTGTTGCCGAGCTGGCTGAGTGTGACACGACAAGCCAAGCGATCCAGATTGCCCATAACTTCATCGTCACCGCCTGTCGAGGCCAAACGAATCAGGTCCAGCGGATGCTCGGTGAGCGTGACGTTGAAGGTCAATGATTTGACAGCCGAGGCGGCATCGTTTTCGCCTGACTCGGTACGACGAACTTCGATCGTGACTTTGTCGTCTGGTTTTGTCTTCGTTAATAACGCGTCGAGCTCATACGGTTGTGAGATCGCTTGCGAATTGAAGGCAACGATCAAGTCATCCGGTTTCAGGCCTTCGCCGCCGTCGCTGGAACTCGGCTTGGCAAGCGCCGCCGGCGTGCCGGGGCCAACGACGCGAACCAGACAACCATCGCTTTTCGTCGAGGCTTCGGTCGCCAGATAGCCGAGATAACCGCTTGGCGTATCGACGCGGCGATACTTCAAGCGTCCCTTTGCCGTGCGTTCGGTCAACTCCAGCCGCTCGACCGTGCCGCCGCGATTGTTTAGCGTCGCCAGGACAAAAAATCCTGATTGCGGGTCCATCGACCCGAGTGTGATTCGAGCCGGACGAACCGCTTCGATCGGTTGTCCCCCGTCGTCGGCTGCGGGTTCAGCGGGCTTTCGGTCAACCGCAGGCGGTGCTGGTTCAATCACATCGGCGGCGGGCTCAATCACCGCCTGGTCAGCGGGCACGGGTTTGTTATCGGCCACGTTCTTGGGACGCGGAGGCACTAACCACATGTTCATTGCCATGTAGACAACCAAAAATGCGGTTGAAGTGACGAACCAAAGCAGCAGGCGTCGTTCCACGGAAAAGCAATGCAATTGGGGAGGCGGGGATCAATTCAGGACAGGCATTTTGCCTGAGCAGGCGGATTTGTGAAACCCACAGGGCGCGCCGAACCCAAATCAACACCCGGCGACTTTTGCGATTAGGAAAACATTAGCGACTGTTTCGACTCTCCGGCTGGTTTTTTGTGATGCGGATTCGCCGCCGCGTCCGATTCTGAACTCATCGGGGGAGTGATTGCTATGGCGCTGCGTAAACAAATGAAGCGATGCTGGCTGGTTCAATTGGCGGTCCAGGCGGCTGGATTGCTGGTCGCCAGCTCGTTTTCCCTGGCCCAGACTCCGCTGCCATCGGCTCGCGTGTCGGGGCTGGAACCGCTGGACGCCGACCAAGCGGCACCTGTTGTCACTGCAATGACAATTGACCCGTCGACAAAGTGGCTGGCGGTCGCGGGCGATGACAAGTCGATCCGCATCCTCGAAGCCGACAATTTTAAAGAAGTCGCACGGCTGCGCGGGCATCGCGATTTGATTCGCACACTCAGCTTTCGGGCCGACGGCAAGATTCTGGTCTCGGCGGGCAATGACGGCAGCTTAATCTTGTGGGATCGCACCAACGACTACCGCGAAATTCGCCGCGTCGATGATCTGCCCGCTGTCTCATGCGCTTCCTTTTCGCCAGACGGAAAACAAATCGCCGCAGTCGGTTTCGGCACGAAAGTGATGATGTTTGGCGCGACGGCTGATCGCTTGCCGATGCGTTGCCAATGCAGCGACTTGCGTGCTTGCGTCTACGACTCCAGCGGCGATCGATTGGCGGTTGTCGATCGATCGGGGTTTCTGCATTTGTTCGACCCCAGGACCGGGGCGGAATTAAATCACTATGAATTGCATAACGGTCGCATCCGCGATTGCCAATTTACCAGCGACGGCAAGCGGACGATCACCGTCGGCGAAGACGGTGCGGCAGTCTTGTTCGACCTGGAACGTGGTGAAGTGGTGAAGCGCATTGATCTGTTGCCGTGCAAGCTATTCACGCTTGCGCAGATCGATGACCGGCATGTTGCGGTCGCAGGCAGCGACAATCGCATTCGCGTTGTGAACTTCGATACGGGACTTGTCGCCACGCACTTGGATGGTCACCGCGGTTCAATCAGCAACTTGGCTTATGCGCGGGGTGCGTTGTTCAGCGGTGGTTTCGACGCGACGCTGCGTCGCTGGCCGTTGGACGCTGACGAGGGCGAGCGAATCGCCGACAAGAAGCTCGACGATTCGTCCACCAAGACGGACTCTTCGTCGGTGAAATAAACACCTTTTCGATGCGGCACACGGAGGTGCCACCGGATGTGGAAACGAAAACCGACTAAGAACCGTCGCCGGCCGACACCTCGAGGTGAGCGACTGGAGCCGCGCGCGATGATGGTGGCCGATCCGATTCACGTCGGCGTAACCTATCTCGAAACCGATTACCTCGAAACCGATGGTGACGGCGGCAACGATTCGCAAGGCGATCGCTTCATCGTTTCGTTTGTCGGTGGTGCTCCCGGAACAGAACTCAGCGAATTGCGCATCTCGACGGATAAAGACGGCGATGGGTTGTCGGTCGGCGATTTGATTTTTGATACCCAGGCCGGCGGAAGAGGCAAGGAAGGTGCCCACGACTTTCGCTTGGTCCGTACCGAGTCGGCCAGTGGCGGCACGATCAACGCGACCGCAACGCTTGAAGACGGTGGCACCGATATCGTAATTCGGTTGACTGGCTTCAAAGCCGGTGACCGACTTGAATTCACAATCGATGTCGATGAAGTGCTAAGACTGCCGCCGGACTTGGCGACGTTCAATTCGCGACTTGACGTGATCTCGTCGGGCCAAGAGTTCCAAGATTCAATTCTCAGCGCTACATTCCGTGCGCCGCATTTTGAAGTTGCCACCGCCGACTCGATTTTCTTGAACGAGTATGGCGATCCACAGGCGCAGTTTGGTTTGCGATTGCCGCCCGACGTCGGCACCGACATCGACAGCCGACCCAACCGCAGTGCCGGTGCGGTGGCCAGCGCGACGCAGGTGCCCAAGCCAGTCTCGATCGCGGGCACGGTTTGGGTTGACGACAACTTGAACTTACGCCGCGAAGCAACTGAGCAAACGCTCGCCGGTGTCCAGGTTTCATTGTTCCGCAAAGACAGTTCGGGCCGCTTCATCGATACCGGTTTGAAACAAACGACCGATGCAAACGGAAAATACCTGTTCCCCAAGTCACTCGGTTTGGTGCCCGGTGAATATCAAGTCGACGAAACCCAACCCAACGGTTTTTTCAGCGTCGGCGCGGTTCCGGGACAAGTCAATTTGCAATCCGTGGGCACCGCCGCCAATGAGGATGTGCTCACCGGCATCGTCATTCCGCTGGGCGATCTCGATGCGATCAATTACGACTTCGCCGAAGCACGACCGGCTCAAGTTTCGGGGTTTGTGTACCGCGATGACAACGATAACGGTCGCCGCGATGCGGGTGAGCCTGGCCTGCAGGGTGTGCCAGTGCGATTGGTTCCGATTGACACGATCGCGCCGCAGTCCCAACTTGAAACCGTCACCGGTGCCGACGGATCCTACTCATTCTCGTCACTCGCTCCGGGACGCTACGACATCGTCGAAGTGACTCAGCCGCCGGCACTCACCGACGGACGCGACAGTGCCGGAACGGTTAACGGGCAACCTGTTGGACGCGCTGACGAACCGGGCGATGCGATTCGCGGCGTCGACTTACCCGGCGGCGGTCGCGGGATCGAATACAACTTCGGCGAATTGCCGTTAGGATCGATTGCGGGTGGCGTTTTCCTCGCCGCGCCCGGCGAAGATTGCGGTTCGCACGATGATGGTCGCAGCACACCGCTGGCCAACGTCGTGGTCGAGCTTTACGGTCCCGGTGGAACGTTCGTGGCCCGCACGTCCACCGGTCTGGATGGCCAATACCGGTTCGACAACGTGCCCAAGGGCATCTACAGCATTATCGAAGTCACACCGACGGGATTGATTGATGGCCAATCGACCGCTGGCCGGATTGATGGCATCGCGGTCGGCACTTCAATCGACGGCGGCACGATTCGCAATATCCAGTTGCCCGCCGGTCGTTCGGGCACGCGATACGATTTTTGCGAAGCCGCACCGGGCAGTATCTCGGGCTTTGTTTACCATGACCGTTCCGACGATGGCCGGCGTGATGCGGGCGAAGAACCAATCTCCGGTGCACGCATTGAATTGGTAAACTCCGCTGGCACGGTTGTGGCTACGGCAATCACCGATCGCGACGGAGCTTACAAGTTTGAGAATGTCTTGCCGGGCACTTACTCGATTCGCGAAATTCAACCGACGGGCTTTATCGATGGACTGGACGCCGCCGGCCGCATCGCGGGGGTGGTCGTGGGTGTGGCAACGAATCCAGGCGACGTGATTTCGGGTGTGACGCTGCGTCAAGGTCAAGTTGGTGTTGAGTATAACTTTGGCGAGTTGCGAACCGCTTCATTGGCAGGCCGTGTTCACGTTGACCTCGATGATGATTGCCTCTACGACGAAGGGGAACTATTGCTCAGCGGTGTCGTGGTTCGATTGCTCGACAACGCCGGACGGGAGGTTGCCAACACGACGACCGACCGCGATGGACGTTATCGTTTGCGTGGGCTGACTCCCGGCGATTACACAGTCATCGAAGAACAACCTGCAGGTTACTACGACGGCAATGCCAGCGCCGGCAGCGCCGGTGGCCGAGTTGAAAATCCCAATCGGATCGGCCGCATCACGCTGACATCCGGTCAAGTTGCCGTCGACTATGATTTCTGCGAAAGACCGCCCGCCGAAATTTCGGGATTCGTGTTCGTTGATGACAACGGCGACTGCCTTCACGATCCGAACGAGATGTCATTGTCCGGCGTCACGATTCGTTTAGTCGATTCACAAGGTCGCGAAATTGCAATCACGACGACAGACCGCAATGGGCGTTATCAGTTTGTCGATATTCCGCCGGGCACCTACACGATCATCGAAGACCAACCCGAGGGTTATTTTGAAGGTGCCGCAACACCCGGCAGCGCCGGTGGACGCGCCGAAACGCCCAGTCGCATCGGCAGTATCACACTCGAGGCCGGCCAGATTGCGGTCGAGTACGACTTCTGCGAACGACCGCCCGCCGAGATTTCCGGCTTCGTGTTTGTCGATCGAAACGCCGACTGCGTTCGCGACCAAGGCGAATCGTCGATCTCCGGTGTACGCGTTGAATTATTAGATTCCACGGGTCGAGTCATCGCCACGACGACCACCGATGCAAGCGGTCAATATCGCTTCACCGATTTGCCCGAGGGAAGTTACACGGTGCGCGAGACGCAACCGATCGGCTTCCTGCAAGGCGGCCAGCGCGCCGGATCAAAGGGCGGCGACGATTCGCGACAAGACTTGATCTCATCGATCCCGATTTCGTTTGGCGATCGATTGACGCAATACAATTTTTGTGAACTCGAGCCGTCGTCGATCGCTGGGCGAGTCTTCGTTGACTATGACAACGATTGCGTTCGCGATGATGACGAACCGAGCATCTCGAATGTGGCGATTGAGCTCTACGATGGGGCGGGCCGATTGGTTGCGACGACGCGAACCGATTCGTCGGGCCAATATATTTTCCAAAATTTGCCACCGGGCCAATATCGCATAGTCGAAACTCAACCCGACGGTTTTTTCGGCGGCAACGCGATGCCCGGCAGCGGCGGTGGTCGTTCCGAAGGCGGCGACATCATCACCGACATTTCGATCGGCCCCGGCTCGACATTGGTTGAATACAATTTTTGTGAACTATTGCCCGGTTCGATCAGCGGCAGCGTGTGGCGTGAGACCGATCTGAACAGGCGGCGCGATGCCGAAGATTTGCCGATCGCCGGTGTGCTCATTTCGCTGATCGACACCAGCGGTGCAACACTTGCGACCACGCGCACCGATGCGCAAGGTCAATATCACTTCGCGGGACTGCGTCCCGGCGTTTACGCAATTCGCGAACAACAACCCGATGGTCTGTTCCACGGTGGCCAAATCGCCGGTTCGATCGGCGGCGACGATTCGCAAGACGATTTCATCACCGGAATCGCTTTGCCGCCCGGCGTCAATGCGATCGAGTACGACTTCGCCGAGTTTCCACCGGCAATCATTTCGGGCAATGTGTTTCAGGACGGTGGCCCGATCTCATTGACGCGACCGCCCCGACCGACCGAGCTGCGCCAATATCGCGACGGCGTTTATACCGTCGATGACGAAGCGATCGGCGGTGTGACGCTCGAACTACGCAACGTCCTGGGCCAACCGTTCACCGCCGACCGCGCGTTGCCGGGCACCTATTCCGATGGTCCGATTCGCGTCGTCACCGCGGCGGATGGTACTTACGAATTCACTGGCCTGCGCCCGGGCACCTACCACGTCTACCAAGTCCAACCCAAAGACTTCATCGATGGCCTCGACACGCCAGGCACAACGGGAGGTGTCGCGATCAACGTCGTTGACGTCGAGAACGATCCGCAAACGCTTGCGTTTGTGCGAACACTCGCGGCCAATACCGAGACGAATCCGGGCAACGATGCGATCTTGAACATTGCCTTGTCCGCGGGCGGCCTGTCGGCGAACAACAACTTCAGCGAAATCGTGATCGTCACGCCGGTGCCGCCGATTCCGGTGCCACCGCTGCCGAACAATCCGCCACCACCGGCTCCGCTGAGTCCGTTTGATAATTTTCCCAAGGTGGTTGGCAGTGGTGAAATTGCGGCGCTGCGAACACCGATTCTGGCCGACGCCGAGTATGCCGTGACCTGGCACTTGAGCGTTATCAACGGCGGGTTCCCACGCGGCATTGGAACGCCCGGTAGCGTGCTACGAAATGTGTCAACGCAGGACTTCGGCATTAACTTCACCGAGGGCGAGCATCGCGCTGGCCGCTGGGTGATGCTGGACCAAACGGGCAAGCCGATCGAGCTCGAGTACGAAATCACGCTTGGCGATGAAGACGTCACACCACTCTCCGGCGACTTCAACGGCGATGGTACCGACGAGGTTGCGATCTACGCCGATGGCCAATGGTTTGTTGACCTCAACGGCAACGGCAAATGGGACGCTGGCGATTTGTGGCTGCGTCTGGGGACCAAGCTGGACCGTCCTGTTGTTGGTGACTGGGATGGTGACGGCAAAGACGACATCGGCATCTTTGGCCCACAGTGGCATCGTGACCCGGAGGCAATTGTGCGCGATCCCGGTTTGCCCGATCCCGATAACAAACGTCGCCGCTCCGTTGCGATTGCTGTGTCCAATCGTAAACCTGAATTGGACAAGCCGCGATATATGCGGCGCGGAACCGAAGGCGCACTGCGGGCCGATGCGATCGATCACGTTTTCCGTTATGGCGAGCAACCGGACCGACCGCTTGCCGGCGACTGGAACGGCGACGGCATTGATTCGATCGCGGTCTTTCGCGCGGGCGAATGGATGCTCGATGCGGACGGCGATGGTCGGTGGATCAGCTCAGACAAGAAAGAAGAGTTTGGCCAAGCGGGCGATACACCGATCGTCGGCGATTGGAACGGTGACGGAATCGATGACCTTGGCGTCGTGCGCGGCGACGTGTGGATTATCGATAGCGACGGCGATCGCAAGTTAACCGGCAACGACAAACAAATTCGCATTGAAAAGCCAAGCGAAAACGCGATTCCCGTCATTGGTGATTGGGACGGCGATGGCAAGGACGAGATGGCTTGGTACGATCGCGCGTCTTAGACTAGGTGATAGGATCAGCGCTAGCCCAATGCCACCTTCTTTAACGTCAGTAGCTTCGTTTGGTTGGCGCTTCAGGCTGCTTTTTTCGGAGTGATTTCTTAGAAACAGGAGCGACGTGACTATAGTTTATTGTTTGCCGCTCGGGCCATGTGAAGTGCGCCCCAGCAATTCGTGTTCATTGAGTCGATGAAATCGTCTGTGGTCATTGAGTCAAGCGGGCCGACGGTCATGATCCCTGCGACATTGATCACAACGTCCACACCGTCAAACTGATTGACGACTCGTTTCGTGCGCAGATTGCCAATCGAGCACCTTGGTCGATCAACAGCCGCGACATTACCAAGCCGAGACCTCGTGACCCGCCGGTGACGAAGGCTCGTTTTCCGTGCCAATCAAAATGGCGATTTCTACGAACAAGATGTCTGGCGACCTGCAGCGCTGTGCAGCCAGCGATCACGGTCGCAGCAAATTTGCTTAGACCGTTCATGCTGTGGACACTCACTCTCACTCTTAAGCACCCTGTCGCCATCTTCTTGCTCGATCAAATAAGAGGGTTCGTCTTCAGTCGCGTTGCGAGTCACCTCGTTGCCTTTAATCTTCCGAGTCACTTTCTCAGTGAAAGCCTGTTTAATTTGGCCCTTGGCGACGTTGCCTGCATGATTCCATGTGACGTGCTGGCTGACCAGAAATTTCTGCGACATGAATTCAAGCCTTGTTTGTTGTCGTTCTGAATGTGCGTATCAACCTGCCTTAATAGCCTTTGCAGCGCGACAGATTATCTTGCCGAGCCTACAGTTGGTGACGCAAATGCTGGGCCGAGAATAACTCGATGAAGAAGCGGAGCGGCACGCCAAATGCTGTTCCAACAATCAGGCGTTTGTCTCGCACAACAGTGCGATCAGTTGCATTGATTGCCTAATCCTCTACTGAACAAGGAAACAGAAATGTCCAAGAAAACACACAACGACGAAACTCGTGCGGAGCTTCGTAACGAAGATGCAATCACCGGTGAGCCCGGCGCACATCCGATCGGAAGCGGCGTTGGAGCGGCGCTGGGTGGTGCAGCGGCTGGTGCTGCTGCTGGCCTCGTCGCCGGACCGATTGGCACCGTTGCCGGGGCTGTGATTGGCGGAATTGCCGGTGGATTGACAGGCAAAGCGGTAGCGGAAAGTTACGACCCAACCGTTGAGGATACCTACTGGCGTGAACAGCACGTCAATCGTCCCTACTACAACGAGTCGTACCAGTACGATCACTATCAGCCAGCGTACCAATCTGGTTGGGAAGCATTCGACGAGGATGTGAATGACGACTGGGCTGCTCGTCAAGCGATCGCTCGTCAGCGTTGGGAAAACGAAGGTGGAGCAGACCACATGACATGGGACGAAGCTCAACCTGCGGCAATGGATGCTTACGAGCGTTTGCATCGTCAACGACCGGTGTCGACCAAAGCTCGTTAATCAGGAAGAGATTGCGTTTTCAATTCTCAAACGCGACCACAGAACACTGCGCGACGGTCGACTCGGCCGTCGCTTTCGTGACAACAACGACGTCACGAAGGGCGCACGCTAAACAGAACATCGCAGGGAACTGGTCGACGCCATTCGCGAACAAAGGAAACAATGATGAGCACTAGTACCGCAACATCAGTCACAAGTCAGCAGATTGAACTTACATCGCGACCGCAAGGCACGCCGACTGAGGACAACTTTTCGATCAACACGGTTGAGCTTTCTCCGCTTGCGGCGGGCGAAATTATGGTTCGCAATCAATGGATGTCCGTTGATCTTTACATGCGGGGTCGTATGAAGGAAGGAAAAAGCTATGTACCCGCTTTCAAACTGGGACAGGCGCTCGAAGGTGGCTGTATCGGCGAACTGATTCAATCGAAAAGCGATCTATTCCCCGAGGGCGATCTGGTACTGGGCAACCTCGGTTGGCGCGAGTACTGGAAGTCCAATGGTGACGGAATCCAAAAGATCGATTCGGATAATCCGATTCAAGACTACCTCGGTGTACTTGGCATGACCGGCATGACGGCGTGGGTGGGACTAAAAAGAATCGCAAATTTGTCCTCCGGCAGCACCGTGCTCGTATCGGCAGCTTCGGGAGCGGTCGGTTCCATCGTCTGTCAAATCGCGAAGGCAAACGATTGTAGAGTGATCGGCAGCGCGGGCAAGGCAGAGAAGATCGATTGGTTAACGAATAAAGGGTCCATCCGAGTTTATCGTGGATAGGCAGGATGTGCTGTTGGATTTTTTGAGGGATGGCTCCCGTGTCCAAAGTGACTGAAGGACGATCCTGTGCCGTACAATTGACGTGCCGGGTGAGGCGGACTGAAGCTCTGCGGGGACGCAACTTTGGAAGCAATAGCCCGGTCGACCGTGCGCCAAAGGTGCTCGTGGGTCGCCGGCGGGATACCCGCCGGCGACTTTCTCAAATCTTCCATCGCGACGACTTTTGGACACGGGAGCCATGCCTCCAAAATCCGGGTTCCTAGGCAAATCCACGGCAAAGTCTGATGGACCCAATAAAGCTGGCGTCGATGCAGTTATCAACTATAAGTCGGTCGAAAACCTGAGCGACGAACTTGGCAAACTGGCCCCCAATGGCATCAATTTTTATTTTGATAACGTCGGCAGCGACCACCTCGAAGCAGCGATCGACCACATGAACGATTTCGGTTGCATCGTCTGTTGCGGCATGCTTTCGACCTACAACGCGGCCGAACCGCCGGCTGCGCCCCGCAACCTATTCAAGCTGATCGGTAAGCGGCTGCGGATGCAGGGATTCATTGTCCGTGACCACTTGACCGACCGTGATGAATTTGTGCGCGATGTCGCCGCACTGATTAGCAGCGGCAAGTTGGTTTGGGAGGAAACTGTCACCGAAGGACTGGAAAACGCTCCGGCAGCGTTCATCGGTTTGTTCGATGGCGACAACCTCGGCAAGTCACTGGTGCGAATCTCGTAGTGACCACTTGGCTGAAGATGCAGAGGCGACAGAGACAACAAGTTTTCCCAACGTGAAACTCAGCGACGTTACCGCCGAGGTGTGCGGATGCACCGGAGGTTGTGTTGCCGTTTTGATGGTTATCGATCGCAAAGAGAGCAACAAACTTTTCCTATGATGACCATGTTGATTGTCGTCGCGACCGTTTCAGCGGCACTGATGGTTGGTGCCGCCTGGGGAGTCTATGGGACGCTTACTACAAAATGGGAAGGGTCCCTTATCGCGTTATCAGGTGGCGCGTTGATTGTCTCGCTGGTCAACGAGTTGATCGAACCTGCGATCGAACAATCTAGTTTGGCATTCGCGTTGGGCGCTATATTGGTAGGATCGATCACGTTCACGCTCTGCGACTACTGGATTGACCAGAAGTGGGGAGCCGGTGGAGGTGTAGGCCTTCTCGCCGCCATTGTCATGGACGGCGTTCCAGAGAACTTTGCACTGGGAGTAGCTTTGATTGGCGCGGGAATTCCCGAAGTCGCGGCGTTAGCCGGTTCGATATTTCTATCGCACCTGCCGGAGGCTGCGGGCGGTGCAAAGGAGATGTTTAAGAATGGTCGATCCAAATCGACCATCACATGGCCGGAACCGCGACAGCAATTGGCGTTGTGTTAGCGTTTGCTGAGTCATTTGGGCGAGTGATACCCGTGTTCGACCCAACTGCTTGGGCGGTTCATTAAGTCGAAGCTTTCTGGGCACGTTGGTAGTAGGATAGGAGAGGCGTTGCCGCGTTACTGTGAATGAGCAATGACAACGCGACAGTTGTCAGCACGATTCCGCCCAATCGCATCGCGACTTCCGGTTCCAAGCCTTCGCCGATTGCGTAGCTCAAGTAGTACAGTGATCCGATGCCGCGAATGCCAAAGAATGCGACCAAACCTTTTTGAATTGGTTTGATTGGCCTGCGGATCAGCGACGTACAGACGGCGACCGGACGGAAGATGCCAAACAGCACAAGCGATATCCACCAGTCACGCGCCATCGTCCAATGCGTCGTCAGCAATACGCCGACGAGAACAACCAGTCCGATTTCAAAGATTTGACCGAACCGTTCGTTGACGCCGGTGACCGTCTTCATCATCGTGTCCGCTTCATTATCGTCATCGCCTTCCTCGGCAAAATTTCGCGTCGCAACACCCGCTGCAAACACCGCGAGGAAGCCGTAAGATTGAATCGCCAGGGCGAGTCCGTAACTAATGCCAATCATGCCAAGCACCAGAAGTTCCTCACTCGCTGTTGGTGCCGACGATTTCGCGCGAACGACGACTGCTACGCGACTGATGACGTAACCGAGTGCGGCCATCATCGCTATCGTCATCAACATAGCGATGGAGCCAAGGGGGATCAGCCCGCTTCAAATGCGACAGCGAAGGAGACAATCGCAATCCTGCACCGAGCAGACTCAGAAGCACGCCGATCTCAGTCATCGTTTCGATCGTTTCAGCGTTCTCAAACAGATCGACTTGAACCAAGTCGAAGCCCCATGGACCGATGAATGCACCGATCGCAAGATAGATCGCAGGCAACGACAACGGTATCGCTTTAAGCGGCCCCTCGCCAAAGGCGGCGACAAGAAAAACACTGCCGACGATAAGCGACCAAACGGTTATCGGTTCCATCATCGATCACGCGACACCCAAACCGAAACACTTCCGGCGTTGCAGCGAAATTCGGCCCAGCCGTTCTCGTCGGTCGTGATTGTCTCGCCGCGATTGCCGGTGATGTCGTGGTACGACTTGTTCGGTGTAGTCGTTTCCATCGACTTGCTGCCCTCGTCGCCGTTGCTCATCAAAACTGCGATCCCGCCGACATGTTCTTCGTCGCCAGTCCGCGTCCAGCCAATGCAATTGGCATGATCGAAGTAATCATATTGATCGCCATACGCAAAGTCTTGACGCACCTTCAATTGTTTGTCAATCGACGCGCGATGGCAGGCCATCTCGATCGTATACTCGTTGCCATCACGTCCTTTGTCCGTGTAGTTCGCGCCGTAGTAGTCGGCATAAAAGACGCACGGGTAGCCATCGCGGCGTAACAGGATCAATGCGTAAGCGAGCGGCTTGAACCACGCTTCGACAACCGACTCCAGAGCTTGCAGCGGTTGGGTGTCGTGATTGGCAACTAAAGTGACAGCCAGCGCGGGTTCATTCTTGACCAGTGTGTTGTCGAAAATCTGACGCATGTCGTAGGCGTTGCCGGACTTGCTGGCGTCCGAAAAATTTCGGTGCAGCGGTGCATCAAACAACGCGACATCGCCACCGGTTGATGCGATGAACGCGTGCAATGCCTCGACATCATAAGACCAGTATTCGCCAACGGCGAAGATCGGGCGCTTCGCGTAGCCGCGAACGTGTTGCAACCACTGCGGAAAGAAACCAGCTTCAACATGCTTGACCGCATCGAAGCGAACGCCGTCCATCCCTATAGTGTCAACATACCACTCGCCCCAACGCTTGATTTCCTCCTGAACCTCGGGATCCTTGACATCGACATCGCAGCCCATCAGGTAGTCGAACGAACCTTTTTCCAAATCGACTTGCTCGTCAAATGTCTTACCCTCGAACAGGAACACGGCTCGGTAATCGGGATCATTGGCGTCCGTGTCAACGGCTGTGAAATGCCACCAATGCCACTCCATATCCGAATACTTTTTCTCGCGACCTGGGAACGTGAAGTGAGTGAACGATTTGATCGTGCGTGGCTCACCGATTTGCTCATGACGATTGCCGTCGCTGAACGGCGTCGCCAAAATTTCCTCTTCCACGTCGCCGCCGATCCGATGATTCAAAACGACATCCCAGTACAGTTGCAGGCCCGCCTGTTTGGCTTCGTCGACGGCGGCGACAAGCTCGTCCTTGGTTCCGTACTTTGTTCGCACAGAACCTTTCTGATCGAACTCGCCTAAGTCGTACATGTCGTAGACCGCATAGCCGACGTCGCGTCCGCCGCTGTTGCCTTTGTACGCGGGTGGCAGCCAAAGAGCGGTGAAGCCAACGTCGGCGAGTTGCTTCGCGTTTTGTTCCAGCTCATTCCAGAGCGAACCATCCGCGGGGTTGTACCAGTGAAAAAACTGCAGAATGACGCCGTTGGTTTTTGCCATCGCGGACCTGTTTTCCATGAACAAATTACGGAAGGCATTGACCATGCCGCAGCGAAGAACGTGCACGGAGTTTGCATGCCCCATTTTATGCTGGAGTTTAGCCTTCAGAAGTTCTTAGTTACATGGCGCTCGCCGGAATCGGCAAAAGTCTACACTCCAACTCCAATGTAAAGGATGCTCTCAATGGCAAAAGCTGCCGCGAAGCCGACCAAGAACCAACCGGCCACCGATTCTCACATCGGATCGGGCGGTGAGTTGCGTCAAACCACTTCTGGCGCTGGTCGCTTAATGACCAACCAAGGCTTGCCAGTTGCAGACGACCAAAACACGCTGACCGTCGGGCCTCGTGGACCGCAATTGTTGGAGGATTTCATCCTTCATGAAAAGATCACCCATTTCGACCATGAGCGGATTCCTGAACGCGTCGTTCACGCGCTGGGGTACGCGGCTCACGGCTACTTTCAGTGCTATGAATCACACGCCAATCTCACGCGGGCATCGTTCCTGCAAGATGCGAGCGTAAAGACGCCCGTGTTTTGTCGACTCTCAACCGTTGCTGGCAGCGCCGGATCGCACGACACCGGTCGAGATGTGCGGTGTTTCTCAGTGAATTTCAATACCGACCAGGGCAACTACGACCTAGTCGGCAACAACATTCCGGTCTTCTTCATTCACGACGCGATCAAGTTTCCCGACCCAATCCACGCGGTCAAGCCGGACCCTGACAAGGGCTTTCCGCAAGCGCAGTCCGCCCACGACACCTTCTGGGACTACGTTTCGTTGTCACCGGAATCGAATCACATGCTGATGTGGGTCATGTCCGATAATGCGATCCCAAGATCGTTCCGAATGATTAACTCGAAGGGCGCCGCCAATTTCGTCAAGTTTCATTGGCGTCCTATACTCGGCACATTTTCGCTGATTTGGGATGAAGCCGTTAAGATCGGCGGGGCTGATCCCGATTTCCATCGTCGCGATCTGTTCAATGCGATTGCGA
Organism: Pirellulaceae bacterium; assembly: GCA_041753075.1. Lineage (GTDB taxonomy): Bacteria > Planctomycetota > Planctomycetia > Pirellulales > Pirellulaceae > UBA6163. Next base: position 45,078 of record JBGSVE010000133.1, read on the forward strand.
TGGGAGCCTTCCCAGTGTTGACGGTGTTCATCGCGGCGAATCCAGCGCTCAATCGTACTTCGGCAGACGCGATCCATGGAATCGGTCCCTGCTTGCTTCATGCGCCCCGCTACTTGCTCAGGCGACCAGAACTTCGTGTTGCCTGAACGCACCTCCTGGTTGATCGAAGGCCGATCCATTTTGCGCTCAATAGGTCGCTGCGAACGCCGCTTTTGAGCTGCTGCCTGTGCATTGACCGCAAAATACACACCTGAAATAGAATTGCGTTTGAGCTCTCGTGAAACCGTACTTTTGGGCCGACCCAAAGCCAACGCGATTTCCTGAGATGTTACCTTGGAGTGGATCATCTGCGATACCTTTTCGCATTCCAAAAAAGTATGCTGAGCTGGCATCGTTGAGACTCCGTTCGAATGACCTTGTGACCAAGCCATTCAAACCTCTCAAGGATGTTTTTACCTATACCAGTTTTTTCGATCCGGCCATCATGGCGTGCGATTGGTGCGTTTCAGTTGAACATCCGCCGTTCCAACTACCTGGCAGCAAAATTAGCGTGGCTGTACTTTCGCAAACGCTTCAACGACTTTCGACACCAATCCGCCGACTGATTATCTGTACGGAAACTTCGGCTGCGTAACATTTTGGCATCGTTAGTGCAGTGAAGATTCCGACGTCAGTTAGGTGGCGTGTTGCTTGTTGTAACACTCAGCCTTAAACACCGGCAGCGGGAATCTATCACTGTTTGGAAGAATCGAAAATGGATCGAAGAAGTATGTTAGCCAGCGCAGGCGCGGTTGCATTGGCAAGCGTTGCTGCGAGAGCTTCTGCAGCGGACGACAGCGGAGCCGCTAAAATGACTCACGGCATGGACCAAATGCATCAACAATGCTTGGAAATCTGCCAGAGCTGCGAATCAACTTGCAATCAAACCGTAAAGCATTGCTTTTCCCACCTGGAAAAAGGTCACGGAGAACACGCGGCTTGCGCGAGTTTGGCGACAAGTTGCCAAGACTTCTGTGGTTTGTCCGCAAAGATAATTGCTCGCTCTTGTACGCTAGCGGCAGCTGCCTGCCAAGCGTGTGCGACGGCTTGCAACGCCTGTGCGACAGAATGTGAGAAAATCAGCACCGATGCGCAGATGGTAGCATGTGCCAAGTCCTGCCGCCAATGTGCGGAAGCGTGCCTCAAGATGGTTTAGTCTTTGATTTTACGTCCAGGCCGTGTAGCCAAAATGCGTGATAGCCTTCTTTCATGTCGATGCCGACTTGACGCTGGAAGCCTGTCGCACTTTGTTCGAATGAAGGATCAATACAATGCAAGTCGAATTAATTGTGGAATCTCACTCCACCAATGATCAACTACAAATACCTGCCGTGATGCAAGCGGTGGCGTATGCCAAGTATGGTGGGCCCGAAGTGCTGGAAGCCTACATGTTGGCTACGCCTACGGTTGGCGATGGGGATGTCTTGGTCGAAGTACATGCGGCTGGAATTAATCCGATCGATTACCGCATTCGCAGTGGTGAAGTGAAGTGGTTGCTACCCGGTGGGTTTCCTCGCATTCCCGGATACGACGTCGCGGGCGTAGTGGTCGCAGAGCGATCAAGCGGACGATTTGCAGTCGGTGACCGAGTGCTGGCATTTTTAGACAACAAACTCGGCGGTGCTTACGCCGAATATGCTCTGTGCTCTGAAAAATGCGTTGCCAAAATGTCATCATCGATGACTTTTGAAGAAGGTGCCGCGATTCCGCTTGCGGGCACGACGGCACTGCAAAGCCTTCGCGATCACGGTGCTATCCAAAGAGGCGATCGCGTTCTGATAAATGGCGGTAGCGGCGGCGTGGGCGCTTTCGCGATTCAAATTGCCAAAGCTTACAACACCGAAGTGACTGCCGTTGCCAGCACCCTAAACGAAGTCTTTTGTCGTTCGCTGGGTGCTGACGCCTTCATCGATCATGAAACTACATCGTTCACGCAGCTTGATCGAACGTGGGACCTCATTTTTGATGCAGCCGGCAAGAGCAGCTACCTCGACGCTCGCCCAGTGATGTCGCAAGGTGGTCGCTATGTTTCAACCGAACCAAGTATCAGCGGACTGATGGTGACTGCCGCGACCCAGTTCATGTCGAAACGCGGTCGCGTCATGCTGGCGAACCCGAGTGCTCAAGACCTGAGAGAGTTAATCAGGCTTTACGAGAGCGGTGATTTAAAAGTGACAGTCAGCGAAGTCTTTCGACTGAACGAAGCATGTAAAGCCCACGAGTTAATTGAAAGCGGCGTCGAGCGCGGAAAGATTGTCCTCCGTTTTTAAAAGTGTAGAGGCGAAAACTCCTTTGGCTGGCACCTTTTGACCATCCCCCAACCACCAGTAGCAATGAAATGTCCACAGTAGATAAAACGCAGTCACCAAAGGTCGACAATGAGAATGGTGATGAGCAATTGCTGGAAAAAAAAGAGCCAGCGGCTCCATTCGCCTTAGTTGGTTTGTCATATTTGGTTATTCTCGGCATCGCCAGCTTGGTGTTGGCCACGTTCCTATACTTCTTCTGATTGCCGTACGTCAACGAATTAGACATTGAATTTGATCCGGAGCAATCGGTTTTACGACGATGCCATCGAATCCTGAATTCAGGATTTCGCTATGGCCATCAGACAAACCTGTCATCGCGATGATTCGCATCCCTATCCCCCAAGTTTGTTCACGGATCAAAGTGGTCGCTTCGCAACCATTGATTATTGGCATGCGGATGTCCATTAAAATAAGATTCGGCCTGAACAACTCCGCAATTTGAATGGCCGCCTGACCATTACCGGCAGTGCGAATTTCGCCGCCGTAGTATTTAATTAGCTGGCCGAGCATTCTGGCCGCGTCGGCATTGTCGTCCACCACCAGCACTCGGGTTGGCGAATTCGGTTGTTGAAGATGATCGTCGCTCATGCTGTCTAACGAATTGCATTAATCGAGCCAATCGAAAAGGCCGTCGTGTCCCTGGAATGCCATTAGCATTCGTCAGTTTATGATCCGCATTTTGCGTCCGGGCCGTTCAGCAACTATAGTACGTTTTTATCTGAGGCGAGCATTGGCGAAGTACATGGCACGAACTTACCAGACCACTGCGAATGGGGTAGTTGCTCTCAGCGTCGTATTTGCCCTAGCCGTGTCGTTCACAAAACCTGTGAACGCCCAAGAGGGAGTCGTGCAGGCAGAAGTTCCTGCTCAATACCGGTACTGGACTAGCCATTGGTCTTTCGAAGACATCGACGTCGTTAAACTTCTGAAGCGATTGAAGAGCATCGGGATCGAGGTGCCCGTGGAAGCACGCGGAGACGTGTCACTCGAATTCGATATTTCCATTCCGCTGAATGGGTTGCGTGATGGAAAGGCATATCGGTTTGACGGGACGCTCAGTTCGAAACGGCTTCAACTTGAACAACTGATGCTGGCTGATTTTAGTACTGGTGTGCAGTACAAAGATGGCACCCTTTCGCTGCGAAATTTAATCACTCGCTGGCTGGACTCCAGTGAAGGGTCACGAGTGGCAATTGCAGCCGACGGCGGGCGGCTGTCGGGGAGTGCAAGTGTGGCCGTCATCCCGCGTGGCGCGATCACGGCCACTTTGACCGCGGAGCGTTTAGCGATCGCTCCGCTGTTTGATTTAGTGGTCACTGCGACTAACAGGCCAAACAGTGCTTTGCTTGATGGCACGGTCAGCGGGACTTTGGATGCGAGCGTACCGCTGCCAACTCTCGACTCTCCGAGCACTTGGACAATGGATGGCGACTTGCAGGCGATGAGTATGTCGCTCGGCGAGTCGCTGCCATTGTCGATAGATACAGGACCAATCAGCTTGCGTGGTGGCAAACTGAAGGCTGAAAATGTTCGTTTCGAGTCGCCGGTAAATTCACAAGTTAAAATGGTTGCCAGTGTTTCTGCCGACTTGAAGGGCGATCGGCCATTCGAGTTCGATGTCAAGGGAAACGATGTCCCATTGCAATCGATTGCAGCGCTGGCCGCTCTCGGCCCATCGTCAACTGTGACTGGAAGTCTTGACATCGACGCGCACGGGTCTGGCAAGCTCAGTGATCAAGACTTGTCGAAGTCGCGTTGGGAACTGGCAGGGCGCATTGCATCTCCGGCTCTATACGTACTCGGTCTCCAAATCGGATTGGTACAGCACTCTTTCGAGTTTGATTCATCTCATCTTTCGTTCGCTCGACTCGATGAATCAGCCAGTGAGCAAATCTTGATTGATCGATTGTCGGCAAACTATGTAATCGGCGAAGACAGTGCGGAATTGAACGAGCTGGATGCCGCGATCTTTGGTGGGACAATCAATGGATCAGCGTCGATCGCGAGAAACGAGCAGGGGACTCATCAAATCAAACTTAGTTGGGATCACATCAACCCGCAGGTCGAAAGCGGAGCTTGGTTTCCGCAGAACCTGCAGGTTTCGCTTCTCAGCAGCGGCCAAATCGACGCTTCGGTGCCTGCAAATGCACTCGATCAACCAGCTAAGTATGTCGGTACGGCTAAGCTCGCGATCGACCAACTCATGATCGCTTCTGAAAAAATCGGCGACGGGCAACTTGAATTGCGAGCCAGCGATGGCCAGCTAAGTTTGCAGGGACGAGGCGAACTTTTCGGTGGTACTTTTAACTTCGATACAACGACTTCATTGGCGGCTGCGTCAGGTTGGTTTGATCTCAGCAGCAATCGCTCGTTGGGCGCGACGAAAGGCGAGCTGCGGTTCAATCAGATCGGCCTCCGCCGCGTGAGTCGTTTCTTGGATTCACGCAACACTCGCCGAGTGGATGGATTCGTTTCCGGCGGGGTAACGCTGCTACCTCAGGAACACTCTAAGCTGCCCCATGCTCGTGCTTCGCTGTCGTTTGACAATGTGGCAATCGACGGAACGTTGCTTACTCGCCGCTTATTCGCCGAGCTTCGTGCTGATGACCAGTATATTACGATCGATACCATTCGTGGCGGTTACGCCGGTGGACAGATGGAAGCGGTCGGGCGGATTGCGATCGAAGGAGGCGTCAAAATAGGCAAGGGGCGGCTGCAAGTTCGTGCTGCGGCGATCGATGCATCTGCTGGACTGATGCCGATTTCAATCGCCGCATCAAAGTCATCGTCGGGCACGTTGTCAGGACGATTGGTCGTTGAGACCGGGCCTTCACTACGAGTGACCGGCAACATCGAAGTCCGAGACAGTCGAGTCTTTTCGATTCCCGCTGGCGATGCACACGCGACAATCGTTGCATCGGCGGACAATGACCTGGCGCGTTGGTCGCTTAGTCTTCGATCGATCGAATCCATGGTGGATCATGGTCGAATTTTCGGTGACGCGATGTTGCGATCGTCGACGATTCGACCGGGCGCGTTTGATCTGACTAGCAATTGGAAGGCTCGTCGATTGGACTTTGGAAAAATACTGGAAGACGCTGGTGGAGCCAGCTCCTACGCCAAAGGCAATATCGACGGAATGCTTTCGCTTAACGGGACCGGTGTGCGAACCACTGCGGACCTATCAGGTCGCTTTGATGCAAAGCTCGATGGTACGCAAGCGCGAGCAATACCTGGGCTGGCTTCGGCGCAGGCCTATCTTGGTGCACTTTCACTGGCGGGCACAAGGTTTGACGAAGGTCGCTTGCGCGGATCAATCGGTGCTGGAATCATGCGAATCGATGACTTTTGGTTAATCGGTCCCAGGCTTCAAGTGTTCGCCGATGGTCGTGTCCAAATCGCAAGCGGCAGGATGGACGTGAGTGCAGTCATCTCGACCGGGAACTTTGACGTTGAAAGTGCTGCCGTTGGCGCGCTGACTCAACAGTTGGCGATTGGAGCTGCACCGCCAGTGGCGTTGTTTCTTGAAGTCAATCGCTTGCTGAGCAATCGGACTTTGTATGTCGACATATTGGGGCCAATTACCGATCCAAGGTTACGGCTCAAGCCGCTTAAGAATTTGGAGTCGGGCCTGGCGAGGTTTGTCGTTCGCGAGGCGGCAGCCACAGTTTTGCCGGTTGTCGCTGGAAGCGGTGTGCTAGCAAGTAGCCCAGAACGGTAAGGTTGTATCGATTGTGACGGCTTGCCTGTTCGAATCGATCCAGTCGCTCATGTTATGCCGATGGAAATGGTTGGAACGGAAGAGCCAGTTCCGCGCACAAACCGAGATTTGCCATGTACCGCTTAACATCCATTTCAATCATTTTGTTTGGCATCACCGGATGCAGCAGCCTGGGCATTTCCCTTTCGCCCCCGCAAAGCATTCTGACTGACCAGGCCGAGTCGATCGTCAATCGTTCACCACGTCATGCGGACTTGCCTCGCGAGTTGGACATGAACGTGCTCGTCTCGCACTTTTTACAGCCTGGCGACGTGTTACTGGTAGAGCCGGTCGAACTGGACTCGGAAATACGATTCCCCGCCGACCAAAAGATATTGGCTGATGGAACTATCGACCTAAGTAAATTTGGTCGCGTCACCGTGGCTGGTCTGACACTTGAGCAAACGGAGACGCACATCGAGACTACAATTGCAAACGCTGGCGAAAAGGCTACGCAGATCAATGTTCGCCTGCTCGAACCGGTTCATCGCATCTATGTATTGGGTGAAGTCGCGTCACCTGGTTCTTATCCTTTTTCCGGCAACGAAACTGTGTTAGACGGCATACTGGCGGCAGGTGGTTTGACGACTCAGGCTAACCCTTGCAAAGTGATCCTCGCGCGGCCGACTGTGCCCACTTCATGCCGGGTTGCTCTGCCGATTTGTTATCGTGAAATCACTCAACTTGGTGACACCACCACGAACTACCAATTGCAACCAAGCGACCGAATTTTCGTGGCGTCGCGATCGTTCGTCGATGATTTACAATTTTGGAAAGCAAACAAGACTTGCGATCGGTGTTGCAAATGCCAAAACCCTTGTCCCGATCCAACAGTAGCCGCGTTCACCAATCCGATCTCGACAATCCTACCCGCTGCCCCAGTGCAGCCCAAGATCCTGCCAGCCAGCGACGATAAAGAAAAAACATCCACGTTGGATACCGGATCTGAGCCTGCGGGTGAGAACAACTTGCCATCGCCAAGTTTTAAGCGACTGCTCAATGAGCCACCACTGCCCACGAAACAGCCAGCTCAAAACATCGAGGGTCAACTGCAATTTGATCCGAACGCGTTTTCCGATCCGACGTAGCGGTATCTGATCTTAAAAATTACCAAACAGACTTTCGACTTTGATGCTATGAGAAGTCGGCGTGAGTGCTTTGTTCCCATTCGACTTTAGGGTAGTGGAAGTTGTTAAACTTCCCCAAATTCAAGGAGCTTTAACCAGTTCCACTACCACCAACCCGATTTCTCACCGGGAGCAAGGCGTTAGCCACTGTCGTGTTAACAAGCATCGCCTAGCGCCCTACCTCACGCGCCGCTACTTCGCTGCATTGTTCAACACCGGACCAGACGACTTTCTTTCCAACTTGAACAACATGAGTTTGCTGCCAACAGGCGAATCAAAAGCGGTCGGAGGTTCTGCGCCTGGCAAGGCGTAACACAAAATCCATTGGCTAGGTGTTACGATTTTCAAGATTCCGGAAGCGACCGAATTAGTCGGCTGTTTGACTTTGGGAGGAGTGTCTTCGACCATATCCTCAGCGATCGAAGTCATCGTGATTTGAACCGGACTCTTGGATTCGTCGATTACAAATATGGCTTTGAAACGCTGGTTCTCATCGCGATCCGTGGTGACAATCTGATTGACAGTGATCGCGACGTAAGTTCCATCGAATTCTGCTGGTAACAACTCGCGTCCCTGACTCACACCTGCGACGACTTCCCAACGACCTTGTATCTGAGCGTCGATTGATCCACCCGACTCATCTTCCGACCACGCTAATCCGGCAAGGAAATTCGTTGACAACAACAACACAATTAAGACTTGGTTTAGTCGCATAATAAATACCGTAGTATGGGGGAGGAAGATTTTTTTTACTTATGCACCGGTCGCCGCACTGATCTTTGCGGCCTTGGGTGGAACATTCTGCTCTGGTTGGTTTGATTGCCACGGCCTCAATTTGTCGAACTTTGCTTGAATCAGGCCTGCGACTGCGACCAACGCCTCACTATGCGGCTCAGCAGAGGCACTCGATTGTGCTTTGACCCGCGACTCGAGCTCCGCTTGGAGAGTTGTGTCCGCGTTGCGTGCGTATCCGCTCATCAACAACGACTTCAGGATCGGCTCGGCTCGTTCGTCGACACCAGTTTCGTCGCCGTTCAACGTTTCTTGGCACATATCAGTCAAGACTTGAAGGTGCCGCTCTACTTCGGGATTGTTTACACTCATCAGTCTTTCTTTTGGGGTGCGTGAAAATTGATTACTTGCTCTTTATGTGACATTGCAAACGTGACATTGCAAACGGCATGCCCACACTAATCAGGTCCATCCGGGTTTATCGTGGATAGGCAGGATGTGCTGTTGGATTTTTTGAGGGATGGCTCCCGTGTCCAAAGTGACTGAAGGACGATCCTGTGCCGTACACTTGACGTGCCGGGTGAAGCGGACTGAAGCTCTGCGGGG
>JBGSVE010000134.1:0-4868 GCA_041753075.1 Pirellulaceae bacterium
AATTGGCGACCACATGCCGCCGCAGCATCAAACACCTCGGCCATGATCGCCGCAGACAGTGCTTCCGTCGCGGGTGTGTCGATCAATTCACGCGTTGAAGTATTCAAGGCGACCGACAATCCGTTGAACGGAATGTTCCACATCAGTTTTCGCCAACGGGCTAACCACAGGTCGGCGGTTGGAGACGCGTCAATATTCGCGGCTCGCAAATCGTCGGCGATCGCCTGCACACGCGCGCTGATCCCGGCAGCCGATTGATCGGCCGGTGTAAACTCGCCCATCACGATACGTCCATAGTCGATATGGCGAATGTGAGCGGGACCAACTTTGTTGCTGCACAAGAAGCAGCAGCCCCCGAGGACCCGATCCGGGCCGATGACGGCGACACAATCCGCTTCACTGTGCAAGCCATTTTGCAGACACAAGACGACTCCGCCGCTCGAGGTCGGGTTAGGCAAAAGGGATTGCAACAGGTGGTTTCGCGTTGTCTTAAGACCCACGATCGTTACATCGCACGGCGGCAATGACTCGGCGGAATGATGTAAGTTCAATCGTTCGGGCGGCAAGTGAAAATCACCCCGAACACTTTCCACTCGCCAACCAAATTCTCGCGCGTGGCCGAAGTCACTTTGCAAAAGAAAATGCACCTCACGCCCGGCGTTTGCCAACATTCCACCGTAAAGCCCACCGAGTGCCCCGGCACCAATGATGCAATAGCGAAACGGTGCACCGGATTGATTCATCGCCGTTGTCTCCCAAGCGAAAAAGCCGCGATGCCAGGTGTAGCTGACATTCGTCGTTATAGCTCCGAACCGACTTGTCGGAACCTACCCCATCTTCGCCAATCACGCAAATTGGTAATCGGCGACGAGCTTATTAAGATTTCCACTTAATTGAGACGACATAAAGTGCAGATTGTACCGAATATGACGAAAACGATCGGTTTACGGAGTCCCAATTAATGAAGTCCCTGGCACGACAATTTCGTCGGGTGTCTGGACGGCTGCCAGCCGCTTTGTTTTGCTAAGTCAGTGGTGTGTCAACAGTTGCCAACGCTGACACGTCTGATGATCAATACGTCAATCCAGTTCTCCCGCCGCCGTCGGTGTCAGGCGAAAACGCAATTGGCGACGTTGCTAGGCTCGACGAAAAACGGCTCGACGAAAAACGGCTCGACGAAATGGAAAGGCAAATCAGCGATCTCGAAAAGTCGTTGGAGACAGTCGAAAATGTCGCCGGTGACAAAACGATCGTGAAAAGCGGCACCAGCAAGTCGACGATGAAGATCAGCGGTCGTATCCACCTGGACGCTTGGGGATTCGACGATAAAGATGCCAGCATTGCCAGCTTCGAGAATCCTTCCAATCCAATACGATATCTATGGGGCCCGGTTCGCCGTCGACTTCTAAGGCGTCAAAAGTCAGCCGCAATTAATCCGTGCTCCGACAGTCGCACTAATAACTTGACAATGTCAATTGGCTTCGCCAGCCCCAGGTCCTCCATGATTCGGTTTCGTCGATTTTCAATCGTTCTTGTCGTGCAATGAAGCGTCTCGGCAATTTCACGCTGAGAATTGCCTGAAGCGATCAAGCAGCAAAGCGTTCGGTCGTCGGCATCAAGTGAATCAAACTTCTTGGCCAAGACCGCCAACCGCTCCGACGTTGGCAAGACTCGCTGTTCGGTTCGCTTCAGCACGCGGCTGATACCCAAGATCGACAGATTACGGTGGTTCGCGGAGATCCAGTGTTTGTGCGTTCGAATTTGATAGGAATCTCCGTCGGGTCCAATTGACACGTGTTCAAATTCAACGGACTTGCCCGCACTCATCAACAACTCGTCGCTCTTAACCGCTAATCCCAATGTCGCATCGTCGAGAAACTTGTCGCCGAGATTGCCTTGAACCTGAGCGTTGCCACCATAAAACGTGCGATAGGCGTTGTTGGCATCGGCGATCACGCGAGAAGACAATTTGATGTAGACGCAATCGACAAACTGGTCGATGTCAAGCGCAACATCGCCACGCTGCTGCACCCAGTGCTCGACGAACGTCGCGATCAATTCAATTTCATCGGCGAAAGAATTGTCGTGCGTCGGAACGACGAAGGTCATCTTGTATGCCCCGATTGATGCGCTGAACTTCATTCAGCGCGAAGGTTGATATGTCGTATCGGAAGGAACGTTGGCGGGAATCTTGTGGATAGGACCAGGGGCTAGCAGACCGTTCAGAATGGGGCACAATTCTGAACGGCCCGCGTCACCACTCGGCACCTTGGGAAACGCCAAACAGATCGAAGGGGCAGTCCGATGTTGGTTGACAAAAACCCGAGGAACCAATCAGTGACCGGGCGATCACTGATTGACCTAAATCTTACGAAACATCATTTCGGCATTGCGAAGCGAAGTCTCGAACTTTTTCGCACATCCGCACGCCGGGATAGCCAGCGACCCCTAATGGTGCTCTATCCGCCGATCAGTCGATGCTTCAGTGCTTTTGACTCGCGTAGTTAATCGCCTTGTCAATTCGCTGTCAACTACATCCCATGCTATTTCCGCAATTGTGGCACAAATAGCAGTTTCCATTTCGCACCGTGATGCTGCCACAAACGTCACAACCCGGAGCGTCGCTTTGGAAACGAGCAAACTGGTCCGCTTGGCTATTTTCCGCCATCGACCGGTTTGCCAGTCCCTGACTGGCATTTCCGTTGCCTGAACCGATATTCACCACAGACGACTGGACCATAGCATTATTGCCCACAGAATCTTTTCGCGACGCATCTTTACCGAACTCCGGATGCCCGCATAAAAACGTCAGCCCCAGCCAGCGGGCGATATAATCCACAACGCTCTTGGCGATGCGAATGTCTTTGTTGGTTGTATGCCCCATCGGTTCAAACCGCGTGTGGCTAAACTTATTGACCAACACCTCCAGCGGAACTCCATACTGCAGCGCGATGGAAAGGGCGGTGCCAAAGCTGTCCATGATGCCGCCGATTGTGCTACCTTCTTTGGCCATGGTGATAAAGATCTCACCTGGCCGACCATCGGCATAAAGACCAACGCACAGATACCCTTCGTGACCAGCAATGCTGAACTTATGGGTAATGCTTTGCCGAGTGTCTTCCAGTCGCTCGCGACGTGGCTTGTAGACAATCTTTTCGATCGTCTTGGTCACGGTTTCCACTTCGCTTGTGGTTGCCTTGGGTTCGTCCTTCGTCGTATTGAGCGGCTGAGACTGTTTGGAGCCGTCGCGATAAATCGCAATCGCCTTTAAGCCCAGTTCCCAACCCCAGAAATACGCATCAGAAATATCCTTGGGCGTCACATCGCTGGGCATGTTGACGGTCTTGCTGATCGCACCGGAAAGAAACGGTTGCGCCGCAGCCATCATCGTAATGTGCGCTTGCCATGGAATACTGCGGACTCCGTTGGCTGGCTTGAAAGCACAATCGAATACCGCCAAGTGCTCGTCGGCCAGACCTGGTGCGCCTTCGATCGTATCGTTGTCGTTGATGAACTTGACGATCGTTTCGATTTGCGGTTCATCGTAGCCAAGTTTGTGCAGGCCCCCGGCGACGGTGTTGTTGACAATCTTGAGCATGCCACCGCCAGCGAGTTGCTTGTACTTCACCAGCGCGATATCAGGCTCGATCCCCGTCGTGTCACAATCCATCATAAAGCTGATTGTGCCCGTCGGCGCAAGCACCGTCGCCTGGGCGTTGCGGAAACCGTGTCGCGCGCCGATCTCAAGTACGCCATCCCACAAATCGCGGGCCGCTTGCTTCAACTCGATCGGTCCGCGGTCATCAATCTTGTCGACGGCATCGCGGTGCATTTGCATCACGCCAAGCATGGCGACTTCGTTTTCGGCGTAGCCATCAAACGGCCCCACCACTTCGGCCAATTCGGCGCTGGTGTAATTGGCGGTGCCGTGCATGATTGCGGTAATCGATCCGCACATGCTGCGCGCCGCGTCGGAATCGTAAGGCAATCCCGCCGTCATGATAACGCTGCCGAGATTCGAGTAACCCAATCCCAAAGGTCGGAATTTGTGGCTATTTTCAGCGATATCCGCGGTTGGGTAGCTTGCGTGATCGACAAGGATTTCCTGGGCGATCAAGAACACGCGGCATGCCGCCTGATAACGCTTGTAGTCGAACGATCCATCGCCAGTGACGAACTTCATCAAGTTGACCGAAGCCAAATTGCAGGCCGTGTCGTCCAGGAACATGTATTCGCTGCACGGATTGCTGGCGTTGATTCGTCCGCTCGAAGGACAGGTGTGCCACTTGTTAATCGTCGTGTCGTACTGGACGCCGGGATCACCGCAATGCCAAGCACATTCGGCCATTCGTCCGAGCAACTCGCGAGCGTCATATTCAGGCGCTGCACCGGAGGCCTTGTCGCTGACCCAGCGAGTCTGCCAACGTCGTCCATCACGAACCGCTTCCATAAACGGATCGGTCACGCGCACCGACAAGTTCGCGTTCTGAAAATAGACGCTGCTGTAAGCTTCGCCGTTGAAATTCGACTCGTAGCCTTCGCGAATCAGCGCGTGCGCCTTCTTCTCTTCGTTCCACTTACACTCGATAAACTCCAGCACATCGGGGTGCCAAACTTTGAGCGACTGCATCTTAGCGGCGCGGCGCGTCTTGCCGCCACTCTTGACCACGCCGGCGATTGAGTCATAAACCTTCATGAACGACAACGGCCCGCTCGGTGTACCGCCACCGGACAGTTTCTCGCGCTGGCTGCGAAGTGTCGACAAATCCGTTCCCGTACCGCTGCCAAACTTGAACAACATCGCTTCGGCGCAGGCCAGCCGCATGATGTCTTCCATGTTGTCCTCGACCTGTTGGATAAAACATGCC
>JBGSVE010000135.1:0-54342 GCA_041753075.1 Pirellulaceae bacterium
CGTCCTTGATCTTGGTCGGCACCAACAGTTCGTAAAGCCAGAACTGTCGCGGGAACTCTGCTGCAACCGCCTAATCCCTGGTCAACACCAAGCCGCACCGCCCTGTCTGCGCTGGTGGTTAACAACTCCGTGAACGGTTACCGCAATACTTTCCGGCACCGTTGCGCTGGGCGCCTAATTTGTTTGATAATTTATTCGTCCGACGTTGGCCGCAGAATCGATTGATTTTTATGTTCGGGATTCGAGTCGCATAGTGTCACTTGCGAAGTCGCTTCGATTTCTTTGGTCGCATCCGATTGGCCGGGAGCATCGCGTGAGGACGACGATGCGGTTCCTGCGGTGGCAAATTGGTAGCCGCCTGCTTTCGGCACCGGTCGCGGTTCCGTTTGTCGAAAAATCGGTGTTGGTTGTTGAACGATCCATGACCGGTGCCACAGGAAATGTGTATTGTGGATTGCACGAGTTCGACGACATGGCGTTTGCGTTGCATTTCTTGCGCAGTGATGACCTGTTTGTTGATGTTGGCGCAAACGTCGGGTCCTATACTGTGCTCGCTTCGGGAGTCGTCGGGGCGAAATCAATTTGCATCGAGCCCGTACGTGTTACTTTTGATAAACTGCAACGCAATATTCGCTATAATGATATTGGTTCTCTGGTAGGGTCGTTGCGATGCGTAGTTGGTCGCGAGCCAGGGACAATGACATTTAGTGTGGACTGCGATACAGTCAATCGCGTCGTTGACAAGAGCTATTTGGGGAAACAAGAAGTCATCGAGATGAAGACGCTTGACGATATTTTAGTTGGTGAATCGCCGATAATGTGGAAAGTCGATGTTGAGGGGTTCGAGCAGGAGGTGCTGGCTGGCGCAGAATCGTCGCTTCACAGTCCTGCACTGCTGGCCGTACAGCTGGAGGCCGATACGGAGTCGATTGGAGAAAAAATGCGGAGCGCCGGTTTCACGTTGTGCAGTTACGATGGGCGGACGCGCAGACTGCAATCGCAAGGTGCCGCAAAGTTTCCTTTGAAGATGCCGGGCAATCATCTTTGGATTCGCGACATCGAGACAGTTGCAAGACGTTGCCAGACAGCGCGCCCGTTCCATTTACATGGCGTTGATTTCTAACATGGCTGCTGTTGCCCAATCGTCGGAAGTCAATGCGGGTCAATCGGGACAGGCTAGTGCCGCGAAGCCTGGCGGAGGTGGGTTCGCCAGTCAGTCTTTAATTTGGGTGATGCTGGGTGCCATTGTCGTTGCTTATGCACCGATGCTGTCGATGTTTTTCCAGCAACTTTGGTATGTGTCGCATTCCAGTTTTCTGGTTTTCACGCCGTTTCTCGTTGGTTGGCTGTTTTATTCACGTTGGTCCTGGGGCCGGGCAGCGCCGGATGACGCTGCAAGAAAAGTAAATTGGTTGGCGTGGAGCCTTGCCATCGTTGCCGCGGTTGTACTTTTGCTGTCAATATTGCTTTACAACCCCTGGTTGTCAGCGGTATCGGTGGTGATCCTGGCTGCGTCTCTATTATTAGTTGCGACGCGATACGGCCGCGCAAAATACCAGTGGGGAATCTGGGCATTGTTATGGTTGATGGTGCCATTGCCCCTTGGCATGGATCAACGCTTGATCTCGGAACTTCAACTGCTGAGCAGCCAAATTAGCGGGCTGTTTCTGGACATCCTCGGAATTGTTCACGAAGTGCGAGGTAACACGCTGGGTATCGCCGCGAAACAGTTGTTTGTTGACGAAGCATGCAGTGGTATTGTTTCGTTGACAACGATCATTGCGGGAGCGGCGGCTTATGGTGTGTATGAAAACCGGCATCCCGTTTATGTCGTCATTCTTATTCTCGGAGCTGCGTTCTTTGCGGTCTTGATGAATACGGTTCGCATTTCCTCGATAGTGATTGGATTGGAGTGGCTCGGAATCGATTTGTCTGAAGGTTTGCCGCACGAAATTTTGGGGCTCTGTTTATTTGGCGTAACGTTTGGGATGGTATTAAGCCTCGACCATTTGATTCAGTGGTGTGTTCAGTTGGTTTTGCGCCGTGACGTTGCTGAGCAAAATCGCTTGGCGGTAACTCCAAAGCGGGTTGATTTGCCTACGGCTGGTAAATCTTCGTCGCTGCTCGAACCGATTCTTGCGACGTTGTCGCGTTTGGGCATTCGCGGAACCGTGGTCGGCGGATACTTGGCGGTATTCGCCCCGATCGCGCTGGTTCAGTGTGGCTTATATGCCCAGGCAACGATCAGTCCGGTAAAAGCGGTTGATGCTGTGCCGCTGGCGCTGGCGATGGATGGACAATCGATGCCGCCTGCCGTTGAAGGTTTGACGTTAGTCAAATTCGTCACGGCTCAGCGCGAGCGAGATGATATTTTTGGCGAACATTCAAGAACTTATACTTATATTGGCGCGGGTGGCCAACCGTATTTGTTGTCTTTTGATTTTCCATTTGGCAATGGTTGGCATGAATTGTTGATTTGTTATACGGGCGCGGGCTGGAATGTTCAGGAGCGTCGAACGTTGCCGATTGTCACGGGATCGGGAACGATTGTTGAGGCCACGATGTCGAACAAGGCAGAACAGCACTCGTATGTTACATGGACGTTGTTCGATGAGTACGGCCAAGTGTTTTCGCCACCGGCGGAGCAATGGAAAGACCAGATTTGGCGATTGGTTGTTCGGCGCAATCCGTTGACGAGGTCCAAGCAACTCTTCCAGATGCAGGTTTTCATTCCGAAAGACAGCGCAGTCACGCAGGAGCAACAGGCGCTTGCGCGTGCCTTGTTGTTAGCCGCTACCGAGCGTGCGAAGTCGATATTAATCGGTTCAAAATGAGCTTAATTGATCAGTCTAGCATGCCGATGGTGACTAAGACCGATTCTTCGGCGGTTCTATCGCCGTCGCCTCCGGGGTCGCTGCGGTTTGCCATTCCAGCGGCCGGTTTGATTGTCGTCTTTGTGGCGTTGGCGGGTTACAGTCATTTTGTCGTGCAACCCCAGATTGACGACCAATATCGCGATCTCGCGATTCGAAATTTGGTCGAACTTGACTTTGACGGTGCGGTATTGGGCGAAGCCGCGACTTTTCAAAGCGACGAATTTTTGGCGCGGCTCTGCGAACTAAAACCTTTAGAGTCTGATATTAGCACAACGCCGTTTGAAGAAAAATTTCGCGTCGTTGGCGAGACTGAACTCTGTTTTCGGCGTCTCTCGTTTTGGAGTATTCCTGATCCCGCGACTCGTTATCAAGCGGGGGTCTTAGCCGACAAATTTGCCCAGTGGTATCGCCAGCTTTCGGTAACTCCGCCGACGGGCCAGGATTTGGACGAAGCCCGCTACAACGAGATCGTGGCCATGAGCCAGGCGTATGCGATGGCGAGCGAAAAAGAGTCGGTCGACGCCATGACTAACGTGGCCAGAGGCGCGGGGGCGCTGGCGACTTCGGCGCTAGTCTGGCTTGCCCGGCGCGAACTCAACGATGCCACCGCGTCAGCGCAACAGCAACTCATTTCGCTCTGCGACCAACTCGGTCGCGCCGCCGCCGAGCAGCCTTCGTATGCCGGTTTGGCGTCCGTCAAGGCAATGGGCCATGCGTTGCTCGGCGTGTCCAGCGAGGCGGGCCTAAGCCTAGATTTTCGGCGGCAGCAATGCGCCGAGGCAAGTGCGATCGCGCCCGATTGGGACAGCGGTTTGCTTGTCGAAACGGCCTGCATTGCCTTGGCAATGTCCGTAACCGATCGGTCGGCGGGTCAAGACTTAGCGAGTGAAGTTGTGAATCGCTTTTATCGCGACGGGGATAACAAGGCGGATCGTTCGCTCGAAGACTTGCAGGCGATATTTCGATCTTTGTTGTTACAGGAGAAGCTTGGCGAGGCCAGCGGATTTGTGGGAGTGCGGCTGAAGAAACTCAATGCGCTGGATCAGACCACATTCAAAGCGGTAACTGCCAAAGCATGCTTGGAACAACTTTTCGCCAATGCGATTCGAGATAGCCTTGAAGGACCCGAAAACATCAACAACGAGTCCAACGCCGTCTTGTTGGAGTTGGCCATCAGATTGAACCCTGCGGCGGAAGGCATTTCTCGATTGTTCATCGACATGGCCAGCCAGAGCGAGCCGCCAGCGGACCCGACGATCGCCTCGGTTGCCGCTGCCATTGACGGCATTGGTAACGCTGGACTGAAGTGTCTATTGGAGATGACGCGGCTTGTTTTGAAGTCACCCGCAGTGGCGAACGTGTCGGTACAGTTTGATGACGGACAGACCACGGAGCTTGCCGACGAGCTAGCCGTTTTGCTTGGCGGTATCGGTCGCGAGAACTTCGAGTACGGCGTAGCGGCAACTCGAATCGTAAACGCGTTAGTGGGCACCAATCGCATCAGTAACAAGGTTGCAATCGTCTGGTTTCGCGCGATCAACGATCGCATGCCCGCAAACCTTTCGTCTTGGTATGCACTCGGAAACCTCCACATGAATTTGAAGCAATTTGCCTTGGCCGAGGAATGTTTTCGGTGTGTAGCGCTCCAGGCTCCGGACAACTTGCAGATCCAAAAGCTGCTGCAGGAAGCCGAAAGTCGGCGCAGGGCAACTAATTCCGAGTAGCTCGAGTCAAATCGGCTCGGATCGCCGCTTCCCGGTGCCGTTCGGCTGATGACCAAGCGACCCAGTGCGGCGTATTGTGACGCATGGCGCGAACATTCAGCTTGAATGGGACCCCGCAAACACCGCTTTCTGGCGTTTTGACTAGAAAGTGTGGAAGTCCGCGTATACATTGTCGGAGCGTCGGGGAATGTGTCTTCCGCGACGGCTACAAATCCATTTGGTTGTCGATGTTTATGGCTCGCTGCGGAATTGAGCTGGTAAACACTTTTACACCGACAGCGTTCGATAGGCCCACGCGAAATGCGCGATCCGCTTGGGCAAAATTTCGCATCAATCACTAATTCTGGGACATGTTGATGACATTCAGCGACAACGAAGACAACCAATCTGATGCCCAAGACCCGTCAACTTCAGGCAGTGGTGAACTGAAGCCAATCGCGGAATCGCGTCCGGCACGGCGAAACGGCTATGCGCCCGGTCGTGAGGGTGGTCTGGGAATGGCATACCGAGCCAACGATTACCGCTCGCTTGATTATCGCGGCATGGATTATCGCGGGATCGATCCTGTTTCGATGGGTGGCGAGGGCCAAATTGACTGGATCGCCGCGCTTTGGCGATACAAATTTGCTTTGATCCTGCCGACGTTGCTTGGCTTAGCCGCTGCCGGAGCGCTCTTTACAACTCGGCCAAACGTTTACCGCTCAACCGCCCGCTTGGTCGTTGAAAGCGAGCGTCCTTGGGTGCCCGAGTCGGACCCAAATGAGCCGGTGCGTTCGGTACCTCCGGCGGAATTGTTGTTGATGCAATTGCGCAGCGAGAAAGTGCTCGACTACGCCACGCGGCACCCGTTGTTCGTCGATACCCTTGTCGACCTTTCGCCGGCGGAGTTGAAAGGAATTCTCGTCGAAAACGTTGAGTTTGAGGATGCGATGCAAAAAAGTCGTTCGGACCGAGCGATCGCGTTTTTCTTACACTTCGATAGCGAAGACCCTCAGTTCGCCGTCAGCGCAGTGACCGCGCTGAGCGATGGTCTGCAGTATTTCTTTGCTGAGAAATCCGAGACCTCGGTTTCCGAATTGAAGAAGTTGATTACGACGGCAAAAGACAAACTTCTTCCCGAGTTGAACTCGCTGGAGGCCGAATACCGCGCCTTTCGCGAAAGTTCGGAATTGAGTTGGGACAAAAACGGAACGGTGATGAATCCGTATCGAGAAAAACAGTTGAATCTGCAGGCGCGTCGCCTGGTTCTCGAAGATGATATGCGAAACTTAGCGACCAAATTGCTGGCAATCACCAGCACGATTGAATCCTCACAAGATCCGCTGCTGGTAATGGAAGTCGTACAACAGCTTCTTGGTGAGGAGTTGTTCGCCGTCAAACAATTGTTAGCGGCGGAAGAGCCAAATGACTCCAACGCGACGCGAGACGAGGATCTTGCCTTGGCGAAGTTGGCGATCGAGCGCGAATTGGTACCGCTTGAAATCGAGCGTTCGCAATTCGCATCGCAATTCGGCACCGGCCATCCCTCGGTACGCCAATTTGACCTGCAAATCACCGCGACCAGAGAAAAGTTAAACGAAGTTTCAGCGCAGGAGACGAGACGGATTGCTGAGTTGCGGCGCGAAGGCGATTCGCCCTCAGGTGAACTCCTGAAGCTTCGCCGCCAGCGCGCCGAGCTGGCCGTCAGCGGATTTGTGCGTGCGATGGAGACCAATCGCGCAGTTCTCGAGTCGCAAATCAGCCAGTTGGACAAGCAAATCGATTCGCTCAATGATCGCGCCACGAAACTGGTGCGAGCGGAAAGTGAGAATGCGATGTATTTGCGTCGCATCGACCGTGCACAGAAGCTATTTGACGGCGTCGAAGAGCAGATGACCAAAATCAATTTGTCGGATCAGGATACCGCTCTGCACGTTAGCCAACTGAACGCGGCGTCGGCTCCGATGATTGTGTCGCCGATTCTTATCAAGTTCCTTGCCATCGGTGGTTTGCTCGGTGGGCTGGCGGGAATGGGATTGGTCTATCTATTGGAGAGCCAAGCCAAAACATATCACTCGTCGGAGGAAATCGCGGCAACACTCGGCATGAGAGTGCTTTCGCACGTTCCCACGGACAATCATAAGTTGCCGCGGGCCGCCAAAGGCGAGGTTTACCCGTACCGAGATATTGACGCTGGCTTTTCTACACTGCACCGTCCGCGATCCGTCACAGCTGAAGCGGTACGGGGGCTGCGGACGGCTGTGTTCTTTGATTCAAACACGATCGACGCCAAGATCATTCAAATCACTAGCCCCCTGCCCGAAGATGGCAAGAGCACATTGGCCGGTAACTTGGCAATCTCGATTGCCCGCAGCGGAAAACAAGTGGTGATTGTGGATGCTGACATGCGACGACCACAGATGACATCTTCGTTCGGGCTGGGTGATCGTACAGGACTCACTGAGTTGATCGATGGTACTTGTGATCCGAGTCAGGTCGTCTATTCAACACCGGTTGAAAACCTGTCAATTGTCCCCTGCGGCCCGATCCCTGCCAATCCGGCGGAGGCGTTGAGCATGCCGCAGTTTGGTGAGTTTTTATTGTGGTTGCGCGATCGATTCGACTATGTCATCATCGACACGCCACCGCTGCTTGTGGTGACTGACCCTTCGATTGTGGCCAGCGTCGTTGATGGAATTGTGTTTGCATTTCGGGTCCGACGCGGTTGTCGTCCGCAAACAAAAGAAGCCGTGGCAATGTTGCGTGCGACGGGCACACCGATTTTTGGCTGCGTGGTCAATCGGGTCGATCACAATACTTCGGCAACCGGCTATCGTGGTTACCAGTCATCTTCATACTACGGTCGAAGATATACGAACTTCACACCGGACAAGTCAGCACCTGCTGCGGGCGAAAATCGTCCAAAGGGCTATGTGGTTTCGCCGGCGAAGGCAACGAACACCACTCCCGCAAAGTCTTCATAGTCATTTTATGTTTTACTTATGCGTTGGCTGGATACACTACGCTTTGATCGCAGTCGCCAGTTGGTTTTGACTACGCAAAAGCTAAGTGTGTCCCCATCACGGCAAGACGCGAAACGTCCGTATGGTCGAATGACTTTATGTCAGAATGTTTAGGTAAGAATCAAAATGAGTAGTGCGTCGGATTCGGCAACTTCTGTGCCAGCTTTAGACGAAGAAGCGATCGCTGGTTCACGGCTGGCATTGCTGTTTTGGGTCGTCGGCTTGGTCGCACAGGCTCCACTGTTTCTGATGTTCGTGACTGCGCAGTGGCGTTATGAACATTACCGCCATCTTCCGTTCTTGATGGTTGCCATGCTGGTCCTGGCTTGGCTGCGGATCAAACCGCCATTGCGTTTGCCCAGCGGCAAATTCGTCATTGGCGTGTTGATGGCCGCTGTGGTTTGCACGGTCGTGGGAAGCATTGCCAATTCGACATGGTTTGGCTCAATTGGGTTCGCACTGTTTGCAACCAGCTTTTTTGTGACGCATCGAGCGCCCTATCTCATCGCTATCGCGTTAATGTTTGTACGTCTGCCATTGGGTTTAGACTTGCAGATCGTAGCACTCATCGAAACTCTGGCAACTCGCCTCAGCAGCTATTTGTTGGACCTGCTATTTGTGCCAAATCTAATTCGACAAGGCGCTATCAAGCTCGCCGAGTCCGAGTTGATTGTGCCTGAGATTTCTCGCGGGACGCTCGGGTTTTTCCTGATCGCGTCGTTCGCCGTATTGCTCGGCGCTTGGCGCCGGCGACCTGTGACATTGCTGCCCGCGTATCTTCTGATGGCATTCGCTTGGACAGTACTAATTGCCACGTTGCGGTTGACGGCGATCGCCTATGCGACTGACCAATTGGAGCTTGATCTTGCAAATTCGACGGCGAGCATTGTGCTTGAATTAGCATTGGTATTGATCGCTTTGTTTTTGACTTGGTCAGCGGACGCGATGTTAAGCGTTATCTTTCACCCGGTCAGTTTGGTGGAGAGTGACGAGTACAATCCATTCATTTCAGCCTGGGAATGGCTTTTTGTGCCCGAGGAAGATATCAATTATATGAATGAGGAAGCGGCAATCGGCTCATCGCAGGCGCGACGATGGCGACTGGCTTTGATTGCACTTGGTGTGATTGGGTTGATGTCGTTTGCGCCGCTCATTTCATATGCCGTCTCAACGCCGCCCCCTGCGGATTTGCCGACATCGTCGATCGTCGCCGCACCAGACGAGGAAATTTCTGTCACCGACTCACCATTGAGTTTCTCGTCGATACCAACAGACGACCAAGCTAGCCAGGCAATATCGGACGTAAACCAAACGATCTGGGTCGCAAAGCTGGGCGATAGTGATTACGACGGCAGCTTGACACTTTCCCAGCCATTCTACGGCTGGAACGACCGTTTGCCGGAATACCTACGCGACGATGAATGGCGATTGGGGACGATGGGCTTACTTGACACACTCGGTGACGAATCGACCGAGGACAACATCAAGATCATGAAATTCAACAGCATCAATAAGCGGTTTGGCTATTTGGTTTCCAGCGGCTTCGATGACTTAGGTGAAAGCTTAGTGCCACCGCCGGTTGAAGCCGAAAAGTCATTATTGCAGCGAAGCCTCGCTCGGGGCTTGGCACTGTTCGATGTAAATAAGAAGGACGACGGCGAGCGACGTGCTTCCGCCATGCTGCAGCTTTGGATCGTTTCGGATGAAGAACTAAGTGACGATACAGTGCTGAGCATCGCCGATACGTTGGTCAAAATTCGGAATCAGTTTGTCTTTCAAATCAAGTCCAATCCTCCCGCGATGAATCCATAGTTCTGGTAGTAGGTCATGTTTAAGAATAAGTGGATAAACCCGTTGTGGTGGATTCGGTCGTTTTCGACATTTGTTTGGTCGTGGATTGTCAATATTCCCGTGCGAACACTGGGAGCTTCGTCAATCGCAATGGTTGTTTTCAGTATTGTTGTTCTAGGAGTTGGCCTAACTTATTTGAGCGATGTGCAATGGCGACGCAATTTGGTATTGGGCCAATTTCGATCAGCCCGCCAAGACGACAATAAGCCACGGCAATCACTGTTGGCCAGACGATTGTTGGCTGACACGCCAACCGATCAATTAATGCAATATGAGAGTGCCGCGGCTGACGCAGAGGTTGGTAGCAGCGACATTGCGCTGGCCACGATGAATCGATTGGCCAAGCGCGAACGTTACGGACGCGCCGCTTTATGGCTGCTCGAAAAGCAGTTTTCACCCATTCAGTGGGACAAGTGGGACGAACGAAAGCGAACCGATTTCGGAAACCTGTTGCAAATCGCTTCGGAGGATCAACCCGACAATCCCATGGTCGCTTCAATTCTAGCCGACTATTTGTTGCTGACCGGGTCGCCCGAAAAGGCAATGAGCGAGATCACAAAGCTGGTGTCGGTGCAACCAGCACGGGCATTGCAGGGTGCGATGATATTGCGGCAGACAGGCAAAGAAAGTCAGGCAGTTCGGATGGCGTCCGATGGTCTGTCCATGCTTGCAAAGAAAGGGGTTGAGGAACCCGAGAACGTTAACCTGGCACTGATGCGAGCACAATTTTGTTTGTTTCTCAAAAAGTATGAGGATGCCGTTACGATTCTTAACAAGACTGCGAAGTTGGCGCAAGACCCCCGATTACGAAGCGGGACGGCCGAAGTCTTGGTGCTGTGGTCGCGGGACCAAATGTCCGTATCAAACCCGACCGATCGGTTTGCTCGACAACTAACTCTCTTGGGCAAAGCGGTCGAGATTGCCCCCAACCATCCGTTGGTGGTCAATGATTTGATGTCTGTGGCGTTGCAGTGCGCCGACGTGACGGACCCCAAAGTGGCGCAACTTCGCGACATGCTCGTCAACGGTGTCGCACCGGAATTAACCCATTTTATTCGCGGTACCTCCGCAATGCTGCGCGATGATGTTGAGGAGGCGGCATTGCATCTGGAACTCGCCGCAAAAGGTTTGCCCTCAGTTCCGGCCGTATTGAATAACTTGGCGGTAACGCTGGCGACGCGTGAAAACAGTGACCTGGATCGAGCCCTGAAGCTTGTTGATGCATCGCTGCAGCAGGTTCCCAAGCAACCCTACTTCCATGAAACTCGCGCGCAAATTTTGCTGAAGCAGAAGAAGTACCGCGAAGCGGTCGTTAACTTCGAGCAGGCTTTGAGCGCCGAGGCGTTGCGGGAACAAGTCCACGACGGGCTGAGCCAGGCTTACGCGGCCTTGAACCAGAAAGAGTTGGCCGACGAGCATCTCAAGATTTCCGAAGGGATTCGCAACGCCAAGAAAAAAGATGGTCCGATCGGCGATGTGAAAGTTGACTTCGGTTCAAAAGACGCGCCGACGAAAGATACTCCTGCGGAGGGCAAGAAATAAGCGGCCCGTGCTCTTGCCAGCCTCCTCGGCGCGTTACGACCGGCCTCGCCAGGTCACCTGTTTGCCCAAGCAGTGGTTAAGTAAAGCTTGCCACTGAATTGTGACGAACAGCGTTACAGCGGGAATATGGAATAACGCAGTTTGCCATGGTTGGCAAAATCGGATTGCCGCCTGGATTCGCGGCAGGTGGCTGATTGCCATCGCCGCAATGGATAGTCCAGTCGCTGCCGTGTTACGCTGCGCCACTGCGACGCCAAGGGCGATGACGGGCAACAACGTTCCGCCAATCAATAGGATTGTGAACGGAACTATTAATCTCGGGTTGGCGATGCCCTCGATCGCGTTCTTCATCAACCCGTGAACCACTTCTTTGGCCGAGTGGTACATGCGGCACGATGCGATCGAGGTTCCGTCGACGATGTCGGTCCTTAGTCCCGCCTTCCGAAATGCTCGCGGCAACGTCAGGCCATCGTGACGCGAATTCCGAATTGCGGCATGAGTACCGGCGCGTCGATAGCTCAAATGGTCGGTGACGAACAATTGACCGCAACCGGCCGAATAAGCGGGATCGTTGCTGCGTCGCATTCGCTTGATCGGCAAAAAACCAAGCAGAATAAAATGCATCAGCGGTATTAACCACTTCTCTAGCCACGTTTCAGTAACCTGACATGGAAACGCGCTGAGCAAATCGGTTTGCATGCGGGCGCGATGGCGAATCAATCGGGCAATCGAATCTGGCGTTAGTTGAACGTCGGCGTCGAGAAACACCATTTGCTTAAACTTGGCTAATTCGGCAAGTTGGTAACAGGCAAATTGCTTGCCGTTCCAGCCTTCGAGAAGCGGTAATCCGTGTTCCAGGCGGACTCGATTGTCGTTGGCCGCGATTTGAGCAACGATCCCTGCGGTGTCGTCGCTGCTATGGTCATCCAGCACGATAACTTCTAAAGCGACCGCTTCGCAATTCAAGGCCGCACGGATCGTGGCCTCAATACCCGCCGCCTCATCTCGCGCGGGAATCAGTACCGATACCTCCGGTACCGCAGCCAATTCTGCAGGGCAATGCGGCGGCAGTTGTGGCGGTTCATTGAACAGCTTTGCGTTGGCGATAAACATCGCAGCGGGAATTGACGCGCACACGAGCGCGAAGCCGCTCAGGATCACAAGCATCATTGCAATTTTTCGCCGTGACGAACGTTGAGCGATTCGCCCGTCACCCATGCCCTGGATCGCCGCATCCAGTCATAGCAAGCACCTGCACCGGAGCCGCCGCGAACCAGCGGCGCGAACTTTGCCGCATTACGTCCAATTGAATCGACTGCAAGTTGATGCTGAGTTTCACGCAGGGTCGTGGTCAATCGATCGGTCCATTCGGCTTTCGATAATCCCGACAACTGTTCCGGCAACAGCGGACTGCTCAGCCGTACTAAACATTCCGGTAGACGTTCTTCCCAGAACACAAATTCCAGCGCCATTGCGACGACTTGGCCATTCTGCATCCTTGCACAAAGATGCGATAGGCCGGGCATCAGCGGTGCCGTCGCGTCGCGAACATCACAAAAACGTCCCTCCGGCGTGATCCATAGCGACGTATCGGCGAGATTGAGAATCGCGTCGCTGGTTTCCAGAAACGAAACGGCTCCGCAGCGCGATCCAAGGTCGATTCCGAAGAAGCCAAGCTTTGCGAATACGCGATACTTTGCCAATGCCGATGCGTCGATTGGCGCGTAGAACTGACGCGGGCTGAACAGCAGCTTGTTGACATAATGGGCAATCAAGGGGTCCCACCATGACGGATGATTGCCGTAGACAATCAGCGGCCCCGTCATTTCCGCTGGGGGTCGCCAACTATCGCGGTGGAGCGACAGCGAATGAAAATTTCGCCTCAGAAACCATCGCAAAAAAACGTGAAATCCGTTCTGTAACCAGCCTGAAACTGGTGGTGGCATCGAAGCATATAGCGGATGAGCGGGGGCGGGTTTCGACAAGTTAACTCAGGCGGGTTGTGCAGCCACGAGGAGACCTTTTTTTGCATCGGCGTCGAGTGAGTCGGCGGCGATCCAGCCACTCATCAATACCATCGGCATGCCGGGCCCAGGATGCGCCGCACCGCCGGCCAAGTAAAGCCCACCAACATCCTTGCGGCGATTGCCCGGCTTGAACGCGCCCAGGAATTTGCCGTGGCTAGCCAATCCGTAAATGGCTCCGTTGAGCACTCGGTAGCGATGGTGAATCCCTTCGGGAGTCAGCGAGGACTCATGCGTAATCGCTTCACGAATCCCTTCCATCCCAGCGGTTCGCTCCAGTTTATCGAGAATGACTTCGCGATACTTGGGCAACATTTTTCGCCAATCGTGACCCGGACGCAGATAGGGCGTATGAACCAAGATATACAACGCTTCACATCCATCCGGTGCGACGGCAGGTTCGCTGATCGAAGGCGCACAAACATACGCCGAGGGATCCGGTGCGGGCTCGCCGCGATGATAGATGTAATCAAACTCTTCTTCAGGATCGCGTGAGAAGATAAAGTTGTGGTGCAACAACTGGTCATACCGGCGATTGAGTCCAAGGTACAACACGACGCCGCTACACGCCGGTTCCGGTTGTTTTTTCTTGGCAAACTGTTTCGCCGCTAGCGTTCCATCAAGCAGCTCGCGATAGGTTCGTACGGAATCACAGTTGCTGATAACGGCGTCACAATCAATTTTTTCATGCGCGGCGGTCTCAACGCCAACCACACAATCTCGGCCTGAAACCGCGTCGCGGCTTGTCAAGATACGAACGACGTCGACGCCGGTGCGAATCTCGACGCCAAGCTCGCCCGCCAGTTTTTGAAGCGCCTCCGGCACGGCGCGGGTGCCACCCATGGGATACCAAATGCCTTCCTGAGTTTGCATGTGGGCGATCCCGCAAAGCACCGCAGGAGACGCCAGCGGCGATGAGCCAACATATTGCGTGAAGTGATCCATCATCTGGGCAACACGATGATCCGGAACGTGCGAGCGAACGACCGAAGCGACGCTGCGTCCCATTCGCAACGACAACACGTCTTTCAACACGGCGGCGGAAAATGCACCACCGACTTCCATCGTATCGGACAAACCGCCGATCGATCGCCAAAAGAAAAATCGATCGCTGACTTCGTGTAATTGTTTGCTGACCCCGAGAAATTTCTCGTATCCCGCCGACGACCGAGTCGAACCGGTGAACGTATCAAGATGCCGTTTCATTTGTTCGACGTTGGCAACCAAATCAAGCACCGTGTTATCGTCGCCGGAGCCTGGCGCTGCCTCAAAAAAACAACGCCACTGCGGGTCCAGTGGAACCATCGCGAGGTAGTCTTCGAGCGACCGGCCGGATTCGGCGAAAACGCGGCGAAGTACGCTCGGCAGTGTCAAAATCGTTGGCCCCATGTCGAAGCGATAGCCGTCGGCAACATGCTGGGCCGCCTTGCCGCCGACCCAATCGTTCTTGTCGACCAGCGTCACCTTGTGGCCTCGCGCCGCAGCGACGCAGGAGGCACTCAGGCCCGCCAGTCCGCCACCAACGACGACGATCTGCAACGGGGATTCAGCGACAGTCATAGGGTTTGGCCATGGTTTTGTGTTGTGAGTTCCGACCCGGCGACAAGCCGACGCAATGCCGCCGGTTTATCAATCCAGCGACCATGTGTAAGTGTTAGCAGGGCGGCAAGTCGCTGGCGATTTAGGGCCGCTTTGGGCAGCAAATGCAAAAACACCAACCCACGATGGACCGAAATCACTCGCGGCTGCGTCATTTGTAGCAAACCTTCGGGGCCGCGCGTAACGCCGAAGCCGCTTTCGCCTCGCCCGCCGAACGGCAAACGCGGATCAGCAGTCGGATACATGATGTCATTGATAGTCACGGAGCCAACGTCGAGCGCGCCAGCCAACGACTTCGCCCAGCGCCGTCCGCCAAAAATTGATGCCGCCAATCGGTAGCGGCAATCGTTGACGATCCGGGCGGCTTCGTCATCGGTTTGGTAATCAATCATCGAGGCAATTGGCGCAAACAGATCGCTGTTCGCAATCGGTGCCGAAGCTGCTACTGCGTCCAGCAATACGGGTGCGAAATTGGGTAGTTGCTCGGTGGCCGATGCGCCGGCCCGCAACAACGGCTGGGCTCCGCCGGCGATTGCCGCTTCAAGTTGTTGCCTGACGGCACCGACTGCCGCAGGATGCACCTTCACCGACGACGCATCGACAAGCTCGGATTGTAAATGCGCGACAAGTTGCGACTTGATGCTGCGATGCGCGATGATGCGGCGCGGTCCGATGCAGGTTGCGCCGCCATTAAACATCAACGCGAAGCGAATCATCTTGGCCGTGTGTTTCAAGTTGGCACTTGGCCCGACGACGACCGCATCGCAACCGCTCAGTTCGACGATCGCGGGCGTCAGTTTTTGCGCACACAGTTCGAGCACCTTGCGACCCGTCGCCGAGGAACCGGTCAAAACCACCAGATCAACTCCCGCTTCGATTCGATCAATCGCGGATTGTGGTGCCGACGGCAGGCTTGTCAACATCGATTGCGGCACACCGGCTTGGTGAAACAGCGACACCATGCGATCGGTAACCGCTTCGCACCCCGGCGCGGATTTGAGCCAGACGCGATTTCCGGCGGCGAGGGCCTGGGCCACTTGCACACCGGCGAGCAGTATCGGGTAATTCCACGCAGCGAGAACCAATACATCGCCACGCGGCGCACGCACGACTTTGCTGCGTACCCCCCACAACCACACCGGCCGACCGAATAGCCCATGTCGCCGCGTACGCAAAATCCAGGCACCGCGTCGCCCCAGGAATTTCAGCGCGGCGCACAGCGGCACCAGCTCGCTCGAAATCGTGTCCAACGGATCAGGACGCTGGGCCGAAACGCACATTTCCGCTAATTCGTCGCAATCGCGGGCGAATAATCGACGCGCCGATGCGACAATCCGGCCTCGCCGAAAATGCCCCAGCGCTTGCCAGGCGGCGCGCCGATCGGATGTCGCTTCGTTCATCGAAAATTCATCGTCCGTTATTGGCATACGCCAAGACTCGCAACAAGTCGTGGTTGGCAAGTAGAATAGAGCCGTCCGGCCCGCCTCGAAAGGATCATCCCATGAAAATTGAAAAACCAATGTTGCTTCTTCGACTTGTTTCCCGCTGCGTACTTGCCGTTGGGCTAGTGATTTGTGTTGTGCCCGCAGCGCTGCGGGCCGATGACCCCAAGCCCGCCGACGCACCGGTTCAAGATGAACCCAAACCGGCTGATAAGCCCGCTGACGACGCCGCCGAAAAACCAGCCGAAAAGCCAACCGAGCCGGCCGACAAGCCGGCTGAGAAAAAGCCGAAAAACCCCAATCGCAAGAAGGCTGCCGAGGCCGCCGCGAAAGCCGAGATGGAAAAAAAACAGGCCGACGAAAAACCGGCTGAGCCACCCGCACCGCTGCCGCAGTTGTTCCCTGACAAAGCACTCGATGACGCCGTTCGAGCCGAGGTTTACGAGAAGCGATACAACCAGGAAACGTTGTCGGTTGACGATGTGAAAAACATTTCACGAGTTGTCGGCAAAGGCAAAGGCATCAAGAGTTTGGCCGGGCTGGAACATTGCGCCGCGCTGATGTTGATCGATTTGCCCAAGAACGAAATCAGCGACCTTTCGCCGATCAGCAAATTAACCAAGCTGCAATCGGTGACGTTGGCCGACAACAAGATTACTGACGCCGCACCGCTGCAGGGACTCGTCGGTATGCAGTTACTCGACCTGTCCGGAAACGCCGTTGCCGACTTGGCTCCGCTGGCCGCGATGAAAAATTTGCGCACGCTCTATATCGCGCGCAACCAATTAACAACCTTAGCACCGCTCGCGGAGTTAAACAAAATCTGGTCACTCGATGCGTCGGGGAACTCGCTGACTGACTTGACTCCTGTCAGTGGCTTAGGTTGGCTAACGATGCTGGACATTCGCCAGAACCAGGTCAAGTCGCTGGAGCCGATCTCGTCATTGCGTGAACTCGACTTCTTGCTGGTCTCGGGCAATCCGATTGAGGACCTTTCGTCGTTGGTGGCGATGTGCAAAGCCGACGCCGAGGGCGATAAACGATTTGCTCCTTACTTGAAAGTTTACTTGGGCGACAATCCGCTCAGCGATACGGCCAAGGGCGAACAGGTTGCCGAGCTCAAACAGTTCGGCGTCAAGGTCATGGAAGAGTAGCTTTTCGCTGGCTACTTGACCACGAGATTAACCAAGCGGCCCGGTACGACGATTGACTTTGCAATCGACTTGCCATCGATCGCGGCGATCACGCGCGAGTCGGCCAGCGCGGTTTGCAGTACCGTCGCTTCGTCGGCATCGGGAGCAACTTCGATCTTGGTGCGAACCTTGCCGTTGATTTGCACAGGCAACTCAATCGATGTTTGCACCAGTGCCGACTCGTCCCATTGCGGCCAAGGTTGCAGCGATGCGCAACCGCGATTGTTGGATTCGGCACATAGCAGTTGCCACAATTCCTCGGCGATATGCGGCGCGTAAGGCGAGATCAAAATCACAATCGCTTCCATCGCTTCGCGCGGTCGTGATTCGCAGCGTGTGAAAAAGTTAGTGAATTCCATCATTCTCGCGATTGCCGTGTTGAAACTCATTGACTCAGTATCTTCAGTGACTTTGCGAATTGTCGAGTGCAGGACTCGCGCTTGTTCGCTGTCACACGGTACATCAACCACGGCCGGATTGAGAATCATCGTGTCGGCGCGATCGTCGACGATCATTCGCCAAACGCGATCGAGAAAGTTTCGTACGCCACCGACGCCGGCCATGCTCCATGGCTTGGTCGCTTCGAGCGGCCCCATGAACATTTCGAAAAGCCGCAACGAATCGGCTCCATAGTCGTTGACGACGACATCGGGATTGACGACGTTGCCGCGACTCTTCGACATTTTGTGGGCGCGACTATCAATGCGAATTGTCGCATCGGTTCGTAGCGCAAACGAGTCGCCGTGTTTCTCGACGTCGGCTTCGTCAACTCGCACACCGTTGACAGCCATGCCCTGGTCATCAACGCGGTTCCCTTCGGTATCGCGGCGTACTTGGTTTGACGAAAGCCACGTGCCATCGCTGCGCTGGTAACCCGTGAACTCGACTTCGCCAAGAATCATTCCCTGGTTGATCAAGCGACCAAACGGTTCGGCGGTACTGACGTGGCCGCGATCGAACAAGACCTTGTGCCAAAAACGTGAATAGAGCAAATGCAACACCGCGTGCTCGGCACCACCGACGTACAAGTCAACTGGCATCCACGCGGCCTCGCGCTCGCGATCAACTAACGCAAGTGAATTAAGCGGGTCGATATAACGCAAGTAATACCAACATGACCCCGCCCACTGCGGCATCGTGTTGGTTTCGCGCTTGTGCCGCTTGCCCTCGAGCGTTACGAACAACCAATCATCGGCTGCTTTTTCCAATGGTGGTTCGGGCCGACCGTGAGGTTTGAAATCAGCCAAATCAGGCAATCGAACCGGCAATTGATCCACGGGGATGGCGCGTTTGATCCCCGTTGGATTGCCGGCGGCGTCAAGCTCATGCGCGATCGGAAACGGTTCGCCCCAGAAACGTTGGCGGCTGAACAACCAATCTCGCAACTTATAATTTATGGCCGCGCGTCCGATACCGGCGGACGTAATCCGTGCGGTGATCGCTTGTTTGACCGCGTCGGTGTGCTGGCCGTTAAATTCACCGCTGTTGATGGCCTTGCCCACGCCAATGAAACAACCGCGACCGGCCAAGACGGCGTCGCGGTTCTCCGCGCTCTGGGGCGGATCAACAACGGCGACGATGGACAAACCAAACTGCACCGCAAACTCGAAGTCACGATCATCATGCGCCGGGACCGCCATGATCGCACCGGTGCCGTAGGTTGCTAAAACATAATCAGCGACCCAGATCGCGATCGGTTTGCCGGTGACGGGATTGATGGCATCGGTGCCAGTGTAGACACCGGTTTTGGCACGTTCACCCTCGGTGCGCTCACGATCACTTTTGAATGATGCCTTATCGCGGTACGCAATCATTGCAGTGCGCTGCACCGGAGATGTCAATCGATCGACCAGCGGATGCTCCGGTGCGATCACCATATAGGTTGCCCCGAACAACGTGTCGGGCCGCGTGGTGTAGACGCGTAGCACATCGCCAGGTGGAACCTTGGGGAAACCGTTGGCTTGACGTGCCGTCTGCCATGCCGACGAATCGCTCTTTGACGCGTCGCCGATAAAGAAATCAACCTCGGCACCAGTGCTGCGTCCGATCCAATCCTGTTGTAGTTTTTTGATCCCGGTGGGCCAATGAAGGTCATCCAGTCCGTCGAGCAGTCGCTCGGCGTAGGACGTGATTCGTAGCATCCATTGGCGCAGCGGCAAACGTTGAACCGGATGGCTGCCGCGTTCGCTCTTGCCGTCGATGACCTCTTCATTGGCCAACACCGTGCCCAGCGCCGGGCACCAATTCACCAATGCATCGTCTTGGTAGGCGAGCCGATGGGAATCTTGGAAACGCAGCACCGCGTCGCTGCCCTGGGATTGAATCTCGGGCGGAATCGGCAACTCGGCGATGGGCCGGCCCTTATCGCTGGCTTCGTCAAACCAAGTGTCATACACGACGAGAAAAATCCACTGAGTCCATTTGAAATAAGCTTCATCCGTGGTGGCGATCTTGCGGTCCCAGTCGTAGCTGAAGCCGAGCATTTTCAATTGGCGAGTGAAGTTATCGATGTTCCGCTGCGTCTGGATTCGCGGGTGTTCGCCGGTCTTGATTGCGTGTTCTTCGGCGGGCAAGCCGAACGAATCGAAACCCATCGGATGTAAAACGTTGTGTCCGTTCATCCGCGCGAAACGCGAAACGATGTCGGTGGCCGTATAGCCTTCGGGGTGGCCGACGTGCAGACCCTCGCCGCTGGGATAGGGGAACATGTCGAGGATGTAGCGTTTTGGCCCCTTGGAAATGTTCGGCATATCCGGGCATGAAAACGTCTTGGACGCGTCCCAAAAAGCTTGCCAGCGGGGCTCAATTTCGGCGGGGTTGTAACGGGGCATGGTGACAATGTGGCAGGAGTTCAATCGGTGGCGTGGAAGTTTTGGCTCGGCGGCGATTTTAGGGCGATAACGCCACGACCAGAAGGACCAACGCGCCGCCGGCACTAGACCCTTCAATCGGCGACCCGGTGAGGTTACGATTTGAGGTTCACGCAGAACTTATGGTCCCGAAATGCTCCCTCGCCAAATGTTGAAGAAGAAAAAATCGCTGCTCCTGACCGCGTCGGAGCGAGATGCGATGCGTCATGCCGGTCGCACCAATGCGGTCTTGATGGATTTTCTTCGCACGCAAATTGGACCGGGAATTACAACCGGAAAAATTGATGATTTGGTCGTCCAGTGGACGGCTCAGCGAGGATACCGCGCTGCGACGTTGGGGTATCAACAAACGTACAACAAAAGCTGTTGCACCAGCGTCAACGATGTGATCTGCCACGGGATTCCAGGCAAATACGCGCTCCGCGAGGGTGATATTGTCAACGTCGACATCACGACGATCGTCGATGGCTGGCACGGCGACCAAAGCGAAACGTTTCTGATTGGCAAAGTCAGCAACGAAGCACTTGCGGTGACCCAGTGCGCGTTTGATTGTTTGTACCTGGCGATCAATGCGCTGACACCCGGTTGTGCGGTCAGCCGGATTGGCGAGACGGTCGTGCTCGAAGCCCACCAACGCGGCTTCTCGGTCGTTCGCGAATATGTTGGCCATGGGTTGGGACGTGTATTTCACCAAGATCCATCGATCCCGCATTTTCCTAATAAGCAAAGTCGCGGCGACCGTTTGTTGCCTGGTATGGCGTTCACCGTCGAACCGATGATCAACGCGGGCACAAGATTCACCCGCTTGGACAAAGCCGACGGTTGGACGGTTCGCACCAAGGACGGCAAGTTCAGCGCTCAATTCGAGCACACGGTGTTGATGACCGAAGACGGGCCCGAAATGTTGACGCTGACAAAGCACGGTCCCCAAGAAGGCCACATATTTCGCAATCCGTAGTTTCGCCGGAAAATCCATCCTTATTGCAATGATGCCGACCAATCATCGATACCACTTTTTTCTCGGTGGCTACGACCTGGAAATGGTCACAATTGCCGAGTTGCTGAGGGAAAACGATTGTGATTTCAGCGATCAACAGTTGCGTTTGGGCCCAGTGGCATCTGCGTACAAAGAAGAGATTCGTCGCGTTCAAGGCCAAGGTGTCATGCCAGTGCTAGTTGAATTGACGAATGATCTGGAACCAGAAATTTCAACCAAGGTGGCGGAGGTCGATCATCATGGTCACCGCGCCGGCGCTAACGTAACGACCTCACATTACGTCGGCACCTGAGAAGAGTTCACCGAACGAGCCTGACCAAGGCTAAAAGAAACTAAACTTTTACCATCTCAGCCGGTGCGGCAACCCGCAATCCCTCCTCTGGGTGAAATTTGCATGAAGAGGTTGTGAGCGATGTAGCGAGATGAGAAGGACATCGATGGGTGGGTAGGTTTTGACGGGAAACGATCGCCTAAACGATGTACACAATCGCGCACGTTCGATGAGGTGTAGGTGCACCGGCAGCACAGTGTCCCAGACAATTGAGAAAAATGTTTTGCATTGCAGGATCACTCCGGTGATGGATCGATTGACTCATATAAACTCGACAGCATGGGCGCTGTAATCACGCTGAAAGCTTTTGAACTTGGTCGAAGACTCCGCCGCTGTCGCCGATCGAATCGCCATCAAGAATGTTTCCGGCGGCGTCGGCAATCGTATCCAAGACACGAACTCGAACTTTGTCATTGGCGATTGGTGGCGAGAGACTAATTATGCCTCGACTGTTAGCCGAGTCGTAGGAGAACGATGTGTTGTCGGCGTAATCGGGGATCACGACTCTGAACACGTCAACGCTGGAATCATCGAACCCTAAAACTGGCTCGCTGAATTGGATATAGATGCGGTCGATACCCTGGTTCGGGATGATTGTCCCGGGGCGAGCGAATAACCCAAGCGGTTGCCCGGTCCAGCGCTATCAACGGCATCGATGAATGCGGCCATGATGGTAATACTGCACAAAGCATAAATCATTGCGTCCTGGTGTTCTCCGGTCCATCCGGGTTTATCGTGGATAGGCAGGATGTGCTGTTGGATTTTTTGAGGGATGCCTCCAAATCCGGGTTCCTAGGCAAATCCACGACAAAGTCTGATGGACCTGTTCTCCGACGGGACCAAGGGTTCGCCAGCGGATCGAGTTGATAGAAGGCGATCAGCCCGCCGACAAAAAAGCTTGATAGATAAACGCTTAGACGCTTACAAGGGCATAGTTAGGTTCAGAAAGCACTCGACACGAACCACGTCACGGATGTATTCGTCAAGAAGTCGTTTTTCCCAGGCTGAAATGGAGCATGTCGAATGTGGAACTGGATTTCGCGTCGAGTTAGTCCCCGCGATGCGTCGCCCGTAGTCAAGGCACCGGTCACGGTACTTTATGCTCGCTTGGGCAATTTGCTGGCGACCAGCGAATCGAACGCGATTGGTAAGCAGCATATTGCCGTCCCCGTTGACGCGGCGGTGAGCGACGGAAAATCGGCCAGGGCGATTCGGCGAAGAAAAAAACTGGATCGGTTTTGCGGCCGTTTTTCCGCGATGTCGCGCCGCGAGGCAAGGCTTCTGTTTGCCATCCACCGTCGCACGATTCCCAAAATCGCTGGCGAGTCCACCGCCACGCTGCATCGCGATTTACAGCGATTCGTGCTCAGCTCCGCGGGGCAACGCATCTGGCGCGGACGTCCCGCGCCGGAAGTTGCGTCGGTGCGCAGGTGGATTGCCGAGGCACATGCGGCAGGCGAGGCTAGGTCAGCCGCATGAACTTTGCCGTGTGAAGTATACTGGGGAATCCTGCGTTTTCCCTCCACTGTTTAGTCCCTGCTCATGACCGTCGCGCTGTTTGTTCCCTGCTACATCGATCAACTGTACCCCGACGTAGCCATTGCGACGCTCGAATTGTTAGAAAGCTGCGGCGTGAGCGTCGAGTGCCCGCGAGGCCAGACTTGCTGCGGGCAACCGATGGCCAACACCGGCTGCAGCGCCGATGCTGCGCCGGTCGCGCGGCGGTTCGTCCATTTGTTCGCTGATTTTGATCACATTGTTTGCCCGTCGGGGTCATGTACCGCAATGGTTCGCCATCATTACGCCGACTATTTCGATCCGGCGGACCCGCGGTTCCAGCATGTCAGCACGAACACGTTCGAGCTCTGCGAATACTTAACCGATGTGCTCAAGATCAGTTCGCTCAATGTGCGATTTCCCCACCGCGTTAGCGTGCATCAAAGTTGTCATGGGCTGCGCGAGCTGAGGTTGGGAGCCAGCAGCGAAACGCGAGTCGCGGGAGCCCGTGACAAAATGCGCGAGTTGTTAGCGATGGTGGACGATATCGATTGGGTCCACGCGACTCGTAGCGACGAGTGCTGTGGGTTTGGCGGAACGTTTGCGGTTAACGAATCAGACGTGTCCGCTGCGATGGGCCGTGATCGCATCGCCGATCATATTGCGGCGGATAGTGAAGTGATCGTTGCGGGTGATATGTCTTGTTTGATGCACTTGCAGGGATTGATCAGTCGCAACAAATCACCCATTGCCGTCATGCACATCGCACAATTGCTGATGGGCCGACCGCTCAATACGAACCACTCCGATCGCCCATTGGCACAGGCAACACGAACATGAATGCTCCCTTTCCCTTGCCAACCATTTCGCCGAGCGAGATCGATACGCACAACACCGCCGGCGGTCGCGACAATGGACACCGCAGCGGCCACCAGGAGCATCCGGCGCTGGCGCGTGATTTCGTTGCGAACGTCGAGCGGACCAAGTGGCACGACGGGGCATTGTGGTTTGTCCGCAACAAGCGCGATGCCCAAGCGTCACAAATTCCCGAGTGGGAATACTTGCGAGAATTAGCGTCGACGATCAAGAACGATGCGATTGCTAACTTGCCCGACTACTTAGTCGAGTTCGAGCGCAACGCGATCGCGCGCGGTGCCGTCATTCATTGGGCCATCGACGCCGAGGAACACAACCGCATCGTCTACGATTTGCTGCACGAGCGCGGCGTCAAACGCGTGATTAAAAGTAAATCGATGTTGACCGAAGAATGTCACCTCAACCCGTATTTGGAAAGTCGTGGCATCGAGGTAATCGACACGGACTTGGGCGAACGAATTGTCCAACTTCGCGGCGAAACGCCCAGCCACATCGTGTTGCCCGCAATTCATATTCGTAAAGAAGAAGTCGGCGAAACGTTTCACGAGCATCTAGGAACCACGGTCGGGGCGAGTGATCCGAAGTACCTCACCGAAGCGGCCCGTGGTCACTTGCGCGAGAAGTTTATCCGTGGCGAAGCGGGTATCACGGGCGTTAATTTCGCAATCGCCGAGACGGGTGGCTTTGTCGTCTGCACGAACGAGGGCAATGCTGACTTGGGCGCTTCGCTGCCGCCGATTCATATCGCCTGCATGGGCCTGGAAAAAATCATTCCCAAGTTCGAGGACCTGGGCGTGTTCACTCGGTTGTTGGCCCGTTCGGCGACGGGCCAACCGATAACAACCTATACATCACATTTTCACGGACCGCGCCATGCGGACTCTGAATTGCATATTGTGATTGTTGACAATGGACGCAGCGACCTTCGTGCCAGCGACACGTTCCGATCGGCGCTGGGGTGCATTCGATGTGGCGCCTGCATGAATACTTGTCCGGTTTATCGCCGCAGTGGTGGGCACAGCTACGACGCCACCGTTCCGGGGCCAATCGGTTCGGTTCTGAATCCAGCGTCCGACGCCAAGAAATATAAAAGTCTGCCGTACGCCTGCAGTTTATGTGGATCGTGTTCGGATGTTTGTCCCGTGCGAATTCCACTTCATCACCAATTGCTCGCTTGGCGAAAAGAGTTTGGCAAACGCCGCCTGTTGGGTCTCGACAAGACGATCCCGATGAAGGCGGCGTCGTGGTTGTTCCAGCATCCACGGTTGTACGCCTTCGCGGGGGCCTGGGGGCGCCGTGCGCTGCGTTGGCTGCCCCGACCCCTGATCTACCATCGGCTCAATGCGTGGAGTCGTGATCGCGAAATGCCACCTGCGCCTAAAGAAAGCTTCGCCCAGTGGTACGCCAAGCATCGAGGTGGTCGCGATGGCAACTAAGCAAAGCCGTCAGACGATCATGGACCGACTGAACGGTCGCACGATTGCGGCTAAGCCGCATCCCGCCGTTGACCACGCACGGACGGTTTCGTACCCCGATCCCGTGGCCAAGTTTACCGAAATCTTGACCTGGGTCGGCGGCCGCGTGCAGCAAGTTGATGACATGGGCGAAGTATCGCACCACCTCCACCAATTACCGCATTATCAATCGGCAAAATGGATCGCATCGACTGTATCGGCGGCGGTCCAGGGCAACTTTAATTTGGCCCAGGCCGAAGATCCCCATTCGTTGGCGGAGCTGGATTGGTCAATCATCGGCGGCGAGTTTTGTGTCGCCGAGAATGGGGCGATTTGGGTTGCTCCCCAGGACGTAAGCCAGCGAGCCATGGTCTTCATCGCCCAGCATCTGGCGATTATCGTGTCGCGGAGCCAAATGGTCATGCACATGCACGACGCCTACCGGCGGCTGGGCGGTGTCCCAGGCGGCCCAGACCGTTTCGGCGTTTTCGTGTCGGGGCCGAGCAAAACCGCCGATATTGAACAGTCGCTGGTTCTCGGGGCGCATGGTTGCCGCACGCTGGAAGTGTTTTTGACCCCGTGAGGGACTAGACATTCCGCACGTTGGACGAAAAGATTCTTATACCGGCAGATGAATTAACGGTTATACAAGTGTGCTGTTTCAACGCATAATAGATGCGTCTGCTTGCCACGGAATCTTATCTTCGATTTGGCCATTGCCTGATGGGTACGTCCACCAAAAACGGTTTCGCCTTCCTTGCGCCACCGCTGCGTGCGGATGACCTGGGGACATTGGGGTCGTACCGCGTGCTGGACCTGCTGGGTCGCGGCGGGATGGGATTCGTTTTCCGCGCCGAAGACACACGGCTTAAACGGCCCGTAGCGCTCAAGGTGATGAACGAGAAAATCGCCGCGACGCCCAACAGCCGACGGCGATTTATTGAAGAAGCTCGCTCGATGGCTGCGGTCAAACATGACAACGTCGCAACGATCTACGAGGTCAACGAGATCAACGGCACCTTGTTCATGGCAATGGATTTGTTGACCGGTGGCACGCTGGAATCTCTGACCAAGCGAGACGAACCGTTCGGTTATCACCAAGTCATTCACTACGGCATCGAAATGGCACGTGGGCTCCAAGCGGCCCACTCCCAAGGCATTATCCATCGCGACATCAAGCCAGCGAACATCTGGATCGAAGACAAACTCGACCGCGTCAAGATTCTCGACTTCGGACTGGCGCTCGCCCAAGTTCCCGTCGACCAGTTAGCGGGCCGCGGCAGCGTCATCGGCACGCCCCAGTACTTGTCACCTGAACAAGCACGCTCCGAAGCGCTCGATAACCGCACGGACCTGTATAGCCTTGGCGTCGTGTTGTATGAAATGTGTACGGGTAAGTTGCCGTTTTTGGCGCGCACGGTTCCTGAGCAATTGATCCTCACGTTGATCCGCAAACCGCCATTGGTTAGCGACGTGAATCCAAAGATTCCGGCACCGTTGGCGATGTTGATTGCCAGCTTGGTGGAGAAAGAGGCGTGGGATCGTCCGGCGTCGGCGGCCGTGCTGGAACAATTGTTCGCCAAGGCGGCTGTTGAATGCGAGGCCAAATCGGATGTGGCGTTGACGATCAACAAGCTGCAGGAGCAACTCAACCGCGTCAACGAAAAAAAGACGGATTCATCAACTGTCGAAATTGTCGAAGCGATTCCGGTGGAGGTGTATGCCGATCCGTTGGCATCGGTCCCGCCCGTCGTTGCCGGTGGACAACTGCGCTCCGCTGCGCGACCTACTGCTGCGGTCGCCACGCGGACATTTGGGCGTCCGAAACCGGTTGCGAATCCAGGTGGTTTTCAATTGCCCAGTTATTGGCCCTGGATCGCAGCGGGCCTGACAGTGTTGTTGTTCCTCGTGATTGTTCAATTCGTATTTATTTCCTCAACCGGGACGCCCTACGCAAAGAACACGGTGATCGTTCCGGATAGCGAATCCAACTATCAACCAAACGCGCCAACACCACCCGCGCCCGCCGTCAAACCGGTACCCGCTCAAACGCCTGCCCCTGGGTTCGCTCCCCAGCCGGCCGATAGTCCCGCCAAACAGGCCACTCCGAAGAAAAAACCACCTGGTAAGAAGTCCAACGCCGGCAGCTCAAAACCGGTCGCTGATCCCATCGTTCCTGTCGAAACCGAATCCGCTGGCGACTTATCGACCTACGCCGCGAAACCATCAATCGAAATAGCTGGCGACGAACTGGCTCCACCCGAAACCGAACCAGACTTTACGCCGCCAAGCGAAAGCGAAACGCAAACTCCGATAATCGAGCGGGTCTCGCGGCTTACGGGAGATGGCAACGGTGCCGACGCAACGGTCAAGCGCGGTGGCAGCGGCCAGGAACAATTGGGCGTCGCAAACACACTGGTCATCCAAACTCGCGCCAGCGCCGAGATCCAGCACAGCTACCTCCGATTTGACTTGAAGGGCGTCGAAAAGCGTTTAGCAAATGTTGCCGGTGCCGAATTGACGCTCACGATTCGCTCTGGCCGCTTACCAGCGGGAGCCGTGATTCGTGTTTATGGTGTCCCGGAAAAGTATCCTGATAATTGGTTTGAGTCCGGACCGCGATCGTTGCGCTGGAGCAACTCATTGTCTGACGCTGGCCTCGACACCATTCCGCTGATCGCCGAAGTCACGTTTCAAGGTGACGAGCCCGAGGGGTCGGTGGTCATTAAGGACGAACGTATGGCGGAATTCTTACGCGAGTTAAAGGAGCCCGTCGTCACGTTGGTTTTGGCCGGTGGAACGCCTGACAACAAACCGATCCATTTCGTCAGCCGCGAAGGCGACAGCGAACATGCTCCCAGGTTGGATTTAGATCTGCTGCCGGAAAAAAACAAACGCTGATTGTCGATTAAAGATCGCAGCCACCGCCACAACATCTTGGCGCTCCGCAGCCCTCGCCGCTGCTGATCGGTAAACCAGCCGCACCGCCGATTGCCGGAGCCGCCGGGACGCTGAACCGTTTTTCAAGCTTTGTGGTACCGCAATCAGGACAGGCAGGTTGCTCCGCCGGATTGCGAACCAGGATTTCGACGGTTTGCTGGCATTCATCGCAATCGTATTCGTACAGCGGCATGATCGGGTACTTTCGGGGAAGGATATGGCTTTAGTGGATTTCACCAATTTACCTCAACCGGCCGCATTATCGAGGGCCGAGGTGCGCCGAATCGACCAAATTGCCAGCGATGAGTTTGGCATCAGCGGCCTTGTCTTAATGGAAAACGCGGGCCGAAATGCGGCCGAGCAAATCCAGCGTCGCTGGCCGCGGGGAACCGTTTGCATCCTGTGCGGCAAGGGCAATAACGGTGGCGACGGGTACGTGATCGCGCGTCACCTGGAAAGTTTCGGGCGCAGCGTCTACGCCGTTTCGTTGGCCAAACCTGATTCACTTTCCGGTGACGCGGCAATCAATTACCGGATCGGGACGCTTGCTGGTATTCCGATTAAGACGCTGCCTGCCGCCGATGAGCTCGAAGGCCTACTATCCACAATGGACGTGCTCGTTGACTGCATGCTTGGCACCGGTGCCGCAGGTCCGCCACGCGAGCCCTATGCCACGGCGATTCGCATTGCCAATCGCTTAACGGCCACACGAATTGCAATCGACATCCCCAGCGGCCTGGATTGCGATACGGGAATCCCCAGCGACCCCACGTTTCAAGCCGCCGCAACGATTACCTTTGTCGCTTCCAAGATCGGTTTCGCCAATTCAAAAACCACCCGCTACACCGGAGACGTTATCACCGTCCCGATCGGAATTCCCCAGAAACTGTTGGACAACGCCAAGTTCAGTTAGCAGTCCAGCGCTAGTCCCCGGTGTTTCCCGATCGAAACTGGCGGCCAGCGCCGATCCGCTCACCGGTTATCATTCTCGTCGCGACGATGGTTCGGGAACTGCCGCAGAGCTAATCGTTATCAGACCCGAGTTCACGGTAAAGTCCGTTAACGACGTGTCGTGCGACGTGGGATCGATTGTGACTTCGGTAGAAAAATCGTCTTGCAAGAAAAATGTGTTGGCTGGATCGTCCACTAAGCTAATGCGAAATTGGCGAAAGTTCGGGTCGCCTGGGCTCACAATGTGCTCTAAATCGATTCGAGCCAATAGCAAATCGGTTGTTCGAGAGCGCAATTGAATCTGAATCGTCGCTGCTTCTCGCTCACTGGTGAGTTTACCTGCATGAACTCTTCCGACAAAGATTGTGACGACGAAGCATTGATCGAGGAAGCATGCGACGGCAGCGAGCGGGCAATCGAGGCGATTCCCAGATACCGGCTCACTCAGTGTTTATTCCCAGTGCTCAAGGCTACATCGCCGATGCGGTGCGGATCGCTGGCGGAACGATTGAGGTCAGTACACCTCCGCAAGTTTCTCCGAGGAGTCCGGCACGCTTGCGTCAAAATATCCATGTTGTGCTGAGTCCGCTCCTGCAGTCGCAGCGCCCGCTCGAGACTCACGATTTGAAATATGGGACAACGCGACAGTTGCTGTTGCCGATGACGTGTTCGCACACCGTCGTTGACAGTTGCAAGTAAGTAGAAATTCCCATTAGCATAATCGCCGATGATTCGCAGCGGCCCCATCACCGATAGTGATTCTCGTTCTGAAAAACCTCAGTGCTTCACGGGGCCTCTTCAACTGGGACGGATGAACAACTCAGCCTATTCGACGGCTGACCGCCACTGCACCACTGCTAAAATCGTCAACACGATTCTATCGCACCTGTCCTCGACGCGGCGAGTCTCACGCGGTTTTGGCGTTATCTGAAATTTTCGGAGTTCGCTTCTGGACGCGACTTCATAAGCTCTGTCAACGCCTTCTTCATTGTTCGGACCTCTTCTTGGAGCGAAGTCAATTCGCGGCGAAGCTGTGTTAACTCCGTTTTCACTGACTCATTTTCAATCGCCGGTTTTGATGCTGAGTATTGATTCTCTGGGGCGGTCTGGGTACTCGGCGTGGATGGTGCGCCATAGACAGCTCTCCCAGCATTATCCCGATAATAAGCCCGACCTTGCGGATCCTGCTGCCAAAGCGTTCCATTCGGAGCGTTGCGGGTCATTGGCTGACCAATCTGACTACGTGGTGGTTGCGTCGTATTCGCGTTTTGTTGACGATCACGAAGCTGCGTTTGACCCTGGGTTTCAACTGCCGACTGAGCTGCTTCACCTAGACCACCACGAATCGCATTGCCCGCGTCCTGACCTTGAAGCATGCCCTGCAGGGCGCGGCCCGCGCCTCGTTCGGTTGGCGACTGGACCGATGGCGTTTGGGTCGGCGGAGCGACCGCACTGGTCGCTCCACCATTTCCACCAACCTGAGCG
Organism: Pirellulaceae bacterium; assembly: GCA_041753075.1. Taxonomy (GTDB): domain Bacteria; phylum Planctomycetota; class Planctomycetia; order Pirellulales; family Pirellulaceae; genus UBA6163. The sequence goes on from JBGSVE010000135.1 coordinate 30,655, forward strand.
AGTACCAACCGGTTTGCGCCCAGCCAACTCAACGATGCAATCGCGATCACCATGATATTAGCGAAATGTCGTCGAAGCTTTGATTGATTTGACGTTTTCACGTAAATCCTCTTTATTAAATTGTGTACGCAGGCGACCTACACCTGCTAGTCTCACAACACCACGGCATATCTGATGCCAAATAGAAACTTTAGCCGGTAATTTAAGTCCGCGCACGCAAACTAGAGGCGATTGTTCAACTAGCGAAGCGGTTCAAACTCGTTTTCCCTAGACTGGTAACGATGAATCCAAATGGAACTCTTTGAAATCTCGGCCGCGCTGGTGACCCTCGCGGCGTTCTTCGCGTACATCAATTACCTCTACCTCAAATTGCCAACGACGATCGGCGTGACGCTGCTGGCGGTTGTGTTTTCGTTGGCAATGATTGGCGTGGGGAATTTTGCACCTGGTGTTTCAGCACGCGCCGAACAGATTGTTTCGCAAGTCGATTTTGGCGAAGCGTTGATGCATGGGATGCTTGGCTTCTTGCTGTTCGCCGGTGCGTTGCACGTCGACTTGGTTGATCTGTCTAGGCAGAAATGGTTGATTGGATTGCTCGCAACTTTCGGCGTCGTGATGTCAACCGCGATCGTAGGAATTCTGACCTGGGCGATTATGAATCTGGCTGGCATCGAGATGCGATTCATCTACTGCCTGCTGTTCGGTGCCCTGATTTCGCCGACTGATCCAATTGCCGTGTTGGCGATTTTGAAACAAGCCGGTGCGTCTCGCGAACTGGGGACAAAGATCGCGGGCGAATCGCTGTTCAACGACGGAGTAGGCGTCGTCGTGTTTTTAGGTATCCTCGAAATCGCGACCGGTGCGCACGAGTTGGACGCCGTTCACATCGGCGGTCTATTCTTAAAAGAGGCAATCGGAGGGGCCATCTTCGGATGGTTAATCGGGTCGGTTGCATTTCAAATGCTTCGCCGGATCGACAACTATCAAACGGAGATACTGATCTCGCTCGCCGTGGCTGCCGGCGGCTATGCCGCGGCGATGGCACTGCACCTGTCTGGTCCCATCGCAATGGTCATCGCGGGACTGATGCTCGGCAATCAAGGCCGTCAACTCGCCATGAGCACAAAGACTCAAGAACACCTTGACACTTTTTGGGAGTTGATTGATGAGGTTTTAAATTCCGTTCTATTTGTCTTGATCGGACTTGAAATCTTGATACTCACGTTCAACATGCGATATTTGCAAGCTGGCGTGTTGCTGATTCCGGCCGTTCTGTTCGCACGGTTTTTGAGCGTTGGTCTGCCAGTTCGTGCCGTCGGTGTGTTCCGTTCTTTCGCGCCGGGTGTGACTACGATTCTGACGTGGGGCGGATTGCGTGGAGGCATCTCCGTGGCTCTCGCACTATCGATACCGGCCAGCGTCGGAGGCGAAGCGATCGGCGAACGTGAAGCCATTCTGGCCATCACTTACATCATCGTCATGTTTTCAATCGTCGTGCAGGGCCTGACGATTGGCAAACTAATTCGCTACAAAGTTGGTCAACAAAAAGACGACCCTCAGGGTAGCGACGAGGGGAAATAAGAAGGACCACTAGCTCGCCATCGCGGGACGCTGGGGACGGTCTGGGCGACTGTCTTTGCCATGGCCCCCATTTCCTTGACCGCCACCGCCGCCTGGACGGCCGCCACCGAACATGCCTGACATACCGGCGCGGAACTCTTCTTGCGTCATCGCACCGTCGCCGTCTTTATCCAGTTCCTTCATGCGGTCGGCCATCGGGCTGCCAGCCACTTCGTCTTGTGTCAATTTGCCATCTTTGTTGGCGTCGCGACCGTTGAAAATACTCATCGGATCAAATCGTTCGTTACCTCCTCCACCGCCCGCAGCACCTGGGCCTCCATCGCCAGGCCGACCTTCGTAGCCGCCCCTTCCGCCGCCAGAGCGTTCGGCGCTGGGACCGTCGGTCGCAGCGACCGCTTCGGGTATCGGCGATTGCGATACGAGTTCACCTTTGTCTGTGACGCAGTACAGATGCTTGTCGCTTCGCAAGATCATTCGCCCGTTGCTTACCGCTGGTGAACCACCGAAGGTTTCTTTGTCGTTCGTCACGCGGTTCAACGCAATCTGCTTTGTACCATCGCTCAAGTCGAACACAAACATCTGGCCGCTGCCGTTCAAATACATTAGGCGATCACCCACCACAATCGGCGATGCGTAATCAAGTGATCCGAAGCGACCGCCGGTTCGCTCGGCACCTTGCAAGCGCACTTGGTCTAGCTTGCCGCCCGTTTCGCCGTCGACGATCGTGATCACGCCTTGCGAGATGACATACAGTTTCGAGCCGAAACGTACCGGCGAACCGAAGCTCGCGTTTTCGTTGCCCGTCCACACCGTGTTGCTTTGGCTGATGTCCCCGCTACCACCTGCCTTGACCGCGATGCTGCCGCCACCACGTCCCGTGAACGCAAACACGCGATCGGCGTCGGTGACCACGCTCGAGTAGGCATGCTCAGCACCGGTCGCACTGGCGTACCAACGCAGCTTGCCACTATCGGGGTCGAGTCCCCATAATTCTTTAGCGACACACATCACCAAGTCGGTTCGCTCATCGCTGACTTTGACCAACGTGGGTGTGCCCCACATCCCATCGAGTCCCTCGGCTTCTTGTCGCCACAATTCTTTGCCAGTTGATTTGTCGAAACCAATGATCGCTTGGCTTTCAGCCGAAGCGGTGACGATGAGCGTGTCGTTATGGATCACCGGACTCGACGACGAACCCCATTTCGTCGGATCGGATTCCATTCCGACATTGGCTTGCCAAACCGGATTGCCTTCGAGATCAAACGCATGCACGCCGCTCTTGCCCAGAAACGCGTAAACATGCTCGCCATCAGACACCGGCGTATGCGAGGCGTAACCGTGTGCGGTCACGCCGACACCGCTGTACGGATCTTCCGGCACGACCGCTTTGATGTCCTTTTGCCAAAGTAAATCGCCTGATTTCAAGGCCACACAAACAACGTGCCGCATCAAGTTGTCGATCACGCCGGGTGACGCTTGATCAAGTCCGTAACCTGAGTAGCAGGTCACGAATACCTTGCCATCGACAACAATGGGACTTGAAACGCCCGGTCCAGGCAGCGCTGTTTTCCAAGCCAAATTAGCCCCGGGCGACCACTGCGAGGGGATCGACTTGGCATCCGACGTCACACCCGAACCATCTGGCCCGCGGAAGCGGTTCCAGTCTTCAGCACGTAGCAACGCAGGGGCAATCAGAACGAGTACGGCCGCAAGTAACGAGCGTCGAGTCATGTGAAAATCTTTTTGTGTGGTTGTATCGATGGCTCAATTCTATCCGTTTTTCCCTCGAAGGTAACGATTTTGACTCGCTGAGAAATTTGCGGATGACATTTGCGAAGGGTGCGTGATGACGATTAAAGCGGTGATTCCACTGCGTATCGGCGATTGTCGTTGGGGTAAGAGCCGGCAAATCGTTGATTGAGAAAGTTCACCAACTATCATCCAAACGATCTATTTCCACCGCCAGCAGCTTGCTCAACATGAATTTACCCCCTCGGAAACATCGTCGTTTCAACACAAAACCGAACGAGAAATTGGCGGCAATTCGGTGGTCATTGGCGACCCTCGAACCCCGGTTACTGCTCGCGGCCGACGTTGCAGCGCCCGTCGTAGCGGAGTCGTCGTCGGTCCCCATGGTGACCACGACTGCGGAGGCGACCGCTGCTGACACACCGCAATCAATCGTCTTTGTCGATCCTCGCGCGATCGAGGTTTTGCGTGCAAATCATGCGCTCGTCGCTGGCGCAGAGTTGGTACTGCTGGATGGCAATCGCAGTGGCATTGACCAAATCTCCGCCTACTTAGCGCAGCGGCAATCGGTGGCGGCGATTCATATCGTTTCTCACGGTCAAGCCGGATCACTACAACTTGGCAACACAACTTTCGACATCGACGCAGCGATCGCAAACGCCCAGCAACTCAAAGCTTGGCGCAGTGCGTTGGCCGACAATGCGGACATTCTGCTTTACGGGTGCAACCTTGCCGCCGACCCTCGGGGCAGGGCGCTGGTCAATCAGCTTGCCGATTTGACGGGTGCTGATGTTGCGGCTTCGACCGATCCCACTGCGAACGTTTCCAACGGTGGAAACTGGATTCTGGAATACCGCCAAGGATCAATTGAAACATCGTTGGTGCTGTCCGAGGAATCGATGCAACAGTTTACCGGCCAACTGATGATCCAGGTCCGCGCCGCGGGTACCACGGGTGACGAAAGACTTCGATTGGAAGTCAATGGTCAAACTATCACGACGTGGACGTTGAGCAACACGAACGCTGACGCGGGCACATTTAGGACTTTCACCGCGGACATTGGCAACGCCACGATCGACCAAGTGCGACTGCGGTTTATCAACGACCTGTACGACCCCGCCGCGGGCATTGACCGGAATGTTCGCGTCGATTTCGTACAGCTTAACGGAACCACCTTCCAAACCGAAGATCCGCTCGTTTTCGCCAGCGGAGTATTTGTCGAGGGCCAAGGGATTGTCTCGGGTAACCTGCAAACGGAGTATTTGCACACCGATGGCTATTTCCAATATCGACAGACAGCACCACCTAGCGTTGGCACGCTGGAACAGGGATTGATCGCATACTACAAACTCGATGAAACATCATTGGGCGTAGCGATCGTTGATTCGTCAGGCAACGGCAATCAAGGTTCATCACTCGGCATTGCATCGCCGCAGGGACCGTCGACTGACCTTGCGATTAATTCACCCAATAATCTGCGATCACTTCAGTTTGATGGTGTCAATGACTATGTCGCGATTAACCGCAGCGACTCGCTGCAACTTAGCAGCGGCACGTATACACAATCGCTATGGCTTAAATCGACCAGCACCGACAACAACTTTCACGGTGTCATCGGATATCAATCCGGCACGAATGTTGGCGAGCGATATCCTTTCATTTATGTAAAAGGTACGTCCCTGTATGCTGGCTTCGGCACGGGCGGAAACAGTTGGAAAGGTGTCGTCGCAAACAATGTCATTTCGGTTGGACAATGGTCTCAGGTTACGGTGACATTTGATGGCAGCGAAATGAATCTGTTCGTCAACGGACAACAGGTTGCATTCAACAGTGACTTCGGCGGATCAAGGCCAACTACAAACACAAATCAACTCAACATCGGGCGAGTCAATAACCAGTTCAAAGGTTTTATTGATGAGGTTCGAATGTATGACCGTGCGTTGTCCGAAGGCGAAGTCTCACAACTGGCCGCCGGCTACATCGGTCCCGGCAACGGCGGTGGCACGCAAACCAGTCCGGGCAGCATCGGTTTCGCAGCCACCCAATACACAATCTCCGAAGCCGACGGTTCGGTCACGATTCGATTCAGCCGCACCGGTGGCACGGTGGGCGAAGCCAGGGTGTTTTTCCAAACACAAGACTCCACGGCGATCGAAGGCCGCGATTACATCGGAAACCAAAATGGAATCGTTATTTTCGCCGATGGCCAAACCACCGCGACGGCGACGATTCAAGTCAATAACAACAACACGATCGACGGCGACCGGAATTTTCAGCTATCGATGTTTCGCGTCGAGGGTGCGGCTCAAGGGCAACCACGCACGGCGATCGTAACGATCACCGACGACGAATCGGGCGGCGGATTGATCGGCCACTGGCGGCTCGATGATCTGACAGCAAACGGCCAAATTGCCGATGCTTCGGGCAGGTCCAACATCGGCACCGGCTTTAATTTTAACAAACCCAGTGGTTCAACGACTGATACGCCGAACACCGCTAGCGCTAATCCAGGTGCCATTCGATTCGACGGCGTGAATGACTATATCGACATTGCGACCAGCGAATCATTGCGCCTAACTTCTGGAAAATATAGCCAGTCGGTTTGGATTAAGCCCACATCTACCGATGATAAGTTCCATGGCATCCTTGGCTATCAAGAAGGTTCTTCCGTCGGCACTCGCTATCCATTCATCTACCTTCGTGGCAATTCGATTTATGCTGGTTTCGGCACCGGTAGCAGCACGTGGCAGGGTGTCGTTGCTGAGAACGTCGTCACTTCCAACGCTTGGAACCATGTAGGTGTGTCATTCGATGGCACGAATATGAGTGTCTATGTCAACGGCGAACTTGTTGGTACCAATTCCGACTTCTCCGGTGCGCTACCGACGACTGCTATCGCCAGACTCAGCATTGGCCGAATCAACAATCAATTCGTCGGTTCGATCGATGATGTCCGCATGTATGATCGGGCGATCAGCGGCGCTGAAGTGCGTGGTTTGATTGATAATGCGACGCTGCCACCGCCTCGTTTCTCGGGCTTCTTCACGACCAGCGTTCTGGCAAGCGGACTGGCCGAACCGACGGCGCTGGAACGGCTTGCCGATGGCAGATTCTATGTTGCCGAGCGGGCTGGAATCATTCGCGTCGTCAATGCCAATGGCACCGTTAATTCGACACCGTTGTTGGATATTCGTGAGATTGTCAATCGCGTCGGCAACGACCGCGGGCTGATGTCCATTGCGATTCCGCCGGACTTTGCCACATCTCGTCAAATCTATGTTGCCTACACCTATGATCCACTCGAGGTTCAAGGCCGCACGGGTAACAGCGGACCCGATGGCGAAGGCGGACGTGTCGCGCGGGTTTCGCGTTTCACCGTCAATGCCGCCGGAACAGTCGCAGATCGCAATTCCGAAGTGGTGGTGTTGGGAAAGAATAGTCTGTTCCAATACATTGGCCAGCCGAACCGACGACCCGAGCTGAGCGATCCCAAGTCCGGCGTCGATGCCAATGGCAATTACATCAATGACTTTATCGCCAGTGATGAGCTTAGTCATACGGTTGGAAACATCGAGTTTGGTGCCGACGGTGCGCTGTATGTTTCGGTCGGCGACGGCGGTTCTTATGGACGTGTCGACCCGGACAACCTGCGCGCTCTGGATCTTAATAGTCTCAATGGAAAGATATTGCGAGTCGATCCGCTGACGGGCCTCGGTCTGGCGGACAATCCATTCTTTAATGGCAATGCTGACAGCAATCAAAGTCGTGTTTACAACTTAGGATTGCGAAACCCATTCCGCTTTGCGATCAATCCTGCCAATGGCGAGCTTTATATTTCGGATGTCGGTTGGTTGACTTGGGAAGAAATCAATACGGGCCGCGGCAAGAATTTTGGATGGCCGGTTTTTGAAGGCAACAGTCCCACCGGCGGCAGCCGCGGCAGCTATGGCTCGTTGCCCGAAGTTCGTGATTATGTAGCAACCAATCCAACGCTTACCGGCCCATTGTGGACTCGCAGCCACAATGACGGTGCCCGCGCGATCATCATTGGCGACTTCATTTCCGGGGGACAATATCCACAAAGCCTGCAGGGTGCGTTTTTGTTTACCGACATTGGTGACCAAGTCTTGCGTGCCGGTCGCTTGGATGCCAACGGGAATTTGATCGATGTGATTCCTGTTTCATCACAGATCGGTTTTATTACCAACGTTACACGCGCTCCGGACGGCACGTTGTTCTATTCTGACCTTGTTGCGGGAACGATTGGTCGATTGGTTTACAACGCTTAACACCTATGCGGCACGCCTCAGTTTCGATTCGACAAGTCGAGCGCGAGCGGCACGTCCGCCAATCCGGCTGCGATCCCATTTCCGTTGGTATTTGTCGAATAGTTTCTGCAGTCCAGTGGGGCTTGGTTTGGTGATGTACTGCACTTGTCGGTCGATCGTCGCGTAAAGGTAGTCATTGGTTCGCCATACTGAACCATATTGAAAATGGGTCAATTGACCGCCTAGGTCTGAGGCCAGTTGCACCAATTCGGCTGGGCCGATGGTTTCGTCAACAATCTGTAACCCAGCGGGATTGTGTTGGTGTAAGTGGTTCTGATGTAGATAACTGGGACAGGTCACGATCAATCGAGTATGGTCACACATCGAGGCCCGCAAATTCTTGTGGAAGCCGCCGCGAGCATGTCGCGGAATGTGTTCATAGACATCAAGTAGTGTTACGACATCGAACGGTCCACCGGCGACCGGCTGAGACATGTCGTTTAATGAATAGTGCAAATTTGGATTGTCGCCGAAAAGTGCTTTGGCGGCGGCAATGTTTGCGTGGCTGATGTCGATCCCCGTCGCCCGCAGGTGACGGTGGCGTTTTTGTAAGCGATGGGTTGTCTCGCCGATTCCACAACCGATTTCCAGCAATCGCGTTGCCTCTTGTGGCAGGTAATCGGCCACGAATCCAACGGCTGCGTCAACGCGAGGATTTCCCTTGATATAACAATCGACCAGCCGGCTGCTGAACGCATCGTAGAAGCCCGCGATGTTTTCGTTTTCGGCCCGCGCGGCGGCGATTGACAGGATGTCCATCTAAGTTCTCGTAATAAAGTTAGGCTGCACGCCGGTGGAGGACGCGATTTTTTTGAACCCGCGCTGCGACAAATTCTTGTAGCCGCTGAATTTGAATGCTTTGCTCAAAGCTCAGTCCACGCGTTGCTGAATTTGTCGCCAATCGTTGTCGCTTGATGGGATCACTGGCAAGCTGGATCATTTGGTCTGCCATGCAGGGCCAATCGCCTTCATCGCACAGCAAACCGGTTTCATTTTCAATCACTTGATCGACAATCCCAGCGTGTCTGGTCGCGATCACGGGCAACCCCGCCGCCATCGCCTCAGCGATTGTCACCGGCCAACCTTCTTTGTCGCCATCAGAGCCAGTTCGGGAGTGTTGGATATAAACGTCGGCAGCAGCCATTCGCTGTAATACTTCAGCGGGCGATAGCCGACCGGGGAAGTGGACGGCTTGTCGAAGAGCGGTACACTTTGTTGCCAACCAGGCGATGCAAGACTGTTGGAGGTCGCCGAATCCGGCCATTGTCAATCGCGACGTAGGCACGGCGGCATGACAACGTTCGAATGCGGACAAGACCGCCAACGGATCTTTCTTGTCGACGAATCGTCCGACAAACAAAAACTCGCAACCTCGATTTGAATCACGCACCGCCGGTTGTGATCGGCGCACCGCGTCGACGGTCGTGGCAATCTCAAAGGCCGGAGCGCCACAGGGGATCACGGCGACTTGATCGGTTGTGTAGCCGCGTTCCAGGAACCAGTCGCGTTGATAATCGGCGACAACAATGATGCCGGCGAAGCGATGCCATTGTTCTTCGAGTGCTTGGCGATAGCGCGGGTGGTTCAGCCGCGAGGTGATGTCATAGCCGTGAAAGTGTGCGAAGACCGGAATGGCCGCTGGCCGACACGCTCGCTCGGCAATCATCGCGACATGACCGTACTGTCCGATGACGGCGTCGATGCGGCCCTGGCGCAGGACGGACCTTAGCCAGCGGGAGAATCCGTCGCCGTAACGCCGTCCGCCTTGGCGACGATGCAGCGCCGAATCGATGCTGTGACGCCAGCCGCTTAAGGGCTGTTGAAATGCCGGGGGGACTTCCGCAACGACGTTCGCCGGCAGCGGAAAAAGCTCGGGGTTCTCATGTTTCCAGCAGATTACCTTGCCCAACGAGTCACCCAGGCCGACCAATTGGCGATGCATCCAGACCGTACTGGCCGCGCCAATCTTGGATGCAAATACGGCGATTCGCGGCTGGTTTGAGTTGGCTTGGAAAGGCACGCGGATTCCTCGAAGGTGACGACGGTGGTCTTTTCGCGTCCAGATGGGTATCAGTTTCCACCAATGACCGTCAACATCGCTTGGCAGCGGAAGGATTAGGTTAATAATGCGACCTGTGCGGGCGGCGCAGGGGTGGCCAGCAGATTGGCAAGCTGCATTCGCTTTGTCGTTTGCGTTAATTGCGTACAATAGCAGTCTTGTCACTTTCCTTGTCCAACTTCGACCGCAGTTACTGAATCGGATTGGCTTTTTGGTGTTGGTCACACAAACCTATCGAAGTAGTTCGCCAGCTCGTTGTCGTTCGCCGCATTTAGCGGTGTTTCGGCGCGGCAGCTTCGTCGCTGCATTAATGCTGGTCTCGGTCTTTGCGATGTCGCCGGTCATTGGGCAGCCACCGGGAACGTTGCCACCGTCATCGATCCTTAACCCCGCAAATAATCCGACCCGATCGCCGGACGATCCTGTGACGAACGCGGATACTGATGCGGTCGCGACACCGCCGGTTGTCCCCAAAGCGTTTTTGATGCTCGATAGCGCGGGGAATCCGGTGATGGTGCCGGGGATGACTTTCGAGAAACTTGACCGCTTGATGCGATTGCAGGATGGCCTGGAGCGACCACCGCTGCCATTCTCGTTTGAGTCGATGAGCATCAGCGGGCGGATGGTTGACACGCACGCGGAGTTGAATGTGGCGGCGCGGATTTTGGTGGAGCCAACCGGTGGCGGCTGGGTCGCGATTCCGCTGCGAATGGGAAACTTCCATCGCACGGGGCCCGCCGATGTGTCGGGTGTGGAGAGCTATCGAATGGATCTGAGCGATGACGGCAGCGGTTACCTGTTGTACGTTCAATGCGATTCGCAGCGAACCGTGGTGTTGGGAATGCGAGTCGTTTGCAAGGTTGCGCCAGCGCCCTCGGCGGCCATCGAGTTTCGCTTGCCGGAGACGGTTTGTGACGTCAAGCTGGCGGTTCCCGACGCGGGTGTTGCAGCTTCGATCGTCGGTCGTGGTGACGAAGTGCTGCGGACCCAAAACGTCGGCCAATCGACCGAGATCAATGTCGAGTCCGGTGGCGGAACGTTCAGCCTGCGAGTTGGATCGCAGGCACCGCTGCTTGATAATCGACCCGTCCTGGAAGCCGAGAGCCGGATCGTTGTCGATTGGCAACAAGCCGACAACGCGCCCTTGGCTGCGGTTGATTTGACGGTACGAAATCTGCGCGGTGATTTGCCTAAGCTAACGATGATGGTCCCGGGTTCGATGCGATTGTTGCAACAGCCAGAGGTGCGCGGCGGCGGACCGTTTGAGGTGCTCGATCCGGTCGACTTGGTTAGCGAATCGACCCCAGCCGCAGCGGGCCAGCGCGCCGGCGACGCGACTCGCAGCATTGACCTGGTGCCGTTTGCGCCGCGCAGCGACTCGCGGGTCGAGGTTTCACTCAATGGCCAAATGCGCAGCGAAGGTGGGCGTGCCGGTGGAATGGTGGTGTTGTCGCCGATTGCAATGAAAGACGCGGTGGAACAAATTGGCGAGATTGAGGTTCGCACGCCGCGAGACTTTCGCTTGCGCTGGACACCTCACGAATGGGTTCACAGTGTCTGGGAGCAACCTGACAACGAATCATTGACCTCACGCGTCTATCGATTTCGCTTTGATCGAGTGCCGTTCGAGTTGCCGATTTGGTTGTCGGCCCGCGCCCGTCAATTGCGAGTGGAATCGGAATGGCTGATGACATTGTACGATTCGCTGGCTTCGTTGCGAATGATTATCCGCGCCACGGGAAGCATTCCGGACACGCGATTGTTGCCGATCGATGTTGGTTCGTGGAAAGTGCAGAGCGTTTTCATTGCCGATACAACGACGCCGGTCGAAGCGGATCGCAACGGTGACACGTTGGAAATCGATTTAGGCAGCTTACCCAGCGGTGGCACCGAGGGAGATCGGATCGAAGTCGTGCTGGTTCAATCACTCGCCGCCGGTGATGCAAAGATTGACTTGCCGCTGCCGCGCCTTGCCGGAGACCAAGCAGCGGTCGGCACATTGCCCTCTTCGTTAACCGTGATTTCGCAAAACGACTCGCGGTTTGTGCTGGACGTGGCATCATCCAGTGGAATCGGCGAGGTGATTCGCGGCAGTGCACCGGTTCAAGGCACCTCACCGACGGCACCTGCGGCGTCGAGCGAAAGTCGCTACAGCCTTCCCGACGTATCGCAAGCACCGCGATTGGTCGGGTTTTTAGTCCGTGAAAAACCGTCGGTTTCCTTCGTCGCTGCCGCCGAGATAACGGTGGTTGCCGATCGCATCAACGAGCGAGTTGATTGGACGATCTATCCCCAAGGTGGACTGCGCGGTCGTCTGCCGATCGCCTGGGGCGAAGCCGATGAAGGCCTGACGGGACTTGGCACCGATGGGCCCGCAAGCCTGCGCGGTGCCTATGCGAATGTCGCGACGAATCCGATGCCCGACCAAAACGATGAGAACGAAGTGTTGCGTTTGTCACCGCTACCGCCGTGGTCGGTCGTCGTTGATGACAGTCCAGCGACAATTCAAACCGACGCCCAAGGGCGCTACCAGATTTACAGTGATCGATTGGCCGGTGGGCCGCATCGCATCCAGCTTCGGCGTTCGCGCGAACTGCCGGCCTTGGCTTCGTCGCAGTCGTTGCTCAGTGGCGTCTTGTTGCCGCGGCCCGCTTTGGCCGACACGACGCTGCGCGCGCCGATGTCGCTGCGGACTCTCAGCTCGGGCGAGTTTGAGCTGTTGGTCATGGGCAACGATGGACGCTGGACAGATGAGCTCGCGATGGCGTCGTTGCCGCAGCGAGAATTGACCTTGCAGTTGCAACCGGTTGAAAAGCAGGACGACGATTTTCTGGTCCGCCGGGCCGTGCTGCGAACCGCCGCCGGCGATGCCAGCTACTACGAACAATTCTTGGCAACAATCGACGGCGGCGGTGCGGTACGAATCGGATTGTCACAACCACTTGGTGAAATTCGTGCCAAGGCAACCGTCGATGGCGAGCCCGTCGAAGTCGCTCGCGATGCCGACGGTCGTTGTCTCATTCGACTGGGCGACAAGGCAATCCATCGACTCGACTTGCAAATCTGGGCTCCGCGATCGTCGCGAATGTTGATCGACCAAGTCAAACCGCTGATGTTGCTGCCGATCGGAATCGAACAACTGTATTGGCAAATCATCGTTCCTGAAGACCAGCATTTGATTTGGGCGACCGAGACGATGGGCCGCGCCATGAAATGGGAACTCGATGATTGGCGCTTGCGGCGCGTTCCCGACCAAACCGATTCGATGCTGGTTGCCTGGAGCGGCTCGGCGTCCAGCGCGGTAATGCCGCCGGGGCACCGCTACCTGTTCGTCGGAATCGATTCACGCTCGCTGGCGGCGACGACGATGTCGCGGTTGGCGATGTGGTTGGTCGTCGGTACGGTGGTGCTGTTGACCGCGACGTTGTTGACCTATGTGCCGCGCCTGCGCCACCCAATGACCGCAATCACGGCGGCGGTTGGTCTTGGCGGTTTGATTTTGTTACTGCCCGACGCGGCAGTAATGACCGGCCAATTGGTGATGGTCGCGATGCTGATCGTATCGGTCATGAGCGGCGTTCGGCAACTACTGTCAACGCGCCGCGGCGACCGCGTATTGACATCGACGCGCCAGATCAGCGAACAACCGTCGACCCGCAATCTGGGGCCCGTTCGCGAAGAGCGCGGCGAGCCGTTTATTCCGTTGACCGAAGCAGTCGCGCCGACTGGCTCCGTTGCGGAGTCGAGATCGTGATCGACGCCCGCCAATCGCGTTGGCAACGGATTGTGGTAGCGCTCCTGTTGTTTTTCGGCGTCAACCTTTGCTGCAGCGCCGATGAGCCGGTGACGCCAACTGCGTTAACGTTGCCAAAATCGCTTGAAGACCTGCGGCAAATCTACTTCTACCAATCGCAACTTGCCGAGCTGTTGCCGCCGAATTATCGTCCCATCGATATCGCCGAGCTCGATGCCAAGTTATCAGCGTTGAACCAACAGACCGCATCGCCGGGTAGTTCGCCACAACTGATTCGTGGCGTTTATGTCGCCAAACTTGTCAATGATCATTTGCTCTCGACGCAATCGTTTTGGGACATTGGGCATGACGGCGAACAACCGGCGAGATTGTTTTTAGGCAACGTGGGGTTGGCGTTGCGCGTTGCCGATGTCGATCCGTCGCCGGGATCGATTGGCAAACTAGTGAGCAATTTTGATGGCGAACTTTCCGTACGGGTCAAAGGCGATGCGCGGTTGCCGTTTGCCTGGACGCTGGCGGGAAAAATGGTTGACCAATCGTTAACATTTGACCTGCGAATTCCCGCTGCCGTACAAACGCGATTGCTGGTCGAGGTGCCGCGAGATCGCCAGGTGATCGCGATTGATGGTGTCAGCCAATCACTTCCCAGTCCTCCGCCAGAAGCCGACACAACCGCCTCGGCGTCATCGCCAACGGGCGTGGCGACGACCTGGTACTCAATCGACGCCGGCGGCTTATCGCGAGTTCGCTTGCGAATCACCAGCAGCACACGTAGTGAACTCCAATCCGTGCTGCCCGTGCGCCAAGCTTCGATTCAATATGAGCTGCAACCATCATCGATTCGCTACACCGCACGAATGTTAGTCGATTCAGTGGCGGGCACGAATCTACCGGTATTATCAATCCTCAATGGTGACGTAACGGCGGTTCGGATCGCGGGTTCCGCGGTGCCGTGGACCGAAGTGACCACCGCCGATGGAGTTGGGATTCGGATTGATAATTCTCGAGTCGAGGCGTCCGCCGGTGGCGGCACGATCAATCTGACGATTGACGGCGAGGCGGCGTGGAATGCCAACAGCGGTGCGCAATTGCTGCCGTGGCCGATTTGGCGGAATTGTCGGCCTGTCTTGGTGGGCGCCGAAATGCAGGCACAACTCAGGCTCGATTCTTCGCTTAACGCGTTCCGTTTGTTGCCGCCGGCGCAGTGGAAATTCTCGCCGACTGCGACCGCCGAAGACGGCTCGGTACTTTATCGCTGCGCCGGCCCGATGGTCGCCCAAGCTCCAAGTGTGATGGTTCGTCCGCTGGCCAAGCAGGCACGCGCCGAATCGCTGCTGCGTTTGACGGCCACGGCCACCGCATTCAATGCCCAGTGGGACACGTCGGTATTGGTTTCGAACATGACCGGCCCTCAGCCAATTCAAATTCGGATGGATCGAAACTGGAACACCGAACTCGTGGTGATTCCCAGCAGCGGCCGGGTGATCGACTTACCCAACGACCCCGCCCAGCGGCGAACCCTCGCGGTCTGGCCGACCGCCGATGAACTTGTCGATGGCCGCTTCAATTTGCGAATCACCGGCACGCATCCATTGCGCACAGCCAACGATCGAATCGAGTTTCCCGCGACGGCATTTGCCACGATTGGGCATTGCCAAAACGCGGTGGTCGCATTGGTCACACCGCCCAGCGGTTTCAATTGGACCGGTGACGTGGCGTTGCTTACCAAACGTTTGCTCCCTGCCGAATTAACTTCGTTTCAACGAGGACTCGCCGGCGAACCGAGCAATGACAGTTTGCTCATTCCGCTGGCCGAAGGGCGCACCAAGTCGCTGGTTTGCAGGCGACCGGATATCTCGTTTGATGCAACAAGCCAATTGACGCTCCGCGTCGAAGGCGACCGGTTGTTAGAAACATTCTTGGTTGCCTGCAACTCGACATCCAATGCGTTGCAGTCGGTCGTGATTGATCTTGGTCGGCGACACGGTCGCCCGCCGATGCAATGGTCAGCAATCGAATCCGATGGTCGGACGAGGCGGATTGTTTCCGCCGCGCAAGTTAGCCCCGCGCAGGTTAGCTCCGAGCAAGTTGATTCCGAGCAAGTCGAATCCATGACGATTCCAGCAGTCTCCGGTGCAAGTGCTGGTTTGGCGGTTGATGCCGGTGGCGAAGAAGTTTGGCAAGTCGACTTCAGCAATACCATCGAGCGCGGCCTGATGTTGGTTGGACGACGCGAATACGCAGTCGCGGCGACACAATCGATTGCGTTGCCGAGTGTTCCCGGCGCTGCGAACCAATCGGCACAAGTCGTGGTGATGCCCTCGCTCTCGGTTACCAAGCGAGCCGACTCGACCATCAAAGTTCACCGGCTGACTGCTCAAAAATCCCAGTTTGCGAAATTCGGCGACATTGCCACTGAGCTTGAACCGCCAGTTGGCTCGATGACACTTCGCTACGATACGTTGCAACACGCAGCGATCGACGTGATGCCGTCACGTCCGGCCGATTCGATTCCGATAGTGTGGCGCGAAAATGTCGTCGTTACCGCTTCGAATCGAGGTGGCGATACGCTCATCGCCACCCATGACACCGCCTCGGCAACGGCGTTGGAGATCGTACACGAAGTCAACTTGCGATTGGTAAGTGTGACCGACGCCAGCGGTAATCCGCTGGCGTATCAGGAGGAACCAATGACACTGCGCGTGCCGCTGGCCGCGTCGATGACTGTGGTTACAAATTGGATGCGGCCTGTTTTTTCCAACTCACCGGCGCGGACTTGGACTCCGCCGCGACTGGGAGCCGTGGGCGTGGTGTTCCAGCGAACTTGGACACTCACGGCCGCTTCGGACACAGCCATCCCCGTCTCGTTGCTGTATTCAAATCCGTTCGCCGATCGCGTCTGGTTGGTCGATGCGGGAATTGTCTTTGCGTTAATGGCGATCGTTGGTTTGTGTGTGTTCGCGTTTGGCTGGTGGTTGGCAATGCATTGGCCGACGATCACTGCGATCATCTGGACAGCATCGGTAACGCCTGTGATCACCGCCGGCGACCTGACGATCTCTTGGATGGCGACTGTCTGTGTACCGTTGGCCGCCGGAGGGCTAGTGGCCTTGTCGCTCAATCGCCGTGCTACGGTGGCCGACAAGCGAACCTCGACCGCTCTGGGGGCGGGCCGTGGTAATGCCACGAGTGATTCCGCAAACCAGCGTCGCGACGACGAGCCGGCTTATGGATCGTCACATCTTGGTTGGGACTCATGGGACGCCAAGTTGCGAGTCGGGTTGATGATTGCCACCGGGTTGGGATTCGCTTTTCCGGGTACGATTGCGGCGCAATCGCCTTACGTGATGATCCCAACGGACCAAAACGGTGAACTCGCAGGCACGAAGGTTTACGTCGCTCAAGAAGTTTATGAATCGTTGCTGCGCGACCCGACGGCGGTTTCGACGGCGGCGCGGGTTGCATCGGCTAGCTACCGGCTGCGACTGGAGGGCAATCCCGAAGGCGAAATCTCTGCCGAGGTCGAGGCGCGCTTCGCCTTGGAAGATTCGACCGATCGAACCGAAACGAGTTTGCCGTTTGACACTTCGGCGCTGCGAAGCGTGATGTGGGTTACCGAGGCGGGCATACGTCCGCTTCGCTGGACAAGCGAAGGCGAGAGCTCGGTTCGATTGACGTTACCGGCGGCGACAAACGCCAGCTTGCTGATTCGCGCCGCGGCGGTGGTCCAGTCTGAGTCTCGAGTTTTACGACGGATTCGGTTTGCCATTCCGCCCGTTGCGACGGCTAAGTTGGTTGCTGATTCGGCTTTTCCGGTGCAGCGAATGGAGTTGGCGAAATCCTATGGCGAATGGGAAAATCCAAGCGATACCAGCCGCTTGGCCGCGGCCATTGGTGCGATCGAAGAAATTGATTTGTCGATCACACTGCGTGACTCGGCGCGCTCGACAACCTCGATTGCAGCGCGTCGCTATTGGGTCCATGCCGGTTACGATCACACCAACATTGAATGCGAACTTGATCCGTCGGACGCGTCCCTGCGCAAAGGCAGTGTCTTGTCGTTCCTGTTGCAGGACAGCCGCATGCCGCTGGTGACGACCAACGATTGGCGGATTCAAGCAAGCGAAGCAATGACCTCGGCGCGGCAACTTTTGACCGTGCGCGCGCTGCGCGATAATCCTGGGCCGATCCGTTTGCTGTGGGAAATGGAATCGTTGATTACCGCGACTGCAACCGCCGAAGATCCGGTCCCGATCATCATTCCCGAGATCGCCGCGAGTGCCACTGCCGTGTCACCGCCGGCGATGATTGCCCTGAGTGCCGCCGCGGGGCTGCGTTTGATTGCTCAAGGTGCCGTCGCCGAGTCGCAGGTCGGCTCAAGCCGACCGCTGGTTACCGAGTCGTTTGTTGGCCCGCCTCTCGCACCGCGAATTACTACGACGACCCAGCCGGACGCGATCGATGCGTTTATCTCAAGTTGGAAAGGCTTTCGCGCCTCGGCGACCGAGATCGTAACCTCATCCAGCCCGCTGGTTCGATTGGTGATTGCCAGCGGGCCGCGAAAATCCTGGCACGCCGACGAGGCGCATCACCTGCACGTTCGCCCTGGCGAATTGCAACTCAGCTACAACGCGACTATCACGCCGGGTAATCGGTTGGCCGGCCCGTTGCGATTGGTCGTGCCGATTAACGCCGACCTCCGCGTCCTGACGGTGAACGGAAAATCGGTCAATCAGATTGCCCAGCGAATTGGCAATCGAGATGAAATTTGCTTACCAGAGGCTGCATCGGAGGACATTATTCGTCTGCGCGCTGTCGTGCATTTGCGAACTGCCACTTCCGGACGATTCAGTCCGCCGCGAATTAGCCTGGAACCGATCCAATCGGCGACTGGTTCGTATACGTTGTCGCGAGATCAATCCCTCTTGATCGAACAAATTGTCGATGGCGGTTTGGTTGAAGCCGAAGCGACATTGTTGAGCAACGCCGAACAGCTTGTCGGTGGTTGGATTCCGTGTTGGACTTGGCGTCTTGGCGACACTCAGGGCGGCGAGAATTCGCTGCGATCATCGTCGGCCGAGGGCGCGGGCAAGCCTCAATTGCCGGGTGTTTTCCGCATTGAACCGCGAAACCTGACGATTGAAAGCCAACAAAGAAACTCACTGTTATGGCAGCAATCGCGTTGGGCGATCGAGTCGCTTATCCGCTTGCGTGCCGTCCCAAGTGATCCATCAAAAAATGTTGCCTCGGACAACACCATTGATTTTGTCAATGTTGAAATTCCAACGCTGTGGTGTGACAATTTGACCGTCGAGCCCGCCGAGGCATGGTCGCGTCAACCATCGATCGACCCAGCAATCCAAGTGATTCGCATCCGGCCGGACCGCGTGCCCGACGCCGATGGCCAGATATCGTTTCGCGTACAGGGTCGACGAAGCATCGAGTCGGATGCACGAATCGAGGTTCCGCTGGTTCGCGTCATTGGCAGCAGCAAACGCGAAACCTACATCACCGTGCCCCAACAAGTCGATGGTCGATCGCTGGAATGGAAATCCAGCGCGGCAATCAACGCCAAGCTGCCGGAGGGCCTTGATGAGCAGGCGCCGCCGGGAATGGTGTTTCGCAGCGTCGGCGGAAATAGCTCGATTCGCCTCGAACCGACTGCGATCGAGGCAACTAATCCCCAGGTCACCGTCGCGGACTTTCAAGTCTTCGTTGCTGCCGACCAAAGTCGCCACTTGATTTGTCGATGGGATCTCAGTCCTGGGCCACTCGATGTCGTTAATATTAAAATCCCGGCTAACCTTGAACCCCTGGACGCGCTAGTGGGTGGTGAACCCGCGGCGTGGACGCAAAACGACGGCTTCATTCAGATCGAATTGCCGCTCAGCCGACTCGCTCAAGGTGTGGTGCTGGTCGCGAAGTCGATGACGCCGGCGCTGAGTGTAGAGTCGCCACTACCGACTCTTGTTAACCCGGTGGCGCAGCAGTCGTGGGTGACAATTTACACGCCCAGCACGTCAGCAACCGCGCGCGTATCCTTAACAAGTGATGGGCCTTGGACACAGGCAGGCGAGTCGGCCCGCTGTTTGGCTCTTGCTCAATCCGTTCAGACGGCTACCGAAGAATCGCTGGAACGTGCGAGCGATCGGTCCGCCGATGAAGTGGCACAATGGCTGGGCACTTGGATCAGCCGATTCGATCGATTGCAAGCTGAAGCGGACGTCCAGGGCGATGCAGCGGACCAAGCAACGAGCGATGCGTGGTCACGCCTGGACGAACGATGGCATCGTTACCTGCAGCGGTTAATCGGTGAGCCAAGCCAGCCCACGGTCTCGGCCTTCGAATCTTCACTGGTGCCAAATGGCCAGTGGACAGTATCGAAGGTTGCTCGCGCCACCGGCCAGCCGGCTAGCTTGCCAATGATTCGCACGGTCGTTGTCACGCCGGCATTGAGCCGAATGATCCGCGGCATGTTGACACTAATCGTCGCCGTCGGGTTGGCACTGCTGCTGTGGCGGGTCCGACCCTGGGTAGCCGCGATTGCCAACTTTCCGGCGGCGTGGTTGTTGATGACTGGGTTGGCGTCGTTTGCGGTCGCACCGCCGCCGGTGGCCATCGCAATCTGCGTGGTCGCGGTGACTATCCCGCTGTTGACACCCGAAAACCAACAACGGTTTCTGATCGCCAGGTCTCGTTCGCGCTAAGCATGCCTGCGGAAAAAAGTGTCTGACCCCGATCGCCGGGACCCGGCCCTTCGGGTGCTTCGCACAATTGGGGTCGGACACTTTTTTTCCGTCCGTTGCTAACGTTATGGCGTTCGCAACTCATGACGATAATAGACTTCAAGACAAAGTGTGGCGACGGCGGTCGAGTAGATTCGCCCCCCATAGCCGCCCCACTCATCGTCGTTGGGCCAACTGCCGGTTGCCAATTGACGCGATAGAAGATGTCGTTTCATCGCTTCGTTCCATTGAACCCAGGCATCGTCCTGCAATTGATGCAGTGCCAGCGACGTGTAATACCAACCGTAGTAGTTGTCGCGACCGACGCCCGGCGGTTGACGCATCAAATAGGCTTCGGCCTCGGCAATTTCGGCGGGCGGAATTTTTTCGCCCAACAGCAACCGCGTCGCCAGCGCCTCGGCAGTCATCGTTCGCGACGGTGCCTCGCCGGGTCGATAGCTTGCCAACCCGCCGTGATCTCCCATCCGAACGGAGCGCAGAAACCGCGTAGTCCCGGCCAACGATTGGGGACTAACGGGGATCGACGCGCGGCGGCCGCCGTCAAGCACCATGGCTTGCCAACCAAGTTGACTTAGGTCACCCGGGTCGCCGCGCACATACCGCCAACCGCCCGTCGTTGGATGTTGGGCGGTGGAGGTGTATCGAATCGCGGCGGCTGCGGACCTCAGCGCCGATTCATCTCCGGTCATTGCCGCCGCTTCACACATTACCAAGGCAGCCATCCCGTGACAGTAATTTGCTTCCGCTGCGGTCGCCGGGCCGGCCAACGATCCATCGGGATGCTGCGAACGAATCAGGTACGAAAGTCCCCGCCGCACGTTGTCGGCATAGGGGCCATCGAGGTGTGTGTTTCCCGCACCCAACATGCTCAACAGGGCCAAACCCGTGATCCCGTTGGTCGCGTTTTTGCCGGCACCACCGCGGTCCGTTCCCAGGGTTCGCGTTTCCCGGCCTGCACCGCTGGTCGCCGGGTCCCAAGCACCATCGATTCGCTGGTCGGCGGCCAAAAATCGCAGCGCCGCTGCGACTGCGGCTTCGGTCGATTCATCGCCGCCAGTCGCCAACAACGCAGCGCGTTTTGCGTCCCCGGCGCGTTTGCCAAAATCGTTATCTTCAACTCCTGGGACGCGGGCTTGCGGCATCGTCGATCGAGAAACTGGTATGGCGACGATCGGTTTCGCTGCGGGGATCGCATCCGGTCCCTGTTCGTTGACCCCGCGGGCTGCGTCGTCACTGAGCCACTTCGACAACAGATCATCCATCAATGAATCCGCCGAGGTCGCTGCGGTTGTTGACGTCGAAGCCATCGCCAATGTGTTGGGCACTGACGTTGCATCTCGCATTGACGCCGGCTCGGTATCAATCTCCGGTTCAACGGCTGGTTTGTCAGTTTTGATTTCGTTTGTCGCGATCGTATCAATCGCTGGATCAGGAAGCGGCAACGGGACAATCAGACTTGGTCGCAGCTCCGGTGCAGGGTCTGGTGAAGCCAAATCGTTAACTTCGGCCGACGGTTCAAAGCTGGCGATCGTGAATTCCGCCGAAGCGGGCTCGTCGTTGGAATCAGCGGACGCCGATTGTCCACCGCCACGCGACTGCAGCGCGGGCAAAAAGTAAATCAGCAAGGCGTGCAACAACACCGAAACGGTCAAGCAAATTGCGGCCGCACCGCGTCCGTCGCGTGACCGCCGGCGAATTAACCACACGGTCGCGATCAACAACGCAACCGCGCTGGCGGCAATCATGCCAACAAGTTGCGGATTGTCCCACAACGAACTAGCGATCGGAATGGAGCCGGGCGAAATCATGGTCAGCGCTGTGTCGAGCGAACGGCCAACGCCATCTGCTTCACACCGCTGCTACGAATCACCTGCATCACCTCAGCGACGCGCTGAAACGACTCGCCGCCTTCGGCGCGAACCGCGACCTTGACATCGGGGTATTGATTGTAGGCAAACCGCAATTGTTCAGCCAATTGTTGCTCGCTGACGACGGTACGGTCCAGCGTGATGACGCCGCTTCGGGTGACTTCGACCAGCCGTTCGTCGGGTACGCGAGCAATCGACCGCAGCTCACCCACGCCCGGCACATTCACTTCGATTCGCCCTTCGGCTTCGCCGAAATGCGATCCCACCATAAAAAAGATCACCAATAAAAAGACAACGTCAATCATCGGTGTCAGATTGATCGTTGCGTCTTCGGAGTTTCGGCGTAGTCTCGACATCAACAATCCTGGTCACGCGGCGCGACGAACTTTTTTGGTGCGATTGCCACTTTCGAGTCCCTCGGCGCTGATGCAATCGATCACGCGCTGGCAAAGTCGATCAATCTCGTGGAGGTACCCGTCGCTCTTGGAACTAAAGAACATGTAGGCCAAATAGGCGGGAATCGCCACACATAATCCTCCTGCCGTTGTGATCAGCGCGGTGCTGATGCCGGCGGCCAGCGATTCAGGACTGCCACCGGACGAAGTTGAACTCATCGACTCGAACGCTTCGATCATCCCAAGCACCGTGCCCAACAGACCAATCAGCGGTGCCACGTTGCTGATCGCATGAAACACTCGCAGGAATCGTTTCAACCCATCGGACACCCGGTCACCGGCGTCCATCACGGCTTGTTCGATCTCGAGCATCGGACGGCCCCAACGCTTTACGGCAGCTTGAAAGACTTCGGCAACGGGGCAATCAAACTCTTCGCAGATTTCGGTCGCCTCCTCGAAGCTCAACTGGCCATCCTCAACACATTCGGTAAACCGACGCACGAACGGACGCGGAATCACGCGCCCGCGTCGCAGCGCAATGAGCCGCTCGAGAGACAGTGAGAATACGATCAGCGAACAAATGCCCAGCGGGATCATCAACCAACCGCCGGCGATGATTTGGTTCACCAAGGCGAAATTGAACCATGCCTTCAAGCCTGATTCGCCTTCATCGGCAATCGCAACTTGATTGGGATCGTTGAAACCGCCATTGATTGGCGTCGGTGCGGGAATCGACGACACCGAGATACTGGGATATTGGACATAGCTTGGCTGCTGCGCGTGGGCGACGACGCTGCAAAGTATCATCGCCAGTAAGCCAGCGCCGACGCGCCAAAAATTCAGTTGTTTTGCCCAAACCATGATCGATCGCCTGCGTGGAACACCCGTGTTCCAGTTGGCGATAACAAAACCGCCGAGCCGGTGTCCACAGGAAATCCTTGCCAGGGATCGATCGGGCGACAAAATTTGTAGAACCGTTGTCCAAAGTGACTGAAGGACGATCCTGTGCCCGACAATTGACGTGCCGGGTGAAGCGGACTGAAGCTCTGCGGGGACGCAACTTTGGAAGCAATAGCCCGGTCGACCGTGCGCCAAAGGTGCTCGTCGGGCGCCGGCGGGATACCCGCCGGCGACTTTCTCGAATCTTCCATCGCGACGACTTTTGGACACGGGAGCCATGCCTCCAAAATCCGGGTTCCTAGGCAAAT
>JBGSVE010000136.1:0-34436 GCA_041753075.1 Pirellulaceae bacterium
TTGGGGACAACCGTTCTACAATGTCACAATCTTAGTGGGCGATGTTGGCCGTTTCAGGCAGCGACTTGACCGGCGGGCGGCGTTTCTTGCGAGCCTTTTCGGGAACCATGCTGCGCATTGAATCGAGTTTGCCAAAGCACAACAATCGGTCGCCCGGCTCGAGCGTTCGCTTCAACCGCGGATTGGGAATCACGACCGTGCCGCGATACAACGTCAACACGTTGATATCGAGTTCCGGTAAACCGGATTCGTCGATTGCCTTGCCAACAAATTCGCTTCCCGCTGGAATGTGGATTTCGGTGACACCATACCCACGGCTGACCGTCAGGCGTTGACGCAAATCGATTTCAGGAAAATCAACCTGGGCGGCAAGATAGTCGATGATCGCGCCGGCGATATCAAGCTGCGTCGCATGTTCAATGCCTTCGAGACCGGGCGATGAGCTGACTTCCATCACTTGCGGCCCATCGGCACCTTCAAGAATATCAACGCCCGCGACTCGCAAACCCATGATCTGGGCACATCGAACGGCGGTCTCTTGATAGGCTTGGTCCAGTTCAACGCGTTCGGCTTTGCCGCCGCGATGAATGTTGCTGCGGAACTCTTGGCCTTGGGCGACGCGGCGCATCGCAGCGACCACACGATCACCCACGACGAATGCACGAATATCGCGACCGCGACTTTCCGAGACAAACTTTTGTACCAAGACGTTTTGCCGTGTGCTTTGCAACGTCTCGATGATTGCCTCGGCAACCTTTACCGAATCGGCCAAGATCACGCCGACACCTTGTGTGCCTTCGAGCAATTTGATGATGACTGGCGCACCGCCAACGCGTTCAATTGCCGGCAGCACGTCCGAGCGATCGCGCACAAACGTTGTTTGGGGAATACCGATTTGATGGCGACTGAGAATTTGTAGGCAGCGGAGTTTGTCGCGCGAGTTGACGATTCCGGTTGAGTTGTTGGCGGTGAAGACATCCATTTGCTCGAATTGGCGCACGACTGCGGTGCCGAAGTAGGTCACCGACGCGCCGATTCGCGGCAAAATCGCATCGTAGGAACTGAGCACTTTGCCACGATAAAAAAGGTCAGGCGTGCCTTTCTCAAGATCGATGGCGAACTTCAGTGTATTGAGCACCTTCGCGGCATAGCCCCGATGCGTGGCGGCTTCGAGCAGGCGGCGGGTGCTGTAGCAGTGTGGACTGCAGGACAGGATGGCAAGTTTCAAGATAAATCTCGGATTTGAATTGGCTACTTGTGGTGCTTGCGTTTTCGCTTTGGTCGGCCCGCATAATACGAACCACCCGAATCAATCAAGAATCGACCGCGCACCGCCTCGCGCCCGATCAACATCCGAAAACCCATTGAGTCTCGGTTATGAAGTGTCAAATCGATCGGCCACGACTTGCCGAAGATTTTCAGTGACGTGCGAATCACGAATCGCTTGCTAACCTGGCCACTACTGCTGCGAACTCGCCGCCGATCGGCAATCGGAGCTTCGCACCAAATCACTCGCTCGTCGTTCCGCTGCACCGGGTGAACCGCGAACCGTGCCCACTCCTGGCCGTCGCGCTCAAACAGTTCCAAATCAAAGGCGTGCAGCGAACTCGATCTGGCTCCCGTATCAATCTTTGCCTTGATTGACCCAATTCCTAACTCTGGCAATGAAACCCATTCGCGCCAACCGCTGATCGGCAGGTCGCCGATTTCCGTAGGTGTTTGATATTCGTCGCGATCGCTCATACACCGAATGCAAGACGAGTGGATAACGGTTGGCCAGAAGCGATGCTAAGAATAGCGCCGCCAGGCAGTCGTGGCAACGGCCGAAATCCGCTGGCCCACCAGAAAGGATGCTTTGGAACGTAGCAGCGATGTCTTGGGCGTTGTCTTAGCCACAAAGCGAATTAACGGCAGGGTCAGTTTGGCAAACGATCGGCATATTCGCTGGCTTTTTTGCTGTCACCAAGCTCGGTGTAAATCTGTGACAAGTAATACAACGCGTTGGGCTCGTCGGGGATGAGTTCCAAGATGCGTTCGAAACACTCAATCGCCTCAGGATGCTTTTTTTGCGACGCGCAAAGCACACCCAACGGACCGAGCAACGCGACATCATCTGGGCGAGCGGACAATTGTTGCCGGATTGCATTTTCGGCACGCTCGGGTTGGCCGGCCGCTTGGTACGCCTGCGAGAGCGCGGCCAAGGCTGTCGCCGAATCGGGCTGTAACTTAAGGACGGTTTCGAATTGCTCGATCGCCGCCGGCAATTCGTTGCGGCTGAGGTACAGCGTTGCCAAATTCATCCGCGCCGACGGGTACTCCGGGTCGGCTTGAGTGGCGGCCTCGAAATGTTGCTCGGCGGATCGCAAATCACCCTTGGCACCGTACATCGCTCCGAGCCCATTGAGCGCCGCCGGAAACGATGGATTCAGCTCGACCGCTTGGCGATAATAATCCATCGCACCATCGAGATCGCCTTGGCCTTCGCGGGCCTTACCCATGTTGACCATCGAATCGACAAAACCGGGTTTCAATCGCAACGCTGCGCGAATATGCACCTCGGCTTCGACGTAGTCGCCACGCCGATTTAAAAGCGCACCAAGATTGTTGTGTGCCATGAAGCTCGACGGGTTCTTCGCCAGGGTGTCGCGCCATAATGGTTCCAGCCCTTCGTAAATTTTGGTTTGGTTCCACGTGAGCGCCATCAACACGCCCACCCAGACCAAACCGACAATGCGAAAGACGCCCGACTCCTGGCCGTCATCGTTCGTGATCAACGTCGTCAACGTTGCGACCAACAACGTCGTCACGGCGATGCTGGCCAAGTATTGAAAGTGGTCCGCCACGTAAGAGAAACGCATCGGATAAACGTCAAAGAAACCCAATGCCGGAAACAGCGATCCGGCGAACAACAGCACCGCCGCCAACGGCCCGCGACCGATGCGTTGCCGATACCACCACAAGGCAAAGATCGTCGCAAACGCGGCCAAGGGAAACAGATACTGCCACCATTGGCCCGAGTCGATGTCCCAGCGTGGATACGTGAAGATCAAATTCGACGGCCAAAGTAGCTTCCTTGCATAAAACCAAAGTGCCCGCCCGGCGACCAGCCAACGATCGACGAACGACAAATTCCAGTCCAAGCCGCTGGCCCCGACTTGCACCTTCTCGAGCCAAACGGTGAACCATCCAAACATGGCTCCGATCAAAATCATTGGCAGCACGCTGAGCGATTGCTTGATCGGCAAGCGACCTTGTTTCCACCACACCAAGACCAACAACGCTGCGGGCAAGGTTGCCGTGACTGTCTTGCTCAATAGTGCCGCGATAAAACACAGATACGCGACGAACAACCAAGCCAGCCGCCAACCGCGCGAGCTCGTTGCCTGTGAATCGTCGCTCGCCGGCTTGGTGAAGTCCCAATGTTTGATGAACGCCAAAATCGCCAGCAAGTAAAACATGCCCGACAAGACGTTCTTGCGCTCGGTCACCCACGCGACCGATTCAACATGCACCGGATGGACCGCGAACACCATCGCCGCCAACCAAGCTCCGGGAACGCGGAGCCGAACCAGCAACCACCACAACAAAAACGCGTTGATCGTATGGATCACGATGTTGGTCACATGGTAGCCGCGCGGGTCCAGGCCCCAGCTTTGATACTCCAGCCAAAACGACGAGTGGACCAGCGGATAGTATTGCGGCGTTGCCGACGGAGCGAGCCAAATTCGCCGCAAACCGTCGGCGTCGCGAAGCTCGAGGTTTTGGGTAACGTAGTCGTCATCGTCCCAAATGAAACCGCAATGGGTCGCGGGAAAGTAGGCCAGAGCGACGGCGAGGACAACGAGCAGCGGTTTGAGCCATTGAAAAATCATGGCGGATTATGGCAGTTTTGGGGAAAACGGGGGCCAGAGGTCTGGTCTTTTGACGAGAAAATCCTAAACTTTGGTTCATTCTCCCCCGGCGTTTCGATCGATACAATCGTTACAAATCGCCATCTCAACGTCTGGCCATTGGCCTTCCCTCCTGTTGCTATAAAAGCAAAAAACTGTGACGAAGATTCTCTCGGAAACCAATAGCGGCAAGACCGTTCACACTGTTTCAGGCATTACGGTCCGTTTGTGCGGAGATTCCGGCGACGGCATGCAATTGCTTGGCACACAGTTGACCAATACCAGCGCCTTGTCGGGCAACGATGTAGCCACCTTCCCCGACTTTCCAGCGGAAATTCGTGCCCCACGCGGGACGCGGGCGGGCGTTAGCGGCTTTCAAGTGCAATTTGCCAGCGAAGAGATTTTTACGCCTGGCGATGTGCTCGATGCGCTCGTCGTAATGAATCCCGCCGCGATGGTGACCAACATCGCTGACCTGCGCAAAGGCGGCATTTTGATCGCCAACGAAGACGGCTTCAACGACAAGGAATATAAACTTGCCAAGGTTGAATCCAATCCGCTCGAAGCCGATATCATCAACCAATCGTATCGCGTCTTCAAAGTTCCGATGACGAAGTTGACTCGCGACGCCGTCAGCGCGCTCGGCGTGGGCAATAAGGAAGCCGAACGTTGTAAGAATTTCTTTGCGATGGGTTTGGTCTATTGGTTGTTCGGTCGCTCGCTCGAACCGACCCAGCGATTCATTCGCGACAAGTTTGCCAAAAAGATGCCTGAAGTCGCCAAGGCGAACGAAGCGGCATTGTTGGCAGGTTGGGCTTATGGCGAAACGACCGAAGCGTTCGGCTTGAGCTACCAAGTCGAAGCCGCTGACCTCGAGCCCGGCACCTACCGCAATATCATGGGCAACCAAGCGCTCGCTTGGGGGTTGATCGCGGCAGCAAAATTGTCGGGCAAGGAACTGTTCTACGGAACGTATCCGATCACTCCGGCGAGCGACATTTTACACGAGTTGACGCGCTACAAAAATTTCGGCGTGCGGACGTTCCAAGCCGAAGACGAAATCTCAGCCGCCGGTGCCACCATCGGTGCGGCGTTCGGTGGCGGGATGGGTGTGACGGCCAGCAGCGGACCCGGAATCGCGCTCAAGGCCGAAGCGATGGGTTTGGCCGTGATGCTCGAATTGCCGATGCTGGTCATCAATGTCCAGCGCGGCGGCCCCAGTACCGGATTGCCAACGAAGACCGAGCAAAGCGATTTGCTGCAGGCGATGTTTGCCCGCAATGGCGAAGCACCGTTGCCGATCTTGGCTCCGCGCAGCCCCGGGGATTGCTTTGCCGTGGCGATCGAAGCTTGGCGAATCGCGGTCGAGTGCATGACTCCGGTGATGATTCTGAGCGATGGTTATATTGCCAACGGCAGTGAACCGTGGAGAATTCCCGACATCGCTTCGATGCCGACGATTCGTGTCACGCATCCCGAAGGCGGGACCGAGTTGAGCGAACCGTTTATGCCTTATGCTCGCGATGAAAACTTGGCGCGTCCTTGGGCGGTACCGGGCACTCCGGGGTTGATGCACCGCGTCGGTGGACTCGAAAAAGAAGATGGTTCGGGCAACGTCAGCTACGACCCGGACAATCACCAGCACATGGTCGAAACTCGCGCCCGCAAGGTCAACGAGATCGCCGACCGTGTGCCGCCGCAAGACATTTTTGGCAATCCGACCGGTGACGTGTTGGTGGTCAGTTGGGGCGGCACTTACGGTGCTTGTCATACTGCGGTGGTGCGTTGTCAACACTCAGGGCTCGATGTCAGCCACGTGCACATTCGCTACATGAATCCACTGCCGGCTAATCTTGGCGAGCTGTTGGCCAGTTTCAAGAAGGTCGTCGTACCGGAACTCAACAGCGGTCAATTGCGAATGCTGATGCGATCAAAGTATTTGGTTGATTGCATCGGGTTCAACAAAATCAAAGGCAAGCCGTTCAGTGTTCACGAACTGGTTGACGAGATCAAGAAACACGCCACCGCCGTCGAGACAAAGCCCGCGACGATCCGTCATCGCGCCGGCTAAACGGTTACCAATCAATTTCCCAAGGGTCAGACCCTTTTTAATCACAGCCTAGGTTGTTCGTTATGAATTTGCCGGTATTGAAGGCCGCCGATTTCGCCAGCACGCAAGAGATTCGCTGGTGTCCCGGTTGCGGCGATTATTCGATTCTTGCCCAGATGAAAAAGGTGTTGCCCGAGTTGGGAGTGCCGCGCGAAAAGATTGTGTTTATCAGCGGGATCGGGTGCAGCAGCCGCTTTCCGTATTACATGAACACGTATGGAATGCACAGTATCCACGGTCGTGCGCCAACGTTTGCGACGGGGTTGAAGTCGACGCGGCCGGACTTGATGGTTTGGGTAATCACCGGCGATGGCGATTCGTTGTCGATCGGTGGCAATCACTTCATCCATGTGTTACGCCGCAATCTCGATATCAACATCGTCTTGTTCAACAACCGGATTTACGGTTTGACCAAGGGCCAATACAGTCCGACGAGTGTCGAGGGCCAGATCACCAAGAGCACTCCGATGGGCGCGATCGACCATCCGCTTAATCCGCTGTGCGTGGCTTTGGCGGCGGAGGCGACGTTTGTGGCACGCAGCATTGATGCTCACGTCACGCACTTGGGCGAAGTGCTCAAGCGTGCCGCTGCGCACAAGGGTACGTCGCTGGTCGAGGTCTACCAAAACTGCAACGTGTTCAACGACGGTGCGATGGCGTATGCACAAGAAAAGTCGCAGCGTGCCGACAATGTGATCGAGCTGGAGCATGGCAAGCCGATGATTTTTGGCAAAGATCGCGACAAGGGCATTCGCTTGGTCGGTACGAAACTCGAAGTCGTGACGTTGGCCAACACGCCGATCGATGATCTGTTGATTCACGACGAGCGTGAACCGAATCCGTCCATTCAAATGATGTTGGCGCGAATGCGATATCCTGAGCTGCCCGAACCGATCGGCGTGTTGCGCGCCGTCGCGGGCGTTTCGACCTACGATGACCAGATCAACGAGCAAGTTCAATTGGCCAAGACCCAACGCGGTGTCGGCGATTTGCAGTCGCTGATCAACTCCGGTGATACCTGGGTCGTCAGCTAAGGGACCGTCCGGAATTAAGTTATCGAACTGATTTGTAGCGGTAGGGCGCAAGCCGTTCCGCTAGAACGATAGTTTATTTGTGGACGGTTCCTAACTGGACAGCGCCAGGTTCAGTGAGCGGGCGGGCGCTAGCCCCCGGTACTTCCCGAGCGAAACCGGCGGCTAGCGCCGTGCCGCTCACAAAACGATCGAGCATGTAAAAAGTGATGTTTTCGATCGAACTTGGCGCTGTGCAGCTAACCAGCGAACATCGGCGTTCAACGACGCTCTGATTACTAGGATTAGCCGTGTGGATTTGTTCGGTGTTATTCCGCCGGTCAAGCAGCCTAATCGCATGAACTTTTCGCCCGGGCCGCGTCTCCCAATATAACGATGACTACTGCCTTCATTGCGACCGGCGACGCGACGGCAATCTTGCCCGCCGGAAACCACCATTCGCCCATCACCGTCATCGGCACCGCAGCGATTCGCGAGTCGTTCGACGAGATGTGCATCCAGCAGGCGATCAACTCGCGAACCGCGCCCGGTGTGACGCAGCTTGTGCTCAACCCCGACGCACATTGCGGTTATGGCGCGCCGGTCGGATGTGTGATGGTCTCGCCAACGCACGTTTACCCGGGGCCGGTCGGCGTCGACATCAAATGTTCGATGAGCCTGTTGCAACTCGACCTACCCGAAGCGGCGATCATTGACCGTCCGCTGCGTCGCCAATTGATCGAAGCAATATGTGACCGCACGCCAACGGGAACCGGTCGCGGCAGCCGCCATGTTGCCAAGGGCCGCGCGGTCGATGAGATTCTTGGTGCGCAGTCGCTCGTCGAAGGTGCGTCGGCTTCGGTATGTGAACAATTGGGCATTCCGGTTCACTGGGCGACGCGTTGCGAAGACAGCCACCACACCGCGCATGACAACACGCGCGATTCGCTTGCCGAACGTTTGAGTCGGCTGCGTCATGGCCAAGACGTCCACAAATTTCGTGGCAAGATGCAACAGCTCGGCTCGTACGGCGGCGGCAACCATTTCGGTGAATGCGAAGTCGTGCGAATCGCGAGCGATCCGGCGGCGGCGGCGATTGCCACATCGTTCGGCTTGCGTGATGGTCACGTCGCGTTTCTGTCGCACTGCGGATCGCGCGGCATCGGCCACCAGCTTGCCAGCGGCCAATTCAAATCGTTGCAAACAAAATTTGCGGATTGGAACATTCCGTTGCCCGGTGGTGATCGCGAATTGGTTTACGCACCCTTGGGTTCACGCGAGGCGGATGCGTATTTGGACGACATGGCATTGGGCGCAAACTTCGCGACGGCCAATCACTTGCTGATCAACGCGTTGGTCTTGGAAGCGTTTCAAGAAGTGATTCCGGGGACGCAGGGCGAGTTGATTTATTTCATCAGCCACAACATTGCGCGGCGCGAGATCGTCGACAACCAACCCGCCTGGGTGCATCGCAAAGGCGCGACCCGCGCGTTCCCCGCTGGCCATCATGCGCTCGC
The DNA here is from genome assembly GCA_041753075.1 of Pirellulaceae bacterium. Classification (GTDB taxonomy): domain Bacteria; phylum Planctomycetota; class Planctomycetia; order Pirellulales; family Pirellulaceae; genus UBA6163. The sequence continues at coordinate 8,528 of JBGSVE010000136.1, forward strand.
CGACACGCCATTTGCGGCGACCGGTCATCCGATTTTGTTGCCGGGAAATCCGCAGGCGGGATCGGCAGTGATGGTGGCGCTGCCGGGGGCGCAGCGAAGTTGTTACAGCGTCAATCATGGTGCCGGTCGCCAATTGGGACGCAAGCGAGCGATGCGCGAGCTTGACCAGGCGCAGGTTGATCGCTCGTTTGACGACGCGGACATCTTGACGAATTGTCGCAAGTATCCGCGTGACGAAGCACCGGCAGCCTATAAGGATTTCGACGAAGTGCTGAAAAGCGTTCGCGAAGCCGGATTGGCGTTGGAAGTGGCGCGATTGCGGGCCCGATTCGTGATCAAAGACAGCAGCGGCGCGGATGATTAGCGACCAATTTGGGGTGTGCGATTAACAATCGGCGGCAAACGGTTTAAAGTACCCTCATCGAAGAGAATTGAACCGTCGCCGCCGTATCGCTCCATGCCAAAAATCGCTCCCCTTGCCGGTGTTCGTTACAACGTCCGCCAAGTCGGCTCGCTGTCCGACGTGATCGCGCCACCCTACGACGTGATCGATCCGCAATTACAAGATCGGCTTTACGATCGTCATCCGGCGAACGTGGTTCGGGTAATCTTGAATCGCACCGAAGCGGGTGACCAAGTTGATACCAAGTACGCTCGCGCAGCCAAGTTTTACCAGCAATGGTTGGCCGATGACGTGCTCGTCCAAGACCCGTTGCCGGCTTACTACATCTATAACCAAAGTTTTGAGTTCGCGGGCCAAAAATTTCTTCGCCGTGGTTTCATGGGCCGCGTGCGATTGGAACGTTTCGGTGAAGGCGATATTTATCCGCACGAAGAAACGCATCCCAAAGCCAAGGTTGATCGTTTAAAGTTGACCAAGGCTTGCAAAATCAATTGTAGCCAAATCTTCGGCCTGTACCCGGACCCAGACAACGAGGCTCACGGTTTGCTCGAATCCGCTGCCGATGGCAAAGAACCGTTGCGCGCGACCGACCACCTTGGCGTCAAACATTCGATGTGGCCGATTACCGACCGCGACGTGATTGCCGCTGTGACCGTATTGTTGGATGACAAGCCGATGTTTGTGGCCGATGGGCATCATCGCTATGAAACCGCTTGCGACTACCGCGACTTTTTGATTGCCCAGCAGGGACCACTGGCCGATAATCATCCGGCGAATTTTGTCATGACGCAGTTCGTCAGCATGCACGATTCGGGCATGATCGTCTTGCCGACGTATCGATTACTGCGCGGTACACCGGAGTTTCGCAGCGAGGAAATCATCGAGCGACTGGCCGGATGGTTCAAGTGTCATAAAGTTGGCAGCGGTATCGGAATCGCTGGGCAGTGCTGGGACCAAATGGAGTTAGCCGATCGCCAAGGATTGATTGCGTTATATGCGACCGGCGATTCGCAATGGGTCTTGTGCGACGCTACGAAAGTTGCGGCGGCAAAGATGATCGAGTTGGCTCCGCAGCAAAGCGAGGATTGGCGGGCGCTGGGCGTCAGTTTGTTGCATCGATTGGTCATCGACACGTTGCTCGATTGTGCCGATCATCCGAAGCCAACTTATGTGCATCAAGTCGAAGAGGTCGTCGATGCGATGCAAGGTCGCGGCACGCTCAGCGAAAACGATTCGGACGAACCATTCACGTTGGCGGCGCTGGTCATGCCCGCGAGAGTGCCGGATGTTGAAGCAATCAGTTTGAATAAAGAGCGAATGCCAGCCAAAAGCACGTACTTTTATCCAAAGCTGCTCAGCGGCATGTTGTTCCACAAATTGACGCCGTAGTACGCAACGCTGTGAAGCATTTTTTCGGGGCAAAGCCCCAATAGTATCCTTCACAGCGTTACCGTAGTGTCTGACCGCAATTTACATCGATTGGATATGCAGACTGCGTCGCTTGCGTTCCTTGCGACGAATGTCGTCGATCATACCCGCGACTGATTTTACATCGTCAATTCCACGCATCAGTAACTGCGGATGCGAACGATCGCTGCCGGTGATATCGATCGTGCCGATGCCGAGCATCCGCTGGATCGGACCTTGGCGAAAACTGACATCGTCGATGTCGATGACTTCGATGCGATCGGTTTGGCGCGACAAGACGCCCGATTGGTGAATGAACCGTTGGGTCGTCAATTCGTAGTGATATGCCAAACGGCGATAAGCATAAATCGCCGCCACGATTAGCCACAATGCGACAATCGAACCGATCGCGATGGCGATCGGCGGTGCGGCGTAACCAATCGCAGCGACCAACAGGGCAAGTGACAAGATTGCGACGCCGATCCAGGTGCCGATCATTGCCTTGGGGCTGTAGCCTCCTTTCCAAAGCGATTTTTCGGCTTCGTGGTCGTCGAGGGCCGCGCGTTTTTCGGCTACGCCTTTAGCGAACTGGTCGTTGGCTGACATTGGCGGCGGCGTGGAACCTGGTGAGGTTGGCTGCGAGGGATCAGGATTTGAATTCAAGGAATCGGCTCCAACCGTGATTTTGGGGGCGTTTACCGGTGTGCGACCAGACAAGGCACGACTAATATATCGCGTTCCGCAGTGTTCCACGACGCTCCGCCGTCGTGAATCCCGTGTGACACGACAGTAGGCCGGCGATGAAGCAGTTTCAGGGCGCGGCTGGGTCAAAATTGATTGATTTTTTATGCGATGTCCGTTTTGTCACGTCGACAACGACCGCGTCATTGACACACGCGCGACCGAAGACGGTTATGTCGTCCGTCGCAAACGGGTTTGTGGTTCGTGTCATCGCAAGTTTATGACGCTCGAGAAATTGGAAGAAGCCAGCGTCCGGGTGGTCAAACGCGACCAGACCCGGGAACCGCTGGACCGCGAAAAAATCCGCCGTGGCATCGAGCGGGCCTGCAGCAAACGTCCGATCAGCAGCCAGCAGATCGAAGGTTTGGTGCAAGAAATCGAAAGCGAGATTTTCGCCGGTTTCGAGCTCGAAGTGCCGACGATGCGGATTGGCGAAATTGTGATGCGCTATTTGGCCCGAACGGACGAAGTGGCCTACATTCGATTTGCCAGCGTCTATCACGAATTCGAGGATGTCCGCGACTTTTTTAGCGCCATCGAGTCGTTTCGCGACGTCGATTCGCCGCTGTGACAATTGCGCTTGCTGCGAATTCTGGCTGTGTCGTATGACGACAGTCTGCCGATACAAGTTTCAACCAGGCTGCTGTTTGCCTTGATCGATGAAATGGGATTTTGTTGCCATGAACCGCACGTATCTAGCTAAGTCAATCGTTTGTCTCGCCGTCTTCAGTTGCTTGTGGGGAATCGGCGGACGCTCGGCCCAGGCCCAGAACACGCAGCGCGGTGCCATACTCGGCGGATTGGGCGGAGCAGTGGTCGGTGGTTTGATCGGTGACCACAATGACAAAGCCGGTGCCGGAGCGGCGATCGGCGGCGCGATCGGAGCGGTCAGCGGTGCGGTCCTGGGCAACGCTCGCGACAAGGAAGTGTCGGCCCAAGCCCAACAACAACGCTACTACCAACAAGAGCGCGTCTACGCCCAACAGCAACAACAGTACGCTCAAATCCAGTCGGCTGTATCGATCAACGACGTGGTTACGATGAGCCGCAGCGGGCTGAGCGATTCGGTCATGATTAACCAAATCCAAACTCGCGGCGTGCAACAGCAATTGCAGGTTTCGGACATTATCGCAATGCACCAACAGGGCGTCAGCGACATCGTGATCAGCTCGATGCAATCCGCCCGCGTCGGCAGCGCACCGGTTGTCGTCGCCTCGCCACCGGTGATTGTCCAGCAGGCTCCGGTGTACGTTCAAGAGCATGTGATCGTGCCACATTACCGTCCAGCACCGGTTTACCACATCCATTCGGCGCGTCCGTCGTACCATTACGGCCATCGCCGCGGCTATTAAGCAAGTCAATTGTAGAACGGTTGTCCCCAACCGTTCGGGTGCCGCAAGCGAATCAAGTTTTTCTCAAACGGTTGGAACAATCGTTCTACAATTTTTGCTCGATCCTGAGCGTTTTGCCGCTACAGAGTGACGGCTTGAATCGAAACTTCGGGTCCAAGGGTGGGTTTAGACGACTAGATTGCCGCAGCGGTTTGCTGGGCAATTACCATAGATAAGTTCTAAAAGTCGTCTACCAGGCTATGTCGGCGTCAAAAAAATGCCGTCAGAAGCTCCCTTTGGGTTTAACCTCATGCCTTTTCGATGCTTCAGCAGCGCGGTTCTATTCGCGGTCGTTGCCACCTTTGCAGCCGCGCCGGTCCGCGCCCAAGATGCCGCCGCTCCGGCTGACGCGACTAAGTCGATCGCGATGGATGATGCCGAAATGCAGTTCAATTTTACCGGTGCCGACTGGAAAATGGTGCTGGAATGGTTGGCCGGTGAAGCGGGCTTGTCGCTGCAAGTCGATCGGCTGCCCACCGGAACGGTGAACTACACCGACAACAGCCGCACCTATTCGCTCAGCGAATCGATGGACATCCTCAACCGCTTGTTGCTCGATCGCGGTTTCGCGCTGGTTCGTCGCGGGCGATTGCTGATGCTGATTGACCTCGAAAACGAAAACGCATCGGGATTGATCAGCGAAGTCGCCGATTTGGTTCAGCCAGAAGAGTTGGACAAACGCGGCGACTCCGACATCGTTCGCTGCGTGTTTTCGCTCGGTGCCATGACACCCGATGCGGCTCGCACCGAAATCCCTCAATTGATCGGCCCGGCGGGCAAAGTCGTGGTGCTCGACAGCGCCAAGCAAGTCGTCGTGACCGAAACCGTTGGCAAGCTCAAGGCGATTCGCAGTCTGCTCAGCAACGCGGCAACGGCCGGGTCGAACGTTACCGAGATTGTGCTGAAGCATCGCGTCGCCGACGAAATTCTCGAAATCGCCCGGCCGCTGTTGGGACTTGAAGCCGGAATTAATTCCAGCGAACAAATTCGCATCGCCACCGGTTTGTATGGCGATCGTTTGTACGCCACGGGCGACGCGTCGAAGTGTGCGCTGTTGGAACAAATTGTCGCTCGCGCCGACACACCGCTGCAGGCCCCCGCCGCAACGGCCGGCGAAGCGTCGCTACCACGCTTGGAAACTTACTCGGTCAGCAACATCGAAACGGCCACGGCAGTCGACGTGCTGCAAACTTTGCTCGCCGGTGTGCCTGATACGCGCATCGCGACTGACCCGCAATCACGTGACATAATCGCCTTTGCTCGACCGGAAACGCACGCCTTGATCCGTGCGACGATTGATAAACTAGAAGGCAAAGGTTCGTCGTTCGAGATCATCCAATTGCGTCGCCTGGAGCCGTCGCAAGCGCTGCTGACGATCAACAAATTTTTTGGCACCTCGGCGGAGGCACCTGGCGATGGACCGACCGTCGATGGCGATCCCGTGACGGGCCGTTTGTGGGTTCGTGGCACGCCGGGCCAGATCCAATTGGTCCGCGACTTGATCGAAAAACTCGAAGGCAACGATTCGCTCGGTTCGCTTGGCGACCGCGTGCGGTTGCTGCCCTATACCGGACGCAGCGCCGAGGAAACGCTCGAACAATTGCAAACCCTGTGGGAAGTCACCGGGCGTAAAAACAAGATTCGCACCGTCTCACCATCTTCATCGAAAACTGGAACCGAGACCAATAATGGCATGACGTTTCCCAACAAACGAATCGGCGGTGCCCGCGAGATTCCAACCGACCCAGCGATGCAACCACGCGAGGCCACAGCCGATGCGGTCGATGTCGAAAAGCAGCCGGTTGAGGCCAGTGAAACTCAGTTCCAAGACACTCGCGTTATGCGCTCGTCAATTTATCACTTGGTCAGTGAACGTGAGGCCGTCGATGCCTTTAGCGCTGGCCTCGAAGCCGACGCGGACGTCGATAGCACAGACTCCGGTGCAGCGGTTGGTTCCGCAACCGAGTCCAGCGATGAGCCCAAGCCCACCGGCGACATTGTTGTCAGCATGACGCCCGCCGGAATGATCGTCGCCTCGGATGATCCCGAGGCATTGGCCGACTTCGAGGAAATGATGCGTACCTTGTCGGACCAAACTTCGCTTAGTGGCTCGCAGCCGACGGTGTTTTGGCTGAAATATGCCAAAGCCGCCGAAGCTGCCGATACGGCGACAAAAATCTTGGGCGGTGGCAGTGCCAGCAGCAGTTCCACGGGCAGCGCCGCCGGGTCGGTGCTCAGCGGTCTGGGCGGCGGCATGATTGGCGGATTGCTCGGCTTTGGCGGGTCCGACGATTCCGGTTCCGCCGGTCCCGTGCTGACGACAACCGGTTCGGTCAGCATCATTCCCGACGCACGGCTCAATGCCTTGATCGTCCAAGCCAATCCGATCGATATGCGGATGGTTGAAATGGTGTTGGAGGTGATTGATCGCGAAGAAAGCCCCGAGGATGTGCAAACGATTTCCAAGCCGCAGATCATTCCGGTGATTTACCAGAGCGCCGCTGATGTCGCGACCATCATCAAAGGCATTTACGCGGAGCGATCCGGTGAGCAGAGCTCGAACAATGCGCGCCAACCATCGCCGCAAGATTTTTTCAATGCGTTGCGTGGCGGAGGCAGTGGCAGCGGTCGCGGTGGACGCAGTGAAGAACAAACCAGCAAGCCAACACCGGTCAACGTCGCCGTCGATACGCGTAGTAATGCGTTGATCGTGACGGCACCGCCACAGGACGTCGAAGACATTCGCGTACTGGTGGCGGCGATCGACGCCGGCGTTATTGAATCAGAAGAAACGGTCGAAATCATTTCACTCAACGGCAACATGAAGTCCGACGTGGTGCAAAAAGCTCTCGAATCGGTTCTCGGTCAGCAAGCTAAATCGACTGCTCCGGCGGCAACTGCCAGCACAACCACGACGCCAGCTTCGGACGGTCGTTCAAGCTCCGATGATATTCAGCGCCGCATCGAATTCTTCCGTTCGCAATTCGGTGGCGGCGGCAGTCCCTTCGGCGGTGGCGGCTTTGGCGGTGGCAGTCCGTTCGGCGGTCGCGGCGGTGGTTCACCATTTGGTGGCGGAACACCAGGTGGTGGCGGCGATCGAGGCGGCGCACCGGGCGGTGGCGGCGGTTCACCGTTTGGCGGTCGTGGTGGCGATCAAGGTGGCGGACGAGGCGGACGGTAGCGTCAAAGTGTTCCACGAAGCTCCCACGTCGTGACGATCTAACTTTTTGCCCGTGAATCCTGTCCCGCCAGCAGCTAAGATACAGCCTTCCCTCCAACCTCTCCTCCTGGCCGTTCCATGATTATGCACGCTGGCGAAATCCTGCTTCGCCGTGGACTCTTGACCGAAGATCAACTACGCCAATCGTTGCTCGACGATGGTGGCGGTGTGATCCAGTCGGCGGTCAATCTCGGCTACGTCGACGAAGCCGAAGCGCTGCGTGCGGTCGCCGAGGAAACCGGTTTGGACTTCGTTGACCTGCGCGAATATAACGTTGATCTCGGGGCGCTGAAGGGGTTTCCGCAGAAGCTGATTTATCGCCACAGTCTGTTTCCGATCGGGCGCGAGAACGGCTCGATCATTGTCGCCACAGCCGATCCGCTGGATTTGTATCCGCTGGACGAAGCCAGCTCGGCGACGGGCAAGCACTTGATTCCCGTGGTCGCCGAGCGTGGCGAAATCGCAAGGTTGGTCAAGCGACACATGGGCGTCGGAAGCGAAACGGTCGAAGGTTTGGTCGCCGCGGCGGGTGATGATGAAGTTGAATTGCTGGACGAGATCGAATCCGACGGCAGCGAATTGTCGGAGATGGCGCAGGAAGCCTCGGTCGTGCGGTTGGTCAACGAAATTTTGCTCGAAGCGATCGAGTCGCGCGCCAGTGACGTACACATCGAATCGCAATCCGATGGTTTGGTGATTCGCTACCGCATCGACGGCATTTTGCATCCACAACCCGTTCCACCGGAGATCAATCGCTTTCAAGCTGCGATCATCAGCCGCTTGAAGATCATGGCGCGGTTGAACATTGCCGAGAAACGTTTGCCCCAAGACGGACGGATCAAGTTGCGAGTCCATTCGCGCGAAGTTGATATTCGCGTCAGCGTGATTCCAATGATTCACGGTGAAGGCATGGTCATGCGTGTGCTCGACAAGGGCAGCATGGTGTTCGAGCTCCGTGGGCTCGGCATGTCGGAAGAAATTTACAAGACGTTTCATGATTTGATCCGCATGCCGCACGGCATCATCTTGGTCACCGGGCCGACGGGCAGCGGCAAGACGACGACGCTGTACAGCAGCTTGTTGGAGATTCGCGGACCTGAGAACAAAATCATCACGACCGAAGATCCTGTTGAGTATCAACTTGATGGCATCAATCAAATCCAAGTTCACCCGAAAATTGGGTTGACGTTTGCGGCCAGTTTGCGCGCGATCCTGCGCCATGACCCCGACGTGGTTCTGGTCGGCGAAGTGCGCGATTTGGAAACGGCGGAGAATGCGATTCAAGCATCGCTAACCGGTCACTTGGTGTTTAGCACGCTGCACACCAACGACGCCGCCGGTGCTTACACGCGAATGGTCGATATGGGCGTCGAGCCGTTTTTGGTCGCCAGCACGGTCGAGGCGGTGATGGCCCAGCGATTGATTCGCCGCTTGTGTCCGGCTTGCAAAACGCCGTACCAACCGACGCCAGCCGATTTGCCTAAAGACTTTCCCGTTGACAAACTCGGCGACCAACCGTTGTACCAAGCCACCGGTTGTCGAGCGTGTCGTGGTGTGGGTTACAAGGGCCGATTCGGTATCTATGAATTGCTGGTCACGACTGAGGCGATTCGCCAATTGGCACATGACCGGGCCAGCAGTTGGGAGTTGCGCAAAGCCGCCTTGGCCGAGGGCATGAAACCGCTGCGAATGGACGCGTGGGACAAAGCGATTATGGGCCAGACCAGCGTCGATGAAGTGGCCCGATTGACCAAAGGCGATCGACTTTAATGCCTGCCTTTGCTTACGTCGCCCGCGATATCAAGGGCAACCGCGTCACTGGGACGATCGAAGCGGGCAACCAACGCGAAGCCACGACCCAGTTGGCGGCCAAGACGTTGTTTCCCGTCGAAGTCAAAGCGACCGACACGCAATCGGCGTTGGCGGGTTTTGCCCAGCGAACGCGGCGCGTCAAGGGCCAGACGATGGCGACGTTTTATTCTCAACTCGCATCGCTGCTGCGCAGCGGCGTGCCGTTGTTGCGCGGGATCACGGTGTTGTCGCAACAATCGACTGACGCAACGTTGTCGAGCGTGCTGGTCGAGATTCGCGGGCGAGTTGAGGATGGTGAACCGCTGGGCCAAGCGATGGCGCGTTACCCGCGCGTGTTCAGCGACATGGCGATCAACATGACTCGCGCCGGTGCCGAAGGCGGATTTCTCGAAGACGCACTGGACCGCGTCGGCACGTTCACCGAATTGCAAGAAGACCTCAAGGGACGCACGATCAGCGCGCTCGCTTATCCGGTGTTCTTATTCAGCGTTGGCTCGATCGTGATCACGGTCTTGATCGTTTTCTTTGTGCCGAAGTTCGACATGCTGTTTGATCGCTTGCGCGAAAAAAACCAAATGCCGTGGATCACCGACGCGCTGTTGAGCTTCAGCCGGTTTCTGCAAAGCTACGGTTGGATTGCGCTAGTGGCGATTGCGGCGGCGCTGTTCATGTTCCGTTACCGATTGCAAAGCGAAGCGGGTAAGGAATGGGCCGATCGCGTGAAGTTAAAGATTCCGGTGTTGGGCTCGATTCTGATGAACTTGGCCGTGGCGCGGTTTTGCCGAGTGCTGGGAACGTTGTTGTCCAACGGCGTGCCGATTCTGAAGTCGCTCGATATCAGCCGCACCGCAACGGGCAATCGTTTGCTCAGTCGCTCGATCGCCGATGCAGCGGAAAACATTCGTGCCGGCGATACGCTTGCCTCGCCGCTGCGAACATCCGGTCACTTTCCGATCACGGTGGTCGAGATGATTAGCGTTGCCGAAGAGAGCAATTCGCTCGATACCGTGTTGCCTGCGATCGCTGATAGTTTGGAGAAGCGAACGTTTCGTCGGCTCGATTTGTTCGTGCGATTGCTCGAGCCGGTGATGTTGCTGGTGATGGCAATGTTGGTGATGATGGTCGTGTTGGCGTTGCTCGTTCCGGTGATCCGCAGCAGTACGGCGATCTAAACAATTGTCCCTAAACGATTGGGACAATTGTTCTACAATTGACCATTGTTGCTCATGCCGGCGAGCACAAAGCAGGCACCGGCCGCGACGCCGGCGACGACCGCGACGATATAGGCAGCGCCCACTCGTTTAAATCGGCTGATGGCGTAGTAGATGATATAGAGCGGTGCCAGCAGCACCAAAAAACCTTCACGCTTGTTTTCTTTGAAGGCGCGAGCGACAACGACCAAATTCGCTCCCAGGCAAACTGCCGCCGCGGCTGCACCCGCCAACAATAACAATGTTGCCGTCGCGTTGAAGCTGAAGTCGGCCTCTTTGCGGCGCGACAAATTGACAGCCGTTACGGCGACGCCGGTGATGGAAACCATACCGAACAGAATCAACCCAAGAATCCACCACGGCATTCCAGCACCCTTTAGCCGCTCCTGAAGCTCGACCGATCGCTGCATGTCGCGTTTGGCTTTACTCAGAATCGCCTCGGCACCTTCTTCTTCCAATTCGACCTTGTGACCAAGGACCGCCGTACCGGCTTCGAGATGGAAACCGCAGGTAGTGCAAAGCACAGCGCCGGGTTGTAGCAAGCTGGAGCATTGCGGACAAAATTGGCCAACCTTAACCTCGAATCCGGCTTGATTAAACAGGTTGTCCATTGCCGAGGGCGCGGCAGCCGCAGCGGCGGTCCGTGGTGCGGGGCGCGTAGCTGGACTGGCGGTAGCGGCTGGACCACCGGGAACGCGGACGACTTGTTGGCAAGCCGGACACTTGACCGCCTTGCCGACAAGTTCGTCGCGAACATTAAGCGTTTTACCGCATTGGCAACGTACAGCAATCGGCATGAAAACGGTTCCCAAAGCAACGAGCGGTCAGTCAACACAAAAATCAGGGCACACATTGTAGAACGGTTGTCCCCAACCGTTCTACAATTTTGGTCACCTGAAATCGAAGTCCAAAGTCTAACTGCAACCGCAACGGCTTAGAATTGGCGAAGCGGTGGAAAGCGTCCAAAGTCCGGCATGGGTGTCCGCACGGTTGGCAGAACCGGTCCAGCTACGACAGTAGATAAGCGGTTGCGAAAATGCTCGCAAACCACTTGCTGGCATTGACTTACGGCACCATCTTCAGGCCGTGGCACGATCGTTGCTCTCATGGCGGATGAAATCAAACGAGGCTGCCGTTTTGGCTGGCCCGTAGGATCAATTTGTCCCAATCGACACTCCCGCTCTTTCACCCCTATAGGAATTGACGCCATGGCGACGACTGCCACGAAGACCAAATCGAAGATCCGCCTGCAGCCGCTGGGCGAGCGTTTGGTCGTGCAACGTGAAGAAAGTGAATCGACAACCGCTGGCGGCATCGTGCTGCCCGATTCGGCGAAGGAAAAGCCGGCTCGCGGCACCGTGTTGGCTATCGGCACCGGCAAAATTCTCGACGACGGATCGCGATCCAAAACGCAATTGAAGGTCGGCGACCGCGTTTTGTTCACCAGCTACGCCGGCGAAAACGTCGAAATCGATGACGTCGAATACCTGTTGATGCGCGAAGACGACATTCTTGCCGTCGTCGAATAACCCAACCACACCGAAATATTTCACCGTTTACACGTTCGCAAAGGAAAAATATCTATGTCGAAGATTATTGCATTTGACCAAGAAGCTCGCGAAGCAATTCGCCGCGGCGTCAACAAGTTGGCCCGCGCCGTCAAGGTGACGCTCGGCCCCAAGGGCCGCAACGTTATTTTGCAAAAGAGTTTTGGCAGCCCCACGGTCACCAAGGACGGCGTGACCGTCGCCAAAGAAATCGACCTCGAAGATCCGTTTGAAAATATGGGCGCTCGCATGGTTCGCGAAGTTGCCAGCAAGACCAGCGACGTTGCCGGTGACGGTACGACGACGGCAACCGTGATGGCCGAAGCGATTTTCAACGAAGGCCTCAAGGCTGTAATCGCCGGTGTTAATCCGATCCAAATGAAGTCGGGGATCGAAAAGGCTGTTGCCGATATCACTGAGAAATTGCACGCCATGGCCGTCAAGGTCAAGGACAAAGAAGCGATGGCCAACGTCGCTTCAATCGCCGCCAACAACGATCGCGAAATCGGCACATTGCTCGCCGATGCGATGGACAAGGTCGGCAAAGACGGAGTCATCACGGTCGACGAAGGCAAGAGCTTGCAGACCGAACAAGAATGGGTCGAAGGGATGCAGTTTGATCGCGGCTATTTGTCGCCATACTTCGTCACCGATCCAACCAGCATGGAAGCCGTGCTCGAAGACGCCTACGTGTTGGTGTTCGAAAAGAAGATCAGCAACATCAAGGACTTGGTTCCTGTGTTGGAAAAGGTTGTCCAACAGGGCAAACCGCTGTTGATCATCGCCGAAGATGTCGATGGCGAAGCGTTGGCAACATTGGTGATCAACCGTCTGCGTGGCACGTTCGCCTGTTGTGCCGTCAAGGCTCCAGGCTATGGCGATCGTCGCAAGGCAATGATGGAAGACATTGCGATTTTATCGGGCGCAACGGCGATCTTCGAAGCGGTTGGTATCAAGCTGGAGAGTATCGATTTGACGTACTTGGGCCGAGCCAAGAAGATCATTATCGACAAGGACAACACCACGATCATCGAAGGTGCTGGCAAGAGCGCCGCGATCAAGGCTCGCATCGACCAGATTCGTCGCGAGATCGAGAACACTTCTAGCGATTACGATCGTGAGAAGCTCGAAGAGCGATTGGCCAAGCTCGCCGGTGGCGTTGCGAAGGTCAATGTCGGTGCCGCGACCGAAAGCGAAATGAAAGAAAAGAAGGCTCGCGTCGAGGACGCATTACATGCCACTCGTGCCGCTGTCGAAGAAGGCATTCTTCCAGGTGGCGGTGTGGCTTTGCTTCGCGCCAGCGGCAGCGTTTCGCCAGCGGCATCGTTGACCGCCGACGAAAAGATTGGCTACGACATCGTGGTCCGCTCCTGCCGCGCTCCGTTGACGATGATCAGCCAAAACGCGGGCATGGACGGCGGAATCGTTTGCGAAAAAGTGCTCGCGCTCAAGGGCAACATGGGCTACAACGCCTTGACCGACACCTACGAAGATTTGGTTAAGTCAGGTGTGATTGACCCAACCAAGGTGACGCGAACGGCGCTCAGCAATGCGGCCAGCGTCGCGACGTTGCTGTTGACTAGCGATGCACTTGTGGCCGAAAAGCCCAAGGGTGACAAGGGCAAGAAGTCCGCCGGCACCGGCGGCGATTACGACATGTATTAGGTCGAGTCACCGATAGATTAAATGCGAACGGCTCGCGCACTTGCGCGAGCCGTTTTTTGTTGCCCGCGGAGAAAGGTGTCTGAGCGTAGGCTTTAGCCGATTGGCTCAAACCCCAATTCGCGTAAAGGATAATGGTTCGTTAATATCTGAAACTAAAGTCTGATCGAACACGAGAACGCCTTTTTCCTCCCGTTGCTTTGGCCGTGGTTCCGCAGTTGTATGGCGGTGCCTAGAATAACTCTTCTAAACTCATTTCTCGTTTTTTGCTTGGACTTTGCGACCATGACATCTTCGACCGCTTCGCAACGCATTTTCAACTTCTCGCCCGGTCCCGCCGTGCTGCCGCTGTCGGTGCTGCAGGAAGTCCAGGACGAAATGCTGTGCCTTCCTGGGGCCGGTTGTTCATTGTTGGAAATGTCTCACCGCGACAAGCAATTTCTCGAAATTCTACACGATGCCGAGGCCTCACTGCGGTCTTTGTTGGGTGCTGGCGATGACTTTGCGGTGTTGTTCTTGCAAGGCGGTGCAAGGTTGCAATTCTCGATGATCGCGGCCAACCTGCTGCGTGATTCCGGTAAGTCGGCGGAATACCTGTTGACCGGATCATGGGGCAAGTACGCGATCCAGGAAGCGACAAAAGAAGGCGACGCCAAAGCGATCTACGACAGCAAGGCGACGAACTACAACTGCGTCCCCAAAGCTTCGGATTACAGCGTCTCGCCCGATGCCGCTTACATGTATTACTGCAGCAACGAGACGATCCAGGGCGTTCAATTTCCGAGTGAACCAAATTGTCCCGCGGGCGTCCCGTTGGTGTGCGATGCGTCGAGTGATTTCCTTTGCCGACCGGTTGATATCGATCGTTATGGATTGCTGTATGCGTGTGCTCAAAAGAACGCGGGCCCAGCGGGCGTGACTGCGGTCATTATTCGTCGTTACTTGCTCGATCGCGCCCCAGCGAACCTACCTGGATATCTTTCCTACAAGAACCACGCCGACAACGATTCAGAATGGAACACTCCGCCGACGTTTGCGATTTATGTTTTGGGCAAAGTTGCCAATTGGATCGCCAGTGACATGGGTGGACTCGCGGCGATGAAATCTCATAACCAGAAAAAAGCCGCATTGTTATATGACGTCGTCGATGCGTATTCTGGTTTTTACCAAGGCCACGCGGAAAAGTCGTCGCGGTCGCTGATGAACGTGACGTTCCGTATGCCCAGTGACGAATTGCAGGCCGCGTTCTTGAAAGGTGCCCAATCGCAAGATTTGGGCAACTTGGCGGGCCATCGCAGCGTCGGTGGCATTCGCGCCAGTATCTACAACGCCATGCCAATGGAAGGCGTCGAAATTTTGGCAAGCTATATGAAAGACTTTGCTGAGAAAAATGGTTGAGAGTCGTGTCAGGTTTGGTTGTGGCTGGGGCTTCCAGCCGCAGCCACGATTTTCCCTCACCCCCAGCACCTCTCCCCGCGACGGGGCGAGGGCAGCCAGACAATAACATACTGATTGAAAACTATGCACCGCATTCTTGTTCTTGATTCGATCGCCCGAGAAGGCTTGGATATTCTCGACAACGCCGAGGGCGTGACCTATGAGATTCGCACCGGCTTAAAAGGTGACGAGCTGCGCCAGTCATTGAACGAATTCGATGGAGCGATTCTGCGCAGCGGCGTCAAAATCACACCTGAATCGCTCGAAGGCAACACGCATCTGAAGGCGCTGGTTCGCGCCGGTGTGGGGACCGACAATATCGACAAGGCATCCGCGACGCGGCGCGGGATCGTTGTGATGAATACGCCGGCGGGCAATACGATCAGCACCGCCGAACATGCATTCGCGCTGATGCTTGCGCTCAGCCGCAACATCGCCGCAGCAAACCAAAGCTTGGTCGAACATCGCTGGGACCGCAAAGACTACATGGGCACCCAACTCGCCGGCAAAACCGTTGGCATTGTTGGTATGGGTCGCATCGGTCGCGAGTTCGCAACTCGCGCGCTCGCGTTTGCCATGCGCGTAATTGCTTACGATCCGTTTTTGACCGATGAGCAGGCCGCGGCGTTAGGCGTGCGATTGTCGCCAACTGTTGATGAAATGCTTCCCGAACTCGATTACATGACGGTTCACACGCCGCTAACTCCCGAAACCAAGGGCCTGATCGGCATCAAGCAATTGGAAAAAGTCAAACCAGGATTGCGGTTAATCAACGCGGCTCGCGGTGGAATTTACGATCAAGATGCGTTGGTCGAAGGACTGAAATCGGGCAAGCTCGGCGGAGTCGCGCTCGACGTTTACGAGAACGAGCCTTGTACCGACAGCCCGCTGTTCGGCATGAAGAATGTTGTTTGCACGCCGCATTTGGGAGCAAGCACCGAAGAGGCGCAAACGCAAGTCGCCGTCGAGGGAATTCACCTGTTGCTTAATTTCCTTCGCACGGGCGAAATTCGCCACGCCGTGAACGTCGCCTCGCTCGATCCCAAGACGCTCGATGAACTGCGCGGTTACCTTGATATCTGCCATCGGCTTGGATTGTTGTTGTCACAATGGCACGGCGGCGGCATTGACAAGGTGGCGCTCACGTTCCGTGGTGAAATTTCGGGACGTGATACGCGAATGTTGAACAATGCGTTCTGCGCCGGTTTGTTGGAACGCGCCGTCGGCGACGAAGTGAATATCATCAACGCCGAGATGTTGCTGCGCGAGCGCGGCATTGATCTGAGCGAACAAAAGCACCGCGAGATGTCGGCGTTCGCGTCCAGCATCACGGCGGAGGTCAGCGGCGGCGGTCGCAGCGTTCGCGCCGGCGGAGCAATGCTTGGCAACGCGATGCCGCGTCTGATCATGCTCGATGGTTATCGATTGGAATCATTCTTGGACGGTTCGCTGGTCGTGTTCACTCACATGGACGTGCCGGGCATCATTGGCAAGATCGGCACCGTTTTTGGCACGCACAACGTAAATATCGCGCAAATGGCCGTCGGTCGCGACAGCGATTCACCTGGTGGCAAAGCAATCGGTGTGCTCAACCTCGATGGCAATGTGCCCGCACCAGCACTGGAAGCCTTGGCGGCAATTGACGGCATTCACGCCGCCAAGAAAATCGACCTGCCCCCGCCCGGAAAATTACCGCACTGGTTGGCTTAAAGCCGACACCGTGTTGACCGACACCGTGCTGACCGACACCGTGCTGACCGGCAGCAGCGGCGATAACTGCGGCATGCCGCCGTTGCGATCGACGCAAATCGTCAAATGGCGTCGCCAATGGGCATCATCACTCTTGGGGTGATCCAACCGAAAGTGTACGCCGCGAGATTCTTGTCTTGCCAGCGCCGCTCGCGTCATCATTTGGGCCGTACAAAGCAAATTCTGCAATTCCCAACCCGCTTCGCTGGCGAATTGGCGTTTCATCACAAACGAGCAGAACCCATCGACCTGGTCAGCCGCTTCGCGCAAGCCCGCCGCGTCGCGTTGGACGCCGACCAGTCGCCCCATCAGGCTTTTCATCGACGCTCGAACGTCGGCAACATCAAAATCAGGGTTCAGCGGATAGGCCGGTTGCTCGATCGCCATCGCCCACATCGTGTCCGGCATGTCCAGCGCGGCGCGTGACGCTGACTCGCCGGCGTGAGCCCCGTAGACCAAACCTTCGAGCAAACTGTTACTCGCCAAACGGTTCGCACCGTGCAATCCGCTGCTGGTCACTTCGCCGGCGGCCCACAAACCAGGCATGCTGGTTTGGCCTTGCATATCGACCGTCACGCCGCCGACCATGTAGTGCGCGCCCGGCCTGACCGGAATCGGATCGGTCGCGATGTCGATGCCGAACTTTGCACACGCCGACGCGATCCCCGGAAAACGCATGCGAGATTCCTCGGGGTTCAAATGCGCCATGCTCAGGTAAACACAACTATGACTGGTGCGCGCCATCTGCGTCACGATCGATTGGCTGACCACATCGCGCGGTGCCAATTCGGCGCGCTGGTCATACAGCGGCATGAATCGGTTACCTTCGCTGTCCAGCAAGTGCGCACCCTCGCCGCGCACCGCTTCGGTAATCAACGAACGCGACGCCCCAGCAATATACAACACCGTCGGATGAAATTGGCAAAACTCCATGTCACGCAATTCCACGCCCGCGCGATAGGCCGCAGCGAACCCGTCGCCCGTTGCCACCGGTGGATTGGTCGACTCGCGATAGACCTGGCCAGCTCCTCCGGTGCAGAGAATAGTTTGCTTGGCCCAGACTAACGAAGGTGGTCCGTCTTCGCGGCTGACAACGGCTCCGACACAGCGACCTTCGCGAGTCAATAAATCGATCGTGAATGTTCGTTCCCAAATATCGACGTTGGGCAAAATGCGAGTTCGCTCGATCACAGCGCGCATGACTTCTTTGCCCGTTGCATCGCCGAGTGCATGAACAATCCGTTCGTGGCTGTGTCCACCTTCGCGACCCAACGCCAGCGAACCGCCAAGTTGGTCGAACTGAGTTCCCCAGGCGATCAACTCTTCGATGCGGCCGGGCGCTTCGCGAACGACCATGTCAACGACTGCCTCGTCACACAAATTACCACCGGCATCAAGCGTGTCGGCAACGTGATCCTCGAATCGATCCTCGGGGTCAATCACACCGGCGATTCCGCCCTGGGCGTAATGGCTGTTCGATTCTTGCAACTCATCCTTCGTAATCACCAACACCGATTGATGCGACTGGGCCGCATGGGCAGCGCGCAAGCCCGCCAATCCGCCACCGATGACTAACAGATCGGTGAAATAGTGCGACGACCGCGAAGCGCGAAACGGGACCAAATAGCGTGGAATCATGGGCTCACTTTGTGCAGTGTGTCGCAATCGTTGAGACGTCGGCCGCCGCGACTTCGCACAGCTCGAGCCAATGTCCGTCGGGGTCAGTAAAAAATGTTTGCTGCGCGCCATCGGGCCGCGTGCGTCGCGGCAAACGGTCTACACCAAGCGAATCAAGGTGGCGATCCCAGGCGTCTAAATCATCTACCGCAAAGGCGACGTGAGTGCCACGGTAATGCGAATGAACCGCCGTTGCCCGATCGCCGATCAAGTGCAATTCCTGTGTTTGGCCCAAGCGAAACCAGGCTCCCGGAAAATCAAACGCCGGACGCGGCAACGATGCCAATCGCAGCACATTCGTATAAAACTCGCAACTCGCCGCCACATCGGCAACGTGCAAAGCAATATGGTTAAGTTCGCGAATCAACATCCGCAATATTCTAAAGCGTGATCGTGCAAACGCCTATCCGCATTGAACAACGTCGATCCAGCGCCGCTCACGGTGACTGGCGAGAATCGCTTCACATAAAAGAATCTCGCGATGTCCGTCCACAAATGTCGGGAACGTTGGTGACGCGGTCAAATCATCTCGCTGTATATACGCGTAAAACTGCGTAAATAATTGCTTGAACGTGTCTGGAAATCCTTCGTTGTGGCCGCCCGGATATTGACTGATCGCAGCCGCCGACTCGCTCATCAGTGACGGGTCGCGAATCAAGCATTCGTTGGCCCGCCCGCGATGACCAATTTCAAGTTGATTTGGCGATTCGCTATTCCACCCCAGCGACGACTCAGTACCCGCGATCTCGAAACGCAAACAATTCTTCCGCCCCGCAGTCACCTGCGACACCCATACGCAACCGTTGGCCCCGTCGGCCATCCGCAGCATGATCGAACCGCAGTCTTCGGTCACAATATGGACCGCTTGCATCGGGTCCTTCGCAACAGTCCGCTGGGAAAATGTTTCGGCCCCACCGCCAGGTCGATAACGCCTAGGATGAACGGTCCTCAGATCCGCACACACGGACACAACGTTTTGTCCGGTCACGAATTGCACTAGATCCATCAAGTGGGTTCCAATGTCCGCGACGGCACGCAATTCACCGCCTTCCTCGGCCACGACTCGCCAATTGAAATCGGTCTCCTTGAGCAACCAATCTTGGACGTAGCTTCCCGTAACGTGCAACACATCTCCGCAGCCACCGCTGTGAATCCGCGCCGCCGCTTCATGGCACAACGGGTAAAAACGGATGTTGTACGCGACGCCCGCCGCCAAACCGCTTGCCGCAGCCAACTTGACCAACTCACCAGACTGAGCCGAATTCATCGCCAACGGTTTTTCGCAAAGACAATGCTTACCGGCAACAAGTACCGCTTTGGCTTGTTGGAAATGCAGCGAATTCGGCGTCGTCAAATGGATCACGTCAATCGAATCGTCACGCAGCGCATTCTCGAGCGTCTCGTACCCGGTGGACAAACCCAACCGCGCCGCAGCGGATCGCGATTTGTCGGGACTCGATCCAACGATCCCGGCAACCTCGACGCCGGCGCGTCGCAATGCCTCGACATGCACCGGGCCAATGAAACCCGTACCAACCACAATTGCCCGCATTGTTTTCATAAAGTTCGCTAACCCTTAAACTAAGCAACGAGCGGTCAATCACTAGCGTAGCAGAACTTGCCAAAGTTCAGATTCCCTGCGTTTTCCGCAGTCTGGCGACTTCGGCTACGATTAGGCCAGACGGGTTTTCCGCCCGTCGCTAAGCTAATCAATAACCAAACGCCAAGAGTAACAGCTTATTATGTCTGAAGTAGCAACGGGCAATCGATCCATCGCCAACAAAGTCGTGTTGTTCACACTGTGCGCTGTATCGCAATCCCTGCTAATCGCCGCCGAGCCAGCACCCATCAAGCTGATCGAGAAATTCGATCGTCCGCTTGAAATCAGCTACTTATCTTGGGCGGAGAAAGCTGCCATCGTCAACGACTCGCTTGTCGTTCGCGAAACCGACAATCGTGGTGGCGTCGGTTACCTCGTCGATTGGAATCTTGCCAATAACGCCGACTTGTCGCTGGTAATGCGGATCAAGGCTGGCGAAAGGAATCGCACCGCCGCGTGTGTTGTCATGTTGAAGGATGACAAGGGCCATGGTGCCAGGTGGGAGTTTCCGCTTAAAGATGCGCCCGCCGGCATCAACGACTTTACGACCGTGTTTCCGCGCGGCGGTGCATCGTTGAGCGAACCCAATGCCGTCGAAGAGGGCGGCAAGCCAGACCTGGCGGCGATTCGCCAGATCCAGATCATGGGCGATTGGCTTGGGCCAACGGATATGGACATCGAAGTCGCTGGCGTGTGGCTCGTCCCGCCAACACCCGCAGTCGCGGCCGCGCGAAACGAGATTCTTCAGAAACGATTAGCCGAAGAAGCCGCAGCCAAAGTACGTCAACAAGCATTGATCGACCAATACAGCACCCGCACGGAAAATTCTCCATCGGTCGAACATATCGCTGCCGTTGCGCCGAATATGCTTGCCATTGAAATCCAAGCGGGACGGCTAATTCCAGCCAGCGTCATCAAATATGAACCGCAGCCTAAGGATAAACGCACCGAGAAAAAATCTGCCGACGGTGAGATCGAATCAATCATCGTGGAGCGCGATGGCAAAACGCTTGGCTGGCTTATCGGCCCCGATCGCCAATGGTTAACACTTTGGGAATCAGTCGAAGGTGACCCCTTATTGGATTTCATCGGTGATGACCCCGAAACGTTTCGTGTGCAATCCGCGAATGACCCGGCTTATGCAAAGCCAATCACGCCGCTGGCCGTTTATCGAAAGAGTCGTGCCAACGCTTGGGCGCAAGGTCCGGGCTCGCTGGCCCATCGGCATACTTATTACTTAAAATTGCCAGCGAGTTTGGTTTCAGGAAAAACCTACAACATCAACTTGGGCCAACTCAACACGCAACAACAAGAAGCGAATTTCACATTCGATGTTTCGACGGCCCGCAGCGAAGCGGTTCACGTCAACCAAATCGGCTATCGACCTGACGATCCAATCAAACGTGCCTTCGTATCATGTTGGCTGGGCACCGGCGGACGACTTGAACTTCCAGCTTTGTTTCGTTTCGCACTCGTTGATGAAAAAAGCGGCAAGAAAGCGTTCCAGGGCAATGGCGAATTACATTATCCAGCAACCAAGGACGAGGAGCAGGCGCGAACCGCAAACTTCAACGGTACCGATGTCGCTCGCTGTGATTTTTCTTCATTCAACGAACCGGGACGCTACCGAGTTGTCGTTGATGGAATCGGTTGCTCGTATCCGTTTGAAATTGGCGACGGGACTTGGCGTCATGCGTTCGAGATTCAAATGCGAGGTCTGTACCACCAGCGCAGCGGCTTTGAGCTCGGCCCGCCTTACACAACATTTCAAAAACCGCGTGATATGAATCCGGCCGATGGGTACAAGGTCACGCGGACGCGATACCGCACCGTTGAAAAAGGTGAAACGGCATGGGAAGAATTTCCCGGCGGAGACATGGGGGAATCGGTGCCTCAAGCAGCCGGTGGCTATCACGACGCCGGTGACTGGAACCCGCGCCGAGTCACACACATGCGAGCAACATTGGCAACGTTGATGATTCTGGATCTGTTTCCCGAAACGATCGCATCGCTAAAACTAAACATTCCACCTGAGGCGGGCATTCCCGACATTCTCGCCGAGGCGTTGTTTGAGTTCGAGTTCTTCCAGCGTATCCAACAAGCCGACGGCGGCGTTGGCTATGGACTCGAAAGCAAAGGCGATCCGTTGCCTGGCGAAGTCAGTTGGCTGAATAGTTTTCCCAGCTACGTAACCAAGGGCGACTATGCGGCCAGTTGGTACTTCGCCGCGGTGGGGGCGCGGCTGGCGCGGTTGTTGGACCCGTTTGATGCAAAACGCGCCGGCGGAATTCGTGCCAGCGCCGTCCGCGCATTCGAGTTCGCGGAAAACGATCACGCTGCGGACTTCGCCGCCGGGCTAACCAAGACTCGCGAAGAGGAATGGAGGCATATCGATTATCGCAATCTTGCGGCGCTGGAACTGTATCAACTGACCCACGACGAAAAATACCATACAACTTTTCTCCAAGACTCCGTACTGACGGACGACGCACCGGTGCTGCATACCTGGGGCAAGCACATCCAAGAAGAACACGCATTTGTCTACGCTCGCTTGCCCGAGAACCTAGGTGATGCAGCCCTGAAGAAAAGATCGATCACAGCGATGCGCGAGCTTGCTGAGATCACGCTGATCAACGCCACTAAGAATGCCTTTAACATCACGGTGCCCGATCGGACAAAGCCTCAATTTATCGGTTTTTATACAACACCCGACGCCTCGGCGCTCGTATATGCTCATTCATTGACCGGCGACGATCGGTATCTCGGTGGCATTGTGCAATCAACTCAGTTCCAAAGTGGATGTAATCCTAACAATTGGGTTTACACAACTGGACTGGGCGCGAACCCGATTAAAAATGCCTTCAAACTCGACGCGCGTTTCACTGGCCAAGCGGTCCCGGCGGGACTTACGCCCTACGGCAACATCGACTTCGCCAAATGGAACGGCAACTACATCACTTGGCCGATAACTTATATCATCGGTCGGACCATGCAACCCAATGCTTTTGCCTGGCCAACAACCGAAGCCTATTGGGATCTTGGTGGCTGGCCTATGCTAGAAGAATTCACCGTCGATCATTGGTCCGACAATATCATCGTTTGGGGCTATCTCGCGGAACGTAAGTGATTTGAATAAAAATGAAACTTGTGTCGGATATTGGTGTTGACCCCTTGGGCTTGGTCAATTTTGATGCGATGGCGTTGCAATCAGTCGTCGCGTTCATACGCTATTTCCAGCAAGTCGATTCTACTAGTCTGGTTCGATGATCTTGAACTATTAAATTGGCGGAGCGTCCTAGAACACCTTGCGTTTGTCCTGACTTATAATATTGACGGACCACTTGACCCTTCAGAACGTCCGTTGAGTTCGCTTTAAGCATGTCAACCAGTTTCTCCACAACCGAACGCCTGCTAACTCGAATCGCCGATGGTGATGTCTCGGCCAGGGATGAAATTGTTGCTTCGCATCGTCCGATTTTACGCGAATTCATTCGATTGCGCTTCGACAAAGCCCTCGAAAGAAGAGTTGACCCGTCGGACGTCGTTCAGGAGACGCTAATCGAGGTTTCCAATCGACTTGACGATTTCATAGCTCGCAGACCAATGCCTTTTTCGACCTGGCTTCGCAGGACTGCATACCAGAATCTAGTCCGTTTAAGACGTGCTCATTTGCACACTCAGCGCCGCACCCAATTGCGCGAGGTTACGATTCCTCGATCGGGATCGCTCGTTGTTGTTGACGCGCTGTTGCGTCCGCAGGATGGGCCGCTTGATAAAATGCTACGCGATGAACTAGTGGATCGTGTAAACGAAGTATTACTTTCTTTGTCCGATGAAGATCGCGAACTGATTTTGATGCGGACGTGTGAAGGCTTTGACAATGCGACTGCGGCGAACATCCTCGACTTGGATCCGCGTTTGTGCAGCAAGCGGTACGCTAGAGCGATTGTCAAGGTCCGCCAGGCTCTACGTGGCAATTCAAATGATACACCGGATACGTCGTGTAGTTGAGAGAAAAAACTGCTGATGGCGAGCCATGATTCCGAAGTTCAAGACTCGCGGTTGGCTCAAATCATCGACGAGTACACAGACCAATGCGTGCGGGGTGAAACCACTGACCCGGCTGCTCTGATCCGTCGTCATCCCGACTTGGCGTCTGTCCTGCAAGATGTGTTGCCGGCAATCGGCGCTTTGGTTGATCGCCAACGATCGAATGTGAACGAGTCATTGACGGTGGCAGTTGAGCGACAGATTGACTGTGATATTTCATTGCCGACGTTGCCAGATTTTGAGTTTGTATCGCTCGTTGGCGGTGGCGGAATGGGCATTGTTGTCGCCGCGCTTGATCGTCGATTGAATCGCAAGGTGGCGATCAAGTTTCTCAATCCCAAGTACATGGGTTCGACGACGGGTCTCGAGCGATTTCAGACCGAAGCGATTTCCAACGCGCGGGTTCAGCATCCGCAGATCGTGCAAATCTATGAAGTTGGCGAACAAGATGGGAACCCATACTTGGTCTTGGAGTTGTGTGAGGGAGGTGATCTCGCAACCAAGACCGAAGGCGGGCCTCAGGATCCGCGTTGGTCGGCGAGCTTGGTGAAGTCGCTCTGCTCTGGCCTTGCTGCAGCGCACCAAGCCGGATTGATTCACCGGGATATCAAACCCGCCAACATTCTTTTCTCCGCCGACCAAGCACCCAAGCTCGCTGACTTCGGTTTGGCCAAGCAACTCGATATCGATTCAGGGTTAACGCACGCGGGAACGATTCTTGGAACGCCCAGTTACATGGCACCCGAACAGACGTCCGGCCAGCCCGATAAAATTACGCAAACCGCCGACGTCTATTCTCTCGGTGCAGTGCTGTACGAGCTGTTGGTTGGTCGGCCACCATTCAAAGGTCACACCACGGTCGAAACGCTGCATCAAGTCAAATTTCTCGAGGCGGTTGGCCCTAGAAAACTGAGGCCCGAGATACCTCGTGACCTGGAAACCATTTGTTTGAAGTGCTTGCATAAGGAACCCAGCCAGCGATACCAGTCGGCCATCGAGCTGGCTGCAGATTTACAAGCGTTTCTTGACCACCAGCCTATTCGTGCTCGCCGAATTACGGTTGCGGAACGCGTTGTGAAATTTGCTCGTCGAAGTCCATGGTTGGCGGCATTGATGGTACTGTTGCCGCTGAGTGTCACCATCGGAGTCGTCAGCGTTTGGGCCGTCGCCGCGCAATCGCGTACGCTCGTTCAAGCACAGAGCGAACGGTTGGAAATCGCCGGTTTGGCAACCGCAATCATCAATTCCGACATCGGTCATTTGCCAGAACTCTTGCGACAGATGCCAGCTCGTCAGGACGCGATTGAGAAACAACTGCGTCAAGCTTCGTTTGAAATGAAAGGTTCGATCAGCAACAACCAACGATTAAATCTTTCAATCGCCTTACTTGCCAGTGACACCACGAATCGCGAATACCTTTGGCTCCGGCTATTGGAAGCAACACCCGAGCAGTTGCCTGTCATCACATCAGCACTCGCATCCGGCGACCGGTCGTTTGTTTCACGATGCGTTTCTCACCTCGGCGACAAACTGCATTCGGACAGTCAACGCTTTCGTCTGGCAACCAGCATCGCCACGGTCGCGCCATCGTCATCGATCTGGAGCGAACGAGATGTAACGGAGCTTGTCTCGCGAGAACTCGTCAAGGTCGCACCATCTCGGTTGGGTCAATGGCGTGTTTTGTTGCTACCAGTGATCGAGCATCTCATCGATCCTTTGCAGTCCATTCGCCGCGACACTTCGCTGCCCGAACAAGCTCGATTATTCGCGACCGACCTGTTGTCCGAGCACGCGGCCAACGACCCCCATCAGCTTTTTGAATTGTTGCTCGAATCCGACCCCAGCGGCTTTCGCTTGATCCTGGCGAGATTGCCAAGCAACACCGATTCGGTCATCGGAGTGGCGACAGAGTTTCTGCACCAACGGTTCGAATCATCCGCTGACGATTCGGCAAAAGATACCCATGCCAAACGCCAATCGCAGGCTGCGGCGTTCTTATTGC
>JBGSVE010000137.1:0-91299 GCA_041753075.1 Pirellulaceae bacterium
GTGTCCAAAGTGACTGAAGGACGATCCTGTGCCGTACACTTGACGTGCCGGGTGAAGCGGACTGAAGCTCTGCGGGGACGCAACTTTGGAAGCAATAGCCAGGTCGACCGTGCGACAAAGGTGCTCGTCGGTCGCCGGCGGTATACCCGCCGGAGACTTTCTCGAATCTTCCATCGCGACGACTTTTGGACACGGGAGCCATGCCTCCAAAATCCGGGTTCCGAGGCAAATCCACGACAAAGTCTGATGGACCCTTTCTTCGAGGCTTTGCCATTGAAACGATCCAGTACTCCGGCTTCACTGAGCACACGATAAACGCTCGACGGACTGACCGCAGCGACATTGGCATCGAGCATCATGAACGTCAGGCGGCGATAACCCTCAAGGGGATTCTTGGCATGGAAATCAAGAATTGCTTTTCGCTCAGATTCCTCCAGCCAGTGGTCGCGAGGGATCGAGCCATTATGTTCGTTGACTTTTCCGCAACGCTTTTTCCAATCGAAATACTTGCTGCCGCCGACACCCAGCCAAGCGACGATTTGCTTGGCTGGGACCTCGGCACGCTGGTTTCAGTAGTTCACATAATCGACGACTTGGTCGCGGCTATCATGGGGAACCCAGCATCCGTTCAGAGCTCCCCAAGTACTTTATTTAGTTGAACATGCTCCTGCAGCAATTCAGCGACGACTTCTTTTTGCTGTTGAATCCTCGCTTCCAGCGCGATGATCTTCCGGTCTTTGGCGTCGTCTTGCTTGATCGCTTGCCGAGGCGTTTGGAAAGCCAGGGCCGCATTCATGGCGAGCTGCTTCTGCCAGGCATAAATCTGTGTTGGCTGTAGTCCGAGTTCATCACAGAGATCGGAAACGGGCGTTTTGTCGACAAGATGCCGCATACACGATAGCGGCTTTTTCTAGAGCGGTGAAAGTTCTTCGCGATCGGGTCATTTTGAGAGCCGCCTTCGGCTCTTAGAATAACTCGATCAGCACCAAACTCCAGATACAACTGGGGCAAAACAGTTCTCATTCAGGCGTTGACATTCTTTTGGCACGGTCCCCATTGGTTGTCATGCTTCAACGAACTGGCAGATGGTCCTAAACGCGGCGGGGAATGGGTTTCGGACAGCAACCTTGATTGGGGTCAGGACTATTTTTACTTGCGTGATTGGCTAGCCAGTCGTACCAACGAAACGAAGCCACGGTTGCTTTGGTTTGGATTATGCGATCCGAAGGTGTTTGGCGTCGAATATCAACCGCCTGCAAATGATTGGCAACGCAGCGATGGGAGCGAGAAGTTGCTATCAGCACCGGGGCCTACCATTGTTAGCGTAAACAGCGTGTACGGTTATCCAATCCATGTGGGAGATTCGGCGATACGGCTAACGGCAGCAGAATACACAACATTGCAGGAGATCCAACCGTCGCCATGGATTGGGTACTCATTGAGAGTCCACGACAAGCCAGGAACGCCATGATCCGATTGCGCAAGGAATTTGCACGAAGATTAGTGAGTTTCGGTTGGTTAAGTCTGGTTGCAGTCCCGGTGATGATTTACGTCAGTGGCGAATCGGTTTCTCGCGACCAGTGGATTTTGCGAGCCGCAGTAACTGCTTGTGCCATCTCGGGAATCGTTGTTTGGATCGTGCGGCGGTGGCGTTCGCGTTCGCTTAGCACAAATGGTTCTTCGGGGATTTTAGTGAACGAACGTGACTTGCCGGGGCGAGTCCGGCTCTAACCTCGGTGCTGCTTGCGCGAAGTCAGCAGGAAGGTTTTCAACGCATCGCTGCCACGTCCGATGATTTTCTTTGGTATCCTGATTGCACAGTACCGATCTTATCTTCATTTCGGACATCGCAGCAATGCCTGAAAAACCTCGGATTCTGAACTCCTGCCGTCAAATTCCTTGAAGAGCCCTTAACTTCGAAGTCGTCTTGTTGAACGTCTATCTACCTTTGAGTTTGATCTTTGAACGCGGGGTCATCCGCATTTCCCGAGGCGAGCACATAAGCCAGCAAATCGAGGATCTGGTCCCTGTCCAAGGGGTTGAGAATCCCGGTGGGCATAATCGACACCGGCGACGGACGGCGTGAAAGAATTGTGTTCTTCGCGACCTTCTGCTCCTGTGCCGCCGTGGGCCCGGTTTGAATCGTCACGGATTCGCTATCCTCTGCGATGATGTTGCCACTCAGGTAAATATCATCCTCCAACTCAAACATATACTTCAGGTACTTCACGTCGATGTTGCGTGATGGTTCGAGAATCTCCTGCAACAACAGCTTGGCGTCGCTCTTATACTTCTTGACGACGTCGGCCAAGTTCGGGCCGACGGCGAGGCTTGGACCATGCGAATGATGCATCCCCGCATGGTTGATGCCAAGCAGCGCAGGACGTGGGGCCGCACCGGGATCGCCCATCTGATGACATTGGGCACAGGCCAGCGTCGTAAACAATTGCTGGCCACGGAAATAGTTGCGGGAATTCCCAAGCTGCTTCAAGTCATCGTCCAGGTCGCTGACCCTCCACTCCGTTAGCTTGACCGCGGAAACAGGATTCTTCGCCAGAAACTCATCTAGGTCGTTGGTCACGTAGAGTGTGCCACGCATCAGCAAGTGATGCCCGGGGAACGAGCAAATGTAGGGATAGGCGCCTTCTTCCTCAGGAGCGGTGAACTCGATAACTTGCTCTTGCCCATGATCGACCAGCTTGCTGGACCAAAGAATATCGGGACTCTGAGGAACAAAACTGACCGCAAAGCCGCCTGCCCCGAGTGCCATTGCTTTTAAACCGACACTGTCGGACGTGCCGGGCTTCACAAGCAAAATGTTGTGCGGCATGTAATCGGGGTTGGCAAACGTGAGCTTGACTTTCTTGCCAGGCTTTACGGTCAATTCGGTAACGTCATACAGCATCCGCTCGGGGATCGTGGCGACACGAATCGTCGTTAACTCAGCAGTGTCGCTGAGGATTCCTGATTTCTGTGCCGCGAGTTCCTTCTCGGCGGCAATCACGCCGCCGCGCATCGTGCTCTCGACGTTAAACCACAGATGCTTCACCGTATTGGCGGCAATTCTCGCGTGCGGTTCGGGTGACTTCAGCAACTCGCCGAGCAATTCAAAATTCTTCACGTTGTGTTGTTGGTGGACCCAGAGGGCCTCGAGCAGATGATGTGCGTCCTCCTGTTGATTGGGGTCGAACTGCTTGATCCACTGCTTCGTGGCAGCGATGACATCGTTGCTATTGCGTTCGCTTAGCTCGATGCGCGTCCGCTGGCGAATCGAATCAACCGGTGATTTCAAGTTGTCCAGCAGCGTCTGGATCGGTTCGCCATCAATTGCAACCGGATCTTGAAATGGACGATTGGTCGCGGTCAAGCGATAAATTCGACCATGAGCATGGTCGCGATTGGGATCGCGGACGTTGTGCTGCATGTGGCCGATGATCGCATTGTGCCAATCACAGAAGTACATTGATCCATCGGGAGCAAAGATCGCATCGGAGGGACGAAAGTTCTTGTCGCCACTCATCAGCAGTCCGCGCGATTTGTCTTCGGTTTTGCTGCCATCGGCGTTGATAGTCATGACGGTCAGTTCGTCACCTGCCGGTTCACCCCACACCGCACCGGTCTCCGCATTGCGCTCGAGGTGATAATGCTTGATGCCAAGAAAACCAATGACATTGCAAATCAGGAAATCACCTTGCATCGATTCGGGAAAATGCGTGCTGCTGACCACTTCGCTGGCGGTCACCGGACGAACTTCTTTGGTCAGTAGCTCGTGCATTTTGAAACCGCTACCCTCGGGTCGAACTTGATACGCACGGCCTCCCGTTCCATCGGTAGCGTAGTGGTAGCCCCACGCGTCAAACGAGATGCCGTGCGGGTTGGGTGAATTGAGCGCGTGCATCGAAATCGTAAAACGACGCGGATCGAACCGATACATCGCCGATGCTTCGGTCTGCAGCGACGGCCCCCAAGGATGCTCATGGTTGTGCATCATGAAGACGCCGCTTTGCCAATAGATCGCACCATCGGGGCCATAGATAAGATTGTTTGCCGCGTGATGCGTATCCGATGAATCGAGCCCTTGTAACATTATGACCCGCACATCGGCCACGTCGTCACCGTCGGTGTCCTTGAGAAACAAGATCTCAGGCGTGCAAGTCACGATCACGCCGCCATTCCAAAATTCAAAGCCAAGCGGGTTTTGCACACGAGCAAACTCGGTGACGCGATCCGCTTTGTGATCGTGGTCGTCGTCATGGACGATCAACAACGCATCGTTCATCTCCTTGAGCGGTTCCCACTTCGGATACGTTGGCCAAACCGCCGCCCACAACCGACCTTGCGTATCGAATTGCATCTGAACCGGGTTCACAAGCTCCGGGAATCGAGCTTCATCGGCAAAGAGACTGACTTCAAAACCCTTGGCGACGGCCATGTGTTTGATGCCGTCTTCGCCGCTGATGTAATCGAGTTTGCCTTCCTTCATCGCGTTGGAACTCTTGCTGCCGCCACCGACATTGGAGATCACTTCAACGGGTTGCGGCACATTGCTGTCGTCAACGGCCAGGTCTTCGCTTTTTGCCACTGCCCAGACGCGAGAATCGCGATTAAGCGTCATCACATCGAGCATTGATTGTTCGTGTTGCAGAACGATGGCGTTGCTTTGGCCGTTTGTAAACGTCAGCGTTGAGCGTCCACCCCAGACGTCGTTTCCATCACGTGCGCGATAGCGATTGTTCCAGTGGTGGTTCTTATCCAGAACTGCTTGACGCAGCGGTTCCAGCGAAACGGAGGCGCTAACGGGTCCACCAAGTAGTGACGTTGCGATCACTTCGGCAAGTTGGCGATTGCCTGCTTCGGTTAGGTGCACACCGTTGATCGTCAGCGGCGTATTGGATTCGCTAAACAGCTTCAGCGACGGATGAAACAGATCGACAAACTCGACGCCGCACTGCTTGGCTGCCGCAGCGGTTGCATCGGTATAGGCTTCGAGCTGGACATTGTGAGCCCTACCATCAGGCACGTTGGGGTTGTGCGTGTGCTCATGCGCGATCGGGCTGAACAACACGATGCGGGGGAACGACTTGCCATTGGCTTTCGAGCCGCGAGTTTTTTCGACGAACGCGACCAGTTTTCTTTGGTGGTTGCTCGCCTTGGCGACGCCATCGAACGATTCGTTGTAGCCGAAGAAAGCGAATACGACATCAGCTTTGACATGTTGCAGGTACGCGGTCATCGTCGTCGCGCCCTTGCTGCGCGGGAACGAATCCGGTCGATCACCGCTGGCGCTCATGTTGCGGAAGCGGACTTGTTTGTCTTGCAGTGCGCTTTGCAACAGCGTTTCCATCCAACCATCATGCTGCATTCGATCCGGCAGGCCGTTGCCAAGAATCGCGACCACATCGTTTTGCTGAAACGCAAACGGCAACGGATCGCGATAATCCGTCGTCACAGCAGCGAGCGTTGGTTCGATAGCCGGAGCGGGGTCGCGTCTGCCAATCGGTATTTCATCAGCCGCTTTCCTTTCGGACCGTTCTCGCTTTGGTTTTACTTGCTGCGGCTTTTCAGTGTCGTTGTTATTGGTTGTCTTGTCGGTGGCGGGAATAGGGCTTTCAAAACCGGCATACATCTCGGGTTTGATGCCGCGAGCGAAAGAACCATTACCGTAGGTGTTGGGTTTGAATGGGCCAACAAAGGCAATGTTAGCGTCGGGCTTGATGGAATCTTCCATGCCGATTGCCCAGAAGCAGGCGTTGACGAGCAGGCGGCGATAGCCATCGTTCAACAGGTCTTCGGGAGTGCCATAGAGCGAAGTGAAGACCCGTCCGTTAACGCCGGATGGTGCCTTGTAAGTGCGAGTCCACTCGGAAGGCATTGGTGGCTTTTTATCGTCTACAGGCGAATCGGGCGTCATTCCGTCAAGCGGTTGGGCGATCGTCAAGATTTCACTATCGACCGGTTTGCCGACGTAGGCACCGACTTGGACCCAAATGTCTTCTACGCCGCGCAGGATGGGATGATTCTGTTTGCCGTCGATGATCGAGATGCGAGTGCTTTGCACATGATTCTTCCCGTAGTGCCCGATCCATGTTTGCCCGAGCACTTGATGGCCGAAGCCGAGTTCATAATCGCTGCCTTTGTATTCAAAGGCATATTTTACAAAGGGTGCGCTATCTTCCATTTTGAAAGCATGAGTCGAAGTGCGTAGCCCGACGATCGGTCCGCCGCGATTCAGGTAGTCATCAAAGTGCTTCATTTGTTCGCGAGGGAAATTCTGGAATCGCAAAAACACAACGGCAAGATCGGCGGTATCGAGTGCTTCCATTCCTGGCATGTTGGAGTTGCCCGCCACAATCTCGCCAGTCGCCGTGTCAATATTGAACAGCACCGTGCATTTGAAGCCATGATGTTTGGCCAAAATGCGCGCCAGTTCAGGTAGCGACTCCTCGGAGCGATACTCATGGTCGCCAGCAAGGAAGACAATATGCTTTCCGGCGCCCGGCCCTTGTGTGCCTTCGTACGACAGCGGCCCCTGAGCCGATGCGAGCGTCGCTATGCCGAGGCTGACGACCAGTAAACAGACGACAATGCAATTCTTCATTTGATGAGTTACTGATTAAAGGTAGGACTGGATCGGGTTGTCCGATTATAGCCAACGCAGAGTAGGCGTGCTGAGTATCTTCTTGGCGATGCATGCGATCTTAAAACCGATCGGGCGAAAATGCGGTCAAGTCAATCTCGGCTGGCTCATTCTTGATCAGAGCGGCGACAAGTTTTCCGGTAGCCGCAGCGAGGCTTAGGCCAAGCATGTTGTGGCCCGTGGCAAGATAAGCGTTTCCCAGTTTTGGCACGGGACCGATGATCGGCAAACTGTCCCAAGTCATCGGTCGCCAACCGTACCAAGCTTGTTGTTCGCCTGCGGTATGAGGATCAATCAAATAGTGCTCCGCCGACGATTTCAGTTGGTCGATGCGCCGCTGCGGAATCGATTGGTCGTATCCCGCAAACTCCATCATCGAACCAATGCGATAACCATCGGCGAAAGGGGACACGCCGACGCGGTGCTCAGGAAACAACATCGGATACTGCGGGCATGGATTGGGCCGTTGCATGGTGACGGAATAACCTTTGCCAGCTTCGATCGGGGCGCGATAACCCAATTCAGATGAAAGCAGTGGGCTCCACGCTCCGGCGGCAAATATAAAATTGGCCGCGGGCATCTCGCCCTGTGAGGTCTGTACGCAAGTGATTGCGCCGTTATTTTTCGTGATCGTTTGCAACTCGCAATCCTCGATGAACTTGACACCACGACTGCGCAGCCTCTCGCTCCATTGGGCATTCAGCAGGTCAGGTCGCACCGAACAATCATCGGGATAATGAAACGCACCGGCCAAATCCAATTTTAAAGACGGATCCATCGACGGGAGTTGAGGCCCGTCGATGCGTGTGGCGTTGACGCCAAAATGCTCCGTCATTAGTCGGTCGGTTTTGGCAAATTCGTTCATCCCGTGTTCGGTTTGCAAGACGAACAGCAGGCCGGTGGTCTTCCACTGGCAATCAAACGATTCGTCTTCCATCAATTGGAAGTATTCCGCCCGCGATAAATCGAGAATCGCCTTCAAATGCTTGCCGGTTTCAAGCATTTGCCGATGGGTGCAGCGTTTAGCGAATTGCCAAAACCAGTTCCACTGGGCAAGACTTAATCGCGGCTTGACTCGAAAAGGAGCATCGCGATTAAAAACCGATTTGATGGCTTCACGAAATGCGCCTGGCTCGGTCAACGGCAGCACATGGCTGGGACTGATATATCCACAATTTCCCGCCGAGCAGCCGCTGCCGATTTTTCCCCGGTCGATCACCGTGACATTGAATCCGGCCTTGGACATGTAGTGGGCGCAGGCAATACCAATGATGCCCGCGCCAACGACGACAACAGATTTGTTCGAGTTGGAAGGCGTCATGCGTTGGCTCCGGACCAATGACTCCACCAACTCTTAAACAACGTCCACTGATCTTGGATGAAAGCTCGTTGGCTGCTGCTCAGCGAATCAGACGTGTTGAAATGATGTTCGTATTCGGGATTGCCTTCCAATACCATCAGATACTTGTAATAGAGAACAAGGTCGGGGCCTTCATCAAACGTCGACAGGACCTTTAATGCGGAGTTCAATTCGCTAGCCAACGTTCGGGCCTTGGCATCGCCGGACGCGGCTTGCTGGCAGAGCTTAACTAGTTGTAAAATTTCTCGTGGCAGCGCATTGCCTACACCCGTAATAGCACCGACGGCTCCGCAGTTGACGAAGCCGTGAAATACTTGGGTGTCAACGCCGACCATCAACGCCAAATTACGATCCCCGCTGGTGATATGTTCGGCGGCGTAGGTCAATGAATCGGCACCACCAAATTCTTTGAAACCTACCAAATTTGAAAATTGTTCTCGCAAGCGGAAGAACAGATCGGCTTTTGTCTCAAAGCCATAGTAGGGACTGTTGTAAATCACGGCGGGCAGATTTCCGGCAGCCTTCAAAATGCTTGAGAAGTGTGCATGTTGTGCGGTGTTGGAAGTGCCACGCGAAAGCACGCGCGGGATCACCATCAAACCGGCAGCGTTAACTGCCGCTGCATGAGCCGCATGCGCCGTCGCACTCGCAGGATTCTGTGCACCGGTGCCGACAACGACTGGCACCTTGGCATCGACCAATCGTCGCACGCCCTCTTGCCGCTGTGAATCGGTAAGCAGCGGCCAGTCGCCCATCGAACCACAGTAGACAACGGCTTTCATCCCGACATCGATCAACTCGCGCCCCGTGCTCACCAGGGCATCAAAGTTCGGAGTGCCGTTTGTTGAACAAGGAGTCATTAATGCGGGGATACAGCCGCTGAAAATACCGGTGGAACTTGTCATGAACTCGTACTGGGCGTCAGCGAAATTGGGGACGGAATACCAAAACGAAACGGATCAGCAGGATCGATCAACAGGTTCGCTTCGGCGTTGATAAACGCTCTGGCTTGAATTGTCGGAATCACACTGCCATCGGATAACACGGCAGCGCTGCCGTAGAAGATTGTGTCCAGAATTCCGGCTTGTCGCCAGACTTGGCCGGGCGACAATTTTCCAGCGGCGACGAGGCACGCCAACTTGGCGCTGGTCCCGGTCCCACAAGGCGAGCGGTCATAAGCGTTGCCGGGGCAGAGGACAAAATTCTTGCTGTCGGCATGTTGCGGATTTGTCGGTTTTGCAAAAATTTCGATATGATCAATTTCGCCGCCATCACGTCCGGTGACTGCGTTGTCACGCAAACTTTGACGAATCGCCATCGCGAACTGTGTTAGCTGCGCGGTTCGAGCACGCTCCAGCGGAATATCAGTCGGGTTGTCCGTCAAGAAGAACCAATTGCCACCCCAAGCGACATCGCCAACGACGGTTCCGAACCCGGCGACCTTCAATTCGATTCCCTGTAAATGACGGAAGCTGGCAACATTGCGAACCGAAATGATTCCGGCTTGATCGACGATGGCAGTCACACGACCGACGGGTGTTTCGATGCCATGATCGCCCGCCGATATCGTTTCTAAGTGAATCAGTGTTTGCACCACGCCGATGGTGCCGTGAATGCAGCCGTTGAGATAGCCGACGTTGTTGAAGAAGACGACTCCCGCCACGCAGTCATCGCGTGTCGATTCACAAAGAATCGCTCCGACCATTGCCTCATTTCCGCGCGGCTCATTCAAGCAGCTTGTCCGTAGCCAATCATGTTCGGATTCAAGCTCACGTCGAACGTCGAGCATTGATGTACCGCGAAACGTCGGCCCACCGGAAACGATTACGCGAGTCGGTTCACCTTCGGTATGGGAATCAAGTACACGGATCGTTGGCAGCGGTTTCATGGCTATGATTGTATCACAGTCAGATTAGGCGTCGGTTTCTTCGGGCAATGGACCCGTGTCGAGCCACGCCAGCAGTTCTTTCCATCGCTTACGGTCATAGCGCGTTGTTTGCAGAAACTGGTCGTCGGATTCGGGTGGGATTCGTCCAAGCACGATCGCGGCCTGGCGGATTACCAGCCGGGCTTCGCGGGTACGATTCAGTTGCTTCAGACAGCGCGATTGGCCAAGCATTGCTTCGAGTGCCGGAGGCTCATTCATGTATCGCAACGAGACCGCGCGAAACGCATCGGCCGATTGCTCGAATCGCCCCAATTCAAACAGCGTATCGGCTTCGGCGATGTAACAATTGCGCAGCATCGCTTGCTGGGACTCACTGAGTGGTTGCTCTTCTTCTCGCGTCGCCAAGTCACGGCGCAAATTGACAAAGCCAGCCAGCGCCGCGGTTAGATGTTGGTCCGACTGCAGGCG
Source organism: Pirellulaceae bacterium (assembly GCA_041753075.1). Classification (GTDB taxonomy): domain Bacteria; phylum Planctomycetota; class Planctomycetia; order Pirellulales; family Pirellulaceae; genus UBA6163. The sequence continues at coordinate 10,354 of JBGSVE010000137.1, forward strand.
AAATTGGCGTTTGGCCGCATCCAGAATGTCGCCGGAGTCGGTTTCCAACTGCAACCAAACCGCCGCAAGTCGGTGAGCCCGAGCATTGAGATACGCCGCATGTTTGGCTTCGGGCATCGGCCAATAACGTGTCGCTGCTTCCTGTAATCGCAATATCGCTTCTTCGATTTGGGGCTGCGAGTCGCGCAGCAACGTCCGCGAAGGCAGGTCGCCACGCAGTGGTGATTTTCGCGCCAGATCCCAATTCAAATGGACTTCATTTGCATTTTGAAATAGTAGCTCACCGAGCGTAAATAACGAAGCACGCCAGACGGGACTTGCGGGCGTCAAGGAGCCGTCGGTGAGGTTTTGTTCCAATAGCTCTTTCGCCTTGGGGAATCGCTCGGCCTCGGCATGGGCAAGCGCCGCGGTCAACCGAGCATCGTATTTCAGCGGGTCACGAGGGAACTCGGCAATGCACTCTTCCAGCGGCAACAATGCACCATTGGGATCGCCAGTTGCCATTCGCGCCTTGCCCAATGCCAACAGCCCCGGCGGTTGGCGACGCCGGTCTTCGAATTGCAAATAGTCGTCCAACAGGTCGACGCAGCGAGCAAGTTGGCCACTGACCTGGTAAGCTTCAATCGATTGCCACAGCGTTTCGCAGTAGCTTTTTGTATCAAATCGCAACTTGGCCGACTCCGCGAAAGCGTCACCGGCATCGCGATAACGCCGCTTGGCTGCTGCGAGTCCCTGCGATTCGATGTCGCCGGCGGGACGCCTCGCCGAGGCCAGCAGTTTGTCGGCGGCTTGTTGATGAGTGATCGCTTCTTCGTAAATCGCGTCGGCGGCCGGAAATAGTGACGGAAGCGTTTTCGCGATCGCAATGCATTGGTCGAACCTTTCCCAGTCACGAAGACGCTGCAGCGCGGTAATCATTCGTGAGCGAAAACTTTGCAGATCGATTGCCGTTCCATCAAAGTTTTGTTCGTTGCCAATTTCACGCAACAGGTAACGCACGGTTTGAAGCGATTCTTCACCGTTCCCCGCTTCGACCAACCATTCAATCTCCTCGATTCCAGCGGCGATGCTCGCGCCCTCAAACGGTTGCTGTTGGCGCACGCTGGTAAGTAATGTCAGCGCTTCGGCAGGTTGGCCCGAGCACCCGAACCCGCGCGCCGCCCACAAACTCGCTTGGTTGGCTAAGTCCGGCGACGCATCGCGGCGAAGCCGACCCAGGCGCTCCATCGCAGCGGCGAGAAAGCGGCTCACCTCGGGTCGGGCAGTTACATTTCCGGATTTCCCCTTGCCGTATTTATCAATCGCTTCGGAGATATCGGCGATCGAAAGTAATAGCTCAACCTTAGCAAGCCGATTGTAGGTCTCCGCGTCGGCCTTGAGCAAACGGCTTGATACACGCACGTTGATGTCCTGCAGCAGCTTCCTAGCGTCACTGTATTGGCCAATCCGAATCAGGCACTCGGCAAGCAAACACTCGAATTCGTCACGCAACGCGGCGGGGGACAAACGCTGAGAATCGACCGTCTTGAGCAACGCGACCGCCTCCATGACCGCCTCTTTTTCGCCATACAAATAGCATCGGGCGATTACCGGAATCAGTTCTTCGCGAAATGTGGGATTGCGGTCCACGCATGTCCTCAACCTAGCAATCGCCCCGGCATAGTCGCCAATGTGAAATAGAGCCAAGCCAAGCAATCGATCGCCTTCGTCCTCGCGTCCGCTGGGCCATGACGTCGAGGCCGTCAATAAGTGAGGAATGGCGATGTGCAGCGCCGCGCGACGGTCCTTGATATTGCTCAGCGGCAACGCGTCGGAGGCGCGCCCGGCACCGATTAGGTATTCCTTGAGCAGCTCGAGCTCGGCGGCCGCGTCTTCGCTCAGAACGACTTGTTCGGCGAGATTTGCAGCCGTCGTAAAGTGTGCCAAGGCATACTGCTTGGCGGCGATTTGCAAGGTTGCGGCACCGGGATCGATCGACGCCTGCATCCAGGTCGCAAATAGCGCCGCGAAACCAACGACCGTCGTCACGGCGGCAATTATCAATAGTTTCGCCGTCAACGCCGCCGAATCGTTGTCGTTTGTTGCAGGCGTTTCGGTTGCAGATCCGGGTTTTGGCATCGAGTGTCTTGCGCCGGCAACGGGCGTTGATCTGAAACGAAAATCTTGAAATACCCGCTTCGCCGTGCCCGCCGCAAGTGAAATCTCGTCACCACCGGCATGACCGATTCATTTTGCCACCAGAAAGCTTCAAACCTCGACACAAATTGCCTCAACCTCCTCCGCCGCACAACCGACGTGCTAGCTTTCATTGGCAAGGCTTCTGCCCCTTGCCGAACCGCGACCACCCGCCCAGCCCAACCTGCCCGCAACGTCAGGCGCGTCAAGATGTTGAATGACGCCTACGAACAGCTCGATTGTTGCCGATCGGATTCACCCTTTAACGAGGAACCTGCCACGTGAACGCAATCAATACTGATATCAACGCACAACCCATCGTTACCCTCGATCGTCGCAGCAAAGATCGCCGCGATGCAAAGGATGATGCAGGTCCACGGCCGCTGTTGAACCAACCGACTAAAAAGGCAAACCGTCGCCGCCACATCGACCCCACGACCTGCGAACGCGATTATCGCCAAGATGAAATCGACTTCATGCGTGCGATGGACGATTACAAACGATCGGCGGGACGAATGTTCCCGACGTGCAGCGAAGTATTGGAAGTTATCCGCTCGATGGGTTATGTTCGCTTGACTGACGAACAAATCGAACTGCTCGGCGACACGCTCGTCGAGATCACTGAACAATACGAATCAAGCGACGACTCAGACGACGAAGACTTCGAGTAGTTGGCAAAGCTGGCGAATGGTTGCTGTCCATGCTGTTAACCGTTGCGAAGTATCTGTGGGCGAGCCCTAATACTTGCTTGGGAATCGCGATCGGCTGGACTCTTGGTGGCCAATTTCGCATCGTTCATGGCGTTGTCGAAATTCATGGGCTTCGTGTTGCCGCGGCGCTAAACCGACTTTGGATGCCAGCAATGGCGATCACGTTGGGCCACTGCGTGCTGGGCCAAACCATCGCCGGACTGGACGTCACCCGGCGTCACGAGGCGGTGCATGTTCGCCAATACGAACGCTGGGGACCATTGTTTATTCCTGCCTACTTGGCCGCGTGGGCCGGTCTGCAAATGACCGGTCGCGATGGCTATCGAGATAATCCGTTTGAGATCGAAGCCTACCGCGACGAGGGTCGTAGTTGGCCGAGTGAATGAACTATCGCCAACACGATCACAACGACTGCGGCGTAACGATGTAACCACGCGGCCTGCAACAGTCCCGCAGTATCAAACAGCGGCAGCATGCTGGTTAACATCGTGCCTGCGGTCACGATGCTGGCGATGACAAGACCCCACAGGCTCGCTCGCGATATCCACGTTGATCGATTGAGTTTCGATATGTTGTTGCTTGGCAAATGACTTGTCGCCAACAACAGCAATAAGAAAACAAACGCGCCCGCTGCCATCAAATGCACCAACAGCGGGTAGCCAAGCACATGCCCGTTGAACCACAGTGACCCAAATGAAGTCACACCAAGTGCCAACACACAGAGCATAAATCCCAGATAGCCTGCGCGTTTGATAAACCGTCCCCAGCCGATTGTAAAATCGATCAACGATGGTCGACCACTCAGCCACGCTGACAAAGCGATCATGATCGTTATTCCCATCGCCGCGAAACTCGCATACTTAAATGTCGATCGCCCGGCAAACATCTGGTTCCATTGGCCAATGCGAACCATGTCAACTTGTTGGCGCTGATGAATCGGAAACGCCGCGAGCGTTTGGTTTGGAATGAGGCCCACGGGCAACACGTTGGCACCGAAGAACGGCGAGTCGGTGCGATGACATTCGGCACAACCGCTTGCGCCCCAAGATTGAGTCGCTGGGCGAACGTTGTGCGCCAGTGGCCAGGCGACAAAATCGGCCGCAACTTGGATTGCCGTTGAATCAAGTTCCTTTATGCCGGCCTCTGCTGATCGGATAAACGCACTGCCACCGCTGATGAAAACGGGTGTTGACTCGGGGTACTTGATGGCGATTGCCGCGAGCGCTTCAGCAAGTCGCGATTGAACCTGAGCCGTTCTTAATTCTGCCTCGGCGGTGGCCAGCTTGGTTGATTCTGCCTCAGTCAATTCTTCGGGCTTCACCTTGACTCGCTCGGGCCCAAGTAACTCGCTGCGTTTGGACAACGGCAATTTGACCTCGGCCAACTCACTGGTAAAGTCGCCGCGTACCTTGAGCGCTTTGCGTAACAATTCGAAGCTTTCATCGGGATGCAGTGGTGTGATGTCATCGCCATTGATCGTCGCCCAATAAGATGGCCAATACAGTCGATGCGGCGTGTATTTCGCGATTGGCGACTCGCTGGATTGTGCGTTGAGAGGCAACATCACCGGACTAACAATCGCCGGCAACTCCAAACCCGTGCGACGCTGGTGCTCACCCAATCGATGGACGATTGCATTGACCAAACGCGGTGGGCTCGATTGCGGCAGCGGGCCGCTGTGACAGGCCGTGCAATTGAGCTTGTCAAAATGCAGTGGCGGAATCCCGCGATGCGTTGGCCGTGGGGCTCCCAAGCGTCCAGCCATCTCGGCGGCAACCGGCGCAGTTGGAGTCTCGCCAAGGTGACAACCCTGACACGACAACGATGCGATGTTGGCTCCACTTTCGTGGACCTCACCCTGGAATCCACGTACCGTCTGGTGATCCAATCCGTTGCGGTGACAATCCGCACAGGCGATGCCGGCGCGAATGTGAATGTCGTCATCATGCAACCAACGATTGCCCGCAACCGCATCGGCGTCGACGTTCGTATGGCAGTAATAACATGCGTCATTCTTGGGTTTGCGAACCAAATCAAAAAACACTTTGCCATCATCACCAATACGATCGGGCTCGTAGGCAAACTTTGGCATCTTCTCGGCGGCCCCGCTTGCCTGCGGATCAAAATCATCCTTCAAGCGTTTTAAGTTGCCGTCAACGGTCCCGAGTCCCATAGCAACTGCCGGCGCGTAGGGAAAATTCTCGATCTCAATTTGCTCAGTCCACAAGAACGGGCTGTAACCGCTGCCTGCGTTGTGATGACAAATCATGCAATCAACGAGCAGCTCGCCGGTAATCTTTGTGCGGTCGGACGCGGACGCATTTGCCGCCAGCGATTCTTTGCTCCCCGGTCCACCTCCGGGCAAGTAACCACCAAACTTCGCCGCCATTTGCCAACGCGAAATCCCGACTTTGTCAGGTGCGAAGGTCCCTTGCCAGTTCCGATACGAAAGTGGTAAATGGGTTCCGGTGCGCGAGTCATTCCAAATCCAAGGCTGGCCGCCGCGACCGGGCAAAGCGTCACCATCAATCGCGCTGAAATGCCATCCGTGCGAGATGGTTGCAAAGTCGTGGCAACGTCCACAGGTTTGCTGGGGCGAATACGGTGTTGGGTTTTCGGCGCTTGTGTTGATCTTCGTATTGGACGCATCGTAGAGATCGATCCGGTGAACGTAACCGCTGTGGCTATCGGATGCTGCATATCGCCGCGCGCCGTCTGCTGCCGTCACGAGCGACGGTAGAATTCCGACAAGTAAAGCGCAACCAAACGCCGCAATGAAACAACGACCTATCAATTGACCACCTCAACAAACAAAGTCTTAACCGCAGCGGCGCTCAATCGCTAAGTTCGACTTTCGCAGTTTTCCTGCGACGAATTCGCGTCGAGTAGAACAATTGTCCCAATTGTCTAAATAGCTTCGCCACCGCGCTCGCCGGTGCGAATACGAATGCAATCGTCCATCGGCAAGACAAAGATCTTACCATCACCGATCTCGCCGGTTTCGCCCGTGCGACCACCTTCCAAAATGGCGTCGATCGTCGGCTGCACAAACGGTTCGTTAACCGCAATTTGAAGCTGGACTTTGCGTAGCAAGTTGATGCTGAACTCGTGGCCGCGGTAAACGCCGGTTTGGCCTTTTTGTCGTCCAAAACCTTGGCAGTCCATAACGGTCAAACGAAACACCTCGACTTTGGTCAGCGCCTCTTTAACGGCCTCGAGCTTGTTTGGCTGGATGATGGCAATGATCAGCTTCACGATTACATACACCGCAGAGCCTGCGGTCCTTCGATCGGTGGGTGTGCAGACAAGTTAGGAGGTTGAAAAGATACTTGCCACTACAAGACGGCGAAACATGGTAGACGTGCTAAACGCACGTTGAAAGGGAACCCCGACCCATGGCGAGTGAGGCGGACACTCGCCACGGGCCATTGGGGATCCTTCTGGCCCAGGCAAGAGCCGAGAAGTTCACCTATTTTGGAGACGACTATTCTTCCATTCTAAGTTTCGACAACATTCGCTCCGCTTGCGCCAGTTGCCACGGTCCATGGTCACCGGGTGCTTCGCCACCGAGGACTTGCGTCCCCGGTGGCAAAGCGGCGGTGGGTAGCCGTTGAACGCCGCCCCGCGGTCGAGGCGGCGATCATGAATCCTACGCTAGTGAATTGCTCCACCAGACAACGCATCGGACGGATATGCATGCATACCGTGTTCCGACACATCCAAACCAGCCTGCTCGTCCTCTGCGGAAACTCGCAACATGCCAATCGCCTTGAGCACAAAGAACAGGGCAAACATCGTAACGAACGCCCAGATTGCAATCACCGCAGTTCCATAAATCTGGACGGTTAGGAATGCACTGCGAGTCAATTCAACATCATCAACCGAAGTCGGGTTGCCGAAAATTCCTGTCGCAATGCCGCCCCAGACTCCGCACATTCCGTGAACGGGAAACGCTCCTACCGGATCATCAATCTTCAGCTTGTCAAGCAAGACCGTGCCGAGTACCACGATTACACCCGCCACAGCACCAATGATCAAAGCCGAAACTTGGTCAACGCGATCGCAATTGGCTGTGATTCCAACCAAGCCGGCGAGCGCACCGTTGAGAGCCATGGTTAGGTCTGGTTTGCCGAACATCGCCCAGGCGGTCGCCAACGCGATAACCGCTCCCATCGCACCCGATAACGTGGTGGTAAGAGCAATGTAAGTCGTTGCTTCAGCATTCGCCGCACCGTAATAGGTTAACTGGCTACCGGGATTGAAGCCGTACCAACCGACCCACAGAATAAATACGCCAAGTGCCGCAAACGCAATGTTGTGTCCGGGAATCGGCACACTCTTGCCATCTGCGGTGTAGCGGCCAAGTCGCGGCCCCAGCAGCATTGCGCCGGCTAAGCCGGCAAAGCCACCCACTGCGTGAACCACAACCGAGCCGGCAAAATCATGGAACCCCATATCATTCAGAAACCCGTAGCCCCATTTCCAAGAACCACTGATTGGGTAAACCAACCCTGTGATAAATGCGCTGTAGATGAGGTAAGCATGAAACTTCATCCGCCCCGCAACCGCACCGGACACGATCGTTGCCGCCGTCGCGGCGAAGGCTACTTGGAACATGAAATCAGCACTGTTGCTCCAGCCAACATCGTAATTCGGCGCGTCGTTATCACGAGTCACCATTGAACCACTAAAGCCGAACAGTTCCTTACCGCCAAACCCAATCCAAGCATCTCCGGGATACATGATCCCGTAGCCCACAAACAGGTACAGCAATACACCAACCGCCAAGTCCAGCAAATTTTTCGCCAAAATATTGATCGTGTTCTTGGCTGAGTTCAAACCGACTTCGACCATCGCGAAACCAGCTTGCATAAACAAGACCAGGACCGCACAGAGGAACATGAAAAGCGTATTCATGGTGTAAGACAGCTCTGTCGGATCGACCGGAGCCACCGCTTCAGCGGCCTCTTCAGCCACCATTTCGCCGGCGGCAATGTCACCCGCGTCGGCTGCGCCTTCAGCCGCCATGGCCGGTGTTGCATCATCCTGAGCGGACGCTACAGACGCGAGTGACAAGCCAGCCCCCAACATCCCCACAAGGAGTACTGCACAGAGGGGAAACCCTCGATACCAACTGTTCATAGAAATCTTCGCCTGCTCAAAAAGTTTTGAAACCGTTTCCGAAAGCCGCACCGCACTCTTGCAACGCACCCACTTTCGGAAACAAACAACGGCGGTCTCGCACACTTCAACTCCTGCCCGGGCCAACTAGCGAATCGATCGCGAGCTGAATGTCCAAGTTGACGAACGCTGTCTAAATTCGTGCAATGCAAGATACAGGCCGAAACGCTCGGTCGTCGCGATTAAGGGATCGTTAAGATATTGCACAACAAGCACTTAACAATTTTGAAATTTTTACAACCGGGCCTCTCTGTAACGCCAGACCCGATTGGTTCGCCTGATAATGTGGCGATACCCTGATTTGTTTGCACAAGCGTTGGGCAAACGAAAAAAACCGCAGCGGGACAGGTTTAGGCCCAGGACTAATAGGTGCCGATTTGGCGACGCGGCGTTCCGGCCAACAGCGTCATGATGGCACCACGCAGATCGCGGGCCTTGAGCGGCAGCGGGAGAATCTTGCGGTGGACACCGCGACGTGCTTCGCCAATGATTTTTTCTTGCCGACGATCGGCCAACAAGATGGTTGGCACCTCCGAGGTGTGTTCGTTATTAGCAAACGAGTTATGCGCCTCGAGGGCCAGCGAGCCAAGCTCGGCGGCGGAGAAGATTACTAAGTCCGCTGGGAAAATATCGCCCGGAATAAAACGATCCAGCGCGCGATTCGGATTGGAAAGAATCAAAACACGATAGCCCTTTGACTTCAGGCGATCGCGAATCGCATTCTGCAGCTCAGCTTTGCTCTCAACTAACATCACCACGCGGCCTTCGCCCTCGTCCAATGGGCCATCGTCGTCTTCGTAATGAGGAACCTCACCGGTTTCGGTGACAATCGACTGGCGCTCGCCTTTCTCGATGCGTTCGAGCGCTTTTTTTATTTCGGACTGCATCTCAGCGGCCGATTGGAATCGTTTTTCAGGATCGAATTCCAACGCGCGGCTGACAATATGATTCAGCGGCGGCGGGACATCAGGCACAAGTTCGTGAAGCGGCTTGATTTGCATAAACCGAGTGACGTTAAGTCGTTGCAGGCGGTCGCGAGTTTCGGTTAACGCGGGAATTCCGGCGACCATGTGGTAGAGCATGTTGCCGGCGAAATAAAGATCGCTGCGTGGGTCGTCTTTGCGCACCCCGGTTCCTCGCTCCAGCGCCGCATAGTCGATCGCGCGAGCATTGGGACAATCAGCAATTTGGTCTGGGTTCGCACGATCAGCGAGCGCCGCCAAGCCAAAGTCCACCAACTTCGCGCGACCATCGCTGGCCACCAGCACGTTTGACAATTTCATATCGCGGTGAGAGATTCCGAATCGCGCCGCGTATTCCAATGCCGAAGAAACATCGAGCAATAATTTCAGCGCGGTGAGCGGGTCAACGGTTTTGCGCAATCGAACCAACTCGCGCAAAGTTTGGCCTTCGACAAATTCCATTACCATGTAGGGATTTCGGACGTCGGGATCAACGGCATAGATGCTGACGATATTGGGATGTCGCAGGCGCAGACCCATGCGTGCCTCGCGCAAAAATTGGTCGAGTTGATCAGTTTGATCACGAAACCGCTTTCGCAGGACTTTAATCGCGAACGCTTCGTTGTCGCCGCGGGAGGCACGATAAACGCGCGCGAACGTACCGGCACCAATTAAATACAGGACCTTGTATTCGCCATAGAAAAATCCGGTGCGATCACCCTTGAGAATTTTGTCGGCTTGGAGGGTTGTTAACAAACCGCGCCGCTGCATGACGCGAACCAGCTCGCTGACCGTCACTTCTTGGCTGCCGAGTTCCGACCGCGCCTGCTCGACCTGAATAGTCTCGGCCAAGCCCGAGCCAATGACTCGCTGCATAAACTGATCGGGCGTGAGTTGCTCGGCCATGGGCTCGTGGGGATGCTAATGAGTCGATAAACAGAAAGAGGTGCCGTGCTGCCATGTGCGTCACGCCACCTCAATCATATTACTCATCAACCCTACTAGTCGCCAAACGCAACTAGGGCGAAGCCGCGAAACTTTTTGCCGTTTCTGGGATGCCGGGGTATTTCACGGCATATTCGGCACCGGCAATCAATCGGTTAGGCGCTTTAGCGCTGAAAGAGTGGCCATTGCGTTATCGATACCGCCCAGTTCCTTGACCAAGCCTTTGGCCTTGACCAGGCTGTCAATAGAAATCGAAACCGCTTTCTTGGCGGTTACTGGCGGACGACCTGGGCCCGGCTTGGCGGCGGTACGAGGTGCCGCCTTGACGGTCTTTTTCTTCTTGCCCATCGTCGTCGAACGAATGGTGCTGATGAAAGCCGTGGACACATCAAGTCCTGCTTTCTTCAATTCCGCAGCGACTTCCTTTGGTTTCGCCGTTGGATTCGCCGTGTAGTAATCACGGATCGCTTGTGACTTGTTTGGTCCGCTGGATTTCTTGGCCATCTTGTAGTTGCCTTTTGTCTGACCCCGCAGGGCCGAAAAGAATGTTATGCAAGTTGCTCACCGCGAGCAACATTGCTCATCCATCCGTGCCAGGGAAACTTCATACGACAAGAAACACTTTCGTAATCGTTCAGCCAAATCCTTTAGGGCTTTAATAGTTTGGAACTATAGAGCGTTTTTCGTGCGATACTAGGGGGACTGGATAGAAAACCCAGACATTCTATCCACAACGAATCTTGACATTGCAGACGCTCTAGGGTGTCGATCATTACATGCGCGTGACGACATCGATTCCCAGCAGTTGGAGTCCGGTACGAATGACCTGACCCGTTGCTGCAACCAACGCCAACCGTGAACTCACTAAACTTGCATCGTCGGCTTTGAGTACCGGGCATGCATCATTAAATACGGCGTACAACTTGGCGGTTTCGTATAGATAGTCGACCAAGAAGTTCGGTGCGTAATCCGCGCGAACTTGCTCGAGCGATTCGCCCAGCCGCAATAGTTGCAACATCATCGCACGCTCGGCTGAATGCGAAATCAATAACGTGGGCTGGCTTTGGCGGATTTGGGTTTCCGTTGTATTTCCGCGAGTCAGAATGCCTTGGACCCGCGCATAGGCGTATTGCACATAGGCGCTCGTATTGCCATCAAGAGCCACCATTTTTTCTAAGTCAAATTTGTAATCGCTTGAGCGATGATGCGACAAATCGGCATACTTGATTGCTCCGTGCCCAACCACGCTGGCAATTTCTTGCTGCTCGGCATCGGTAAGTGGTGGATCGATACGGTTCGTTCGGCCAGGGTCACATACCACCGCTAGGGCACGCGCGACGGCATCATCAAGCAATGATTCCAGGCCGATCGAAGTCCCGCTGCGGGTTTTGAATGGTTTGCCATCGCTGCCCAAAACCGTTCCGAATTGAACGTGGACTAAGCGGGTGGCCGAAAAACCCATCTTCTTGGCGACGGCAAAAAGTTTTTCAAAGTGCTCGCTTTGACGCGAATCCACTACATAAAGAATCTCATCCGCGGCAAACTGCTCCCGTCGATACTCCAGCGTCGCCAGGTCGGTTGTCGCGTATAAAAACGCGCCATCACGTTTCTGGACGATCATCGGCGAGTCAAATTCAGGCATAAATACACAGACGGCACCGTCGGAGTCGACGGCCAACCCATCGGCCCGTAGCTTGGCCACGACGCCCGGCAGTTGAGGGTGATAGAAGCTTTCGCCGAGTGTGTAATCGAACTTGATTTTCAGCCGCGCATAGACACGATTGATTTCATCCTTACAAGCCGGCAGGAATCGTTGCCAAAGTTCTAGATTGGCCACGTCGCCTTCATGTAACTTGGCGGTTTCTTCAAGTACGGCGCTGCGAATTTCGGCATGTGATTCAGCGACCTGATTCATCGCCGGGTCGCCCTTGATGGCTGCGATCGCGGCGGTAAGTTTCTCCCATTGCTCGGTGGCGTTTTGAAGCTTTTTCTGGGCAGCGTGCAGCAATTTTTCGGCCGGCTTGACCAGTTTGGGGTCGCTCGCTGCGGCCAGCGATCTTTGTGCAAGTTCGACTGCGCTTTGTGTGAGGTCAACGGCATCGCGGGCCGCGGATAGTCCTGCGAGCGACGCGTGGTATTCGATCAATCGATTGACCAAACGATATAGCCGCGACAACTCCGCCACGGGCGCGGCCTGCAATGCCACATCGTCGCCGAAGTGCTTGTAGCCATAGATGATCATGCCGAACTGGGTACCCCAGTCGCCGAGGTGATTGTCGGTAATCACGCGATCCCCAAGAAACCGCAACACGCTCGCCAGTGCATCGCCAATCACGGTGCTGCGTATGTGCCCAACGTGCATCGGTTTAGCAACATTGGGACCGGAGTAGTCAATTACGACTGTCTGCGGTTTGGCAATCGGCGTGACGCCCAACCGCGAATCGTTCAACAGCGTCGCAACGCCCGCAGTCAGATAATCATCGCGTAGGCGCAAGTTGATGAACCCAGGTCCGGCAATCGCAGGCGGCTCACAAATATCCGCAACACTTAATAGCGTGACCACTTGATCGGCGATTCCTCGCGGATTGGAACCGAATGCCTTTGCCATTGGCATCGCGCAATTGGCTTGGTAGTCGCCATGACGCGAATCCGTCGTCGGACGAACCATGTTGGCGTAGCTGGCGATTTCGTCAGCACTCATTGATGACATCGAGGGCGACAGCGACGACTCGTCGGCCATTCTTTGCAAAGCGGCGGCCATGCGCTGGCGCAGCAAGTCGATGATCTGCATCTCAGTGATCCGAACCGGTCGAAGTTCGCGAATTACTCAGACCTAATTCCGCCAGGGGAATTTCCCTGGCATCGGCCCACAGCGATTCCAGGTCGTAGTAGGAACGAGTTTCTTCGTCGAACAAGTGGATCACGACATTGCCATAATCGAGCACGATCCAGCGGCTATCCTCATAGCCCTCGATACCCAATCGCTTATCGCCCAACTCTTTTTCAAGCGCGTCGTCGATCTGTTCGCTGATGGCGTGCAATTGGCGTCGGCTGGTACCGGTGGCGATGACAAAATAATCAAACAGAGCCGTCTGGTCACACACGTCGAGCACCATGACTTCGGTGCCATTGTTTTCAATCGCCACGCGCGCGGCGTTCTTGGCCATCAGCAGGCTGTATTTTTTAACCGATTCGTCGCGCCCAACTGGCCCGTCTCCGGTCTCTTCGCCCGGCGGCACCTGCGACAATGCCGGACGGATGAAGCGATCAATGTTGGGTGACGACGGGACAGGAATCGGTTTGGCATCGTCGCGGTCTGGTTCTTCTGTGTTCATAAGGTTACAAATTCTAGGCTTTGCGGCGGTTGCCGTAAACTACTCGCCGACTTGCCTGGGCCTAATAGTAGACAACCCAAAGCCCAATGTTCTTCAAGAAAAAAGAGTGATTGCCATGTCCGATTGGCTCGAAGCAGGCGTCAAGATGCCCGCGTTTACGTTGTCCTGCGATACCGACAAGAAGATCAAGTCGGCGACGTTGGCTGGCGCGCCACTTGTGATTTATTTTTACCCCAAGGACGACACGCCCGGCTGCACCAATGAAGCGTGCGCGTTTCGCGACGCCAGCGGCGCGATGAAAGAACTTGGCGCGAGCGTTGTTGGGATCAGCGGTGACGCGGTCGATAGTCATGCTAAGTTCCGTGACAAATACAATCTCAACTTTCCTTTGTTGTCCGACCCTGACTTCAAGGTTTCGACCCAGTTTGGTGCTTACCGCGAAAAAAACATGTATGGCAAGAAATCGATGGGCATACAGCGCAGCACTTTCTTAGTCGATCGCGACGGAGTCGTCGCCAAAGTCTGGAAGCGCGTCCAGGTTGTTGGCCATGACCAGCAAGTGATCGAAGCTCTCAAAAACTTGACGTAACCTACAACGTTGGCCCGACGGTCCATGGCACAAACTCATTGTCGCCGAGACCTAGTTGTTCGCTGGCGGTCCGTTGGCCGCTGGCGACCTGTAACGCAAATTCAAAAAACTGGTCGCCGACGTCTTGGATCGCAGCACCTTGAATGATTGAACCGGCATCCAAGTCCATGTCTTCTCGCATGTTTTCGAACAGGACTGAGTTGCTGGCGATCTTGATGGACGGAACGGGTTTGCATCCGTAACAGCTACCGCGACCGGTCGTAAACAGGATCAAGTTGGCACCGCCGGCAACTTTGCCCGTGATGCTGGCCGGGTCAAAGCCGGGTGTGTCCATCACGCCCAAGCCGGCAACATCGATCGCTTCGGCATACTGATAGACAGCTTCAAGCGCCGTCGAACCGCTTTTGGAAACCGCACCGAGCGATTTTTCGGTGATCGTCGTCAAGCCACCGGCTTTGTTTCCGATCGAGGGATTGTTGTCGATTTGGCTTCCATACATGGCGACATGTTGCTTCCACCACTGAATGCGGTCGAGTAGTTTTTGGGCGACCCGTGGCGTGCGGCTGCGTGCAACCAACAGGTGTTCGGCCCCATACAATTCGGTCGTTTCGGACAAGACCGCCTTCCCGCCGCACGCCACCACACGATCGGCGACGACACCGACGGCCGGGTTGGCGGTGATCCCAGAGTAGCCGTCTGAACCGCCGCACTCCAGCGCCAACGTCAGATGGCTGGCGTCGACGGTCGTTCGCTGGGCCTGATTAGCCGTATCAAGAATTGATTCGATCCAGCGTTCGGCTTTGTCAATGGTCGCTCGCGTTCCGCCCATTTGCTGCATCGTCATCACGGGTGTTTGTCCCGATCGCACGAGCGGTCGATCGTCTCGTGTTGTGATGGGAATGATGCGATGTGACTGGGCCAAATAGTCGGACGTCGTTTGTTCGCAACCCAGTCCGATGACCAACGATCCGCCGACGTTGGGATGATGAATGTATCCGGCCAAGGTGCGTCCGAGCATTTCATGTTTGAGACTTCCATATTGCAATGCACAGCCGGTGGTGTGGGTCAGCGCCACGACGCCGTCGACGTTTGGCCAACGCAGCATCCGCTCGGGCGTGAACCGCGCAGCGACCATGCGGCACACCGATGCGCTGCAATTAACCGTCGAAACCAAACAAACATAATTGCGTGTACCAACGCGTCCGTCGGGGCGAACAAAACCGGCAAAGGTTCGCGATAACGAAGCGGGCGCGGGCGGCGGCGACGTGGTGGCGACGCTGTCCAGAACCAAATGATTGTCGCCCAAGTTATGGCTGTGGACGTGCTCGCCAGGCAGAATGTCGGCGACCGCGACGCCAATCGGTTGGCCGTACTTCATCACCGCGGTGCCGCTGGGAATCTCGCTAATACAAACCTTATGGCCCGGCGCGATCGAATTGCCACTTACAGGGACTCGAATGGGTCGCCCCAGAGCCTTTGGATTAGGAAGCTCAATTGTTTGATCGGGCGTTAATCGCTGGGTCGCAATGGCGACGTTGTCGTTTTCGTGCAGACGAATCGCGGCGGCAGAAGCGGGAAAAGAGTTCATTTGCTGATCTTATACCATGCCGCCGGTGCGCCCACCTTTCGACCTGGGGAAGAGGCTCCTATACTTCGTTCGAAATTGTTTTGGTCGAGTCCTGTAGTGATCTGCGAGCCCGTTATTTCTAATGAAAATCCACGAATTCCAAGGCAAAGAACTGTTTCGCGGTGCCGGTGTTCCGGTGCTGCAGGGCTACGTTGCCAAGACGCCACAAGAGGCCGCCGACGCGTATGCAAAGCTGGGTACGCCGATCGGTGTTGTCAAAGCCCAGATTCACGCCGGCGGTCGCGGCAAGGGAAGTGTGATCGATAATCCGGCACAAAAAGGCGTCGTGCTGGCCCGATCCGCTGACGAGGCCAAGCAGGCCGCCGCCGGTCTGCTTGGTAAAAAACTGGTCACGATTCAAACTGGCCCTGAAGGCCAACGAGTCAATCAGGTCTTCATCGAACAGGGCTGCCGGATTTCTCGCGAGTTGTACCTCGGGATCGTCGTTGACCGCGCCGCGGCGATGCCCGTTTTGATGGTCAGCAGCGAAGGCGGCGTCGAAATCGAGAAGGTCGCCGAGGAAACTCCTGAGTTGATCTTGAAAGAGCACTTCGACCCTGCGGTCGGTCTGGAGAGCTTTCAGGTTCGCAAGATTTGCAAGGCGTTGGGCATCGACGGCAAGGCGGCGAAGGCAGCCGATCCGTTCATGAAATCGATTTGTAAGTTTTTTGTCAAATACGATTGTTCGCTGACCGAAATCAACCCGCTGGTGATTACCGAAGATGGCGAGATGATCGCGTTGGATGCGAAGATTACGTTTGATGACAACGCGATGTTCCGCCATCCCGATTTGAAGTCGCTGCGTGATCTGGATGAAGAAGAGCCGACCGAAGTGCGCGCCGCTGACGCGGGTTTGAGTTATGTCAAACTCGAAGGCAACATCGGTTGCCTGGTCAATGGCGCTGGATTGGCGATGTCAACGATGGACATCATCAAGTACCACGGCGGCCAACCGGCAAACTTCCTTGACGTTGGCGGTGGAGCAAACACCCAACAAGTCACCGAGGCGTTTCGGATTTTGCTGTCGGACCCCAATTGCAAAGGCGTGCTGGTCAACATTTTCGGCGGCATCGCGCGCTGCACAACGATTGCGACGGCGATTATCGAAGCCGGCAAAGAAGTCGGCTTCAACGTTCCACTGGTCGTTCGATTGGAAGGAACCGAGGTCGAACAGGGTCGCAAAATGCTCCAGGAGTGCGACATCGCAATCATCTCGGCATCGGACTTGACCGATGCTGCGGAAAAGATCGTCGCCGCCGCCAAAGGCTGATTCGTAGGCCGCGTCCGACTTCACTTTTGCATTCCCCATTCCAACGTACCTTTCCGATAGCCAACTGCAAACATGTCCATACTTGTTGACGCCAATACACGAGTCATTTGCCAAGGCATCACCGGCAACGCGGGTGCCTTTCACACGCGCGGCTGCCGCGACTACGGAACCAAGATGGTCGGTGGAGTCACGCCCGGCAAAGGCGGCCAAGACTTTGACGGCTTGCCGGTGTTTGACACCGTTGCCGAAGCGGTCGAGAAAACAGGTGCCGATGCCTCGATGATTTTTGTCCCGCCGCCGTTCACCGCCGATGCAATTCTCGAAGCGATCGATGCGGGCATCAGGGTAATTTGTGCAATCACCGAAGGCGTGCCGGTGCTCGACATGGTGCGAGTTTTTAGGACCGTGAAGGCAAGCGATTCGGTGTTGATCGGACCGAATTGTCCCGGCGTGATTACTCCGGGCCAATGCAAGATCGGCATCATGCCGGGATACATTCACAATCCCGGCAAGGTTGCAATCATGAGTCGCAGCGGCACGTTGACTTACGAAGCGGTGTGGCAGACGAGCAACCTGGGTCTTGGCCAAAGCACTTGCGTTGGGCTTGGTGGCGATCCGATCGTGGGGACTTCTTTTATTGATCTGTTGGCAAGATTCCAGGAAGACGACCAGACCGAAGCGATTTTGATGATTGGCGAAATCGGCGGTTCCGCAGAAGAAGAAGCGGCGGCCTTTGTCAAAGAGCACGTGACCAAACCCGTTGCCGCATTCATTGCCGGCCGGACGGCCCCGCCGGGTAAACGCATGGGGCACGCCGGTGCAATCATCAGCGGCGGCAAAGGCACCGCGACCGAAAAAGTGGCGGCGCTCGAAGCGGCGGGGATCGTCGTCGCCCCTAGCCCAGCGAAGATGGGCGACGCGGTTGTTGCCGCGATGAAGCGTTAAGGATCGTACGAATGGCGTTTTGGCGATCGAAGCCCGATGAAGATGAGAATGAAAAGGCGGCGACGCCTGCGCCGGAGGCTCAGCCCCCGGTGAGCCCTGAGCCGGAAACGGCTCGTGGCGTGATTGCTCGTTTTAAAAGTGGGTTGCAGAAAACCCGTCAAGTTCTCAACACCGACATTCGCGACTTATTCAAGGCCGAAGGTCGGTTGGTGGACGAGACGCTGCTCGATGAGTTGTTCGCCAAGCTGATTCGCACCGACATGGGCGTTGGGCCGGCGACCAAGATCCGCGAAGAAATCGCGACGCAGTATCGCGGCCGCGTCGTTCATTTCAAGGACGTCCTGGACACTATCGCTGGGCAAACGCAGGCGATTCTGTCACAGGAATCAACCGAAATTCGTTGGGCTGAGAAAGGGCCGACGGTGATTCTTGTCGTCGGCGTCAACGGCAGCGGCAAAACGACGTCGATTGGCAAGTTGGCCAATCACTTAAGACAAAGTGGCCGCCGCGTTGTGCTGGGGGCGGGCGATACGTTTCGCGCCGCCGCCGTCGAGCAATTGACCGTTTGGTCGGAACGAATTGGTTGCGAGATCGTGACTGGCGAGGCGGAATCGGACCCGGCCAGTGTTGCCTTTCGCACAGCCGAGATGGCGGTCGGTGGCAATTTCGATGTTGCGATCATCGACACTGCGGGCCGTTTGCAAACGCAATCGCACCTGATGCAGCAGCTCGACAAGATACGCCGCGTGATCGGCAAGAAGATCGAGGGCGCACCGCACGAGGTACTGCTGGTCTTGGATGCTACCGCCGGTCAGAACGCGATCAGCCAGGCCCGCGGCTTCAGCGAGGTGGCGGGTTGCACCGGGATTGTCTTGGCCAAATTGGATGGCTCGGCCAAGGGCGGCGTGATTATGCCAATTCGCGAGCAGTTCGGCTTGCCGGTGAAATTCGTCGGATTGGGCGAGGGCATTGGCGATTTGGCAAAGTTTGACGCGCAAAGCTTCGCCGATGCGCTGTTTCGCGACTAAACGCGGTGCCGCACCCATCACTGGGCGGGTGTTTAACGGTTCGCATCATTGCAGGCGGAATGACCGTCAGCACCCGAACGATCCGGTATCTTTTGCCAACTGTCGCCGCACGCATAGCGTGGCCCCTTTGAGGCACAGAATTGCCAGCCAGGCAAGAAAGTTTGCGAAGAATTTTCGATAGTTCCCTGTGACGACTGATCGCGAGCAGCGAATCGAGGGGACCGGTGGCGGTGTTCCCTAAGTTCTCTCTGGTCGGCCCGCTGTGGGAATGATTCCCGCAAGCGTCCCGACTTCAAAGCGGCTGGTCCATGGTGCGATTTACGTCTGTTATTAACAAACTCAGGGATTGGGAGCTATAAAGATGAAGCTGAGCAAAATGGCGCTCGTCGCCGCGATTGCTTGCGGGATTCACGCGGGAAGCGCGTTTGGCCAGCAAGCAAGTTACGGAGTTCAACAGGTCGCTTGTGCTGACTGCGATTGCGGTCAACCAGTATGCGGCTGTGAAGCACCTGCCACGTGCGATTCGTCGTGCGGTGCCGGTTGCGATTCGGCTTGCGGAAGCGGCTGTGATTCCGCTTGCGGAAGCGGTTGTGACTCAGGCTGCGGATGCGGTCTGGGAAGCTGCATGGACAAACTTGGATGCTGCGATCTTGGCGACGCCTGGACGCTGTTCGACGAGCATTGTGGTTGGACCGCTGGCGGTTGGGCAAGCGTCGGTGCGCACAGCGCCGCATTGCCACTGTTCAACAGCCGACCTGACGAAGTTCAACTGCACCAAGCTTGGTTGTACGCTGAAAAAGCGATTGATACCTCGAGCGGTTTCGACATCGGTGGTCGCATCGATTACATCTACGGTACCGACGGTCCTGATACCCAGGCATTCGGAACCGGCGATCGCGGCTGGGATAACTCGTGGGATAATGGTGCCGACTACGGTCACGCGATTCCCCAGTTGTACCTCGAAGCTGGTTACGGCGATTTGTCGGTCAAGGTTGGAC
This sequence comes from Pirellulaceae bacterium, assembly GCA_041753075.1. Taxonomy (GTDB): domain Bacteria; phylum Planctomycetota; class Planctomycetia; order Pirellulales; family Pirellulaceae; genus UBA6163. The sequence continues at coordinate 30,119 of JBGSVE010000137.1, forward strand.
ACTTCTACACCATCATTGGTTGGGAAGTCGTTCAAGCGACCGGCAACTTCTTCTACAGCCACGCTTACACGTTCTACAACAGTGAGCCGTTCACCCACACCGGTGCCTTGGCAACCTACAACGTCAGCGATGACGTCACGGTCTGGGGTGGATATGTACTAGGTTGGGACAGCGGTTTCGATGACAACGGCGATGCATTCCTCGGTGGAATCTCGGCTCAAGTCACCGACGACCTCAAGCTGATCTACGCCGCCATCGGTGGTCGCTTCGGCGAACAACGGTTCGGTAACGACGAGCGGGGCTACATGCACAGCATCATCGCCGACTACGCTGTCAGCGATAATCTGGAATACATTTTCCAGACTGACTTGCTGGAAAGCGAAGATTCCGCTGGCGGAACCGTTCGCAGCACGTTCGATATCAACCAGTATCTGATCTACACGATCAACGATTGCTGGGCGCTTGGCGGTCGTGCTGAGTGGTACAACAACGAAGGCGTTTATACCAACCCTGGCGACGAAGCCGATATCTATGCGTTCACTGGCGGCATCAACTACCGTCCGCACGCCAACGTTTTGCTTCGTCCTGAAATCCGCTGGGACTTCGACGACGACAACACCGGCATTTTGGAAGATGGCGATGATGACCAGTTCACCGTCGGCATGGACTCGATCTTCACCTTCTAGGGTTGATCACCAAAATCGAGCAACCGCTCAATGCTGAACAACGTGCAGGCCTGACGACTGAAAAGTCGCCGGGCCTGCTTCGTTTTGTTAACGCCGCTAACGCGCCGCCGACGCCTACTGGTGGTACTCTCGCCGCAATCGATACAGCTTATCAAATTGCCGCCCTTTGGCTCGGAATTGAGTGGCGAAGCCGCGTTCGGCGCTGGATTATTCCGTTTATGCCGGTCGATAGCCATCTGTGACGGGTAGGTGTTGTGAAGACCGATCACCGCACCATTAAAGGGCAGCTACGACCAGGCGACGCGGCTCCTTCATCGAAACGATTACCTCAGCAAACCCTCCGATGGATTGGGAGTTCGCAAATATGAAAATGAACAAATTAGCGTTGCTGGCGGCCTTGATTGCTGGTTCTGCCAGTGCCAACGAAGGTCGCCACGCTTACTACGAGCAGAATGGACTCGACCCAGGTGTTGCCAAGGTCGGACATTGCGATTGTGGTGAAGCGGTCTGCGGCTGCGAAGCACCAAGTTGCGATGGCGGCTGCCAAGTAGACCCTGGCTGTGGTAGCGAAGTTGGTTGCGACGGCGGCTGCGACTCAGGTTGCGGCTGTGGCACGGGTGCCTGTGGCATTTTTGACAAGCTAGGTGAATGCGACCTCGGCGACCCGTGGACACTCTTTGGCGAGCATTGCGGTTGGTCCGCCGGTGGCTGGGTTCAAGTCGGCTATCACACGGCCAACAACACCCTGTTCAACACGTTCGCTGACGAAGTCCAATTGCAACAGGCGTGGTTCTACGCCGAGAAAGCGATTGACACGTCAAACGGCTTCGATATCGGCGGTCGCATCGATTACTTGTACGGCACCGACGGTCCCAACACGCAGGCCTTTGGAACCGGCGCTCGAGGTTGGGACAACGACTTCGACAACGGTGCCAACTACGGTCACGCGATCCCACAAGTTTATCTGGAAGCTGGCTACGGCGATCTGTCGGTCAAGGTCGGCCACTTTTACACGATCATCGGTTGGGAAGTTGTCCAAGCGACCGGCAACTTCTTCTACAGCCACGCCTACACATTCAATAACAGCGAACCGTTCACGCATTCGGGCGCTTTGGCGACCTACAGCATGAGCGATGACATCACGGTCTGGGGCGGCTACGTGCTCGGCTGGGATAGTGGCTTTGACGATAATGGCGACGCGGTTTTGGGCGGTATTTCGGCTCAAATCACCGACGACATCAAGCTGATTTACGCCGGCGTGGGTGGTCGTTTCGGCGAAGCTCGCTTCAACGGCGTCGAGACCGGCTACATGCACAGCATTGTTGCCGACATTGCCGTGAGCGACAATCTGCAGTACGTCTTCCAGTCCGACTATCTGGACACCCAAGACGTTACCGACAATGGTTTTCGCAACAGCTTTGACGTGAATCAGTACCTGATGTATTCGCTCACCGATTGTCTGGCCCTGGGCGGACGTTTCGAGTGGTATGATAGCGAAGGGGTCTACAGCGCTTTCGGTGACGAGATCGATGTCTATGCATTGACCACCGGAATCAACTATCGACCGCATGCTAATTTGGTGATTCGCCCCGAAATCCGCTGGGACTGGGTCGATGACACCACTGGGCTGACCCGTGACGTACTCGAAGAGGGTGACGACGACCAATTCACCTTTGGAATCGACTCCGTCTTCACGTTCTAAGTCGTCCCTACACCACGCCTTTAAAGCGGTGCGCGCAAAGTGTTCTCCGACGGTTCCGCCGTCGTTAGATTACGACGGCGAACGAAAAATCTTTGCTTTCAGAGTTGACGCTCGCCAATGTCTGCTGTATGGTCGTATCCATACACCAGGACGCAAGATCGTCCGGTGGTGACCGGCTCTTTGACGATCGGTGAGCGGATGTATTTCACGGTGGACGCGGCCAGCGGTGTGGCGATCTATTTGCAGATCGTTCGCCAAATTAAATATGCAATCGCCGAGCAAACGCTTCGCCCCGGCCAACTATTGCCCAGCGTCCGCGGCTTGTCGCAGCAACTTGCCGTCAATCCCAATACGGTCGCGCGTGCTTTTCAAGAATTGCAAAGCGACGGCATCATCGAAACGCTTCGCGGTCGCGGAGTGATCGTCTGCAAAGGCGCCGTTGAACGTTGTCGCAAGCAACGCAAGACGATGATCGCTGAGCGTGTCGCCGACGTGTTGTCCGAAGCGATCGGCGGTGGCTTGGACGCCGACGAAATTCGTGCGATCGTCGAACAACAACTGAAGTCCATCAAGAACTCAAAGGCGAACCCATGAATCCAGTGATCACCGCCAGCGGATTGACGATGCACTACCGCGGTTGCCAGGCATTACGCGGCATCGATTTGCAAATTGCCCCTGGCACCGTCTTCGCTCTGTTGGGCGAAAACGGTGCTGGCAAGACGACACTGATTCGCATTCTGACCGGATTTCAAAAGCCAACTTCGGGCCAGGTCAGGGTCTGTGAGCTTGATCCAACCCAGCAACCGCTCGCAGTCCGGCGGCGGATCGGTTACGTCTCCGATGCACCGGCGATGTATGACTGGATGACCGTGGCGGAGATCGGCTGGTTCGTCGCACCGTTCTATCCAGCCGGCTTTCTAGATCGCTATCGTGAGTCGGTGCTGCGGTACGAATTGGCCGACGACCGGAAGCTGAAGCACTTGAGCAAGGGCCAACGCGCCAAGGTAGCGCTATCGCTGGCGTTGGCTCACGACCCCGAGTTGTTGATTCTTGACGAGCCGACATCGGGCTTAGATCCGATGGTGCGACGCGAGTTTTTGGAGAGCATGATCGACCGGGCGGCGTCAGGGCGGACTGTGTTTTTATCCAGTCACCAGATCAGCGAAGTCGAGCGCGTGGCAGATACGATCGCAATCTTGCACCATGGCAAGTTGAGGTTACTCGCACCGCTGGTCGACTTGAAGGATTCGGTCACGGAAGTCAGCGTCAGCTTAGAGGACCCGTTAGTCGCATTGCCGTTGCTGCCGGGTTCGGCCGAGATGCTCAGCGAACAGACCTATGGGCGACTGCGGCGATTGGTCGTCCGCGGCTACGACTCGGAAATGCATGACTTGTTGGCGGCGCACCAAGGCGTGACCTCAGTACGCGAGCGATCGATGTCGTTGGAGGAGATATTTATTGTGTGTACGAAGGGAGGTTTGACCAACTCGCCCGAGCTGGTGGAAGCGGGTGCGATCGATGAATGAAACGACGTCGATGCAACAGGCACTGCTCTGGAAGGAAGTTCGTCAGGTCAGACCGCTGATTGTGCTGCTGCTGGCCATCGGCGGACTGTTGATTTTGGCATGGTCGGGCTTTTTTATGCAGACACGTGAGCTGGCCAGCATGCTGCGGTTCTTGCCGCTGATGTTGCCAACGATGTACGCCGCCGGTGTCAGCGCGGTATTGGTCAGTCAAGAGAAGGAGTTGCGCACGCTCGGCTGGTTGACGGCGATTCCGGTATCACCAGCGCAATTGATTCTGTCAAAGTTCGCCGTCGCACTGGCGGGCTTGGTGGTGATGTGGGCTTGTTGTTTCGCAGCGATCTTTTTGATTGAAGCGAGTGGCTTGGTCGATGGCATTTCATCACCGGCAATCGCCACCGCCGATGGTTATGACGCCGTTTATTTTCCCTTGCATTCAGCCTTTATATTGATCTGCGGCATGTTGACCGCGTGGCTGTTTAGGAATGCATTCGTCAGCTTGATCGCGATCGTTCCCTTGGCGCTATTGCCATTTATTGTCATGGCGTTGATTCGCTTGGTCACTCGCGCCCGCGAACGCTATGTGCCGACCATACTGGAAACACAGATCACGATCGCGGTCACGGTGCTGGCCACCGGCGCGCTGGCGTATTTGGCCTATCGGCTGGCGCTGAAACAATTGGCACCCGCCGAGGCACCGCGTGTCGACGAACATGCGCTCGCCTCGCTGGATGCTTGGCGACCGCCGACTCCTACTTCGGTGCCAAAGACACCGTTTCAATTTCCGCTCAGCTCGTTGATTTGGCAATCGCTGCATCACAACCGCCTGGCCTTGGCGGGCATCTTGGCAATGATCGCAATCGGAGTCACCAGTGCGACGCTGGTTCCACTGAGCTTCTCGGCGGCGCTGCTGCCGCTGATTGGATTGCTGGGTATCTCGTGGTTAGGCGTTTTTGTATTCTCCGGTGATGGCAGCCAGCGCGGGCTACGATTCCTGGCCGATCGCGGTGCCGCACCGACGATCCTGTGGTGGGGACGGCAAGCCATTGGTCTCAGTCTTGTTGCTTGTGGTGTGCTGCTATTTGCAGCGCTATCGTGGTGGACGCTCAACAATCGCCATCGCGTTCAAGTTGACACACCATCGATCGCATTTGTCGGTCTTTTTTTCCTGCTGATTTACTCCGTTTCGCAGTGGGCGAGTCAGGTCGTTCGCTTGACTACTGCGGCGGCAATTGTGGCACCCCTGTTGTCATTGATGGCGAGCGGATGGTTGACTTTTGCCGGTATTGAATTGTCCGCGCCGCTGTGGCTGTTGATGTTTTGCATTTTGCTACCGCTGGTATCAAGTTGGTGGTCAATGCCACGCTGGATGGACGGCGACCATGGGATTCAGTTTTACCTTTGGTCGCTCGTTGGACTGGTGCCATTTTTGTTCATACCCTTTTTGCCGTTTGCGATCGATGTCGCGCAATCGCCGCGGATGTCAACCGCGCGACAATTCGCACTGCGGGCCGAGGCGAATTCGATCCCCCGCACCGACACCGACATCTGGCAACTAAAACGTGAACCCGAGCCACCATTGAACTTGGAACAAGATCAAGAGCTGACCGGCCAAGCTGCGTTGGCGCTGTATCAGGCCAGATCGGCCAGCGCGAGCAACGCTTTCAATTTCGCACCGCTTCGCAGTGGCCCGCGCTATCAGGTTTATGCCGAACGCAACTTGCTCGATTCCGTTTTGCAATGTGCGACCTACGCAGAACTCGCATGGCAACATTCGCCGGACGACATCGCCGCTAAACAGGCGCTGCAGTGCTGGATCAGTGATCTGACGCTGCTTGCCGCCGGGCTGCGCCGCAGTGATCGTTGGATTGATCAAGCTGCCGGCGACGCCGTCGAAATTTGGTTGACTCGATTGCTGATGAATGATTCCACGCGTGCCAAGCTGGATGCAGCGATTGTAAGCAGCGCGGTTGCATTGGTAGCCGATCAACCAGGACGAAGCGCGTCGCGGCGGCGAGCGGTACTGTTGTCTTGGACGCGGGCACACACCAGAGAAAAATGGTTCCATTATCTCAATTTCGATGCGTCGGGCTGGGGCGGACCGATGACGGGTACAAAACGTTATTGGACGCAATCGCAAACCGTTTCCGCCGTCATTGATGCATCGTTGCGGCTTGTCGACGCGGGTGCTCAGGGTCAAGACACTCAGCCCATTCGACGTGAACTTCATCAACTCATCGTGGGCAACCAAATGGATTTCGTCGACGGTCCTTTCGCTGACCGCTTTCGCGTCGGCGCTGGGGGCACTTGGGCATTCTCGACCGACGATCTGTATCGTTATCCGGCGATGCAGTGGTTCGCTCCCTGGGAAATCGTCGCCGTCCGGCTGGCTGTCCAGGAGAAAACACCATGACGTCACCAATCGTCACTGCCCTGCGGGGAACCCGTGCTCGCAATGACCGCTTCTATTGGTATCTGATTGCCCTGCCTCCGCTGTTGGTCGCATTCTTGCTGTCCATCGGTTTCGTTCGTGATCAAACTCGAGCGAGGAACAACCGGTGGTGGTCGCAGTATCAGCAGCGTCAAGGCATCCCGACCGACGAGAGCTCGCTGGTCCAATTTTTCGCTGCCAACTCGAGCACCGAGCATAGCGCAGCCTGGATGCAGATTGCTGCGGCAGCGCATTTCATCGAATCCCAGACCTGGCCGTTGGTAGATCACGTCAGCGACCTCGACCTGCTGGTGCCGCAAGGTGAAGTCTGGCCAGCGGAACCGATCGCCAGCCAGTTTGGCAAACTGGGTGCCCCCGTCATCGCACGAATCGAAGCGATCCCCGCTGCCGACAAACCAGCTTGGTTTCCCGAGGTAATGGCGGCGGAAACGGTTCGCTTTCCCTATATCGCTGACCACCGAACCGTGACGCGGATCATTCTGCATGACTTTCGCATCGCGTATCACGCGGGCGAAACCGATCGGGCATTGCGCGACATCAAGTCGATCAGCAAACTTAGCATCGCCTATGACGGCCACCATCGATTGGTCGAGGAATTGGTTCAGACTGCGGTTGAAAGCATCCAGGATGGCGCGATTCGTAAGTCATTGGCCCATGAGTTTTGGTCTGCGGAGCAATTGCAAGGCTTGCGCGACGTGCTTGCCGCCCGAAAACCGCTGGATGTGCGCTGGCATAATATGCTTGACGAAGAACAAATATTCGTCGCGGCAAACATGAGGAAACTGCCAATGGTGCAAAACCGAAATGGTCGATCGACGGGATTCGCCGGTGCCAATCAAAATCTGTTCAGATCGCTGCGACAAATCCCCGACGTCGGCAGCGTTGACTTTGGCAGCACGGTCTTTGACATCTTCAACAGTACGTCAACGCCACGGCGACATCAGGCGGTCAGCATCACGGCGATCCCGCTGGCAACCGAGCAGCAACTACTCGCATCGCTAACGCCGGCGTTCGCTGCCGCTGCCGAAACCTTCGTCCGCCGCCGAATCGATCGCGACTGGACGGTTTGCGCCGTCGGGCTGAAACAGTTCCAGCTTCGCTTCAAACGGTTTCCCGATCGCTTGGACCAACTTGCCGACGTTGGTTTGACGCCCGATCAATGGACCGCCATCAACTCGCGTATCTACGGATCAAAACCGTTCGGCTATCGCGTCAGCGCGGACGGCTCCGCCGCAACGTTGTGGACCGGTGACACGATACAAAACATCCGTTACGACAGCAGCCCACCACCTCAGCCGCCCAGTGAAATCGAAAACGAACCATTCGCCGGCCTCACGGACCATTTTGAAACAATAATTCGGTGACGCTCACTACCGAGTCACTGTGAGCGATTGTTGGCGGCGGATCTCGTACAGCATGATTCCGGTGGCTACGGCGGCGTTTAACGAGGTGACTCGGCCGTGCATCGGAATGCAAACTCTTTGATCGCAGATCTGGAGTAATTCGGGCGATATTCCCGTTGCTTCGCTGCCAATAACCAACACCGTCGGTTTGCCAAGCAACGATTCCCACAGGCCCGTCGTGGTATTTGAATCCGCCGCGACGATCTGCATTGATTTGGCCTTCAACAACTGCGCCGCGGCGACAAGGTCACTCACGCGAGCGATCGGGACATGGTTGACCGCGCCCGAGGATGATCGTGCGACGTGAGGAGTGACCTCGGCCTGGCCGCGGTCGCCGATGATTACTCCATTCACCCCGGCTCCTTCACAACACCGCAGAATCGCGCCAAAATTGAAACTGTCTTGAATGCGATCGCAAATCACAACCAACGGCTGCGATCTTGTTTTTTCAGTGGCCAGCAGCGGCCCGACGTCGTCAATGGCGAGATAAGGAAACTGCCCCATCCGGGCTGCCAATCCCTGGTGTTCGGTCGAATGAGTCAATAGTTCCAGACGTTTTGCATCGACGATCGTGACCGGAACGTTTTTGCTAAGCAAATTTGCAAAGCTCGGATGCGATTTGTCGTACGCTTGCTGGGTTGCGAAGACTTCAATGGCAGGCCACGTTCCCGTGCTGAGCGTCTCGGTGACGGCGTGAAGTCCCCACAACCAGCCCCGTTGATGGTTCCCGCTGAAGCGACCTGCTCTCGGTTTCTTGCCAGACGGTGGGGCCATTAGGTCCTTTGCGGCAATTCCACTCGATTGCCGGTTAACGCGCTCTGATCGGCGGCATGCAGGATGCTGGCAGCGCGGAAGGCGTCGTCCAGATCGTTCAAACGACGCACCAGACTGGTCACGATCCGGTGAAATTGCGTTAGCAATTGTTCGCCAACGGGCAACTCGGTCTCGAGTGACTCCAGGTGTCGGCCCGCTTCGTCGAACCAGACCAAAGTTGACGGCAAATCGATAAACGCAACGCCGCGTTCACAGCAGATTTGCATCGCCGACGGTGGCCGGAAACTGATCGCCTCATGCCAAGCCGCCGGAATGTATTGGCCACAACTAAGCTGGCACATCACCTCCGGTGCATCCTTGATTGCCGGGAAGCGGAGGCTGAGGCATTGATAATCGCGCTCGTCTTCGAGCCCTGGAGATTCGCCGAACGGTGTGCCGCGATGATGCACCAACGCCGTCACCGAGGATGCGTCGCGGGCGACGACATACCGGCACCAATCGATTAGCTCAATCAATTCGCGGCGACTTTCGGCCAGCGGTTCGGCATCGCATATACCACCCGGTTTAGAGGGAACAAGCGACAACCGCCGATGGCAAAAAACCAACCGCGGTGCACCGAGTTTGGTGGCGATCAACTCCTTGAGCCTTAATGTTGCCGGCGCAAAACGCCGCGGCAATTCCGCCATGAACGCAATGCCCGACTCGTCGACTTGCTCACGAATCGCCGCATCGGCAATCGGATCAAATTGCGGATCGCCAGCCCAGTAAACCGCCTTGCCCGCATCGCAAGCCGCCAACACCGGCAGCCATCCATGCCACGATCGCTCAAGGATCAAGACCGCATCAATATCGCTGCGATTGACCATCGCGCGATAGCCATCAACGACATCCGCCTGAAATTCTTGGGCAACCATTTCCGCCTTCTTGGCAACACCGCAACAGACCGCGCGAACGGTGAATCGGTCGTGCAACATGCGCAGCGCCGGGCGATGGCGATTTTGCCAAGCCGTGCCAATTTCGATCAATCCAATCCGTAATTTCATCGCCGTTCGTTGGTAAAGGGAGGAAAACTTTCCGCCCGGAATGCTAGCAAAAGATTTGCCGGGCGATGCCAAGTGCGGCTATTCACGACGCAAAAACAGGCAAGTAAAGGCGATTTCGCCTGCATTGCCACCTGGGTGGGATCAAATTGCCTCCACCGAGTCAAGGCCAACTTTTGCGAAAAGTTCAAAAAACTACTTGTTGTGAACATCGACTTACTTAAAATCTCGCCTCACCAAGCCGAACTCATAATCGGCAAAATCGTCAAAGTGTCCCCATTTTCCGCCGACACCAACGACGCTTATTTACTCGTTTGAAGGGATCTTCACATGTTGTCACTGATACTTGTCGCCGCGTTGTTAACGGTTGCTGGCAGTTCACCTCAAACCCAGAACTACGCCGAGGCTTATCGTAAGTCGCAAGTGGAGGGTAAGCCATTGATGATAATTGTGAGTGCACAGTGGTGCCCGGCCTGCGTCACGTTGAAGGATACGACCATCCGTGATCTAGAGTCCTCAGGCCAGTTGTCAGAAGTTAATTTAGCGGTTGTTGACCGCGATGCCGAGCCTGAGCTGGCGAAGCAATTGATGCGCGAGCAAAAGGTTCCCCAGATCATCATGTTCTCCAAGACTGACACCGGACGTTGGGAGCGATCACAGTTAATTGGCTACCAACCCCAAGGTCCGGTTCGCAGCCTTATTCGCTCGGCCGTCTTGGCACTGCGCCGCGGTTAATTCGTCGAGTGCGGGAAACCGATTGAAGTGACCCAGGGTATTGCGGGTGTTTCGAGTTTCACATCGGGTTTCGTTGGTCGAACTGGGTTGACGAGTCAAATCTTCGGTTGATACAGCCATGCTCTTGCAGCGGGGTTCTGTATTCACCTGAGAAACTGATGGCATTGAAACACGTTCGAATTGGCGGTGGCGTCCGCGCCGTCGGTTTACTGGCGCTGGCGTTTTTGTGGCCGGGTTTGTCCCGAGCCCAATTCATCGAAGAATCGGCACCTGTAATGATTGAGTCATCGTCGGCACCGCCGTCGGTGTTGGCCAACGAGCCGGCAGCCGACTTGATCGAGCCCGAGCCATCGCCCTCCGACGTTGCAGAACCGTTGGCCGCTGTGAAGCCCGCCAAAGCGACCGACGCGTCGATCATCGACTTCAACCCGTGGCGTCCGAAACGGCCCCAGCGATATATCGAAGCGGAGTATTTGTTGTGGTGGGCTGGCGATTCCAAACTGCCGGCGCTACTGAACAGTAACCCCGACGGCACCTCAATTCCCGATGCAGGTTTACCAGGGCCGAGCACGAGCTTGCTGTACGGCAACGAGAAGGTCGGCGATTGGCCTCATTCCGGAGTCCGATTGCGCGGCGGGCGATACATTGGCGAGTCCGGTATCTCGCGCGTCGAGGTCGATGGGCATTACTTGTTTCAAGGCACCGATAGTTTCGCAATCCGTTCGGTTGACGGCGATGAGATCTTGTCGCGTCCGTTCTTCAATTCTGGTCTAGGCCAATTCGATGCGCAACTGCTGAATTATCCCGGAATCGCGGACGGTCGGTTCAGCTCGGAATACAAGCGTCAGGCGTTCGGCTTTGACCCGCTATTGTTCTTTTGTCTCAGCTCGGACCAATGTCGCTGGACCGAGTTCTACACCGGCTACCGGTTCTTTTGGTTGCAGGACAACATCGAGTTAAGCGAGCGGATCGACATTCCCGCAGGCGGGCTCGTTGCACCAGGAACTTACTTTGACATTGAGGATGAGTTTACCGCGACGAACATCTACAACATGATTCCGTTGGGTTTAAGTTTCAGCGGTAATCGCGGCAATTGGATTTGGAATTTGCGTGGCGACATTGGTCTTGGGATCGTAAGCCAACAGGTTAAGATTCGCGGCCAATCTGACTTCTACGTCGACAACGAACGCGACAGCCGCGAGGACGTTGGATTTTTGGCGTTGCAAACCAATCGTGGCAAACATGATCGAACTCGCTTCGCCTGGGTGCCGCAATTGTCCGCAAACATGAAACGTCAACTCGGAGATCGAACGTCGGTTCAGCTCGGCTACACACTGATGTATCTCGACAATGTGGTCAAAGCCGTCGATCACATTCCGACCGTGATCGACCCGGGCAACTTACCAACGCCGACGCCCGGTGCCGGTCCGGAGCCGCGGTTTGCGTTTCATGACAGTTCGATTTTGATACATGGTTTCAATTTCGGATTGCAATTTGAGTATTAGGCTGTGGTGGGCAGGAAGCCGGCGACGCAGTGCATTGTTTGGCGCGACGAGCGCATCGATAGTCTTCAACAAGGAAGTTTGGCCTGATGTCCGTTCTCACCAGTCCGATTCGCCATGCCGAGCGCGATCGTAACCGCAGCCGCAATCAAACTCGCGATCAAACTCGCAATCGTGCGCGGCGGGTCTCGCGCCGTTTGATCGTCGAGCAATTGGAAGATCGCCGCGTCTTCGCCGCCGTCCCAGCGGTCTCGGTTTCGGTGCCCGCCAATGTATTCATCGGCGAGCAAGCCACGGTGCAGGTGTCGTTCGACAACACCAGTCCTTCGGACGTTGGCTATGGCCCTTTCATCGATGTGTTGCTAGCTCGCAATGGTGCAGACGGCGTCGCTGGAGCGGGCACCGATGGTGTTAGCTATGTGCCGGGTTCAGCGAACTATCTTGGCGCGGCCGTGACAACGACGGTGCTGACGTTTCCTGCCGGAGCCGGCAACATTGGCACGGTGACGCATCCGTATGCCGTTGACAACACTGGCACCCCGTTGCAAATCAGTGGTCCGACGGGCGATCAATTGCTCGTCTTTCAATTGCCTTTTGGCTCATTTACCGCGGGGCAGCCGGCGGCGACGGTCTCATTTGAAACCCAAGTCTCGAACCTAGCCGATCTGTCGACTCCGCTGACGATTCGTTCGCGCGGCGGATTTCGCTATGGCAATGATCCGCTTGATAATCCCGCAGCGGATCCGAGTTTGGTCAGCCAGGCGTCCACTTCGGCAACAACTTGGTCACCGCAAAGTGCGGTCACGCCGATTTTGGTTGACCTGCAGAAAACCTACATTGGTCCCGAAGACGAAACGGCAACCGGTCCCAACTTTGTGCGGCAGTATCGAATCGACGTCGATGTCGCTGCTGGCCAAACAATCACCAGTGCCGACATCGTTGACTTGTTGCCCAACAACGTGGTGCTCGTCTCCGTCGATACAATTACGCCTGCGGGATCGACCACTGTCTTTCCCACACCGACGCCGGCCAATTCGCCGAACAATCAACTGGTCGTCACGATTCCCTCGATCACTGGAACCACATCCGGCGTTGATGCAACAGTCGTGTTTTCGTTCTTTGTGCCGTTTCGCGATGCCGGCGCGAACATCATCATCAGCCCCGTCACCGGCAACGATGTGATCTCGCAAAACAACACGCGGCTGGAAGCGGATTGGACCCCGATCGATACGCGTGATCCGTCGGGAAACAACAACGTCATCATTGATCGGGCTGGACCTGAGCATGTGCTGATTCCAAAATCAATCGCGACGCAAAAGTCCGTTGCGCTTCAGAATGACATCGGTGGCAGCGGCTACAGCGCCGGCGATACCGTCCAGTACGCCATTCAATTCCAGATTTCCGACTTCTTTGCGTTCGACAATCTGGTGATTGACGACATCATTTCCGACGGACAACGATTCGACACCGGGTTTGTGCCGACGCTGAGCGTGACCGAGCATGGTGTGACTATTTCAAGTCCGCTGGCGGGACCGAATTATACATTAACTGATCACTTCACCGGAGGTTCGCCGGCGGTTGCACCGATCAACGGTACGCAGCAGATCACGTTCAACATTAGCGACGAGATGGTGGATCGCGGTGACGATGCCATTCTGCTTGGCGGCTTGGTGCCCAGCGGTGGAACCACGGGCCCCGATCCCAACGCCACGTCGTTTAACGGCGGAGCAACGATCGGCACAATTGTCTTTCGCGCGATCGTCCAGGATGATTTTACTGATGTGTTCCCATCGGGAGACCAATCGGTCGATGAAGGCGACCATTTGACCAATGACGTGACCATTGATGGACGCGTGTTGAACTACGCCAACCTGTCGCCCGAACAAACCGAAGCCGACACCAGCGCCGCCGCATTTGACATCATCGGCGGCACATTGACGAAGGCGATTTTTGCAATCAATGGCAACACGACGTTGCCGTCACCTCTGCGTCTTGCGCCCGGTGACGACGTCACCTACCGGATTCAATTGTCATTGCCGACTTCGGATATCGAGGATCTGCAGCTTGAGGATTACTTGCCGCTGCCGGTGCTGCTGGCGACTCAGGTGATGACGTTTGATGACACCGTCAATGGCGCGATTCCGGCGGCGGGCCAGGCGAAATTTGGCCCGGCCGATACTTTTCGTTCACTCAGCGGCATCGTGCCGCTGTTGTCGACCGATGCTGTTTCCAACCGTGTATCGTTCACCTATGGCGACTTCGATACGCCAGCGAGTGTGGTTTCGAATATCGATCTGTTGTTCACCGTCACCGCCAGCAGCGCGCCGTTTGCCGACGGCTTGTTTTTGACCAATCAGGTGCGCCGCACGCAAGACTCGACCAATGCCGCCGGAATCGTTGACGATGCGATCGTGCAGATTCAACTTGGCGAACCGAATTTGAACATCACTAAAGGGATCGTTGCATCGAACAATCCGGGCACCTCATTCTCGCCAGGCGTCGTTGGGCCGGTTTCATTCTCCGCCCCAGGCAGTGCTGGATATCGTGGTGCAAGTACGATCAACTCGACCACCCTTGCGGGCGCTCCGATCAACAGCAACACGACACTTGGCGATGCCGGTGATCTGGTGACGTTTGCGATCATCGTCGAGAATACGGGAACCAGTCGTCGTGGGGCGTTTGATATTCAATTGCGAGATTCGTTGCCCAGCGGATTCGTCGTACCCGGTGGCGGGTTAAACCTGAGCGTCACCGACGGCACCGGCACGGTAATCGCATTCAACGATCTCGGCGGCGGGCTCTTGGGCACAGGCATCGAACTGGTTGATCCCGGTTCGACGCCAGGCACGGCCGATGGAACCAACGCCGGTGCGCTCGATAAATTCGACGCCACCGATGGTCGCAATATCTTGGTCGTCACGTTTGACTTGATGATCGCTTCAACCGCCACGCCGCTGCAGAACATTACCAACACGGCAACGTTGTTCAACTACGCCGGTAATGAAGCCGGACCCGACTTCACGACGAACAATTTGTCCGACACCGCGACGGCAACCATTCGCCCCATCGCGGTCGACAAGTCAATCGTCTCCACCAATCAAGCGTTCACAGCCGGCAACAACGTCGCAATCGGCGAGATCGTGACCTATCAATCCGTGATTACGATCCCTGAAGGTGTCTCACCTGCAGTGGTGTTTACCGATTTGCCGGACGCCGGATTGTCCATCGCGAACATCCTAAGCGTAACGCCGTCAAGCGGTTCGCTGAATGCATCGGCGGGTTCGTTTGCGTCCATTTTTGCCGGCGCGTCAATCGCCGCCAACGGGACTGCGGCGACTTTGACATTTGGCGACATTGCCAATTCCAATACCGATGACACGACTGCCGAAACGATAACCATTCAGTATACCGCCGTGGTGCTGAACAACGCCGGCAACAATCGTGGTACGCAAAACAACAACCAAGCGCGAGTCGCGTGGACTGGAAATCTGCGAACCGACTCAAGCCCCAATACCACGGTGGTCGAGCCAACTTTGAGCGTCGTCAAAGACGTGACGCCATCGTCGGGCCAAGCGGGTCAAGTATTCACGATCACGCTTGATGTCGCTCATACCGGAGCCAGCAACGCCGGTGCCTTCAATGTCGCACTGTCGGACGTTTTGCCCGCTGGCTTCGTCTACGTTGGACCCGCGGCATCGCCCTCGGGATTGGCACCGACGACGCTAGGCGAATCCAGCGGCACAATCACAGCGACCTGGGACAGTTTTCCGCTGGGCAGCACGTCGCGTATCGTATTCACCGCACAAACAACGATCGACGTGATTCCAGGAACCACGATCACCAATGCGGCCAATGCGGTGTGGTCAAGTTTGCCAGGCAATGTGCTCACGCCACAATCGTCCAGTCCGGTCAGCACGGAAAGAACCGGCAATGTCAGCGATCCCGGTGGTGCGAATAACGACTATCGCGCCAGCGGCAGTGACACCGCAGACATCAATACGCCTGTCGTAACCAAGACTTTGGTAACAACGAATCAAGCACACACGGCGGGTGCGAATGTTGCGATCGGCGAAATCGTCACTTACGAAGTTGTCTTCACCGTACCGCACGGCACATTGCCGGCGACGACGTTTGTTGATCTGCCCGATGCCGGATTGGCAATTGTGGGCGTTGACAGCGTGACCGCGTCGGTCGATGTGGCGACGAGCATCGGCACGATGACTGATGTTGCCAATAATGCGGTTGTCGCTGCGAGTGGAACCAGCGTCACGTTCAATTTCGGCGACTTGACGAATTCCAACAACGACGTCAGCACCACCGAGTCGGTAACGATTCGCTACCGCGCCGTGGTGCTCAACACGCTGGCCAACAATCGCAATGTGGTGCTGGATAACCAGGGCAACCTGAACTGGAACATGTCAAACAATGTGCCCGTCGATGGGCCCGACGTAACGATCATCGAACCAGCTCTCGATGTGCAAACGACGATCACTCCGGCAACCGGTCAAGGCAACGATTTGGTCGAAGTCGTGATCACGCTGGCCCATGCGGCCGCCAGCAATGCGACCGCGCTCGACCTAACGCTCGCCGACATTTTGCCCGTTGGATTGGTATATGACAGTGGATTGACCAATTCAGCCGGGCTTGCGCCGACGACGCTGACGCAAAGCGGCCCAACGATCAACGCGACCTATGCGAGTTTTCCGTTGGCCAGCACATCAGAAATTCGGTTTTTTGCGCGGTTGGCGACTTCGGTCCAGCCGGGCGAAACCATCGTCAATCCCGTTGGCTTGGCATGGACCAGTTTGCCCGGCAACGTGACGACCGCGCAATCCTCGAATCCGCTCAGCACCGAACGAACCGGCTCCACCAGCAACCCCGGTGGCACAGCGAACGATCACATCGACCTAGCGAGTGATTCGATCACCATTATTTTGCCCGTCGCGGCAAAGTCGTTGGTGACGACCAACCAAGCTCATACCTCCGGCAGCAATGTTGCGATTGGCGAAATCGTGACCTATGACGTCGTCCTGACGATCCCTCAAGGCACAACACCGAGCGCCCGATTTGTCGACACACCCGACGCTGGATTGGCGATCGTCGATGTCGTCTCAATCAACGCGTCACCCGACGTTACATCCAGTCTCGGATCGTTCGCGACGATCCAAAGCGGCAGCGTGATTCCGGCCAGCGGAAGTTCGCTGAGCATCGACTTCGGGACGTTGATCAATAACAACACGAACTCGGCGGCAAACGAAACGATCACCGTTCGCTACCGCGCCGTGGTGCTCAACACAACGACCAACGATCGCGGCGACGTGCTCGATAATCAAGTCGCGTTCAATTGGGGATCCAGCGGCAGCGTTGCCGCCGATGGTCCCGATGTGGCGATCGTTGAACCGGCACTTGGCGTTACCGTCTCAGACGGCGCACCAGCCGCCGCCGATGCCGGTGACGTCGTCACATTCACTTTGACTGTCGCCCATACCGGCACAAGCAATGCCGATGCATTCGATGTCAATCTGCAGAACCTGATCGACTCGGTCGCGAATCATTTACAATACGATCCAGGCACCATCAACGTAGTCAGCGGTGGTGGTGCGGTGTTAGCCAGTGCGTCCGAGACCGGAGGCGATTTGGCGTCGACGTGGACGAGCTTTCCGCTGGGTGCGACCGCGACGATTACGTTTGATGTGATCATCCAGACGACCGCGCCGGCATCGACAAGCCTCGTGAACGCGGCCTCGATTCTTTGGACCAGCTTGCCCGGAGATGTAACGACCAATCAGTCGAGCAATGCGCTCAGCGTTGAACGCACCGGTCGCACCGCCGATCCCGGTGCATCCGCAAATGACCACAACACCGGCGACACAGGCCAAATCACAACCAACCCACCGGAGTCAACCAAGACCATCGTCTCGACCAGCGTTGCCGAAACGGGCACCGGCCAATTGGATCCGACTCGCGAGGATTTGGTCATTGGCGAATTGGTGACGTACTCGATTGTTGCCGTGTTACCCGAAGGCACCAACACGCTGGCAATCACCGATCAATTGCCGACTGCTGCCGGAGTGCTCGAACTCGTTTCCGCAACTGTGAATCTTGTCGGTTCGCGGCTGACGGCCAGCGCACCTACCATTGCGATCTCGAATACCAATGCTGATGCGTTTGATGATCGTGTCGTGTTTGATTTTGGTAGCGTCGTCAACTCGCCCGACGGCGTAGTGAACATTGACGATACAGTCGAAATTTACATCGTCGCGCGGCTTGTCGATGTTCCTGCCAACGTCGATGCGGCGGTTTTGACCAACACGGCGACGATCAACTTGAGCGGTGCGGTCTCGGTCGCCACGACTGAAATCGAAATTGTCGAACCGCTGCTTGAAATCGACAAAGCGGCAACGGTGACCAGCGGCCCGCCGGGAACCACCGTTCCCTATACCGTCGTCATTCGCCATCAAGCAGGTTCTCACGCGATCGCCTACGACTTGGCGATTGCTGACCTGTTGGCCGATACAAACTTGACACTTGTTCCGACCACTGTTGTCAGCGATCGTGGCACGATTGTCAGCGGCAACGGTGCTGGCGACACTACGATTGGAATCAACCTCGCGTCGTTGTTGTTAAACGAAACCTTCACCATCACGTTTGACGCGATCGTCGATCCGTCGGCTGGTGGTTCAGTCACGGTTAACAACGCATCGACATTGGTTTACGACAACACACCCGGCCCCGGCGGTCGCGTCGACATCGATAGTGACAACGAATCGTTCGTGACCACCGCGCCGGAAATTGACTTGCAAATCGTCAAGAGTGACAGCGAAGACCCGGCTGTTGTCGACTCGCCGCTGCGATACACCTTGGTCATCACGAATAACGGTCCCTCGACGGCGACCGGCGTCAGCTTCAACGACAACCTGCCAGTCGGATTGACCAACATCTCGGCGGCGGCGTCCCAGGGTTCGGTGCTGGTCAGCGGATTGGTTGTCACGGGAAGCCTCGGCACGATTTTGCCGGGTGCCAGCGTGACGATCACGATTGATGTAACGACACCGTCGGTCGATGGCACCATCACCAATTCGGCCACCGTCTCGGCCAACGAAACCGATACCGATCCGAGTAACGATTTCGATGACGAAGACACATTAATCTTGGCAACGTCAACGCTTGCCGGTGTGACGTTCGTTGACACCAATCGCAACGGCGTCACCGATAGTGGTGAATTCTTGCTACCAGGCGTGCTGATTACGCTCACCGGAATCGACGACACCGGTGCCTCGATCTTGCGGACGCTAACGACGGCCAGCAACGGCCAATACTACTTTGATCGATTGCGACCAGGCACCTATCAAGTTCGCCAAACCCAGCCAACATTGTTCGTTGATTCGCGCGACTACATCGGTTCGGAAGGTGGCGCACTCGTTGGCAACGATGCCGTCGAAGTCACTCTGCCCGCTGGACTCGATGCGGTGGATTACAACTTCACCGAGCTTGGCCTGCGCGGCATCGCGCTGAGCAAGCGCAGTCTGCTGAATTCTCGCCTACGTCAAGCGACGCCAATCGGATTTGCCTACGACGATTTCTTCGCCGCCTTAGCACCGCGCGGCCAAGCCGACCTCGACGGCGACGGCGACGTGGACAACGACGACTACGTATTGTTCCAAGGTCGCATCGGCGGCACGTTTTAAAAGACAGCGCCCAGTTCGGTGAGCGGGTGGCCGCAGCGATCGACATATTCCCGCAATCAATTCTTTTCGACTTGCGTCTGCCGAGTTCTCAGAACCTTTTTCCGGTACCAGCGTGATGTTCAAGCCACAAGCGAACGGCGCGCAACCGTAAACGCCGACTGTTGATTGAGTCCTTGGAGGAGCGCCGTGCACTGGCTTCAGCCACGGTATCGCTCACGCCCGCCACCATTTACGAAAATCCCTCCGCGCAAGGACAAGCGACCGCCGCGACCGGTATCGTCAATTTTCAGCCCACCCAAGGAACCAACGAGTTCCCGCTGAGCGCCGTTTTGAGAGTCAATCGCCAGATTGATGCGTACAACATTCCATTTAAGACACTTAATGGGAGTTCCTTCCAAGTCGTTGCCCAGGGTGATGAATCAGGGCCTGCAAATAATTTTGTGCTGTTGTCATTGATGGCGTTTAGTTCAGGCTTTTAGGCATTCGGCCTTCGAACAGGATCGCGAAGTGATTTAGGGCCTCTTTCCATTTTGGGATCGGCATCGTCCAACGCTTCGATGCCCCGTGAATTGCCATGTAAACTAACTTCAATGCACTCTCGCGATTGGGGTACTGTTTGCGGACGCGTGAACTTGCGAATCACGCTGTTGACCGACTCGATCACGTTAATTGTGTACGTCGCTTTGCGGATCGGCATCGGCAGGCTGAACATCGCGCTGATGTGCGGCCACTTCGCCTTCCACTGCTTGGATATCGTCGGATATTTTGCATCCCATTTGTTAGAAATAGTGCATTTGGTGCCATCCAGCTATCGATTGTTTGCCTACACGACCTACAAGTACGACGCCGCCGGACGCTCAGTCGCTTCGGAATCACGGACCGGTACCGATCAGCTAACGGCCAGCACGCAGACCGATTATGATGCGGTGGGTTGACGCAGCAGCGAAGAATCCAGCACCTACAACCTTTTCGGTAACCTCCAGGCAACCGGCCAGGTGCGCCTCAACTAGGAAGGCTGGCAAGGCACTGTGCGTGACTTCGCCACCCTCACCCTGCGGCAACGCCGGCGGAATCTCGGTTCAGACAGCGGGCGATTTGGCGGACGGCTTGCCGCAGACGCTGTTCGTTCTCGACCAAGGCGAGCCGCAAGTAGCCTTCGCCCGCCGGACCAAAACCGCTGCCCGGACTGACCGCCACATCACCCTCTTCGAGCAACCGCATCGCGAAGTCCATCGTGCTCATCGAACTGCGCCACGGTTCAGGAACTTGTGCCCAGACAAACATCCCGGCTCGCGGTGGCGTCACATCCCAACCCAAACGCCGTAATCCGCTGACCAACGCATCGCGCCGTCCGGCATAAATCAGCGATTGACTTTCAACCGCCGCTTCGGTCTCGCGCAGCGCCACGATCGCGGCGATTTGGATCGCTTGAAACATGCCGTAGTCATAGTAGCCTTTGACCGTTCCCAGCCCGCGAATCATTTCCGCGTTGCCGGCACAGAATCCAACGCGCCAGCCGGCCATGTGGTAGCCCTGGCTCATCGTCGTAAACTCGACGCCGACATCTTTGGCACCGCGTGCGGCGAGAAAACTCGGCGGTTGATAACCATCGAACGCCACATCGGCGTAGGCAAAGTCGTGGATTACCATCAATCCATACCGCTTGGCCAAGCGCACCACTTCGACGAAGAAGTCGGGCTCAATCGTCGCCGACGACGGGTTGTGGGGATAATTGATAATCAAAAGTTTGGGACGCGGCGTCAGGTTTTCGCAGGTGTAGGCGACGTTGGATAAAAACTTGTTTGGGTCGGCGACATCCAATGCGACCACGTTGCCCGAAGCCAAAATGACGCTGTACATGTGGATCGGAAAGTACGGCGATGGGATGATCGCAGTGTCGCCGGGGCCCATCAGCGCCAAGCACATGTGGGAAAAGCCTTCCTTGCTACCCAAACACGCGATCACTTCGGTATCGGGATCGAGCCGCACACCGAATTTGCGATTGTATTTTCCAGCGACTTCGCGGCGCAAATTGAGAATGCCGTTGGACTTGCTGTAGCCATGGTTGCCCTCGTCCTTGGCGGCATCAATTAGCTTTTGCACGACCACGTCTTGAGGCGGATCCGACGGGTTGCCCATGCCGAGATCGATCACGTCGCTGCCGGCGCGGCGTTTTTGGTACAGGGCATTGTTGATTCGCCCAAACATGTAGGGCGGCAACCGCGACACCCGGTCGGCAAAGCGAACCTCAAACGGCTCGGGTGTGGGGTCTTCGGTCGGCGGATCGATGGCTGGTCCATCAAGGTTAATGTGTTCGCTCATGGCGATATTCGTTGCGGGCTAGCGGGATGAAATCACAGGGTCAACGGATTCTAAAGCAGCCCTGTAATTCTGGGAACAACTAAAAACAGATTCATCGCGACGTGATCAAACAGAGCGGCTCGTCGCTTGGGAAGTTCGCCTAACAAGTCGCCATTGCGTCACGGTGCGATTTTGCTAAGCTATCTGCCCCTCCCACCAACTTGTCCAGAGTCAATTTGTCGTTAAATGACGACAGTTGACCGGTGTCCGAAGTTTTGGTGGGACAAGTGAGTCCATTTCCATTTCAAAATCCCTAATGGCCTGAGTGATGAACAGGCTACGGTCGCCATCAGACCGAATTTCATCGGAGTTTCGCCTAGGTGGGTACGAAAAAAACAGGTAAAGGCCGACGCAAAGTCGGACGCAAGAAGCGACGTATGCGAGCCCGGATTCGCCATCGCAAGAAATAGGTAGTGTCTTGGCGAGCGAGTTTTGCCGTTAAAATCGAAAAACTCGTTTCGGTTGCTACGTGATCGCTTGAAATTCGCCACCTCGTTTATCGAAATCAACTCCCGTCGTCGACGTCGGAGTTTTTCTTGGCGTAGGAAGTAGGTTGAGATTAAACAAGCGTCTCGTCTTTGGCGAGCCGTGCCTTATCTTTCAACCGACGACTTGGACCATGGACCAATCCCGCTTCCGACCGCTTGATTCATCGATTCCCGTCCGACCGGCAGATGCCTTTCGCCGGATTGAAATGCGGCTGGATTCACTCTGTGATTTGATTGACGAAGAACTTCATAGCGGCGGCGTCGAAGATTTGGCGCTCAGCGAATTTACGCGGCGCATCACCGGCGAAGTCGACCATGTCATGTCGTTTGAAGACGACTGGCTCGGCAACGACTTCATCTAGCCGCTTGCTCGCCACAAACCTTGCGGTGCGCCGCGGCGATCAATGACGCGGCAGCGGCGACTTCGGCGGCAGACGTAAACGTTCCCAATCCAAACCGCAGGCTGCGCCGGGCGCGACTTTCGCTGATCCCAATTGCCGTCAAGACATGACTCGGCCGCGGATCGACACTGCTACACGCCGAACCGCTGCTAATCGCCAACTCGGGCATCGCCGCCATCAAAGTTTCACCCTCAACATCGACCAGCGAAAAGTTCAGGTTGTTGCCCAAGCGACAACTTGTCCCGTCGCCATTAACGAGCGGCGGACCATTGAGCACAACATCAGGGAACCGGTCCTGAATCGCATTCCAAAGCGAATCGCGCAGTGCGGTTTGGCGTTCTTGTTCGGCCGAAATTGACTGGTCACAATACCGCAGCGCTTCGCACATGCCCACAACCGCCGCAGGGTTCATCGTCCCGCTGCGCAAGCCCTGTTGTTGGCCACCGCCTTCAAACAGCGGCCTCAACCGAATCCGACGACGGTTCGCCAGCGCCAAAAAACCGACGCCCTTAGGACCGTAGAACTTGTGTGCCGAGCCGCTGAGCAAGTCGATATCGGTCTGGTTGATTGGCGTTGGAATACGGCCAATCGCCTGCGAAGCGTCACAATGAAACAGCGCCCCGGCGGCGTGAACGATTTCGGCAATTTTAGCGATCGGTTGCAGAGTCCCGATTTCGTTGTTTGCCCACATGATTGACACCAGTGCCGTATCGTCCGTGATGACATCTCGCAACGCATCGAGATCGACTTGGCCGCACTCTGGGTCACCTTGGATTCGCACCGGCAACACGGTGACGCGAAAACCCTCGCGGACCAATCTTGCCGCTGGATCGAGCACCGACGGATGCTCGGTAGCCACGGTAATGAAGTGACGACGGCGATTGCGTGGGTGACGCATGACTCCATCGATGGCCAAGTTATTACTCTCGGTCGCGCCGCTGGTGACGATGATTGAATCGGCGCGGCAATCCAATTTGGCTGCCATGATCGACAAAGAATCGTCACAGGCCAGGGCCGCCATTCGGCCTGGGCCATGTGTGTGACTGTGGGGATTGCCAAAGTTCGCCGTCATCCATGGCAGCATCGCAGCGAGTACGCGCGGATCCAGTGGCGTCGTTGCGTGGCAATCCAGGTAGATCATCAAATCAAGCGGTTGGAATTTCCGCGAAGAGTGCATCGAGACAAATTTGGCTCCAAACTTCAAGCCGATCGCGATCGCGCCGCAATTCATCGATCGACACGAATGAGGTTTCACACACGTCGTCTTCGTTTGACGTGACCGCCGGTTGATCGAGCTCAAATCGATGCACGATGCCAAGATGAACACGTCCGACTTCGGTTGATGAATCGTAGATCACGCCCACCTTGGATTCGCGATAACCGCAACCGATAGTGACCTCCTCGTCAAGCTCGCGGCGCATGCCCGTGAGGTACGGATCGCTGCCGCCGGCGGCATCTTCTTGAGAAATATGCCCGCCGATTCCAATGCTCCGCTTGGCGCGAAGGCGGGCTTCGCCTTGGCCGCCACCACGCGTGTAAGTGAACAAAAACAGATTGCCGGCTTCGTCGCGATGCTGCAGCAATATGTAAGGAATCAATTGCTTGAATCGTGGGTCCGACTCCATTTCCGAGCGGGGGCGAAACGACAGTTCACCCGAGCTTAAAATGGGTTCCAAAAAGCGATCGACTGCCGGACTGAAGCCGTCGATCTCGCCGATCGCCTCGACGACGGCTGCGGGTACGACCAAAATTTGTTCTTCTTTTGACATCGAACGTTTGTCGTGAAGTGTGCGTGAAGTGTGTTCTACAATCCTTAACAGATGATACGCTACGCGAACAGTCGCTGTTTGATCTGACGCCAAATCAGCAACAGAATGCCCATTCCAGCCAGCGCGAACATCAACACCCAAAACAGCGTTGCACCCAGCAGCACGTATTGCGATAGGTTTTGATTCCACACTTTGTCCCAGCCCGACACCGCGATAACGGTACCGGCACACAGGTATGGACCAAAGGGAACGGCGGGTTGACGCGTGATCGCGTACTGAATGATGACGATCAGAATCGCCGCCAGTGGTGCCAAGAAAAACGCGGCCAGTGCGCACTGCCATCCGACCACCGCACCGATCATCGCCATCAGCGTGACGTCGCCGAACCCCATCGCTTCTTGGCGCATCGCCACGCTGGCCACGATGCGAACCGCCCACACTGTTCCTCCGCCAACGGCAAGCCCGACCAGCGACGTCAGCAAACCACGCCAAGCTTTGTCACCGCCAAGCCACCAGACGCCAAGCACGCCAACAGCCCCGACACACCACATCCAGACCAGCCACTTGCTCGATGGGTTGCGGCGCAGCCCATGGCACAGGTATCCGAGCGCCTTGGTGATGCCACGACGAAGTATCAGACGTCGATCGGCGAGCGCAAAGCACCACACGGTCCAGATGCCAAGCCCCCAAAAAAGTCCTTGAGTCGAGTTCCATTTGGCATCAAATGGCCACGGAATGCTGAACGTCGTCTCAACGATTTCTAGCGTCTGTACCCAAAAAACTTCCGCTGGCAGCCACGTTAACCAGGGTAACGTTGCCACGACCAAGGCAGCGAGCGTTCCGGGCAAAGTGATGATGTCGGGAATCGTCTGCTCATCAAAATCGATGAACGTGGCGGCGACCATTAACGTCAAGAACACGGTGTGAACCACAAACAGCGAGTGTCCCCAATCGGCGAACGCCAGGATTGTCGCGGGATTGCGTCGCCACTCCGGTAACAGCAGCGCCGATTGCGTCTCGAACCAATACAACCCCGGTAGCACCAGTGCGACGCCCAGCTCAACGAGCAGCGGACGAATCCAAAACCCGCGACCGTGAAGCGAGGCCTCGCGGCGCAGCCCCAGCCAACCGACAACCGGCAGCCGGTCGAGCGTTTTCCGCTCCGGTGCCTGGGTATGTTTTGGTGCCCAGGGACTGATGTGCCGTGGAAAATAGGCCCATGAATAAATCAAATAGTTCGCAAACGCACCAGCGGCCAAGCCCACCATTGCGATCAAGAGATAGCGAACTTCGAGTGAAAGATTAAGAAACCAAGCCATGCGGTGCTGAAAATCGTGGGCTGGCACAAAAGTACGCAGTATTAGCCTGCTTTACATGTGGCTGGGGCTTCCAGCGGCAGCGCTGCCGCTGGAAGCCCCAGCCACTTACTGCACCTATCATATCAGCGCTCGCCGCCCATCGGCAGCACCGCGCCGGCAGGTGGGTGTAACCGCTGCAATCGGCAAAAGCCCGCGATTAGCATTGCCGCATTTTGTTTGTGCGGGATACCGAAATTCGGTGGGCCGACTATCTTACGAAGCATTCAATTTGCCCGACGTTCCCTCGCCGAAGTTCACCATGCAGGTTACCAAAGCGGTCATCACCGCCGCCGCTCCGAACCAGAATACGCTGCCGCTGCAACGCTTGGTCGATCGCCAAGGTCGCGACAAGACGGCGCTGCAGTTCATTGTCGAAGAAACGCTTTCCGCCGGAATCGAAGAGATCTGTGTCGTCATTCAACCCGGTGACGAAAAGGCGTACCAACAAGCCGCCGGCGAGCATCTTGGCAGCCTGCGATTTGTCGAGCAACCCACACCGCTGGGTTACGCCGATGCGGTTTATCGGGCTCATCAATTCATCGACGGCCAACCGTTTCTGCATCTCGTTGGCGACCATTTGTACCTCAGCACCTGTGACATACCGTGTGCCAAACAGCTTGTTAAGGTTGCTGAGGAGTTTGGTTGTTCGGTCAGTGCGGTGCAATCGACGCGCGAAAACAAGTTGCCGTACTTTGGCATCATCGCTGGAACGCACGTGCCGCGCCACGAGGGCCTGTACGAAGTCAATCGCGTTATCGAAAAGCCGACGCCGACCTTGGCCGAACAAGAATTGGTCACACCGGGTTTGCGATCGGGACATTACCTTGGGTTCTTTGGTATGCACGTGCTCATGCCGGAGGTAATGCACGCGATCAAGCAATTGTTGGAAAAGCAATCCGATCGCAATCCGACGTTGTCCGATGCGGCGGCCGAGATGCCATCGCGCCAACGGTACTTGGCGTATCAACTGCAAGGCAATCGTTACAACATCGGCATCAAATACGGCTTGTTGCTTGCGCAGCTTGCGATCGGATTGGCGGGCCGCGACCGCGACCAGATTTTGACCGAGCTGCTCGAGTTGGTCGTCAACCGGCCAACCGAATCGGCGCTCGAGTCGTTGGAAGGACTTGCGACGCGATGAGCCGATTGATCGAAGTCATCACGTCCAATGCCAGCGCTGTACGTGACCAATCGCTCAATGCGATTTGTCGCGACGCCACGCTGCAGCAGTTGCTTGACGATGCAGCAGCGTTGGATCAATTTCGCCGACACGAATCGAATCTGTACCATCGTGTCCGCGCGTTATTCTTCTTGGAAGCGATTTATCGTTATCACGTGCCGCTGCGACTCCAACCGGCCGACAGTGGCTTGATTCCGTTTGCCGGCTACGAGAATCTGCTCAATCGTCGCTTTATCGAGGCGATCGACACGTTCTTGGAAACCCAAACCACAACCGGCATTACCGACGGTTTGTCCTCGGCGCTGGCCGGCGCCTATCACCAATTGGCATTTCAAACGCTCGCTGACCAAGTGCGGCGCAGCGTCCGGATGGTGCGTGGCAACCAATGGATGTTTCGCATCGGACACCCAGCCGATCATCCGCTGCGGATTCGACCGGAGTTGTTGGCCATCGATCCAACCACGGGAGCAGCGCCAGTGCTGCGCGAACAGACGGCGGTGCGAATGGATTTTTCGCACAGCGCATGGAGCGACATTTTTTTCCTGGGGATGGATTTTCCCGAGGGCGCGCGAGTCATCAACGTGTCGGTCGATCTGGGCGTGCGCGGTCGTGACGCCGAGCCGCGTCCGCCGATTGAAACGTATTTGCGTGTCATTGATCGACCGGTGATCCGATTGACCAGTGTCGATTTGGGCGCGAGTACCGACATTGAAACGATCGCCGATGTGTTTGATTTTGCCAGCGACTATTTGGGGCTACTCAAGGCGGCCGTTATTGCCTCGGGAATCGTGCCGCCGGGTTTGGAAGGCTGTCGCCAAAAGATCGGCGACCTACTTGACCGATTGGTCGCGCCAGGCCAAGGAATCGAGATTGTCAGCAAGATCAACGACATTCCCAAGGGCTCGCGCTTGGCAGTATCGACCAATCTGCTTGGCTCATTGATTTCGATTCTGATGCGCGCCACGTCACAGATTTCGTCATTGACCGGCGCGCTCGTTGAACGCGATCGCCGCCTTGTCGCCGCCCGCGCGATTCTTGGCGAATGGCTGGGCGGCTCCGGTGGCGGTTGGCAAGACTCTGGTGGCGTGTGGCCGGGGATCAAACTGATTACTGGTGCGGTTGCCAGCGCTGGTGATCCCGAGTTTGGAATCAGCCGCGGTCGCTTGATGCCGGTGCATCAAGTGTTGGGTGAAGATCAAGCATCAGCGGCGACGCGAAAGAAAATTCAAGACAGTTTGGTCTTGGTTCACGGTGGCATGGCACAGAACGTGGGGCCAATTTTAGAGATGGTGACTGAGCACTACCTGTTGCGAAACGAATCGCAATGGGCCGGTCGCCGCGAAGCGATGAAGATTCTTGACAATGTCTTGGACAAGATCAAAGCTGGCGATATTCAAGCGATTGGTGAGCTGACGACCCAGAACTTCGAGGGTCCGTTGCAGACGATCATCCCGTGGGCCACGAATCGTTTCACTGATCGCTTGATTGAAGTTTGTCGCGAGCGGTATGGAAAACAGTTTTGGGGTTTTTGGATGCTCGGCGGCATGGCCGGCGGCGGCATGGGCTTTATCTTTGATCCGGCGATCAAGGCGTCTGCGCAGGATTGGCTTGCTCGCGAAATGGTAGCCATCAAGCGCGAAATGGAAACGTCGCTGCCGTTTGCGATGGACCCAGTGGTTTACGATTTCCGCATCAATGACAACGGCACGTTTGCCGAGCTCTTGACCGGCGACCAAGCCAACCTGCCGGATAAGTATTACGCCTTGATGCTGCCCGGTTTGTTGCGAACGGCGACCCGCGACCTATCGATGCAAACACGCCAAGAACTTGAACGGATCGCGACCCGCTGCCGCGTTGGTGGCGATGGCGCGGCGACCGCCGGTTTATTGCTCGATAGCGTTTTGCCGCATGAATCTCGCGCCGACCAATCAAATCAATCGCTGCAGCAACAATTGACGCTAGCCGGATTTGATCGCGAGCAACACGAGCAAATCCGCGCCGACTTGCGCAGTGGTCGGATTGGGCTGGCGCAAAACCTGTTGTCGGCCAGCACGACGATCAGCGACGTTCGGCCCAGCGATGTGACTGACCTGCGCGGCAAGATCGACTCGAAGTTCATTGCCCTTGGAAAGCAAGCGATCCGCAATGGCGAAGTTGCCATTGTTTCATTGGCCGCAGGTGTCGGCAGTCGCTGGACCCAGGGTGCCGGTGTGTGCAAGGCATTGCACCCGTTCCACCGATTTGCCGGACGGCATCGATCGTTCATCGAAGTCCACCTAGCCAAGAATCGGTTCACCACAGAGACTCACGGTGGCGTGATTCCGCATGTGATCACGACGAGCTATTTGACCGATGCACCGATTCGCCAAGCGATCGAGCGTCACCAAAACTTCGGCTTCGCCGGGCCGCTTTACGTTTCAACGGGGCGCAGTGTCGGACTTCGCATGGTGCCGACCGTCCGCGACCTGCGATTCTTGTGGGAAGAGTCGGCCCAGCAAATGCTTGATGCCCAACAACAGAAAGTTCGCGACAGTTTGCGCGCGGCGCTGATGAATTGGGCGCGTGGTGCCGGTGAAGCCAGCGACTACACCGACAATACGCCGTCGCAGTGCATGCACCCGGTCGGCCATTGGTATGAAATTCCGAATCTGCTTCGCAACGGTTTGCTCGCGCGAATGTTGGACGACCACAAATCGCTTCGTTACTTGATGTTGCACAACATCGATACGCTTGGTGCATCGGTTGATCCCGGCATTCTTGGCAATCACATTAAAGGCGGGTCGATGCTTTCCTTCGAGGTCATCGGGCGACGGTTGGAAGATCGCGGCGGCGGTTTAGCTCTCGTCGATGGACGGCCGCGATTGGTCGAAGGGTTGGCGATGCCCAACGAACGCGCCGAGTTCGCCTTGACCTATTACAATTCGATGACGACCTGGATCGATATCGACGCGTTGTTAAGTCTGATGGGATTGCGACGAACGGATCTCAATAACAACGTGAAGATCGATGATGCGGTGCGACGGTTGGCACTGCGACTGCCAACCTACGTGACGCTCAAGGATGTGAAAAAGCGTTGGGGCCATGCGCAGGAAGACGTCTTTCCGGTGGCGCAGTTTGAAAAGCTGTGGGGCGACATGACGGCGCTGGCCGATGTATCGTGTCGCTTTTTTGTCACGCCGACACGACGTGGCCAACAGCTCAAGGCCCAGGCTCAACTGGATGCATGGCACCGCGACGGCTCGGCTACGGAAATCGATGCAATCTGCAAGTGGTAGGCGAATAAGGCACGACGTTTGAACCGGAAGGTCGATACGCCGGACGTTTGTTTTCCCTAAACTAATTTTCAGCCGCTGCCCGGCGGAAATCGCATCGGGGCTGGCGTATTCTCGCATTTTCTGGTCGGTAGCTCACGCACATTTACTTGAGGAACGCTCTGTGGTCTCAGCCAGCATTCTTGCCCTTGATGTCGATAAGTTGTCGCGTGATTGGCGTTGGGTGTTGAACTGTTTTCGCGAGGTCATCCTGCAATCCGGCGAAACGGAAATCGCCAAGCTGTTGCCGATGCCCGACGAACCGCTTCCGACCTCGCTACCGCGAGACAGTGTGCGGCTGACCCAGGCTTACTCGATCGCCTTTCAATTGCTCAGCATGGCCGAGCAAAATGCGTCGGCGCAATTTCGTAGTCATGTTGAATCGACGGACGGCTTGTCCAAGGTTCCGGCATTGTGGGGCGAAGGTATCCAGCGCCTCGTGGACCAGGGTTGGACGGCTGAGCAGATTGCTCAGGAGTTACCCTCTATCCAGGTCGAGTTGGTTTTGACGGCGCACCCGACGGAGGCCAAACGCGCGACCGTGTTGGCGCATCATCGTCGCTTGTTCGAGCGGTTCGTTGCCCGCGATCGCACCGACTTGCCTCCGGGCGGATTGCAGGACAACGATGATTCGATCGCGGCGCTGATTTCGATCCTGTGGCGAACTGGCGAAATCTATCTTGATAAACCTGACTTGCAATCTGAACGTCGCAACGTGATCGACTATTTGACCAAAGTTTTTCCCGCGACCATCCGGCCGCTCGATGTGAGGCTTCGCCAAGCTTGGCAAGCCGCTGGCTTGGACCCCAATGTGATCCGCGACCCGCTGAAGTTGCCGCGGTTGACGTTTGGCACTTGGATCGGCGGTGATCGCGATGGGCATCCGTTGGTAACGTCGGACGTCACTCGCGAAAGTCTTGCGGAGATGCGCCAAAGTGCGATCTCGTTGATCCAGCGCGAGCTGATGGCCGTCACTCGATTGCTCAGCTTGTCGGCATATTGGATTCAACCGACGCCTGAATTTTTGCAACTGGTAGCCGGTCGCGCCGAGCAGCTTGGCGAAGTTGGCCGAGTTGCGCTGACGCGAAATCCGAACGAGCCATGGCGTCAATTTCTCAATCTGATCGTTTGTAAAATGCCAACCAGCACGTCGAAGGTGCCGGTCGAGTCGCAGTATCGTGGTGCGAAGGAACTGCTCGACGACCTACTTATATTGCACAAGAGTTTGGATGCCGTTGGCCAGATGGCGACGGCCGACTATGCGGTCCAGCCGATCATTCGGCTCGTCCAGGCGTTTGGGTTTCATCTGGCCGTTCTCGACATTCGCCAGAACAGCGCGTGGCACGATACGGCGGTTTCTCAATTGCTAAGTGCCGCCGGAATCGCTCGCACAGACTTTGAAACATGGTCCGAAAGTGATCGCGTGTCGTTCCTGAATCTCGAGTTGGCGTCGCGACGACCGTTCTCGCTGCCCGGCGACAGCTTGGGCAAAGAAGCCGACGCGGTGTTAGCAGTCTTCCGAGTTATCAAGGAAACGGTTGACCGCGCTGGGTTTGAAGCTTTAGGTTCGTTAATCGTCAGCATGACGCGAAGTGTGTCGGACTTGTTAGTCGTCTATTTGTTCGCCCGTGAAGTCGGACTGTTGGAACAAACGCCCGCGGGTCCAATCTGTCCGCTGCCTGTGGTGCCGTTGTTTGAAACGATCTCGGATTTAGAGAACAGCCCCAGCATCTACGAAGGGTTTTTGAGTAACCCGATGACCCAGCGAAGCTTGGCGGCAATCAAAAAGCGCACGGGTGCC
Source organism: Pirellulaceae bacterium (assembly GCA_041753075.1). GTDB lineage: Bacteria > Planctomycetota > Planctomycetia > Pirellulales > Pirellulaceae > UBA6163. The sequence continues at coordinate 62,293 of JBGSVE010000137.1, forward strand.
GAAAAACCAGTCGGCCAAATCATGGTTGGATACAGCGACAGCAACAAAGACGGCGGCATTGTGGCCAGCTTGATCGGGCTTCGCCGGGCACAGACGGCCTTGACCGAAGTCGGCAATCGGCATGGAGTTCGCGTGCGATTTTTCCATGGTCGCGGCGGCACGATCAGCCGTGGTGCGGGGCCGACGCATCGATTTATCAAATCTTTGCCCGAGCATACGCTGCAAGGTGATTTGCGGTTGACCGAACAAGGCGAGACGATCGCACAGAAGTACGCCCACCAACCGACGGCAATCTATAATTTAGAGTTGTTCCTCGCCGGAACCGCGCGCAAGACGCTGACCGATATGCGTGAGCCGGACGCCGTCAATTCGCTCGAAGGCACGCTCGACCGCTTGGCCACTTGGGCTCGCGACAGCTACACGAAGCTTTTGCATACCGACGGTTTTGTCAAATTCTTTCGCGAGGCGACGCCGATTGATGCAATCGAACAAAGCCGCATCGGTTCACGTCCGTCGCGTCGCACCGGTCAAGCGTCGCTCAAAGATTTGCGCGCAATTCCGTGGGTCTTTGCCTGGGGCCAATCGAGATTTTACCTTTCCGGCTGGTTCGGAATCGGTTCGGCGCTGCGGCGGTTGGAGGCGCAAGAGCCGTCGGCGATTGACCGCTTGAAGGAACAGGCGATCGTCTGGTCTCCGCTGCACTATTTGGTTAGCAATGTTGCGACCAGCGTGACCGCAGTCGATTTGGACGTCATGCAAATGTACGCCGACTTGGTCGAAGACAAATCTTTGCGAGATCGCATCATGGGTCCAATGGAGGAGGAGTTGCAGTTGACCCGGGACATGATGGCGCGGCTCTACGGCGGACCACTCGTCGAGCAACGTCCCAACGTCCAACGTATGATCCAGCTTCGCGCCGAGGGACTGAAGATCTTGCACAGCCAACAGATTGAATTGCTGAGAACTTGGCGGGCGTACATGAAAATGGGTGAGACCGCGCAAGCCGAAGCACTGACGCCGCGCCTGTTGTTGACCGTCAACGCCATCGCTTCGGGACTTGGCACGACAGGATAAATTTGGTTTCCCTAAACCGCGGCGATCAGTGGTAAACCGCGAATGCCGGCGATCAGATTTTCAGCGCAAATGTTTGCCATTGCATCGCGAGTATCATGCGTGGCGCTGGCAATGTGGGGCAGAATGATACAGTTTGGCATTCCGACCAGCGGATGCGCCGCGGGCAGTGGCTCGGGTTCGGTGACGTCGAGGCCCACAGCAAAAATGCGACGCGACTGCAACGCTTCGACCAACGCTTCTTGATCGATGACACCACCACGAGATGTATTGACCAAGACCGCGCTCGACTTCATCAGCGAAAGTTCGCGGCGGCCAATCAGACCTCTTGTCTGGTCGTTCAAGTCAGTGTGGATCGAAACAAAATCGCTCGTCGCCAACAATTCGTCGAGTTCGACTTTGGCGCCACACTCCGCCGGTTTGGGTGACCTGGCGGTGTAGACAACTCGCATCGACCATCCACCGGCAAGCCGCTTGGCGACGGCGGCACCGATCCGGCCCATGCCGACGATTCCCACGGTGCGTCCAACCAAATCGCACCCCAGCCATCCCGTTGGTTCCCACGTTTTCCATTGACCTTGGCGAACTTCATCCGCCGCCGGTTGCAAGCGACGCGACGCGGCTAATAGCAAAGCCACAGCAATGTCCGCCGTCGCATCGGTCAACACATCCGGCGTATTCCCAATCGCGATCTCGCGGCGTTTTGCTTCGACCAGGTCAATGTTGTTGACGCCAACGGCAAAATTACTGACAACGCGAAGCTCCGGTCCTGCTGCGTCAAACAGTTCGGCGTCAATGTGATCACTCAGCAACGACACAATTCCTTGGCAACCGGTTACGCCAGCAAGCAATTGTTGCCGAGTCGGAGGCAATCGCTCGGGCCAAACGACCACGTCGCAGACAGTACGAATCTTCGCCAAACCGCATTCCGGCAGGGCACGCGTAACAAACACTTTGGGGTCAGATGTGGTCATCAGTCAAGAAAGTTGTGTTTTCGGTGTGTTCCAGTGCGCTGCCGATTCGTTACCATAGATGAGGGCGACACGGGGGGAAACCAGGTCGCATGTTTTGCATTTACCACCACGCTTCAACCGTAAATTGAGCAGATCGATGCTTCTTAAAAACGTCCGAGTTTCGGCTAGCCTAGTATCTCGCTGTCTCATACCTGCCGGCGCGTGTGCCCTGATGCTGGTCGGCGTCGGTGGATCGCGATTGTGTGCCCAGGACGCCGTGGCCGACGCACCGACTACGGCCCAACCTGAAAACATGGACGCGGTTGCCGGCCAAGACGACTTGGACGAAGCGATGGTCATGCGTGTCGACGCCGACAACGCGGAAAAGCTCGAAGAGGTCACCGCGCTACTCGAATCCGCGCTTGCCAAAGGGTTGAGCGACGAGAGCAAGTCGTTTGCCAAAAAAATGTTGGCATCGATCCAGCTTGAACGTGGCCAAGGGATCGCGGCCCAACTGATGCAGGGCGGCGGACGACGCTTGCGCCAAATGCGAACCCAGGCGATAGACAGTCTCCGCTCGGCAATCGAAAACGATCCGGGATTGGTTGAAGCTTATATGCTGATCGGGCGTTTGAACTTATTGCCCGAAGGGGACGCCGAAGAAGTTCGCAAGGCAGCAACGAAGGCGATCGAGCTGTTGGCAGATAATCCTGCTGACCAAAGTGATGCTTATCTTCTGCGTGCTCTGCGTCAAACCGATGATAAAGATAAAATGGTGGACTTGGATGCCGCCGTAAAGACTGACCCAAACAGCACCGACGCACGTCAGGCTCGGGCGCTGCTTCGATTGCAAGCCGAGGATGTCAACGGTGCCGTCGAAGACTTGCAGGCGCTGCTCAAGCTCGATCCATCCAACCAAGCCGTCGCTCAAGCTGCAGTTGAACAATTGGTGCGAATGGATCGCGTCGCGGATGCGATGAAGTTGCTTTCCGATGCGATCCAGGCGAGTCCCAACGAGGGCTTGTATCGACTTCGCGGAATCATTTATCGCACCCAGGGCAAGGAAGACGAGGCGCTGGAGGATTTTGGCAAAGCGCTCGCGATGCAGCCCAAAGACCCAGTTTCTTTATTGCAACGCGCCGAGATTTCGCTGGCACGCAAAGACGTCAAGAGTGCCAAGCGTGATTTGCGCGAAGCCATTCGAGTCACGCCCGAAGTCGCTGACAGCGTCGCGGCGGTTCGCGTGCGTTGCTACATCGCCGCCGAAGAAGGCCGCATGGCCGACGCGATCAACGACATGAAGTTGCTCGCGTCCACCGCGCCGGAAGATCCGTTTTGGCAATTGCAACTTGCCAACTTGTATTTGCAAGACAAGCGACCACGCCAAGCGATCGAAATCGCAACGGCCATCATCGATCGCGACAAGGTCAATGTTTCGGCCTTGAGATTGCGAGCCGACACGCTGCTGGGCATGGGCGACCATGCCGCCGCGATCAAAGACTACCAACTCGCCGTTGAGGCCGGTATCAGCGATGCGACACAGCGCAGTGGTGTGCTTAACAACTTGGCGTGGGTACTTGCCACATCACCCAAGGACCAAGTTCGCGACGGCGACTTGGCGATCAAGTACGGCACCGAAGCCGCTGAGTTAACCGAGTACAAAGAGGCTCACATTCTAAGCACATTGGCCGCCGCGTTCGCCGAAAAGGGCAACTTCGCCGATGCGATTAAATGGAGTACTAAAGCCGTTGAGCTTGGCAAAGCGGACGAACACGAGCAGCTCGAACAACTGGAAAACGAGCTGAAGAGTTATCAGGAATCCAAGCCGTGGCGTGAAGCTCAAGAAACCGAAGAAAATAAGGTGCCGTTGCTCGGTCCCGAAGATTTGATCGACACTTGAGCTCAGGTTGAGGCGATTGTAGAACGTCTGCGGTACTACTTGAAATCATCGAAGGCGGCGAAATCGTCCCCGCCGGCGGGTACTTCCGCTCCGAATCCACCCATCTCATCGGCCACGGCTGGCTCGGCCTCGGCTTGCTCGTCAAACATCGCCCCATCCTCGGTCATCATCGCCGGCTCGTCCGCCGCGATCGCCTGCTTGTTTTTTGACTTCTCCACCAAGCCAACGACCAGCGGAGCCAATAGAATGAGGGCCAAGACAGCACACCAAAGATAGAAATAAATCATGTTCTGAGCATAATGAGTCGCTTTGAATATCCAACCATTATTCCATTCTAATTCACTTCCTTTCCATATTCCATCTTCTCCGCCAACCTATCGCCAGCGATCGCCGGCACAACTTCCAGGGAAAATACGATGCCAGCCGCAGCCCACGACGAAACCGAAAACTTCATGCAGGGGTTGATGCGGCGCAACCCCAACGAGCTTGAGTATCACCAAGCCGTCCGCGAATTTGTCGAGACCGTCATGCCGTTGGTGATGGACAACCCCAAGTACCGCGACGGCCAGATTCTCGAACGCATGACGGAGCCCGACCGAATCATCATTTTTCGCGTTTCCTGGGAAGACGACGCAGGTAACATTCGCGCCAATCGTGCCTGGCGTGTTCAATTCAACAACTCGATCGGACCGTACAAGGGAGGTTTGCGATTTCACCCTGATGTAACCTTGAGCGTGTTGAAATTTCTCGGCTTTGAGCAGACGTTCAAGAACAGTTTGACGGGATTGCCGATGGGCGGTGCAAAAGGCGGCGCGAACTTCAACCCCAAAGGCAAGAGCGACCGCGAGGTGATGCGGTTTTGCCAATCGTTGATGATCGAACTGCATCGCCACGTTGGCGAAGACACTGACGTTCCGGCGGGGGATATCGGAGTCGGTGGCCGCGAGATCAGCTATCTGTTCGGCCAATACAAAAGGCTCGAAAACCGTTTCGTCGGAATCTTAACGGGCAAGGGTCTCGCCTTTGGCGGCAGCCTCGTTCGCACCGAAGCGACGGGTTACGGTTGTGTTTACTTTTGTGAAAGCATGCTGAACCATCGCGGCGACACCATCAAAGGAAAAACCTGCGTCGTCTCGGGCTCCGGTAATGTTGCCATCTACACGATCGAGAAAGCCACGGAGCTCGGTGCCAAGGTCGTCACAATGTCTGATTCCTCAGGCTTTATCCACGACCCAGCGGGTATCGATGCCGAAAAGCTTGCCTACGTGAAGCAACTCAAGGAGGTCCAGCGCGGACGTATCGCCGAGTATGTCGATCGATATCCCGGCGCATCGTTTCATGCCGACAAACGGCCTTGGGGCATTGTGTGTGATGTCGCTTTCCCGTGCGCAACGCAAAACGAAATCAATCTTGATGAAGCTCAATGCCTGCTCGCCGGCGGCGTCAAAGCCGTCTGCGAAGGGGCCAACATGCCGACTGAGTTGGCTGGCGTTCATGCTTTTCTCAAGGCCAAGATTCTTTACGGCCCATCGAAGGCCGCTAACGCTGGTGGCGTCGCGGTTTCAGGACTTGAGCAAAGCCAAAACGCGCTGCGGCTGTCGTGGAGCCGCGACGAAGTGGATGGAAAACTAAAGACCATCATGCGCGATATCCATGACAAGTGTGTTCACTACGGCGATGCCGACGGCTGGGTTAACTATGTCAAAGGCTCGAACATCGGCGGTTTTATCAAGGTCGCCGATGCGATGCTTGCCTACGGAATTGTCTAGCCGGTTGATTCGGTTACTTCATAACACGAACTAACAATCTAGTTTCAGTTACGAATGTTGCGAGCATGAGTGTCGAAGTGTCACTCGATCAATTTTCCATCGATCAATTCGGCGCGCCGCCCCATCGCAGCGGCCATGGTGTCGCTGTGAGTTACAATCACCAAAATTGCATTGCTCTGTTGTTGCAATTCAAGCAGTAGCCCCGTCATTCTCTCCGCCGTGCGGCGATCAAGATTGCCCGTCGGTTCGTCCGCAAGTAGCAACGTCGGTTTGCAAAACAACGATCTGGCAATCGCAACCCGTTCGCGCTGGCCGCCAGACAATTCGCTGGGCAGATGAGTCATTCGATCGGCCAATTCAACCTGCGAAAGCAAATCCGTTGCCCGCATACGATCCTTGTCGTCCGCCGCACCACGTGCCAGAGCTGGCACCATCACGTTTTCAAGAACGGTCAACTGAGGCAGCAGATGGTGATCCTGGAAAATGAACCCGATTTTTAAATTGCGAAACTGGGCCAACTGACCCTCGGCTAGTTTAAACGGACTGACACCGTCGATCTCAATGTCACCCGAATCGGGTGATTCAAGTGTACCGAGCAAATGCAGTAACGTACTCTTGCCGCAGCCGCTGGGACCAACGATCGCGATCGACTCGCCCGGATTCATTTGCAACGACAGATCACGCAACACATCGAGCCGGGTATCACCCAGCGTATAAGACTTGCTCAGTCCAGCTACCATCAATCCAGACATTGGTGCCCCAGGTTCAGCCGGCCGGTATGGGTTCTTCAAGATCAACCGTGTCGACAACCGACTCCGCTGCGACGATCGCATCCTTGGTCCGCTCGATCACAACGATGCACATATCGTCCTCCTGAACACCATCGCCGATATGTTCGCGAACGGCTTGGACAATCCGATCCGTAATCGCCTGCGCTCCGCCACCTTGAGCTACCAAGTCGCGCACTCGCTCGATGGAAAATAATTCGTCGTTGCCGTCCATCGCTTCGTTGACGCCATCGGTATACATCACCGCGACGTCACCAACATGCATCAGCACTTCGACCGATTCGTAATCCATCCCGTCGTCGATCGCGATCGGCAATCCCGATTCTTCTTCGCCCGGTTCCGAAATGCGTTTGCTTTTCGCCGTCCATACGACCGGTGCCATGTGGCCAGCGTTGACGATCTGGACACCCGCTTTTTGCGGATCGATCACCATTAAAAGAAACGTCACGAAGCGTTCGATCTTAAGCGCACTCATGCGATCGTTCAAACGTTCCACGGCGCGAGCGATGTTCGGGTCCGCCGCCAAACAATACCGCGTTTCGGCTGACAACTTGGCCATGAACATTGCCGCCGCGACGCCGTGTCCCACCACGTCAGCAACCACAATCGCCCACCGGCCACTGGGCAACGGAATGTAATCATAATAGTCGCCACCGATGTACTGCGCCGCCAGGTAGAAGCTGGTCACCTGGAACCCCGCCAAATCAGGTGGCTCCTGGGGCAAAAACACGGCCTGGACATCGATCGCAAGTTTCAAATCTTGTTCGACTTCCTGCTGATGCAGCGCCCGCTCGTGCATTTGCGCGTTGCGAATCACAATCGCCGCTTGTCCGGCAACACCCGATAACAAATCGACGTCTTCATCACGAAACTGGCCGCGACCGTCGACCGAGTCAATTTGTAGCGCACCAAATGCGAACCCGTCGCCGTCAATCAGCGGTGCGCAAACCATGCTCTTGATGCTAAAGTCGGCGATCGATTGGCTCGAATCAAACCGTTGGTCATTCGAGGCGTCCAGCGACAAGATTGCCGCGCCGGAGTTCATTGCTTCGCGAATGATCGTCCGGCTGATTCTCACGGATTGAGTTTCATCGTTGGCGCGGCGCGTCTTGACCCACTTGGGCACAAGATTTCCTGCCGGGTCGCGCATCACGACGAACCCACGATCAGCCTGGGGAAAGATCTCAAACAAGCTCGTCAAAACCTTGGGCAAGACTTCGTCTAGCGACAATGCCTGACTGAGGTTGGCATTGATTTTCATCAGCGCCGCCAGCTTTGCTTCGGGCGTTGCGGAGATTCTCAGCCCATCAGCGCTGCTGCGAAACTCGACTTTGGAAATGCCGGAGCTGTTGTCCGAAGGTTCGTCATCAACCATCGTGACGCCGAAGTTGGCACCGGCAAACGTCATTGCCGCGCCACCGTCAACGAGGAAATCAGGCTTCGAGTCGCTGTGAAACGTGAGCTCAACCTCGCAAATTCGCACCCGATCGCCTTCGCGCAGGATCTCCTCGCCACTTATCAATTGGCCATTGAGGAAGGTGCCGTTGCGGCTGCCTTGGTCTTCGACGACGAATTCGTTGGCGCGGCGGGTGATTTTGGCATGAAAACGGCTTACCGCACCAACCTCGACGACAATATCGCAATCGGGGTGCCGTCCGATGACGGTTTCACCATCGTTTAGCTCGAAGCGACTCGTTCCGGTCACTTCATCGTGTGTCGTCATATACGCCATAAACAGTTCTCACAAAATTGACACAAATGCGGGCGAGGATCCCCACCTATTCAGCAGATAGCTGCGTCGATTGTAAGTCCCCCAGCCGACACCCTCAATCGACCCAGCGCAAATTCCGCCTGCGCAGCGAAACTTGTGCGACAGACCACAGCATTTTCGCCACGATGATTCCCTTGACCAACCGACAACGTGAACGTAGCCTCGTACAACTAGCCGCTGTGCTTCGCCATGCCTGATAGTGTAATTGGCAACACGACAGACTCTGACTCTGTTATTCTTGGTTCAAGTCCAAGTCGGGCAGCTTGGTAGGTTTTCACTAAGTTTCACAAACCCGCATGACACGTTAATTGCGGTTTTCCCGAGCATCCATCGTCCGCAGTTTTGAAGGGTCGAAAAGGGGTCTGATTGCGGATGACTGGTGTTGTTTCTGGCGTGAACTTTGGGCCGGCGCTACGGTGCCACCGTCAACCTCGTGACCAACAACGTGATGTTAGATGATGTCGTGCAGAATGTTACCATGAACATCGGTAAGTCGAAAGTCTCGACCGGCGTGGCGGAAGGTTAATCGCTCGTGGTCCAGGCCCATTTGATGCAAAATCGTGGCGTGCAAATCATGAACTTCGACAGGGTCAGTCGTGGGATATTGACCAATCTCGTCGGTCGCACCATGCACATGCCCAGCCTTGAACCCGCCACCGGCAAGCCAAACACTAAAGCAATCGCGATGATGTCCCCGCCCGTTATCGCCTTCGCGAGTCGGAGTACGGCCAAACTCAGTCGCCCATACCACGATCGTATCATCGAGCATTCCACGCTGCTTGAGATCCGTGAGCAACGCGGCAATGGGTTGGTCAACGTTGTAGGCCAAGTCAGCGTGTTCGCGCATCTCGCCATGCGAATCCCAATTGGGTCGTGAACCGGTATCGATCAACTCAATGAACCGCACACCACGTTCGGCCAACCTGCGAGCTACTAAACATTGCCAAGCAAAATCGGCTCCGGGGCCCTTCGTTTTTCGATCCAAGCCGTACAGACTGCGAATCGAATCCGGTTCTTGGCTTAAGTCAAACGCCTCCGGTGCAGCTTGTTGCATTTGAAAAGCAGTCTCAAACGACTTGATCCGCGCGGCCAGCGCGGTATCGAAAGGCCGTTGACTGGCATGGTCTTGGTTCATCGCCGCGACCAGTCCCAGTTCAAGTTTTTGTAAGTCCGGAGCACCTTGGGGGCGGCGCAGATTCGCAATCGGATCGTCACCGGGAAAGACTCGCGTTCCTTGGTGGCAGGCGGGCAGAAAATCGTTGCCAAAAACCTGCGTGCCGCCATACGGCAGGTGCGGTGCAATCACCATAAAGCTGGGCAGGTTCTGGTTCACCGTACCCAATCCATAGCTGACCCACGAGCCAACACTTGGACGTGTGAACGAAGGCGAACCGGTGTGCATGCCCAGTGTCGCTTCGGAGTGGTCGAAGTGCGAAGCCTTCATTGAGCGAATCAAACAAATATCGTCCATGACATCGCGAACATGCGGAAACAAGTCGCTGACTTCGATGCCGCATTTCTGATTCCGCGCCGAACCGAACTGGTTGCCCATCAAGCGATCTTTGCCCTTGCCATCGTGTCCGTTGTCGGTGGACTTGGGGTCGAAGGTGTCGATGTGCGATACGCCTCCGGTTGCATAAATGAAAATGATTCGCTTGGCCTTGGCCCGAAAATGCGGCGGTCGGGACGAAAGCGGATCCTCGGCGGCCAACAATTCGGACACAACGCCAGGCAGCAGCAACGAACTGCTGAATAGAGATTGCAATACAAAGCGGCGACTAGGATGTCTACTGAACATTGTGGGTTGAAAATCAATCGAGATAGAAGAACTCGTTCAAACTTAACAGGCATCGAACCACGCTCGTCCACGCCTGAGTTTCGGCTTTGTTAGATCCCGCAAGAGATTTGCGCGCGTCGTTCAAGTAAGAATGCAACAACTGTGTTTCGCTGGGCAGAGGAGGGCGACTAAGGATTTGGAAAAAACACCGCACCAATGTTTCTTCGTCTGACTCCGCAGCGGACTGCAAACGGGTTGCAAAACGTTGGGCTTGCTCGTTTAAGAAAGTGTCATTGACAAAGTATAAAGCTTGCAGCGCCGTCACTGATTGGTCTCGGCTGCTAGTGCAAACGTTTGCATCGGGGCCATCGAATGTTTGCAAGTAGGGCTTCGCGGTCAAACGTTTGGTCATCAAATAGACGCTGCGTTTGTTGCTTTGGTAGTCATCCTTGAACGGATGATGCTGGGTAAATCCCCAATCCTTGCGATCCGGAAATGGATACGGCTGGGTCTGCGGTGCCTGATCGAGTTCGCCACCAATGACCAGCAACGTGTCACGAAGCGACTCGGCGTCGAGTCGTTGGCGACTGAATTTCCAAAGCAATTGATTGTTTGGGTCGATCGCCAGGTTCTCCGGCAGATCAACACTGGCAAGCTGATACGTTTGCGAGGTCATAATGAGGCGATGCAAATGCTTGATCGACCAGCCGCTGCGAATAAAGTCGCTGGCCAAAGAGTCCAACAATTCCGGATGCGTCGGCAAGTCGCCACGAACACCAAAGTCACTGGTGGTCGGGACCAAACCCTTGCCAAAGTGTCGTTGCCAAACACGATTGACGATGACTCTTGCGGTTAACGGATTCATTGGATTGGCAATCCAGTGGGCCAATTCAAGACGACCGCTGAACGACGATGCAACATCGGGCGCGAGCACTTGACCACCAATCGCGTCAGGAAATTTTCGCGGAACGACGACGCCGGGACGCAGTGGTTCGCCTTTGAGTTGGACGGGTGAGTCTTGTGGTGCGCCATCGGATACCGCGTATGCCGTCGGAATTGAAGGAATCAACTTTAGAAAGTCCGCTAGTTTCTCTCCGGATTTGCGTGCAGCCAACAGCAAGTCATCGAGTTGATGAAGCCGCGCTCGTTGTTCGTCAATCGACAACGTGTTTTCCATGGCGACATTTTCGAGAGCCTTCGCCTGACTCTCCGCAAGTGTGCGTTGCAGTTCGGACTCAAGTCGGTTGATCTCGGCGCGGTGCGGCTGCATCGACTTTGCGGCAATTTCATCGGATACCAATGGCACAAAATTCTGCTGTGCTTTGAATAGCTCGAGCCCCGGCATGGGATACTTGGTGCTGGCGAAGATGCCATAAAGTCCGTAATAGTCTCGTGTGCTGATCGGATCAAACTTGTGGTCATGGCAACGCGCACACGCGATCGTAACGCCCAACATCGTGCGGCTTAGGTTGTCGATCGTGTCTTCGACGGTGAGGTGCCAAGGGTAACGCTCGATGAGCGATCCGAATCGTCTTGCCATCGCAATATATCCCGTCGCGATCACTTGGCGATTTCGCTCGTCAAGCGTTTCGGCGGGCAACAGGTCACCGGCGATCTGTTCAGTGACGAATTGATCAAACGGCATGTCAGCATTGAACGCATTGATGATGTAATTGCGGTACAAGTATGCCTGGGGAATCGGGTAATCAGAATTGTCGCCCGCAGTATCAGCGTAGCGCACCCAATCCATCCAGTGCCTGCCCCAGCGTTCGCCGTAAGCAGGACGGTCAAGCAGTCGCTGGATCAAATTTGCGTAAGCCGTCATTGACGTTCGCGGATCATTTCGTTCAGCCAAGAATTCGCGAACTTCGTCGGGCGACGGTGGTAGGCCGGTCAAGTCATAGCTTGCGCGGCGAACCAGCACATGCGGATCGGCTGGCGACACAACATCCACGCCGGCCTCTTCTTGCTTAGCCCGAATGAATCGATCAATCGGGTTCGCTGGCCAAGCGGCATCAGGAACCGTTGGCGGCTGTGGGTCACGTATCGCTTCGAACGCCCAGTGCCGAGTTTCTTGACTTTGATCGATTCCGTCGTGCGACTTATCGTTTTCATCCGACGCGGGCCAGTCGGCTCCAGCGCGAATCCATTGCTCGATCAGTGACACTTGTTGCGTCGTCAAACGATCGCCATCCGGCGGCATTTGATCGTCGCCGCTGCGCGACCGCACCCGCTTGAGCAATTCGCTTTCCTCAGGTGCACCGGGAACGATTGGCTTTGAACCGGAATCACCGATGCTCTTGATGACTGCGGACGAATCAAGTCGTATCCCGCCGTTCTGCTCTTCACTGCCGTGACAAGCAACGCACCGCGCGACCAAAAGCGGCCCGACCGTGTCTTCGAATTCAGTCGACAGCGCCGATTGAGCGCAGCAACAACAGTTCGCTGCCAACCAGGTAACAATCGGGATTAACCAAGTGAGTTGCGTCATGTTCGGGGTAGACAAAAAAGCGGACAAAAGCAGCGGGCGTGGTGATTTGATTTTAAAGCATATCGAGGCAATCTGAAACGGAAAAACGCCTCAATCGCCATCGCGTCACCCGGATTAGTCTTAAAGTTACTGCGACTGGACAATACGGCGGGCTCAATCTATCTTTCCACACTGCTAACTGTTTAGATGAGGGGTCGTAGCTCAGTTGGGAGAGCGCTGCGTTCGCAATGCAGAGGTCGAGGGTTCAACTCCCTTCGGCTCCACTCGCTAAGCTGTTTCAGTCAAACGATTTACTTCTTTTCAGTGGTGATACCTTTTTGCTGGTTCGGTTCGGTGATACCCTGCGAGACACCTTTGGGTTTCGCCAGGAAGGTAACATTCTCGGCTGAGGCAACACGAAAGGGAAAACTAATTGTCGCTAGACATTTCACCATGGTCTTCATTTCTTTACCTTGCGTTTCGCCTTTGACGCGTTGGCGGTCTCGTCTTGACTGGCGTCTGTCTTACCTTTCGTGGATTTGACCAGCTCCGATTTCTGTTCCCATGGAATTGTGCGACTGAAGAGGGCGGGATAGTTTTCGTAGCCGTGGCTTTCGATGACTTGCTTGGTGAGGTCAGCGAGCTGCATGTCGTAGTATCCTCGCATCGTGGCGAGTGTGTTGGTTCGAGATACATCCGCAACAGAGTTAGTCATCTCGTAGCGGTCGTCGCGGAGATTGAAGAGTTCCTCAGTCGGCTTCATGCCCTGCCCGTAATACCAATGAATGTACTTCCATTCAGGCGTTACAATGGCCATCGACTGCGCGGACTCGATGCCCCAGAAGTTAAAGAGCGGAAGAAAGTCGCGGACCTTGTCCCCAGGATTCGTGAGCAACGGCAAGAGACTCTTGCCGTCGATGCCGTCGGGCGAGGTTTCACCGGCGAGTGCGACGATCGTCGCCGCCATATCGATATTGCCAGTCACCGCTTCGCAGGTCTTGCCATTTTTCTCCGCAGGCAGTCGCGGATCGAAGATGATTAGCGGTGCTTGCGACCCTTCTTCATACGGGATGACCTTGTCTCCGAAGCCGTGCGAGCCGGCGTTGTAGCCGTTGTCGGAGGTGAAGATGATGACGGTGTTCTTGTCGAGTCCTTGCCGCGCGAGTTCTTCGCGAATCATGCCGACAGCCGCATCGACACCGGTGATGAGCGCATAATACTTCGCAGCTGTGCCATCGAAGTCCTTCACCCACTCGCGATAACCTGTGGCCGCGCGGCTGGTTTGAACTTGTGGCGACAAATGCATCCCTTTCTCTACTCCATAGTTTGTCGGTCGCTTAAAGGTCTTGCCCTCGTAGAGTTTCATGTCAATCGGATCGGGTGTGTAAGGCATGTGCGGTGCCTTGAAGCTCACACTCATGCAAAAGGGTTTGCCATGCTGCTTCGCCGTCTTCAGAAAATCTTGGGCCCATGCGCCGTACGCTCGCGAGCTATGCGGGTACTGCGCGGCATACTGGGCGATCCCCTTGTTCTTTTCCGTCTCGTAAAGCGTCTGTCCCGGGCCGCCAGCCCATTGATCAAACAGCGGCTCAAACGCCTCAAACTTCTCATCCTGCAAAACGAAGCCGATCTTCCCTGCTAACCCGGTGAAGTAGCCCGACTGACGGAGCTGCACTGGATATGATTTTTCGATGAAGCGACGCTCGAGGTCACCGTGACTGAAATTGCAGCCGTGCCGATACTCGTAAAGTCCTGTCAGCATTGTGCAGCGGCTGGCCATGCAGATGGATGTGGTGTCGTAGTGGTTTATGAACCGCACTCCATCACGGGCAAGCTTGTCGATGTTCGGCGTGATCACATCCTTGTTGCCGCTGTAACCGACTGCCCCTGCTGCCAGATCATCGGCGAGCAAGAAGATAATATTGGGGCGGGTATCGGCGAAACAAATAGGTGTCGCTGCGAGTATGCATGCGAGCCAAAGTATTGAACGTGTCATTATGGGTTCTCGTCAGCGGCGATGGAGAGATCGAAATCGTTTTGTTGCGGTGCGCCTGCCGTGCTGCGACCGTTGACGTAATATCCTTGTGCGAGGCTTGTCATTTTCGCCGCTATCTGGGCGTTAGTAGCGAGCACGTCCTTCGTTTCACCTACGTCGGATTGCAGATTGTAAAGTTCCTGCTTACCACTTTTAAAAAAGATCAACTTCCAGGGGCCTTGGCGGATCGCAAGATCACCTACCATGGACTGGTGCATGGTCGCCTCTCGCGTGCCGCTGGACGACGTGCTGAGCAGTTCAGGCATGAGGCTCACGCTGTCCTCGCCAGCGTCGTCGGGGATTTTTGAGCCGACGATCTCAGCGGCAGTGGCCATGAGGTCATTGAGGCAAATGGTGTGATCGTTGACCGAGCCGGCCTTTACCTTGCCGGGCCAGCGTGCGACGAACGGCACGCGATGCCCACCTTCGTAGATGCTACGCTTCGATTCTCGCAGCGGCTCGTATGCGCGATGTTCCGCGCCATTGTCGCTCGTGGCGATGATGAGCGTGTTATCGGCGAGCTTGTTTTGCTCCAATGCTTCGACAATCTGTCCAAGCATGGCGTCGCCTTGATAAAGCCAGTCGCCGTATTCGGGACTTTTCTTGACAAGGTCCTGAGCGCCGCTTTTGCCAACGTACTCCGGTGACGGCACAAGCGGTTCATGCGGCGGGCACATGGGGAAGTAGAGAAAGAACGGCGCGTCCTGCTTCCGCTGGCCGATCCACTCGACGGCTTTGTCAATCATCAGCGGCTGATTCTGCACCGCTTCGACATGCGCGACAACTTGATCTTGCTCGATGATCGAACCGATGTTTCGCGCATGAGTGAAACCGCAGAAGTAATCGAACCCGAGTGCCTTCGGACCGCCGGTCAACTTCGCGCCGATAGTGACTTCTTTCTCGCTGCCCGGTTTTCCGTCCACCCAGTCCACACCGAGATGCCACTTGCCGATGCAAGCAGTCGCATAACCATGCTGCTTGAGCAGCGACGCCACCGTCAGGCGATTCACAGGAATGATCGGCTTTGAAAACGTGGTGAGTACGCCGAATTGACCGATGCGCGATGGGTAGCGACCGGTGAGCACGCCGTAACGCGTTGGTGTGCAGACTGCGGCAGCCGTGTGTGCATCCGTGAATCGCACCCCCTGCGATGCGAGCTTGTCGAAGTTTGGCGTGCGCAATGCCGACCGCGGGTTATAGCTCTGTGGCTGCGCCCAGCCCATGTCATCGAACAGGACAAAGACAATGTTCGGACGTGCCTTCGCCGTTTCAGCGGTTGCTGAAGCGAGCGGGGGATACAATAGGAAGGTAAGGAGGTAAAAGTGTTTCATTGCGAATAGTTTCATGATCGATGGCTTCATTGTTTATGGCGATACAGTGCCATTTGTGAGCCGACGGCGATTGCGGCGGTTTCGGTAACACGATGCGTGATCGGGAAAATTCCAGGTGCGGCTCGCTTGCGCATCGGGTCATCAGATTGCGGAGCTTTGACACATGATTCGGCCTGATCTCGCAGAGATCCGAGTCGAGCGTCTACGGTTCAATTGGCCTTTACTTTCTTTCTCGCTTTGGGGCGTTCACTTTCTTCGCCTACGGAGTTCTTCGTGGGGATCATCTTCATTAGCATTGCTTCGTCCGGACCGCCTCCGAATTGCTTCCAGTAGAGTTCCTTCAACGGATTCATCTTGGGAGCGTCAACGTCTTCATTGACAAGCAGCGGTTGCACTTCATTCCACCATTGGTCGTACGTAGCGCGGAGCGTTGTGACCACGTCAGGATGATCGGCAATGACGTTTTCTGATTCGCCTGGATCACTCTTAAGATCATACAACTCGTCGTTATTCACCAGCGTGAATCGCGAATTTTGGATCGCGCAGTTATTGTACTTTGCATCCGCCGCCTTTCCGTGGGCCCAGCGACCAACATGATGAACGAGCGTGCGGTCCGCCCACTCGGCCTTGGGATTCTTTAGCGAGGAAAGCAAACTGCGGCCTTCGACTTGTTGCTTCACTTCATCCGAAAGTGTAGCACCCGTAATTTCGGCGAGCGTTGGGAAGATATCTAAGTGGGCGCTGAGCGCGTCGCACTCGGTTCCTGCAGGAATTTTTCCCACCGGCCAACGGAAGAAGCAAGGCGCACGTGTGCCACCCTGATAAGTCGTACCCTTGCCTCCCTTCATGCCGGCATTGAAGATGCTTCGGCCTGCGGTGCCGCCGTTGTCGGTGGCGAGGTAAATGACGAGCGTGTTGTCCGCAATATTCCATTCATCGAGCTTCTTTAGTAGCACGCCAAAGTTGGTGTCGATATTTTCGATCATGCCAAAGAACTTCGCGATCTCCTCGCTCACTCCGGGCTTGCCCAGATACTGTTGGTAGTAGTCCTTGGGCAACACGTGTGGTCCATGCGCCGCATTGAGCGGGATGTAGGCAAAGAATGGTTGCTTTGCTTCTCGCTTCGCATCCATCCACTTGATCGCTTGGTTGAAAAACAAGTCAGTGCAGTAACCAGTGGTCTTCTCCCATTTTCCGTTGTGCCACAGCGCTGGATCAATATTGGTGTTGCCAGGCGCGTCGCCACAGGAGCCGGGGTAGGTTTGTCCGATGCCGCCGCCACCATGGATATAGACTTCGTCAAAGCCACGACTCTCTGGGCGATACGCCTGTTCATCACCGAGATGCCATTTGCCAAAGATGCCGCTGGTGTAACCGACTGTCTTGAGCATCTGCGGCAGGGTAAAGGTTTTCAAGGACATCCGCTCACGCTCAAGAATCGTGTGTGTGACACCGTTCTTGAATTCATGTCGTCCACTCATCAGCGACGCGCGGCACGGCGAGCAAGTTGGGCTAACGTGAAACTGCGTGAACAGCAGGCTCTGTTTCGCGAACGCATCCACCGACGGTGTGCGCATGATCGGATTGCCAAGGCAAGCGTAGTCGCCATAACCGACGTCGTCGGGCATGACGAGGATGACGTTAGGTTTCTCGGCAATCCACGACGACTGTGGAATGATGCAAAATGCAACCAGGAGTAGGGGAAGGTGTTTCATGATGGAGATTGGAGCGGTGAGAGAAGTGATGGTGGGTTTCATTGTTTTTTCTTCTTGCCTTTTGGAGGATTGGTGGCATCGTCTTCATCAGGTTTCGATGTCGGCATGAGTGCGCCGACTTCCTTGCGCCAGACGATCAGCTTTTCCTGCATGGCCTTGGCCCTGTCGGGTTGCAATGCGGCGAGGTTGTTCTTTTCGCTACTGTCCTGTGGGATGTTGTAGAGTTCCAGGGAATTGTCTTCATACCACTGGATGAGCTTCCAGTCGCCATCACGAATCGCTCCGTGCGGCGAGCCGCCCTGGTTCGAGTAGTGCGGGTAATGCCAGTAGAGAGGTTTGCCGCGCTGCATCGCTTCCCCTCTGAGAAGCGGAAGAAAACAGACGCCACCGAGATGCTGCTCGGGCTTCAAACTCTGACCGGCGAGTTGGAGCAATGTCGGATAGAAGTCCGTGCTGATAACCGGTGTGTTGCAGGTCGTTCCAGGCTTCGTCACACCGGGCGCGACGACGATCATCGGTTCGCGAACGCCTCCTTCGTAAGGCCAGCCCTTGCCGCCGCGTAGCGGTAGGTTCGACGTGGGCCAACCTTCCGACGTTGACAGTCCGCCGTTGTCGGACATGAAAACAATGATCGTCTTCTCTGTAAGTTCGTTTTTATCTAGCGCGGTGAGGATGCGGCCGATGCCCTCGTCAAGCTGCTCCAACATCGCGCCATACTTGGCGTGGTTTTGTACCAATCGCACTTTGTTCGCACGCTCCTGCCCCCAGGCGTCCACCGGAGCGTTCTCGGCTTTCTTCTCGTATTTCGCAACGAGATCTGCCCGCGCGCCGATGGGCGTATGCACCGCCAAAAAAGGAAGGTAGGCGAAGAACGGCTGATCTTTGTGTTCTGCGATGAAACTCACGGCTTCGTTCACGATGCGATCCGTCGTCTTGGGATCATCTTCGTGATCTGGCACGGGCAAGTCTGACACGGGATACCAAAACTGCGCGTTGCCTTTCTTACCGCTTCCGTTGTCTAGCGTCTTCGGAAAACCTTGTGCTCCGGGATAAAACTCATCGCCGCCCAGATGCCATTTGCCGGCGAAAAATGTCGCGTAACCCGCTTCGCGGAGAGACTCGGCGACGGTTACTTCCTCCAGCGGCAGATGTCCCGCGTTAGGTGCCGACAGAAGTTTTCCCGAGCGGCCACCGGGAATGAAATTCGTAATGCCGAATCGCGGTGGATACTTTCCGGTCATGATGCTGCCACGTGTCGGCGAACAGACGCAGCAAGCCGCATAACCTTGATCGAACTTCATCCCTCGCTTCGCCAACGAGTCGATCCGCGGCGTTTCATAAAACGTCTGCGGGTTGAAGGCACCAATGTCCATGCATCCAAGGTCATCCGCGAGAATAAAGACAATGTTGGGCTGCTCCGATGCAGCGGCTTGAAGCACGGCGGCTTGGAGCAAAGCGAGCGGACCCACCAAAATGATGGTGAGGAAATATCGGAAGGTTCGCATCGGCTGCCTGTTGATTGGAATGGGGAGTGTCATGCTGTCAACTTTCGTAACTATTCAGCCTGTTGAAATCGATCTTGGCTAAAACACGCAATTTGGTTCTGTTTACGCGATCATGGATGAATCGCATTCCACCGCCGCCGCCGAGCCGCCAGTTGATACCAGTTTACTGGAAAAGCTGCTGAGTAATCGCTTGAGCGAAAACGAAGCTCGCCAATTTGCTACGGAGAGCCCTCATTACATTACCTTTACGTTACTCGCCTTGCAGCAGCGACTCGCAGGTGTGACGCAGACCATCGGCCCTAACACGCCTTCGTCGGTCATTCCGCCCTTTCAAAAGCCGCCAGCCAAACCAAAGTCGAACAAGAAAGGCAAGAAGAATCGTGGCGGGCAACCTGGGCACGCCAGGCGCACACGAGATCCCTTGCCGCAGCCTGATCGCACACGAGAGCATCAGTGCGAGCGTTGTCCCAACTGCAATGGTGAGCTCGCACGCACCGGCAAGACGCGATCTCGACGCAGCGAAGACATTCCCGGAGCAAGCAGCCACCAAGATCGACGGAATGTTGCTAACTGGTGGTCTGGATGCACCGCAGGACTACACCGCTGGCGACGGCATTCGCCGTGCATCTTTGGGCGGCCAGTAGTATTGCTTGAACTTAACACAGCCGTCTTCAAGACGCGGGATGTGATTATCTGCTTCGCCGCCGCCGTAACGCCTATTTCGCGACTGTTGGGCGAAGCTATGATGAGGCGCTGGTTAGGCTCGCAAATGGTGGCGACGACCCTTGAACTTTCGCCCGTTCGTGTTCACTACTCTTGCTTTCGATTGGAACGCTTCATGAAATGTCTGCCACTGTCGATTCTCGTTGCCGGTCAACTTTTATTGGTCGGGTATGGTATGGGACTCGGTATCGCCAACGCTGTCGAGCCTGAATCACCGCCGAAAGGCGTCGCCACTGCGGAACCTGTCGAAGACAGTATGCATGAATTTATGGAGTACTTTTTTCAGCCCACCTACAAGCAGCTGAAAGCGTCATTGGCTAACGAAACAGACGATAAGAATGTTTGGAAGTCGATCAAATCGGATGCGATGATTCTGGCTGAAGGTGGCAATTTGCTGCTGTCCAGGACGCCCGTAGAAGATGGCGATGATTGGACAAATCAAAGTGTGCAAGTGCGAAACTTCGGTGGTCAGCTCTACCGGGCCGCCAAAACAAAAGATTTCGCGGCGGCGACGGCGAGCTATCGCAGCATGATCGAAAACTGCAACGCTTGCCACAAACAGTTTGCCGATGGCAAGTATATCCTGACGCCGTAGTTCGCAATCGGCAGAGTTCTGTCCACGATCATGGATAGAATCTTCTCATCATGCTCGGGGCGAACGGATTCAGCGTAGACCCAGTGAAATGAGAAACGTCTAAAACTCCGACTGTACCGGTGATTGTCGATTCATTGGGCGTGAATCGCGGCAGCGGTACGATGATTGCTTTACAAGTCGTACTTGGTCTGTCAGCAGCGCATCGTTTCTCGATTGCGGAGAGCGTGCCCCTTTGATTTTGGACTTGGCTGCGGACCGCACCCCTGCGTTATGCAACGAGGCGCACGATGTCTGAACCGGTGTTAAACTATGACTATTCAAAATTCCTCAACCTGGAGGCGACCACCAGTCGAGCAGCGAGCGAACACGTCGCGCGCATCCCGTTTGGACGGAATGGCCTCGTAACTCAACCCCACGGTTCGGCAACGCCTGTCAGCACCGTGAGGAGATTGCATCGGCTGTTGCTCATGTCCAACCGTGTTTCCGCGTTATCGACTATCCTGCGTTTGCCAATGCGAATCTTGGGTCTCGTTCTGCTGCTGGTCTTTACGGCTGAAGTCGCCGTCATGTTGGTGCTTCCCTACGTCGTCCCCACAATGCTGGGCGAAACTGGAAAGGCGGTCATTGATGCGGTCTTGTTGACGTCCGCGTGTGCGCCAGTTCTATGGCTTGTCATCATCGGACCGCTGCGACGAATCGCGATCCAGGAGCACGAGCGAAGTGAAACGATTGTTGCCAATGCCAGCGAAAGTATTTTGACCTTCGATCAAAGCGGCAAGATTCTGTCGTGCAACCGCGCCGCGACCGAGCTGTTCGGTGTTGACGTGCAGACACTGATCGGAAGGTCAATGCGATCGTTGGTGCCAAGTCTTCCCGGTGACCTATCCGCATTGCCGATGGTCTTCCAGGTCGATGCGTCGCGCCCTGATGGCGAGCGTTTCCCTGTTCAAGTTTCCGTGAGCCAGTACCCGTCGGAGACTGAAGAAACCCGAATCGCCATCGTTCGTGATCTCACTGAGTCGCAAAAGGCCGAGCAAGAACGACTTACCATGGCTCGCCAAACCGAAGCATTACGAGCACAACAGATGGCGACGCTCGCGCAATTGGCTACGGGCGTCGCTCACGAGATTCGCAACCCTTTGACTTCCATCAAGATGTTGATCCAAGTCAATCGAGCCAAATCTGCTGACGAGGGTTTACCGACAGATGATTTGGAATTGGTCGAGCAAGAGATTCGCCGGATGGAGCGTTCGGTCAACAGCCTGCTCGATTTCGCCCGACCTGAAGCGAGCGAATTTAGCGCGTTTGCTATACAAGACGCAGTTTCGAAAACCGTGCACTTGATTGATGGTCGATGCAAGTCACAGGGCGTCGAACTTCATGTCGATGCGCCTCGGTTCGCAATTCGTATCAACGGGGACTCGGCTCAGCTTCAGCAGCTACTTTTGAACCTCGTGCTCAACGCGCTGGACGCAATGCCCGTCGGTGGCAAACTCTCGATTGCGATAAGCAGCGAAGATTCTGTTGTTAACATTCGAGTCAGTGACAGTGGCGTTGGAATCAGCGAGAGCGTGCTCGGAAAACTGTTCACTCCCTTTGTGACCACCAAAGCGAACGGCGTCGGCTTGGGGTTGGGCATCTGCCGCCGCATCGCGCACGCGCACGGTGGTTCGCTGACAGGTCAAAATCAAGTGACCGGTGGCGCTAGTTTTCAGTTGACTCTGCCAATCGCAATAACCGCTGCGGTAGACGTAAACACCGAAGCAGAAGCCTGTATTGAAACGTCGAACGTTTTGGCGACTTCCGCAACGGAGTGATGATGCAAAGTTTATTAGTCATCGATGACGAACCCTCGATCTTGAAAGCGTTCGAGCGAGCGTTCACAAAAGCAGACACAACGGTCCTGACAGCGATGAATGCTGCCGATGGTGAATCACTATTTAAGTCGGCCAAGCCCGATGTTGTCGTCATTGATCTAAGCTTGCCCGACGCGTCCGGTCTGGAATGCTTTAAACGATTGCGGGCCAACGACGCGCGAGTGCCTGTGATTTTCATCACCGGACATGGCACGGTGGAGTCGGCAATCGAAGCGACGAGACTCGGTGCGTATGATTACCTGTTCAAACCGCTCGAACTCGACGCGATGAGAACGCTGTTGGACAAAGCGTTCAACCTCAGTCGCATGGTTCGCGTACAGCCGGTTTTAGCTGACGAGGGAGATACGGTTGCCGATGCAATCGTCGGTCGCTGCAATGCGATGAAGGAAGCTTACAAGGCAATCGGTCGCGTTGCGTCGCAGAACTTAACCGTATTGTTGCTCGGTGAAAGTGGAACCGGCAAAGAGGTTGTCGCCCAAGCCATTTACCATCACAGCTCACGAGCCAATGGCCCTTTTCAAGCGATCAACTGCGCCGCGATTCCCGATGCGCTGCTTGAGAGTGAGATTTTTGGCCACGAAAAGGGTGCGTTCACCGACGCCCACCGGCAACGGATTGGCAAACTCGAACAAGCCGACAAGGGAACGCTGTTTCTGGATGAAGTCGGCGACATGTCACCAAAGACGCAAGCCAAAGTGCTGCGAGTTCTCCAAGACCAAACCTTTGAGCGGGTCGGTGGCAACACGCCGATCAAAGTAGACGCGCGAATCATTGCGGCAACGAATCATGACCTGAAGCAGTTAGTCGCCGAAGGGTTGTTTCGATCGGATTTGTATTTCCGTTTGAGCGTCGTGACGATTCATCTGCCGCCACTTCGCGATCGCGATGACGACCTACGAGTGCTCGCCGAGTATTTCCTGCGCAAATACAGCCACGAGTTCGGCAAGGATATTCGCAGCATCGCTCCTGAGACACTGGAACTTTTGCAGCAATACAATTGGCCGGGCAATGTGCGTGAACTCGAGAGCGCGATGAAGCAATCACTGCTGATCGCACGTGGCAACATATTATTGCCCGAATTCCTTCCTCCGCTTGCGGACGCCAAGACGCAGATCCATGGTGGCAAGTCTGATCAAGAGTATTTGACGAAAGCGTACGTCGCGGATCGAATTGAATCTGGCAGCGAGAACCTACACGCCGAAGCGATCGCGATCGCAGAAGAACAATTGTTTCGCCAAGTCTTGAAACACACCAGCGGAAATCAACTCAAGGCGGCAAGCATTCTTGGCATATCGAGAGTCACGCTGCGCAGCAAATTGAAATCGCTCGGTATCGAAGCGGGCGATTACAGTTCGTGATAATTCATTGTTAAACTGACGTATCAATGACTAGGTCAATCGACTCAAGAAAACTTCTTGCATGAAATCTCTGGCAATCTGTAGTGGGTCGGCGTCCAAATCGTAGACGTCCTTTTCCTCAGCAATATCAAGTCTCTTGCGAGCGATCTTGTTGTTGACAACGAGAATCTCGCGGAGCGTAACCGGGCAATCTTTGATGTCCGATAGTCGTACGCTCCGTTCATCACCACGTTGCTCTCCGATAAGTAAACATGCGCTAGGCCCAATCCCGTCGACACTGCGATCTGTGTCTGAAAACCAGTGCCGACCGAAGAAGAAACAGTATTGAATTCGTTCGGAACCCTGCCGGAAATTCGCCCAGAAATACCAGGTCTTTCCAGCCTGGCCACCTGAGCGAAGTGTTTCCCAGGTGGGTTGATCCAAAACCTCAAAACCACTTATCTGTACCTCCACTACTCCATTAGACGCATTGGTGATTTGGGTACCGCATCGCTCAAAGGCATCCTTCACCTGTTCCATCTGTCGGACCCAACGCAGATATTCCAGCTTGCGTCTTTCATCGACACGAGCATTCGTTTCACCGACAATGCTGGCCGCCCAGTCTTTCAATTCATCGACTTCCCGCTGTGCGTTGACATAGATTTGTAGGGTACGATTCAAAGAACGGGTCACCAACTGTGTCAGAGGGTTGAAGTTCCCATCGTCAGCCGATGTCAGCGCCTCATAGTATTCCTTTCGCTCCTCTTGCCGAATCACCGCTGCGGTGAGCTTGTTTCCAAACAATACAAGGTCTTGCCAGAGACGAGCCATTCGCCCGTTGCCGTCCTTGAAAGGGTGCAACCGAGCAATGCACCAATGAGTCCAGGTCGCGAGCGTGATCGGTTCCGCGTCACGGGAAGCCCCGAGCTTCTGCAGAAAATCCGCAAGTAACACGTCGAGTTGCTCCGGACGCGGCGGCTGATGTTTCGCTCCCGTAATCATTACACCTTCGCTACGAATTCGTCCTGCACCGAAGTCCAAAACGTCCGTCATCAATGTTTCGTGCACTTGGGTCAGGGCCTCTTGCCTGCTCCACGAATCGCGACTCTCAATCAGCGCCTGGACTTCAAAAATTGCCTTGCTGAGATTGATCGCTTCAGTGGCTTCTCGCTTGCGTCCGACATCAACGATACCGCCAGCTTCGAGGATACTCTTGGTTTCTCGCAGTGTGAGCGTATTCCCTTCAATCGCATTGCTGTTGTAGACGCGCTCCCCTAGCAACTCCTTTCGTATGTTATCGACTACATCCGGAGGTAGCGGACGACGCTCATTAACCTGCTTTGCCAAAGCATTTGCGTCTGCAATCAATTCGCTGGTGACTTCGTTGAATTTGATATTGGCAAGAGCGGGAATGTCCACAAATGATCTCACGGGAGAAACAACGTCGATGTTTTTGCCACAGTCGCCTAGATTCTAATCGAGTCGGGACAATCTAGCACTGGCATTAAGCGGCTATGGGCATCACGCCTTTCAAGCCACGAGCGAACCAGGGATAGATCGTTGGGATCACGAGCGAGGTGAGCAGTGTGGATGTGATCAGCCCGCCGATCACGACTGTGGCTAACGGACGTTGCATCTCAGCGCCGTCACTGGTCGAGAGCGCCATCGGCATGAATCCGAGGCTGGCAACGAGGGCTGTCATCAACACCGGACGCAAGCGCACAAGTGCCGTATCGTGACTGACATCTTGGAGAGGCATTCCTGACTTGCGAGAGTGTTCTGCAGCGCTGACCCAGACCAAGCCGTTGAGTACTGCGACACCGAACAAAGCGATGAAACCGACACCGGCAGAAATACTGAACGGCATCTCACGAAGGTAAAGCGCGATGACTCCACCGGACGCTGCCATCGGAACAGCCAAGAAAATCAATAGTGCCAATCGCATCGAACCGAGGCTGGTGTGCAACAGCAGCATGATGATTAACAACACAATGGGTGTGATGATCGCGAGTCTTCGGCTGGCCGACTGCAAATTCTCAAAATCACCGCCCCAGCGGATTTCATAACCGGGTGCGAACGCGACCTTGTCGGCGACAGCGGCTTGGGCTTCGGTGACGAACGACGCGACGTCACGCCCGCGAACATTGGCGGAAATAAACGTACGGCGGCGGTTGCCTTCGTGCTCGATCGTGGGTGGCGTTTCTTCCAAACGGATGTCAGCGAGTTCCTTTAGCGGGACGGCTTGGCCTTTGGAATCGGCAACGGGCACTTGCTCCAGTAAGCTCAGGTTCTCTCGCCACTTCTCTGGAACTCGAACCATAATCGGATATCGTGCTCGACCCTCGAAGATCTGTCCGACCTGATATTCGCAAGCACGATCAGGGAATCGCCACGCATCACTCGTTCATTATTCGCAAAGCCTCTCGACTCGATGCTGCCCGCGATCGGCGCTCGCACTTCGAGACGTGAAAGTGAGTCCTCGTCGGACAAGTTGACGGTTTCCCGATTCTCCTTGTAACCCAGCAACATTTCGAGTGACTGCCAAGCCAGATTGAATTGACGATCTGCTTCGGCAACGTCGGCGTCCGCTTCTAATTTGGCTTGCTCGGCCGCGAACTTCGCCTGATCTCGCGCGGTGCGAAATGCGGTTTCCGCTAGCTGACGTTCGCCTTCACGTTCACGAACGGTTCGGCCAGCGATGGAACCCGACGCCAATAGAGGACGCACGTTCGCGAGCATTTCGTCAGCGAGTCGCAAGCGTGAGTAGGCGGATAAAATATCTTGGCGATAAATTCCGAGTGATAGATTTGAGGACGCTGCTTCAATTGCTTGGCTGGACTGTTCCTGGTCGAGCATTGCGGAGAGCTGATCGAGATTCTTTGCCAACGTCGATTCGCGCAGTGAGATTTGTTGTGCGATGTCGCGTTGTTTCTTTCGCTTGAGAATCTCAGCACGCGCTTGACCGATCTCAGGGCTGCGAAGTACTACGATCAAATCTCCGGCAGCGACTTGATCGCCGGGTGTGACAAGCATCTCGGCCAAGATGCCGTCCAATGGTGCTTTGACATAGACGTGCTTTGATTGGTCATAACGAAGGCGTCCCGGTACGGTATGAACGTGCTGAACCAATTGAGTTTGGGCTGCGGCGCTTTCAAGTTTTATCGCCTTCAGCTTTCCTTCTAACAAGACCAACATATCCGGCGACGTCGAAGCGTCAGCAGGTTCAGTTGCTTCGGTTATTGCGGAGCCGCCCGAGTTGATGTGATGCATCAACATCCAGCCGCCTCCCATCACGCCCAACACCAACAGCGTCGGCAAGCCCTTCATTACAGTTTGCACAAAGCTAGGCTTCGCGGCGGATGACTTTTCATGTTGGGCTGTAACATTCGATTCGCTGTGGTCTGTCATCTGAATCAACGCTTATTGAAATTATGAATGGACTTTTCGATACCGCTCTCCTTAACACTAAGCACGAATCGTGCCGTTTCATAAAAGTACCGTGTTTTACGGTGTTTCAGGCAGTTTCAAGCGTTTGGGGTTTTTCGCCAGATCAATTAAGCAAAGACATTCACCACGGCTGTGGACAGAATCTTTCCATCACTGTCGCTAGTACCGAGTCTCCATCAGCAAACCTGGGTTTCCCGTTTCTGCAACCCAGGGATGAAGTCGAAATCGGCAATTTGCCTGATCAACGTGGTCAATCGCCGTGGCGGACCAATACGCGAACCACCAACCAAGCGCAGGTTGCGATGAATAATGGACGTTGTCGTTGACTCTGCGTCGTGCGTCAATAGTCGTGCTTGCCTTCAGCCAAGTTAATCTTTCTCATCCATCAACACTGGCTCAACCAGTTCTTCGGGAAGAAAAGTAATCGCGGTCATCGCATCGATCGTCCCATCGTCAGCCACGCGAATTTCTGCGGCGAGACGATCATCGAACTTTTCAAACAAGCGGCCGTCCGATCGAAATCGGGCTGATATTTCTAGTTCTGCAAAAGTTGTCACTCGAAATGTTCCCTCAGCCGATAGAAAGTAACGCGTCTATTTGCTCGCAGGGCTTTCGATGGAACCGATGGCGAGCAAATGTTGGCAATGTTGAAAATAGCTCTTGCGACTGGTGGTTAGTCAACAACTCACTTGTGGCGACTATTCGTGCTCACCGCAAACGCGCCTGATGTTGCGTCACCAACTCGAACGGTCGAACCCGAATTGATTGTGGGAAAGCCAACCGGGAATGGTCGATTCTTCGTCGTATCAAACTTCAGCTCGCCTTTACCTTTTCTATCCGTTTGAATCTGACCGACAACAATTCCGTCGACGGTAACGACATAAGTGGTGTTCGCACTTAAACCGCGAACCTCGACCTCGAACTTTTGCTTCGCGCCCTTTGTTTCAAACTCCGCTTTACCAGTCCCAAGACCATTCAGGGACGCCTTCAACTTTGTGGACGCGAGCGTTGGATCAGTGTTGGAGCTACCTCCGTGACGCAGAAGCGAACCGCTCCCGATTCCTGAGACGTTGATTACGTCGCCAGCAACTGCGGTTGCCGCGACAACGGCGGCGCTGGTCTTCAATGTTGCCCTACCGCGCGAGTCGGTAGTGAGCGTGGCCAGTACAGTACCGCCAAGCGACACTTCATAGCTGGTACGTGGCAACGCTCTCTCGATCTTGATTTCGAGTTTGCCCGCTTCGATCTCAAACTTGGCGTTCGCTCCCGCAGCATTGAAAATCTCCGCCTTCAATTCTGTGTTGCGGACGCCACTTGAATCACTCGATCTAGCTTGAGAAACATATCCCGAATCCGAGTCATGATTCGAGTTGCTCGGAATGTAGCCCTGGTAAAGGTCACCAGCAAAAAGCTCACGACGCTCCAGCGTTTCGACGCGCAAGGAACGATGACGATTTGAAAGAGATGATTTGCGATGAGCATTCATACTTCGATACCTATGGAGAGAAACGGAAAGCAAAGCGAAAGACCGTCATCTACTCTGCAACCGCTGTACCGACCGGTCGACTATTATGCAAACGCTGCAAAATGCAGCGATTTGCAATTTTCAACCTTTCCACCGATCGACTCGATGTCCAGCTTCTTTCCATGTCACTGGATAGAACTTGACCTTTGGAGCCAAAGCAAACCTTGCTTGCCTGGAAGACGGGCTTGCTTTAAGGAAGCGATCGTTACCATCATCGCCTCAGTCAGTTCAGTTCACCAGCAAGATAAGCAAAAACTAATCATGACCCTCTACCGAAATGGTTCTTCGGGGAATTTAGTGGCTGATCGCTTGAAGCACGTTGATTTTGTATTCTGGGGTGATGAACGATCTCAATACCCATTACCGACAACTTCTTGGACTTGGCGACGACTGGAAAGTTGTTGACGTCGATCTCGAC
>JBGSVE010000138.1:0-13438 GCA_041753075.1 Pirellulaceae bacterium
CGCCGTCGCCGCCGGTGAATTGGCCATCGGTGACGCGCTGCCCAGCGTCCGCGCGTTGGCCAAAGAATTAGTCGTCAATCCCAACACCGTGGCCAAAGCCTACGCCGAACTTGTCCGCGACGGTGTGCTCGAAACCCAAGCTGGTCGCGGTGCGTTCGTTGCCAAACGACGGACCGTCTTTTCCAAAGCCGAACGTATGCGACGCCTCGACGAAGTGCTCGATACGGCGCTCAGCACCGCCGTGACGCTGGACTTTTCTGGTGCAGAAATCATCGCACGGATGCAGTCAAAACTCGAAAAATTGATGTGAGCTTGTCATGCCTGACTCATCCCCAACGCCCGTGATTCGCACCCACCGGTTGACGCGTTACTTCGGTCGCCGCGCGGTGGTTCGTGATTTGGATTTCGCGGTGCCGCGCGGCAGCGTCTTGGGACTGCTGGGGCTAAACGGTGCCGGTAAAACAACGACGATTCGCATGTTGTTGGGCTTCCTCGAGCCGACGCGTGGATCTTGCGAAATACTGGGACATGACAGTCGCAGTTTGACGCCCGCGATTCGCTGTCGCATTGGCCATACAGTCGAGGGACACTTTTTGTATCCCTGGATGCGCGTGCGTGATTGCGAACAATTCGCCCGGCAAACGCATTTGACTTGGGACGGGGCGATGTTCGAGTCGTCGGTGCGCCGCTTCGGCATCGACACCGGCGCAAAAGTCGCCTGGCTCAGCCGCGGTCAACGTGCCGGTGTGTCACTCGCGTCGACGCTTGCGGCCAACCCCGAGTTGCTGGTGCTCGACGATCCGGCGCTGGGTCTCGATCCGGTCAGCCGCCGGGCGCTGAACGAAACGATTGTCGAGTTTTGCCAAGCGGGCGAGCGAACGGTGTTGCTCAGTAGTCACTTGCTTGACGACGTCGAACGGGTTGCTGATCGCGTGGCGCTAATGGTTGATGGGCGGATGTTGGTCGATAGTACGCTCGATGAATTTCGCAACCGCGTTGCCGCCTGGGTCGTGGACTCAGGCGATGATCCAACGATCAACCAATCGATTCCGGGGCTGGTGCATTGTCGGTCGCTGGGCAACCGTTGGCATGTCACGATCGCTGACCCCAGTGATGAATCACGTCTAGCGATTGAAAAGTTGGGCGGCAATGTGCAATCGGTTGACGTCAGTTTCGAGGACGCGGTGCTGGCCTATTTGTCTCGTTCACGCGTGGGTCATTCGTTTTACACCGGAGCCGCATCATGAAGCCGCTGATTTGGAAAGAGTTACGCGAGAATGTGCGCTGGGTGCCGATCGGTTTGCTGGTCGTGACCGTGATTTGCTACATGGTGCATCCAAGCCGTATTAACGGCTACAACAATCCACTGCTGGCGACGGGCTTGGTGAATTATTTCGCGATCATCACGCCGCTGTTGGCTTTCGCGCTGGGCGTCGTGCAATCGTTTCGTGATTTACAGCCCGCCGCCGGTGCGTACTTGAATCATCGCGGCGTGACGACCAGCGACGTGTTTCTGGCCAAGATAGTATCGGGGTTTGTGCTCTACATGACGTCGGTGATCGTGCCATTGATCGGATTCGCGGCCTGGATCGCCTTCAATGGAATGTGGTCGTATCCTATGCGACCGGCGCAGGTGGTGCCGGGTTTGGTGTTTGCGATGATTGCGTTTTTGATGCATCCCGCGGCGATGTTGATGATGTCGCGCGGTGCATCGTGGTGGGGAACGCGGTTGTTTCCGCTGGTGCCTGCGGGCGCGGTGCTGATACCGTTTTATGGCTACCTGCATCAAGGCGGTTGGTATTGGGCAATTGTGTGTTTTCTCGTGGCGCTGCCAACGCTTGTCTGGATGATCGCGATTGCCCGGCAAGGTTGGCAAGAGTTGGCGAGTGATCCACCGGCGGCGAGCGTGAATCCTGTGCTCAAACGGCGCTGGTTAATGCCCGCTTATATCCTGGTCGGCACAACGTTGTGTTTGATCTCTGCCGTGGCATTTTCAATCGGAGTGATCGAGAGCACACTGCGATCCAACGAGTACCTACCGGTGCCGTTTGTGTCGGTCGACGTAGAGCGCGGTAGCGACGAATTGTGGTTGACCACTCGTCTGCAAAGTTATGACGCCGCGAAAGGCAACTACAAGAATGAAACCCTTGGTGGTGAAATCGCCAAGAATGGTGCCACCGTCAACGCGCTGTCCGCAGCAGCCAAAGATCGTCTCTTCAGTTCGTTCGCGTACATGTGGCGTTTGCGACCGGTGTATAACAGCACCGACGGATTCTTCACCGCGTCAAACAATCGGTATGGCTCAACACTTTCGTACGCCTATGACACTCGCGGTTATTTGCTTGGTTATGAGACGTATCCGCGGATGCGGTGGGTCAATACGATTGCGGCCGATGGCGTTCATCCCGCAGGTGCGTTGATCGGCAAACCGTTTAAGATGGATCCGCTGGGAAATGGTCAATCGGCCTTTGGGAATTTGTCCAACATCGGCTACCCGTCGATTCTGATTGACTCCGAGGGCATGTCGTTTATTGACAACGATCCGATCGCGCTGCGCCGAATAATCGAAATGCCGATTGAGGGTGCGACGCTGGTTGAAAGCGTCAAAGGTGATCCGCCACGGTTGATTGTTCGGTCGGGGACCGAATTGCATGAATTCAAGGTGATTGAAATTTCGGGCGTTGAGAATTGGTACGTCGAACGAGAGCCAGGCAGCAATTCAATCAACATGGACCTGAGTCGAAAATTAAAACTGGACGTCGAGCCGATCCGCAAATTTAGAATGCCGCCAACCTCGATCGAAAAAGAAACCTTGTTTATCGCGTGGACACCTTCAGGACTTTATTTGTCGGAGAACAACGGACGGATCGTCGACTCAAACCTGACGGCATATCGGCTCCTACCCGATACGACAGCCGAAGAGATTACCTTCGCCATCGATCCAGACTCGCTTCCAAAAACGGACGATGATAAGTTTAGCGTGATGTTCGTGGTGGCGGGCATGTTTCCAGGTGCGGTTTTTGTTTTGGGATTCGCTTTGGCTTGGTATCAATATGTTTTGGGTGAAATGCCTCACAGTCCGTTCGCCGAGATCGCGAACTATCCGATCGCGACCAGTACCATTGTCATCTCGTTCCTCGTAGTGACCGCGCTTAGCTTCTGGTTGGTTCGGGGTGCGGCGTATCGGCGGGGACTGAGTCGTCGTCAAACTCGATTGTGGACATGGTCGGTGCCGCTGTTGGGATTGGCCGCACCGCTGTCGATCATTGCGATCTATCGGTTGGTGCATCGCGAGTCGTGTCGGGCCTGCGCAAAGCCGCGCCGCGTTGACGAGCCGACCTGCGAGCACTGCGCCGCCGCCTGGCAACCGCCCACCGGTCAAGGCATCGAAATCACCGATCGCAACGACAGTTTTCAAGTATCGCAAGGGTAGCTGAACCTGTGGATGCAAGATGGCGACTCGTCGTTTGCCCGCGTAATGGTAGACCAGGCGGACCTATTGCAGAAACAAATGAAGACCGAAACGTCGACGTAAAGATGTTGTCTAAAGGTTCGTCATGATTAAAAATGGTCCATCAGACTTTGTCGTGGATTTGCCTAGGAACCCGGATTCTGGAGGCATCCCTCAAAAAATCCAACAGCACATCCTGCTTATCCACGATAAACCCGGATGGACCTTAAAAATGAGGGGTCGCGTTGATTTGCGCCAATTCCGCTAAACAATCTATCCAGCATTCGCTTTGAATAGCGGCAATAGCCTACGAACAAGTCGCCACGCGACCAATACCGGAATAGCAAGCACCATCAGCCACGGAGCTAGACTGACCATCGCAATCAATAGCGACTCACCCGTGGATCGCAACGACTCGATCGACCCCGACCATGACGACGCGATCCGTGACGCAAACGTTGGTGCCTCCGGTGGTGTGTATTGCTGTTCTTCGCGGCAACGAATCGTCACCGTAGCCATGGCGCTGCGATCGGCCAACAAACGCAACCGGCCTTCCATCCGCTCGACTTCTTCGCGAACACGGGCCAGTTCGCGTTCGATTTCCAACACATCGGTGAGCTTGCCGGTGCGATCCTGCAACATCGTGATGATGCGTTCTTCGAGCTTGTGGTTATTGCGAATACGGGCTTCGACATCGACATATTCTTCGGTGACGTCTTGCGCGTCTTCGCGTCGCGATTCAGCGAAACCGAGCGCCGCGACGCCCTGCAGAAACTCGCCGTAACGAGCCACTGGAACCCGCGCGACCCAAACGCCGGCTTGCTGGTTGGCGTAACGTCGATTGGTTTCGGACTTGGAAATGTAACCGCCCATTCGCTCGACAGTTCCCGGCAAGCTTGACTCAAACTCAGCATAGTCTTTGACGACCAAGCCGATATCGGTGGTGTAGACAATGCGTCGCTGGATCGCCGGCGCGGTCGGGTTTGGCGTGGTCGCGTCGGCTTGGCCCGCTGGCGAATCGGAACTCGTGGGCGGGTTTTGCGCGGAAACAACGCTGTTGACGTTACTCGCCGTGGCGGCGGGTTCGCCGGCGACACTGCTGAGCGTTTTGGAAAAATCAGCGCGCCGCGCCTGTTGCTGGCCACAACCAATTGTCACGAAGGTCGCAGTCACGAAGCCAATCACAATTGGCAATGAAAACTTCCGCAGGATAGATCCTGGCATCGCAGCACCACGAAAAGAAGAGGGAACAATTGCAATCATCAATCACTGGGATGACTACGTCGGCGGTCCCCATTTTGTTAGGCTACCGAAACTGGTTTTGATCATTTCTGGATAAAATGAAATTGACTCGATGATTCGCTGTTTTGTTTTGTTGACCGCGATCGCGTTATTGACCAGCGCGACGTTTGCCGTTGCCCAAGCACCGACCGCACCAAGCGAAGTGGCACCAGCAAAATCTTTGCTACCCAGCGCCAAGTCGCTCGAAACCGCTGAATTTGGCAGCAAAGACATTGCGGCCGCCAGCGGATGGCTGGGAGCCAGTCACATTGCCGATTGGTTGGGACCGTTGGCACCCGTCGCGCTGTCACCATTCTTTGGCGTAAGCTGCTTATCGGGCATGGCGATTTGGGGGCCCGATTGGATGACGAACAACGCGATGCTTGGCGAAAACAGTCCGCTGCGCAACCCGACGTTGTTCATGGTGCTGATGGGCTTGACGATGCTGACCAGTTTGCCGCGATTGACCAAAGTCAGCAAGCCGTTTGCGCAAGCGGTCGATCGATTGGAAACGTACAGCGTGATCGTGATCCTGCTGGCCGTAAAGTTGGTCGCGTCGATGAACCAGGCTGAAACGGCTGCACCGGAGATTGCGATGGTTCAGCTTGGCATTGTCAGTGTCTCGATCGATACGTTGTTGGCGATCGCGATGATCGTCAATGTGTTGGTGATCAACAGCGTCAAGTTCTTCTTCGAGTTCATGGTGTGGTTGACACCGATCCCGGCGCTGGATGCTTGTTTCGAGGTGTTGAACAAAACGTTGTGCGCCGGTTTGATGGCGATTTATGCGTTCAGCCCAACGATTGCCACGGTTATCAATCTACTGTTGCTGGGAATCGCGGGCTTGATGTTACGTTGGATAAGCCGCCGCGTCCGTTTTTATCGCACGATGATTTTCGATCCGATTTTGGCGGCGATCTGGAAAGGCTTTGGATCGCCGAAGCGACCCGAGCTGATCGTTTTCCCAAAGGCAGCGCTCGGACCATTTGCGGCTAAGAGTCGGTTGCAATTGGCCAAGCAGGATGATGGCGAAGGTTGGCAATTGAGCGAGGCGAATTGGTGGCGACGACCACGTTCACTTGCGCTCGCCGCTGCACCGATCCCAACACTGAGTCGCGGCTGGGTAATGCATTCACTGCGAGTGATCGGTACCGATGGACAAACCATCGAATTATGTTTTAGCCGCCGGTACGATTGGGCGCTGGAAGAATTAGCGGAGCAGTTAGGCGTGCAGGTCGAAGACTCGGCATCGCGGGAATCGACAATTCGTGATCCGCAAGTCGTTCGCGGCGAGTTTTCTTAGCACTTAGAACCGAGTGGTTATTGGGTATATGACTTTCTCGAAACTTGAAAGGCCACAGTTTGTTGCTACCCAAATTTCTTTAACCGCTTCGCGGTACAAACCGAATAAACTAACGCTATGAGCGGATAAGTTGACGGTACTTAGAACTGACAAGTTGGCAATGATTGAAGTCGATTTGCAACGACTGCTCCGCGAGCGAAGCTGACGCCAATCACAACCACGCTTTGGCAATCGGGATCAACGGTTCGCCCGTCGTGGGCAACGCGTCCCAGTGAATACGGCTGGTCGTCGCCGCGTAAGAGATCGTGCCAAGAATTGGGACGCGCGTAAATCGGGAAATCGCCGCTGCGTTTTCAATAGCAGCATCATCGGCGACCGGTTCGGTTTGGTTCAAGACAATACCGGCGACGGAAAGTTGCAGCGCTGCGGCGGCGGTTACGGTGCTTAGCACTTGGTGGATCGTACCGAGTCGATTGCTCGCGACGATGATCACCTTGGCACCGATTTGTCTCGCCAAGTCGCTGTTGAGCAAATCATCGGCCAGCGGCGACATCAGCCCACCGGCACCTTCGATCACGACGTAATCGGCTTCCGCGGAGACGGCGTCCAGGCCCGCGACCAACAACGCGACATCGACTGTTTTGCCTTCGCGACGCGCCGCAGCGGGCGGCGACAACGGGGCCAAAAATCGCTGGGGACAAATCGCTTCGATCGCCAGCTCGCGACCGCTGGCTTCCCACAATTTGATCGCGTCATCCGAGACAACGCGGCCATCATCGAGAATGCAACCGCTGGCCACCGGCTTGTAGACGGCGACGCGATTGCCAGAATGTCGTAGCTCGCGCGTTGCCATCGCCGCGACGTAGGTTTTGCCCACGTCGGTGTCGGTGCCAGCAAAATACAACCGCGTGGGTGATGGTTGGTCCATGGTACGCAACTCCTCGAGCGAGAGTGAATCAGTATGACAAGTGTACGCCTAGCGGTCATCCAAATGCGTGGCAACGACTCGCACGACAACAACGTCGCGCGGGCAATCACGAAAATTGAACAAGCTGCCTCCGAGGGAGCACAAGTCGTGTGCCTGCAGGAGTTGTTTACCGGACCGTATCCGTGTCAAAGCGAAGACCACGCTCGGTTCGCTTGGGCCGAATCGATTCCGGGGCCGACAACGGATCGATTGGCGACCTTGGCGTCCAAGCATGCGATCGTGATTGTCGCACCGTTGTTCGAGCGACGGGCACCGGGCCTGTACCATAATAGTGTCGCGGTGCTCGATGCCGACGGTTCGCTCGCCGGCATGTATCGCAAAATGCACATTCCTGATGATCCACTGTTTTATGAAAAGTTCTACTTCACGCCAGGCGATCTGGGCTTTCGCGTGATTGCGACGAAGTATGCGAAGCTGGGCATTGGGATTTGTTGGGACCAATGGTATCCCGAAGCGGCACGACTGTTTTCGCTCGCCGGTGCGGAAATTTTATTGTACCCCACGGCGATCGGTTGGATTCACGCCGAGAAAGCCGAACATGGACAATGGCAACATGAATCGTGGCAAACGATGATGCGATCACACGCCATCGCCAACGGCTTATGGTTGGGCGCACCCAATCGCGTCGGCATCGAGGACGGCTTGGAGTTTTGGGGCCAATCTTTCATCGCCAATCCGCACGGTGAATTAGTTGCGACGGCGAACGATCATGATGAAGCGATAGTGACCGCGAATTGCGAATTGTCGTTCAGCGACGATGTGCGCACGCATTGGCCGTTTTTGCGTGACCGTCGTATTGATGCTTATGGCGATTTAACGCGGCGTTGGATTGATTGATCGTAGAACAATTGTGCTCAATTGTTTGGGCAAGATTTCCCAAACGATCGGGACAATCGTTCTACAATTTTTTACTGCTCTGAAAAGGCTTTTTCGTTCCACTTGAAACCGACTCGATCTTCTAACGCGTCGTAATAACCGTCACGGATCTTGATTGTTTCTTCGATCGCCAACGACATCGTTTGCATCCGCTGGGGCAATTGCGTGAAACGCTGGTGCAGCTCGTCGGTCGAGGGCGAAAATTCAGTCGGACGCACGACGTAGTAAACTGTCTCGGGCATATTCGGTGCGACGCCCCACTCGCCACGATTGCTGGTGAAAACTTGGCGCATGAACGCATCACCGACGCGGTCCAGCTCGGGGACGTTGCCCATGAACGCTCGCATACCAAAACCGATCGAGGTCATCCACGAAAACGGTCCCAGCGATTCAAACACCATGCTGGAGCGTTCGGTCGGAACTAATTCTTTGACGGGCTTGTCGCTGGACGCGAACTCTTTAGCCAAACGATCAGCCTCGGCCTTGGCCAACTTGCGAGCTTCGGCGGTGCGAATCGCAGAGATGACTTCGTCACGACAATCTTTCAGCTCGGGGATCAATTCGGCGGCGTCTTGAGTTTTCCAGGAGACGTACGAAATCTGGGCTTGGTCGTCGATGCTGCGGACCGGCGAGAATAACGGCGTGCGGGCCACGTACATCGTTTGGCCCCACGGCTCACCGCGCTGCATCCCGACGCCGACGCCGCGTGACAACGAAATCGCATCGTTCTGGATGTCCACGACGTTCTGCATCGCGGTCACGACATGCTTCATGCCCAGTTGTTCGGCGAGCGCTTTGAGATCGGGTCGATTGGGAATTTTATCAGTCTTGCCGCCGGCGATTGCGCGGGCGTTAAAGAACGTTCGCATGGTTTGATTGACGGTCGTAACGGCGGCATCAAGCTTGTCGAGCGCCGGTTGCATGGCCACGATGCGGGCCAATTCGTCTTTGACTTCCTCGAAGCTTTGGACCTTCGCCGGTGCTGTTTCGGTTTTTGCTTCTTCAGTCGTTGGCGCGTCGGCAGTTTTTGGTTCGTCGATCTTCGGCTCGTCAACCTTTGGTGCGTCGGTTTCTGCTTCAGTATCTACGTCAGGCTCAGCGGGCTCGGCGGGCGTCTGGTCAATTGCGGGTTCGTCAGCCGGTTGCTCTTGAGCGACCACCAACCGCACTCCGTTGTCGATCACGCGACGACTGGAATCTTCGTTGGCTGGCTTATCTTCGGCGGGAGTTTCGTCCGCCGGCTTGTCTTCGGTCGGCTTGCCTTCGGTCGGCTTGTCTTCGGTCGGCTTGTCGTCCGCTGGCATCTCGGTCGCGGGTGAATCTTCAGCAGGCATTGCTTCCGCAGGTGAATTTGTCGCGGCCGGCGCTTCTTTAGTCGGCGCATCGGGGGCAGGCGTATCCTCAGCCGGCGTTTCGGTACTTGGCGTATCCTCTGCAGGTGTTTCGTCCGCAGGTGTATCCTCCGCAGGATTGTCTTCGGCGGGCGGCTCGGCAACGTTGAATTCTCCGGCGGCAACGCGGGCGTCGTATTCGGCGCGCAACGCCTCGTCGCTCAACTTGGCCTTCTCGCGATCGATGAAATCGTCCAAATTGCCAGCCAAATACTCGAAATTCGCGGTATACGGTCGGCGAAACGATGCCTGCGGTGATTCGGGATCGGGGAAACGCGACTTGCCCTCCTCGTACAGATCTTGGATCTGCTTTTCCGACGGCTTGTCGTTTGTTTTGCCGATGAAATCGGCGATATTGACGGCGTAGGCATCCGCGACGGCGCGGCGATTGAGACGCAAGAACAAGTCCCACTGTTCGGCTGGCGGCGTGATTGGCAATCCGGCGACGGTCAAGCCGCTCATGACACGTTGTTGGAACGCTTGGGCGAGCAAATGCGTGCGCAATTGTTCGTAAAGCTGCATTTGGCCCAATTGGTTGCGCGTCGAAGTGGCGATCAGCGAATTGATTTCGCCGTCGCTGAGCCTGCCGTCGCTGAACAATGTCAACCAGTTGCGAACGGCGGTGTCGTCGAGATCGAGGCCGATTTTTTTTGCTTCGGCGGCAAACATCAGCGCCCGAACGCTGGTTTCGTTGCCTGGATTGGAATTAATCCCCAGCGCGCGAATCGACTTATTCTGCGTGTCGTATTGGAAACCGGCGACCTTGGGCGCACCGCCTTGGCGAATCGTCGTTTCGGCCAGCTCGTTGAGGAACTCGACGGTGGCGTTGTGATTGCGGGTGAAAAAGTTGACCTTGTTGATCTCGAAGTCCCCGCCCTGGTAAGCCGCCAGCGTCGTTTCGGATGGGCCATATCCTGAATTTTGCTGTTGGTACATTGCCACCGACGGCAAAATCACAAAAGAAAAAAGCGCCAACAATGTCAAAGCCACCATCAACGGCTTGAGGTTGCGGCGAAACAGCTCGAAGGGGCTGCTGCTCATGTCGGTCCAGTCGGGGTCAAAAGAGGATCAAACGGCGGTCAGCAATCCACTTGCTGGCAATAAGTTCATAGTTCAACGACACGAGACCGACTTGACAAGCGGACGATTGCTTCCAACGCTCTTGGGGGCGTCAGTAGCTTAGCCTAACGGCGACCAATTCGTACGGTCAAGGCGGATATTTCACACTGCGAAGTCAAGTTAGCTCTATGGCAAAGTCCAGCGGCAAAAGTCTCGTGATCGTCGAATCGCCTGCCAAAGCGAAAACGATCGCAAAATTCCTCGGCAAAGACTTCCAAGTCGAAGCCAGCATTGGCCACGTCCGCGATTTGCCCCGCAACCGCGCCGACATGCCGGAACAATTCAAACGCGAAACTTGGGCCTACTTGGCCGTTAATGTCGACGACAATTTTCAACCGATTTATATCGTTCCCGATGACAAAAAGAAACAAGTCACGAAGCTGAAACAAGCGCTCAAAGACGCTGACAACTTGTATCTGGCGACGGACGAAGATCGCGAGGGCGAGGCGATCAGTTGGCACTTGCACGAATTGCTCAAGCCCAAAGTTCCGGTCCACCGACTGGTATTTCACGAGATCACTAAGGAGGCGATCCAGTCGGCGTTGAAATCAACACGGGCAATCGACACTGGTCTGGTCCAAGCCCAAGAAACCCGCCGAATTCTCGATCGTTTGTACGGCTACGACGTGTCGGCGCTGCTGTGGAAAGTCGTCGGTGGCGGTTTGTCGGCAGGCCGTGTCCAAAGCGTCGCCGTACGAATCATTGTCCAACGTGAACGCGAACGAATCGCTTTTCGTTCGGGCACCTATTGGGATTTGGAAGCGGTATTCAACACCGCCGCAGCCGAGCGGTTGCCGGCGACGTTGACAATGGTTGACGGCAAGAAATTACCCGCCGGTAAAGACTTCGATGATGCCACGGGCAAGCTGAAGAACCCTGATCTGTTGCAACTCGACGAAGCCGGTGTGGTCGCGTTGGCGGCGAAACTGCAAGACGCGAAATTCAAAGTCACGTCGGTCGAAGTCAAGCCGTTTGTCGAACGTCCCCGCGCCCCGTTCACGACCAGCACGCTGCAACAAGAAGCCAACCGCAAACTCGGCTTCACCGCCAAGCGAACGATGCAGGCGGCCCAGCGGTTGTACGAAAACGGCTACATCACCTACATGCGTACCGACAGCACGACGCTCAGTACCGAAGCGATCGACGCGGCGCGAAATTTGGTCCGCAGCGAATATGGCGAACAATTCCTGCATCCGTCCGTTCGCACTTACACCGGCAAGGTCAAGAACGCCCAAGAAGCTCACGAAGCGATCCGCCCCGCCGGGACGCCGTTCCGTTTGCCCGGGGCGCTGCGCGGTGAGCTTGATGGTGACCAATTCCGCTTGTTCGATTTGATTTGGAAACGCACGGTCGCTTGCCAAATGGCCGATGCTCAAAAACGACGAATCACCGTGACGATCAACGGTGGCGGAGCGACATTTGTGGCGTCGGGAACAAGTATCGAGTTCGAGGGTTTCCTGCGGGCTTATGTCGAAGGCAGCGATGATCCCGAGGCCGAGTTGGCGGACAAGGAAACGTTGTTGCCGAACGTCAAAGCGGAGGACCCGCTACGGACACAATCGCTCGATCCCAAGAGCCACA
Source organism: Pirellulaceae bacterium (assembly GCA_041753075.1). Classification (GTDB taxonomy): domain Bacteria; phylum Planctomycetota; class Planctomycetia; order Pirellulales; family Pirellulaceae; genus UBA6163. The sequence goes on from JBGSVE010000138.1 coordinate 11,991, forward strand.
CGACCCAGCCACCGGCGCGGTACAGCGAAGCGTCGTTGACCCGCGCGTTGGAAGAAAAGGGGATCGGGCGGCCCAGTACCTACGCGTCGATTATTGAAACGATTCAGGCGCGAAATTACGTTTTCAAACGCGGCCAGGCGCTGGTTCCAAGCTGGACGGCGTTCTTGGTGATCCGTGTGATGGAGGAATACTTTGAGCCGTTGGTCGATTACGAATTCACCGCCCAAATGGAAGATTTTCTTGACTCGATCAGCCGCCAAGAAGCTCAATCGACCGAGTATCTGCGCAAGTTCTACTTCGGCAGCGACGATAAGACCGAGTCGGTCATCGGTCTGAAGCCGCGACTGGCCAACGCCGACATCAAGCCGCTGGAAATGGCCCGGTTCACCCTGGGCCTGCCCGCAGACGGCGAACATCGCCAAGAAGTTTTTGTTCGCGTTGGCAAGTACGGCCCATCGATTGAACAAGGCGAACGCCGCGTCAGTGTGCCCGACGAAATGCCGCCGGATGAGATGACGTTGGCTGCGGCGATGGAGTTGCTGGCCTCGGGCGATCGCCAAAACGAACCGCTCGGTGAAGACCCCGAATCGGGCAAGCCGGTGTTCCTCAAGGTCGGCCGCTTCGGACCGTATGTGCAGCTTGGTGCCAACGACGACGAGGAGAAAAAGAACCGTTCGCTGCTCAAGGGCATGACGCCCGAAACGCTTGATTTACCAACTGCGATTTCGCTGTTCAGTCTGCCGCGCAACCTTGGCGATCATCCCGAGTCCGGCGATGCGATCGAGGCGAACGATGGACGTTACGGCCCGTATATCAAATGCGGTACCGACACGCGTTCGTTGCCCGAAGGCGTCAGTCCGCTGGAGGTCACGATGGCCGAGGCGATCGAGTTGCTCAAGCAACCCAAGACGCGCGGCCGCGCCGCACCGAAAGAGCCGCTCAAGACGTTCCCGGAGTCGCCCATAACAGGCGTCGTCGTAAAGCTGCTCGAAGGTCGCTTCGGTCCTTACGTGACCGACGGAACTACGAACGCTTCGCTACCCAAGTCCGCCGAACCGGCGGAGTTCAGCTTCGAGGCGGCGTTGGAATTATTGGCCGAACGTGCCGCGCGGGGACCTTCGACCAAGAAGGCATCGCGCAAGAAGGCCACCACCAAGAAAGCCACCACCAAAAAAGCCGCTACAAAGAAAAAGGCAACCAAAAAGAAAGCCGCCACCAAGACCGGCAAAAAAGGAGTGGTTAAGAAAAAGTCATAGTTACAAAACTGCGGTCCATTTCATCGACTTCACGCTAGATTCTGTTTGAAAACCCGTTGGAGTCGAGCTGGACAGCGCCAGGTTCAGTGAGCGGGCGGGCGCTAGCCCCCGGTACTTCCCGAGCCAAACCGGTGGCTAGCGCCGTGCCGCTCACAAAACGATCGAGGCCAATTGTAGAACGATTGTCCCAAT
>JBGSVE010000139.1:0-14859 GCA_041753075.1 Pirellulaceae bacterium
CGAGCCCCACCTTCTTGCAGCTCCCCGGTCCACGAAAAATCCGTGAACGTCGCTTCGATATCAAAGTCGCCGACCAGCGCCAACTTGGCTGCGATCACGACCTGTGACCAGCGATCCGCTGCCGTCGCCGTGACATTTCGCCCTGATTGTAAGTATCTGTCGCCGCTATCCATCACGGGTTGTAGCGTCTCGAAGTAGTCGTCATCGCGATCAGCCGAGAAGACATGTTCAAAATTCGTAGGTTGCAAGAGGCCGTGTTTGTCCAACTCGGTAACCAGCAATTCAATCGCATCGTTGCCTTTATAAGATTGTAAATTTGCTGAAGATTCTGTCGGCGACTTGACCTGCTGCGCTTCACAAATTGGCACCAAGCCCAAGATGCTATTGACCAGCAATGCCAGACCACGAGTGAGTTGTAAGCATCTGCTTGGAATGACTACGACATCAAGCTTTTCAAAAAGCTTTGCTATATCCGGCATTGTGCACCGTAATTTTGTGAAAATCAGAAACGACTTCGGAGCGTAAGTAAGCAAGTGAGTTAGGGCAAGTCGTTTTTCGATTCGTTTCACTCGATTTCGGACCGAGGACCTAACTGGGAGGACCGAATTGTTTGGTAGAACACTATTTGTCCGTGGACTGGTGTGTGCATGCTGGACCTGCCGTGAATGCGGCGCGTTCGCTAAGATCAAGCGACGACAGACGACATGCCAGCGTCAAGTGTACGCCCATCGTCTGCGGACACACAAGAATTCGACGAAACGCAACGTCGAGCAACCGGTGTAGTAATGGTGTGCCCAGCAGTATTGGGCCAGAACCCCTTTTATGACACGTCCCTAAGGTTGGTTACCGAATGTCCGAATCGGAAGCGTCGCCCGTTGCGTTGATAACCGGTATCACCGGACAAGATGGTTCCTACTTGGCCGAGTTTTTATTGGCCAAGGGTTACGTTGTGCATGGGCTGGTGCGGCGCAACAGTTCGACGCAGCGAACCCGTTTGGATCCGTTGTTTTACGGCCAAGATGTTTACGGCAAGCGATTGATTTTGCATTACGCCGACCTCGATGACGCGACCACGATTCGGCGAATCCTGACCAAGACCCAGCCCGCCGAGTTGTATCACTTGGCCGGACAAAGCCATGTCGGTGCCAGTTTCGAGATTCCGGAATCCACGTGCCAGTTTACCGCCATCGGCACACTGAGGTTGTTGGAAATCCTCCGCGACTTGGCCTCACCGCCGCGTTTTTTGCACATTGGTAGCAGCGAAATTTTCGGCTCGCCGGGCCAGTCGCCCCAGCACGAAGACACACCGATGCGCCCGGTCTCACCGTATGGTGTCGCCAAGGTATTCGCGACCAACATGACGCGAATTTATCGCGAATCGTTTGGCTTGTTTACTTGCAATGCGATTTGTTTCAATCACGAATCGCCGCGCCGCGGTGAATCGTTTGTCACGCGCAAAATCACTCGCGCCGCCGCCGCCATTTCGCTTGGCCTGCAAGACAAGCTACGCATGGGCAGCATTGATGCGCGGCGAGATTGGGGTTATGCCCCCGAGTATGTCGACGCGATGTGGAGGATGTTGCAGCAGGAAACAGCCGACGATTTTATTTTGGCGACGGGAGTCAGTCATAGCGTGCAAGATTTTCTGCAAGCCGCCTTCGCGACCGTTGGCCTGGATTGGCAAGATTACTACGAACCCGATCCGCGGTTTATCCGTCCTGCCGAAGTCGTAAACCTAGTTGGCGACCCACGCAAAGCGAACGAGCAACTCGGTTGGAAAGCGCAATATGACCTGCCGCGGCTAGTCGCCGAAATGGTCCATCACGACGTCGAAGCGCTGAAGCAAACCGCGTAGCGGGTCGTGTTAAATGTGCATCGACGCTCCGCCGTCGTACCTACGTCTTCATTTGAACAATGCGGAGTTGCAAATCGTTCAACTGGGCGGCGTCGACTTGGCCCGGCGCTTCGGTCATCAAATCCGCCGCCTTTTGCGTCTTGGGGAATGCAATCACTTCGCGGATGTTATCCAAACCGCCCAACAACATCACCCAGCGATCAACACCCAGCGCAATGCCACCGTGCGGTGGTGCACCGAACTTCAGCGCGTCGAGCAGAAACCCAAATCGATCTCTGGCCGTCGCTTCATCGATCCCCAGCAACTCGAACACTCGCTGTTGGGATGCCGCATCGTGAATTCGAATCGTACCGCCGCCGGCTTCGCTGCCGTTGATAACCAGGTCATACGCCTGAGCATGGCAAGCCGCCGGATCGGTTTGCAAAAGCGGCAACTCGTGCGCCAGCGGTGCCGTGAACGGATGGTGCATCGCGTTCCACCGTCCCGACGCCTCGTCCTTCTCAAACATCGGAAACTCGACCACCCACGAACAACTCAGTGCATCGGAGTCGTAAAGTTTCAACTCGGCACCGAGGCGTTTGCGAAGTCCCGCGAGTCCCTTGCAGGTGACGGTCCAAGAATCAGCCAGAAACAACAGCAAGTCGCCAGGCTTGGCCTGCATCGCCGCCGCGATTTGCTCGAGCTCAGCGGGTTGGAAATTCTTGCTTGTCGGGCTCCACAACGTGCCATCAGGCTCGACGCGAAACCACGCCAAACCTTTGGCCCCGAAATCGCGTTTGACGTATTCGGTCAACTCATCAAGGCGACGACGCGAGAAATCTTCTGCCAGCGCCTCAACCTTGATGCCACGAACAAAACCACCGCCATCCGCCGCCCCGCGGAACACGCGAAACTCGACCTGTTTGGCAATATCGGTGATATCGACAATCTCCATGCCGAACCGCAAATCCGGTTGGTCGGAACCATATTTCTGCATCGCCTCGTCGTACTTCATGCGTGGCAATGGCAACGAAATCTCTTTGCCAAGAATCGTTTTGACAACCCGTTTTACCAGCCCATCGATGATGCCGATGACATCCTCGGCATCAACGAACGACATTTCTAAATCGAGCTGGGTAAATTCCGGTTGGCGGTCGGCGCGCAAGTCTTCGTCGCGAAAACATTTGGCGACTTGCACATACCGGTCGAAACCAGCGACCATCAAAATTTGTTTGTAGAGCTGGGGCGATTGCGGCAGCGCATAAAACTGTCCTGGGTGAACGCGGCTGGGGACCAGATAATCGCGAGCGCCCTCTGGCGTGCTGCGGCCCAGGATCGGAGTTTCGACGTCGATGAAATCGTGCTCGGCGAAATAATCACGCATCTCCTTGATGATGCGACTGCGGGTAATTAGCGAACGCTGCATCGCGGTGCGGCGCAGGTCCAAAAACCGATACTTTAATCGCAAATCTTCGTTCGGCAAATCAGTCTGCGACGGCGTAAACGGAGGCGTCGCGGCGGGGTTCAGCACTTCGATTGTGGCGCAGCGTAGCTCGATTTCGCCCGTGGAGATTTTCTCGTTCTCCTTGCCGACCAAACGGCTGGAAACTTTACCAGTGGCCTTGATGACCCACTCGCTACCGACCTGTTTGGCATCATCAATGTTGGCCGCGGATGCTTCCGGCGGGCCGACGACGACCTGAGTGATTCCGTAGCGATCGCGCAAGTCGATAAAGACGGCACCGCCGTGGTCGCGAATACTTTCGACCCAACCGCAAAGCGTGGCGGGAGAACCAACATCGGTTTTGCGGAGTTGGCCGCAATTGTGCGTGCGTAGCAAGGCTGGAGCTCTTGGTCGAGGCGGACGAAACGAACGAAAGCCGACCATTCTATTGATTACCGCCCGGCTGCGTAGGCGGGTAGTGAAATCGCCTGCCTGCGGTACTCGCCAATCCGCTAACATAATCGTCTTCGTAGACATATTTACTCAATCTCAGGACCGTCGCAATGTCGCAATTGATTTACATCGAATCCTCGCCACGCAAAGCCCGCTCGAAGTCGATCAAGGTCGCCACGGCATTTCTCGATAAATTTCGCGCCACGCATCCCAACGACACCATCAAGACGATCGATCTGTGGACCAAATCATTGCCTGAGTTTGACGGTGCGACGATCGACGCGAAGTATCAAGTGATGCACGGCGAAGGCTTCACCGACGGGCAAGCCAAAGCGTGGCAAAACGTCGTTGACATTTGTACCGAATTCTCCTCAGCCGATAAGTTTCTGATCAGTCTGCCGATGTGGAACTTCGGGATTCCCTACAAACTGAAGCATTACATCGATGTGATTGCCCAGCCCGGCCAAACCTTCAACTACTCGCCGCAAACCGGCTACACCGGCTTGGTCACCGGAAAACCCGTCGCCGTCGTCTACGCTCGCGGTGGCTCCTACGGCAGCGACCAAGCCAAGGGCATGGATTTTCAAACTTCGTACATGGAGGTGGTGTTGGGTTTTCTTGGTTTCAAGGACATTAAATCGATCGTCTGTGAACCGACGGCAGCGAGCCCTGACGAAGTTGCCGCCACCGAGAAATCCGCGATTGCTCATGCCGAGCAAGTCGCTGCGAGCTTTTGAAGTCGGACGAGGTTATGCTGGTGCGATGTTTGAATTAGCCGCAGTGCGCTAGCACGCGGTTACCTTCGCGGGAACCGCACGCTATCGCGAGGCGGCTGATATTCATTTCGCTAACCTCGGATTTTTTCAATGCGATCGCAAATCATAACGGCTTCGTTAATGTGGTTGATCTTTTCCAACGTTGCGTTTTCCGCGGAACAACTGATTGAGACCGAGAGCTTTGACGACCTCGGCGGTTGGCAACTCGATACGCAATTCATCCAGCAAATGGGTTCGCCCTACCTGCTCGCTCATGGCTTGGGTAAACCCATTACCGATGCGACCACAACGATCAAGATCACCGCAGCCGGCCAATATGTCGTTTGGGTGAGGACGTTCGATTGGGTTGCCCGTTGGCAAGCTCCCGGTACACCGGGACGCTTTCAACTGTTGGTCAACGGCAAAACGGTCGGCGACGATCTCGGTACCGAAGGTGAAAATTGGCAATGGCAAAAGGTCGGTGTCGTCACGTTGGCGGCCGGTGACAACCAACTGCGACTGCACGACCTGACCGGATTCGATGGCCGTTGTGACGCAATCTACTTGACCACCGATACCATCGCCACGCCCGACAATGATTCAACCGTGCTGCCCAAATGGCGACGCGATCGTTTGGGATTGGGCGATGATGTCGATCGCCGCGATGGCTACGATTTGGTCGTGATCGGCGGCGGGTACAGCGGCATGGGCGCGGCGATCTCTGCGGCGCGAATGGGCTGCAAGGTCGCATTGATCCAAGATCGCGGCGTGCTCGGTGGCAACGGCTCATCCGAAGTTCGCGTTTGGGCGATGGGACTGATTCGCCGTGGTCGCTTTCCTCGAATCGGTGAGATTGTCGAAGAGTTTTCTGACAAAGCTACCAAGTCGCCGGGAACCGAAGAAGAGTTTGGTGACGAGTTGAAAGAAGCGGTCGTTCGCGCCGAAATGAACATCGATCTGTTTCTGCATCACCATGCGTTCGCAGTCGCCAAGTCGGGAAATCGAATCCAATCGGTGGACGCCGTCGATGTGCGAACCAGCGAAGTTCGACGCTTCATTGCCCCGTTGTTTGCGGATTGCACCGGACATGCCTGGATCGGTGCGCTCGCCGAAGCAAGCTGGGTGATGCAGCCCGGCGGTCGAATGGGCATGAGCAATATGTGGGCCTGGGACGAAAGCGATCAACCGCACGTCTTCCCCAAAACACCCTGGGCATTACCGCTCACCATGGACGACTTTCCCTACCCGCGTGACCATCATGCCCAGTGGTTTTGGGAAAGCGGGTTTGACAAAGATGCAATCGGTGACGCTGAAGCGATTCGCGATTGGAATTTACGCGCCGGCTTCGGTGCATTTAATGCAATGAAAAACGGTGACGGTGCAGCCGAACACGCTAATGCAATCATGACCTGGATGGCCTTCGTCGGTGGACCGCGCGAGAGTCGGTTGCTCGAAGGCGACGTGGTGCTGACGCAAAACGATGTCGTGACCAAACGAGATTTCCCCGATGGCTGTGTACCAACAACATGGTCGATTGACTTGCACTACCCCAAGCGAGAGTTCGCCGACAAGTTTCCCGACAACCCGTTCATTTCGATTGCCGAACACGATAAACGGATTGACCGGCTGTATGGCTATCCAGTTCCGTATCGATGTTTTTACAGCAAGAATATCGACAACCTGTTCATGGCCGGGCGCTGCGTCAGCGTGACGCACGAGGCGTTGGGAACGGTTCGCGTGATGAAGACATGCGGGATGATGGGCGAAGTCGTGGGCAAGGCCGCGAGCCTGTGTCGCCAATACGAATGTTCGCCGCGCGACGTTTACGGTTCGTATCTCTCGGACTTGTTGGGGTTGTTGCAATTGCCCGGCAAGGCGCGCCGCGAATCGATCGGTGCGAAGACCGTTATGCCCGAACAAATCATGCCAATCCCCGGCCCGCGCGGTCCCGAAACCGGCCGCGAGCTGGCGTCGTTAGGTGGCGTCGTGGTCGATGAAAGCGAAGCCGAATTGGCCGGACAATGGACCGAGGGAAAAGGGTTGAAAGGCTATGTCGGTTGGGGTTACCACTACGCCAGGCAAAACACAAACGCCGTTGCCGACTTCCGCTTGAAAGTCCCCGCCGACGGTCGCTTTGATGTCCGCATCTATTTCCAAGCTCACGAAAATCGTGGGCCGATGGTGCCGGTTGATATTCTCGTTGATGGCAAACTGACTAAACGTGAAATGGTCAATATGCGAATCAAGCATGAAGCCGACGTGCTATCGCTGGGGCAAATCGAGGCGGCGAAGGACCAGGTCGTGACGGTGCGAATTTCGGCCGAGCAGGCCGGTGGTATTGTCCACGCTGATGCGGCCCAGTTGTTGCCCATCGAGTAGCGATCTGCCCATGCCCGCACCGCGATCGCTGCCGATCATTGACCAGCCACCTCCGCGACGACGCCGGTCCGATCGCGCGATCGTGGTCCACGCGGCGCGGATGTTGGTATTGGCAATGCTGGTCCTCGGACTTCATCGCCAAGCGGTGCGTTTGACCAATCAAACCAGCGCGACGGAGTTGATTGACTATCTCCTGCGATACCAATCGATGGTTCCCGGCGCAGCGTCATTTCGCTTGGCTGACAATTTGCCACAAACCGCCGTGGCACTCGACGAGCATGGTCAATCGATTGCTCACCTGATGGCGACATCGCCCCACGCCGACAAAATTATCGGCTACTCGGGGCCAACGCGAATGTTGGTCTTGATGGACGAAGCGGGCATGGTCAGCAGCGTCAAAGTCGTCGAAAGTTTCGATACTGCGGAACATTTGGCGCAGGTAAAAAACGATCCAGCGTTTTGGAATCAATTCCGTGGTCTGCGGCGGGGCGAAGTTGTGCCGGCCCATTTGGACGGCGTCAGCGGTGCTACGTTGACCAGTCTCGCCATCGCCGAATCGGTCGCAGTTTGCCTGCGTGAAGCTAAACAAAGCGATGAACCGGAGCTGCGCCAGAGCCTGAAATTCCCCGATCCGATCTCCAGCGACGAGATGGAAGAATGGTTGACGCCCGAGATGCTTGCCGGCCAATCCATGACCATTCGAACCGGTCAATTAAGCGATACAGTAATCGGATACCAAGGCCCCAGCGAACTGCTGATGCTGATAGACGAGGACAAATTGATCGATGTGCGAATTCGGCGCAGCTTTGACAATGAACCCTACGTCGACTACGTCAAGCAAGAGCGTTCGTTTTGGAAGAAGTTCAAAGGGCGTCCGCTCAGCGACTTGGCTGTGATTGACCTTGCCGCCGAACAAATTGACGGCGTATCAGGGGCAACGATGACATCGATTGCCGTCGCTGAAACGATTCGCGACGCCACGGGGCAATGGTTGGCACTGCATGCTGCAGAAACTAAGCAAATCGATACACCGGAGTTTGATTCGGTTACCGCACCGCGTTGGAATTTTTCACTTGGTGAAATTTTCACCGGCCTATTGTCGATTGCGACAATTTTTTGGAGCTTTTCAAGCTTGCGCGGTGACCGCCGAGTTCGCTTGGTCTGGCAGGCGACCAGTTTCGTCATCCTCGTGATGCTCAGCGGCAATTTGCTGTCTATCGCATTGGCCAGCGGCTGGACGCGCGGTGGGCCGCCGATTCACTTCGCTCCAGGACTAGCACTACTTGCTGCCGTGACGATCACAATGCCGATTTTTTCCAAACGAAACGTCTATTGCGACCAAGTTTGTCCCCATGGTGCGATACAACAATGGCTGAGACCGTTTGCGATTCGCAATCGCCTGCACCGGAGCAAGTGGATCACGCGATTTTTACATCATCCGGCGGTGTTATTGACACTAGCCGCAACTGCAGGACTCGCAATCGCGATCGGGGCGGTGTCGTTGGTCAAGCCGCCGGGCGTAAATCTTGCTTGGCTAGAGCCGTTCGACGCCTATCTGATTGGGATTGGGTTTTCGATCAGCGGTTTGGTGTGGATGGCGTCGATTGCGGCTTCGAGCGTCAGCCCGATGTATTATTGCCGACACGCCTGTCCGACGGGCAAACTGCTGGGTTACCTACGTCGCGACGGTCGCAGTGATTCGTTGCGCTGGGCTGACTTGTTGGTGTTAGCGGGGTGTGTGCGAGTTTGGCTTTAACCGTCGTCGAACACTATTTAGAAATTCGATTTGCCGTTTGGCGGACGCCGTTTTGGAACAATTCAACCGCTTCGCACTCGCCCTTCTTGTTGACCTTGAAGGTTAATGTGGCATCGACGACCTTGTAAAACCACTCGGTATCGCTGCGCGGGAAGACTTCTAACGTTGGTTGTCCGGTGAGGCCAACCATCAAACGGTTGTCGTTAACGGTCACGGTGAAAACAAACGACGGAGCCAGTTGATACTTGCCCTCGTACCTTTTCATCACCTCCGGTTTGACCTGTACGATTTTCTCAAAAACGCGAGGCTTTTTCGGCTGGCCAGCCAGCAAACCGACTAGGTCCGTGGCCAATTGGTCGACTTCCATCGTGGCGGTGTTGGCAAGCACGACGACGGCGACTTGAGCTTCGCGGTTGATAATCAACATGCTGTGAAATCCGCCGGTCTGGCCGTTGTGCCAACGCGAGCTGCCGTCGCCGGCGAAGTTCCAAGCCAAACCCATCGGCGGAGAGTCAACGTGCTTGCGCCACGCCAACTCGATCGCTTGGCCGGTCTCGTCGTTGGGCGGTGTTAAGTTCGCTTGGGCAAATTTCAACATGTCGCCGACCGTGCTGCGAATCCCACCGGCACCGGGCAGATCAGCAAACGTCCAAGGATTCGTGGGCACGCCAACACCGATGTGCGGCGTGGCTAATCGCGTTTGCTGGTCGGCGTTCAAAGTCACGGCAGTATCGTTCATGCCCAGCGGCTTGGTGATTCGTTGTTCCAGCAGCGCTTCGTAGGTGGTGCTGGCGTGGTCGGCGAGCATGTGGCCCAACAGCGACATCGCGAAGTTGGAGTATTCGGACTTGGTACCGGGCGCGGCATCGAGTTTGTGACTGGAGATGAATTCGTGAGCGAGCGCTGCGGTGTAGTCGCCGTAGGGGTTGCTCGACGTCAGGCTTGGCATGTTCGATGGCAACCGCGGCAATCCCGAACGATGAGTGATGATGTGCAACAGCGTGATCGGCGTTTGTTCCCAAACAGGCAACGTGACGCCGCTGGGCAAGAGATCTTGAGCTGGTTGGCCCAGGCGCAGTTTCTGCTTGATGACCGCATCGGCCAATAAAAGTCCGGTGAACACTTTCGAGATTGAACCGATTTCGTAGAGCGTTTGGCTAGACGGTGCATCGGAGTCACCGTGACCGTTGCCCAAGTGAACCGTTGCCGATTCTTTGCCGCAGATCACGCCAATCGATAAACCATCGACGGTTTTCGATTCAATGTAAGGTTGGGCGTGTAGTCGAATTTGATCGCCAAGCTCGTCGGCGTGACCCTGCGGCGCAATGTACCCAGCGGACAACGCCATTAACAATACCCAGCGAAAGTCGTATCGCATGATTTAGGATGTCCCAACGTTTGTGGTTAATGATGAGTCTTGGTCGCGTTTTATTTGCTTGCCCAAGTAGCGAGCGCCGATGATGCAAAGCACCGCCTTGGTCAAACTCCAACCGGCCCACATGACAACACCGATCAACGCCACGATCTTCATTGGTCCCAACATTGCACCGGCACCGTTGGGATTGGATTGCTCCATCACTTTAATCATGTAAACCTCAGTGATCGGCATCGTTTGGGATTGGGTCAATCCGTACAACACCAATCCGATGAGCTCGAGTCCGGCGGTGGCAAACAGTGCTTTGCGCAGCAGACCCTTGCTTGACGCTTTGCGCCGCAGCACACCGATGCCGCCGACCAACAGCGCGATACTGATCAAGATCACCAGCATGCCCACGATCAAGCTCGGGATCATGAACTGCGCCGTGACGGCGTGTAGCCCATCCATCATTTCGCGCTGCGCCGCTTCGAGCGGTCCCGGTTGGACGAATGCGTTATTGATCGCCGAACCAAACAACAGTCCGCCGATCGACGCCAATCCACCAAACAAACCCAATGAGCCAGCGACAATGCTGACAATTCCAACGGCTGACAATCCCGTTGGCAAGGCGTCGCGCGGTGGTTCGCTGCGAAGCATCGGTGCCGACGGTGCGGAGTAGGGATCCATGGTTGACTCGACGATAGCGAGGTGATGGGTCGGTTAGGGAAGCAGCGCGAAAGCACGTTGTATTTCTTGCACCGTCTTGCCGGTGCTACGCAGTTCGAAGGCGACTTTGACCGGTTGATTCAGTAACACGATCAAACCGTAAATGAACATGCCGATCGCGGTGGGGGCGCAGTAACAAGTCATCACCGTCGTCAGCCCCACTGACAACATCGTCAGCGCAAAAACTCGCGAGCGATATTGCATGACTCGGTAGCCAGCGATTCCCGTTAAAATTCCCAACGCCAAGATCAAGACGCCAACGACGACTCCGGCGATCGTAAACCATGGTCCCATTTCAATCGGAAACTGCGGACCCGGATTGTTTTCCTTAGCCGCTTGTTTCTGCATTTCTTGGAAGATCGTCGGCAACATCAAGGCATAGCCCGCCGCGACTAAACCCATCAATCCAATCAGCACCCCTTGGACAATCATCAGGATGCCGATGACGGGCACCTGCGTCACTAGGCCACGCATTTGACCATCGGGCAGCATGCCATCGCCACTTTGCGGAAGTCCCGTAACATTCGCCGCCGCGGCATAGGGATTGAACGGCGACGGACCTTGATCAGAAAACGGTGATGTCATGTCGCTCGATGGGAAAAGGATTTACATGGAAGGAAAATTGTCCCCATTGTAGAACAATTGTCCCAATTGTTTGGGCCAATCATTGTTTGGCCCAATTGGTCTACACACAACTTTAACGACTGCCGCACCAATTTTCCATCACTCCTCAACTTCAGCATCCGGGTCCTTGACCAAGAGTGAATACAGCACACCACCGGCCAGCGTCGTGCCGACAACAGCGAGGCTGAGCGCATTGGGAATGTGAAAGCCGAGCGCGTTGCCGATCAATTTGAATGACACGAAAACGAGCAACAACATCACGGCTTTGTCCAGCGCCCAAAACAGGTTCTGTGCCGCCACGAGCAAGAAATACAAACTTCGCAATCCGGCGGCAGCCCACAAACTGGAGGTAATCATCAAATACGGGTCACGGACCACCGCAACAATTACCGGCATCGAGTCGAACGCAAAAATCACGTCGCACGCCTCGATGCATACCAAACACAAAAACAACGGCGTCACACCGCCGGAAAAGAATCGTCCGCTTTCAATCGACGGATTCGTGTTGGCAAATCTCTGGACCAATCGGACCGACCAATGTTTCGTATAGTCAACGTCGTCTTCGTCATCGGAACCGCTGGTCCACATTTTCCATACCGTCCACAAGACGACCAATGCGAACGCGATCAACATGTAGGGACTGACATTGACGATCAACGCACCAAATCCCAAAAACAAAAACCGCAACAGGATCGCGCCGAGAATGCCCCAATACAAAATGCGATGTTGGAAGTGTTGGTTGCCCGCTTGGATCAGCCCAAACGATTTAAAAATCAAATAGAACGCGAACAGGTTGTCGATTGCCAACGCCTTTTCCAGCACGTAGCCCATCGCGAACAAACTGCCCGCTTCGGGGCCGCGAATCCACCAGACAAAGCCACCGAACGCGGCGGAGCACAGCACCCAGATCACCGACCAGATCGCTGCATCGCGCATTGAAATCGGCTTGCCCGCTTGATGCGAAGCCAAGTCAATCGTCACCGCGCACACGAACGGAATTAAGAAAGCCAGCGATTCAACCAGCGTAATTTGCGAAAATGCTTCAAGTGCTTGATCGAACACAACAACCTACGAATGTGAAAAAAGTCCAGGCCAAACTTTGAACGACGAGAATCATAGCCGGGCGGATCGAATGAGGTAAGAACGTCGTGTAACATGCCGGGTAGAACCGTTCGACAATTTCTGTCACCCTTCAATGTAAAGATTCATTGTGCGACTATTGTTGGTTTTGAATTGCGTCTTATTCATCGCCGTCAACCGTGTTGCCGCGACGGGAACAAATGTGTTGTTCATCGTTGCCGATGATTTGCGCGACCATTTGGGATGCTACGGCAATCTCGCGGTCCACACGCCGAACATCGATCGCTTGGCGGACGAGGGTGTCCGTTTCGATCGCGCCTACGTTCAATATCCCGTTTGTAACCCCAGCCGATCGTCGTTCTTGACGGGATTAAGACCCGACAGAACCGGTATCACTGACAATACCACGATGCTCCGCAGCAAGTTGCCCGACGTGGTGACCTTGCCGCAATTGCTTCGCGAGCATGGCTATTACGCTGCGTCCTTTGGCAAGATTTTTCATCTCGGCGGTGGTCGTGATTCCAAAGCGCGGGATCGCTGGATCGATCTACCGGCCAGTTGGGACGAAGCCCATGTGTTTACGCCGACAACGGCAGGAAAAATCATCGCCGGTCGTAACCTGACCGGCGACAGTTTGAAATGGTGTGCATGGGGTAAGACCGCCGGCGATGACGACGACCAACCCGATGGCCAGAACGCGCGCGAGGCAATTGCGCTGATGCAGCGGTTGGGTGAAAAGCCGTGGTTCATCGGTGTTGGGTTTCATAAACCGCACGATCCGTTTGTGGCACCGGCCAAGTATTTTGATTTGTACCCGGCGGGCTCGATTGAGTTACATCGCGACCCGGCGTCGATGACCGCTGCGCCGCCGTTGGCCGTTGGGTTTGGCGCTTACGCCGAATCGTTTGGTCAATTCACCGACGTCGAGCGAATGGAATTTCAAACGGCGTACTATGCGGGCGTCTCGTTCATTGATGCCCAAGTAGGTCGCTTGCTCGATGCACTCGATCAATTGAACTTGCGCAACAAGACCCTTGTGATCTTCATCAGCGACCATGGTTACCACCTCGGCGAGCGAAATTGGTGGAACAAGAACACGTTGTTTGATCGCAGTGTTCGCACACCGATGCTCATCGCACCGCCCGGCCAAAGCGCTGGCGTCGCAGCGGGGATTGTCGAGTTTGTGGATCTGTATCCCACGATCGCCGACTATTGCGACGTCGCGGTGCCCGGCGGATTGGCCGGTACATCGCTGCGCCCGATATTACTCGACCCCGCCGCCAAGGGTCGCGATGCCGCGTTTACGATTGTCACCCGCGGGCCCAGCGGGCGTGGCGACAGCGTCCGCACGGATCGTTGGCGATATACACACTGGAGCGACGGGACAACGGAGTTATACGACCATGAGAACAACGCCGACGAAATCGTCAATCTCGCCAGTGACAGCCAATACGCCGATATCGTCAAGCAACATCAGGCGCTGTTAGCCGCACCGCGTTAGCGGCGGTTCCTGATCCTTACCAGCTTGCCGGTAAGTCGTTGCCTAACTCGTCGCGCAATCTGCGTAGCACGCGGTAGCGGGCTTGGCGAATTGCCTTGGTCGTCGTGCCCAGGTCCGCAGCAACATCGGCGGTGGTTTCCCCATTGATGGTTGATCGCCAAAACGCTTGCCATGTGGTCTCTTCAAAATCCGTTTTCAAGACCGCGATTGCCCGCGCTGCCAACTCCATTCTCGTTGTTTGTTCGGTGCTGGGATCACTCTGCTCAAACGGATGCTCGGGCAATTGTTGGATTCGCACGTGGGCCGTTGTGCCGCCTGGGGCAGCGACCTCCTTGACGTCGCGGCGCTGCCAATCGGCAATCTTGTTGCGCGTGATGCCCCACATCCAACGTCTCAAGCTGCCGCCGTGTTCATTGTCATGGTGATAGTGATCGAAGCTGCTCGCGATCGCCACAAACACATCTTGGGCGATGTCCTCTTCGGCGAAGGAATTGATTCGTGCTTGACGAATCCATTGGAATACCAACGGTCCATAGACCGTGACGAACCGTTTCCACGCATCGTCGTCGCGCGCCAACACCCCAGCCAACAAGCTCGGCGAGGTCAATCGAGAAGGGTCAGAGGTTTCCATGAGATTTGACGCTCGATCATACCATCGAAGGTTGTTGACCGTTGCGAAAAGCGTTTTCGGTGAAGAAAAGTAAGCCGATCAGCGATTGCCGCTGGTTTCACTTGACGAGGCGGCTGCGCTACTGTATTATTCGTAGCGGTACAGCAATGCGGTTGGACAAGCGAGGTGATTGGTGCAAATTCGAGTGATCCCGGGCAGCAGTGCCGCGATCTATCGGCAGATCGCTGACCAAGTCCGTCGCGCCGTCGCCGCCGGTGAATTGGCCATCGGTGACGCGCTGCCCAGCGTCCGCGCGTTGGCCAAAGAATTAGTCGTCAAT
>JBGSVE010000140.1:0-10092 GCA_041753075.1 Pirellulaceae bacterium
GCCTCAGTTCGGATTGCAGGCTGCAACTCGCCTGCATGAAGCTGGAATCGCTAGTAATCGTAGGTCAGCATACTACGGTGAATGTGTTCCTGAGCCTTGTACACACCGCCCGTCAAGCCACGAAAGTTGGGAGGGCCCGTAGTCACTGAGCTAACCCGCAAGGGAGGCAGGTGCCGAAGGTCAACTCGACAATTGGGACTAAGTCGTAACAAGGTAGCCGTAGGGGAACCTGCGGCTGGATCACCTCCTTTCTAAGGATTCTTAGATATAGGCATCCGGGTGACTAGATGCCTGAATCCGTGGAAGTGATCTCGCACTAAGCTAGCAGAAATCGATCGGGAAACCGAAAGACATCACCAAGTTTTTAAAACGAAGACCCGCGGAGGTGCGTCGCCTACCTCTGCGGGTTTTTTCGTTTTTATTTCCGTAAGTTTCCATAGCGACCAAACGGTACTTCCATTCTTTGCCCAGAAATCGCGATTGAAATCGGGCGCCATCAGCCGTAGTGCGATAGCACGCGGTTATCGTCTGGATTTTTCAGCCACAGTGCGATAGCTTGCCACGGGCTTTCCGAAATTTCGATTGTTGTTCTTCGAACCAAATTTTGTCCTGGGCAAATCGCTGAGCTTATTCACCCTCGACGACTGGGCGGGGGCGCTGGTACATTCTTCGGCTTGCCAAATTTCGTCAAACCAAGATGCGTGCGTCGTTACCGTGATTTTGATTCTAAAAAGTGGTGCCACCGACAAACAGGTCGAGCACGTTATCGAGCGCGTTGAAGCCTTAGGGATGAGTGCCCATTTGAGCCGGGGAACTTATCGGACGATCATTGGCATCATTGGCGACGAAAACAAAATCCGTGAAGAACCTTTGCGCGCGATCGAAGGTGTGGCTGAGGTTGTGCCGGTGCTTCCCCCATACAAACTTGCGTCGCTGGATGCCCATCCCGAACCGAGCATCATCGATGTTTCGGGGGTAAAAATCGGTGGCGGCCATTTGGGCATGATCGCCGGTCCATGCTCGGTCGAAGATGCACCCCGCATGCACCGGATCGCTGCGAGCGTGCGCAAAAGCGGTGCGAATTTGTTTCGTGGTGGTGCTTACAAACCGCGAACCAGTCCGTACGCATTCCAAGGATTGGGCGAAGACGGCCTCAAGCTGCTGCGCGAAGTCGGTGATGAACATGGAATGCCGGTGGTGACCGAAGTCACGGACGTGCGTTGTGTGGATGTCGTTGCCCAATACGCGGACATGATCCAGGTTGGTGCCCGCAACATGCAGAACTTCGTGTTGTTGAC
Source organism: Pirellulaceae bacterium (assembly GCA_041753075.1). Lineage (GTDB taxonomy): Bacteria > Planctomycetota > Planctomycetia > Pirellulales > Pirellulaceae > UBA6163. The sequence continues at coordinate 1,299 of JBGSVE010000140.1, forward strand.
TGAAGTCGGCAGGACAAATCGTCCGGTGCTGCTGAAGCGCGGCATGAGTGCGACGATGACCGACTTGTTGATGAGTGCGGAGTATGTGCTGAGTCAAGGGAATCCAAACGTGGTGCTGTGCGAACGAGGCATTAAAAGCTTCGATCCGGCAACGCGAAACTTGTTCGATGTCGCTGCGGTGCCGCTTGCCCATACGTTGACCCACTTGCCAATTATCGTCGATCCGTCACATGCGACAGGCCGGCCCGACTTGATTCCGGCGTGTGCGTTGGCGGGCATTGCTGCGGGTGCGGATGGTGTGCATATTGAAGTTCACGATTGTCCCGAAGTCGCCAAGAGCGATGGTCCGCAGGCGTTGTTGCCCGCGCAGTACGAAGAGTTGGCGGCGAACATTCGCCGGCTGGCTGAGTTGCTTGGCAAATCCATTTCACCCCTTCCCGAGGCGTTCGCGTGAGTCGTCGGCCATTCATTGCTGGTAATTGGAAAATGAACACGCGGCTAAGCACCGCGTTGGAACTTGCCAAGGCGATTGTAGCCGGTGTTGGAGACGGCGAGCGGGTCGAAGTCGCGGTTTGTCCGCCTGCGGTGTATTTACCCGCCGTGGCCGACGTTGTGGCGGGTTCGCCCGTCGAGGTCGGTGCGCAGAATCTTTATGCCGCAGCCGATGGTGCATTTACCGGTGAACTCAACGCCGCGATGTTGACCGACGTTGGGTGTCGCTACGTGATTTTGGGCCACAGCGAAAGACGCCAATTGCACGGCGAGACCGACGCACAAGTTGCCGCCAAACTACAAGCCGCACTTGGCGGAAACCTGATTCCGATCGTTTGCGTTGGCGAAACCAAAGACGAGCGCGAAGCGGGCAAAACCGAGAAGGTTGTCGAGACACAAATTCGCGGTTCGCTGGCGGGGCTTGATGAAGTCCGCGCCGCGGCAATCGTGCTCGCGTATGAACCGGTGTGGGCAATTGGCACTGGTTTGACCGCGACACCGGCACAAGCCGAAGCCGTTCACGCGATGATTCGCCAATTACTCGGCGAAATGTTTTCGCCCGAAGTCGCCGCTCAAGTTCGCATTCAATACGGCGGCAGCGTAAAGCCGAGCAACGCGGCTGAACTGCTTGGCCAAGAAAATATTGACGGTGCTTTGGTCGGCGGTGCCAGTTTGCTGGCGGCTGATTTCTTGGCAATCATCAATGCAGCGGCAAAATAAACACTTTACTCCTTAACTTTTTGATTGAACCTACGGACGGACCATGATGGCTAATTTGATCCTCGGCTCGTTTCTCAGCGGCATGCTCGGCGTGACGCTGCTGATGGTCTCGCTGTTTTTGATTCTGTTGATTCTGGTTCAACGGGGTCGCGGCGGTGGTTTGACCGGTGCGCTGGGCGGCCCCGGCGGACAAAGCGCATTCGGCACCAAAGCCGGTGACTTGTTCACGCGCGTGACCGGATTCGTGGCCCTGGGTTGGATTTCGCTCTGTGCGTTCACGATGTGGTCGCTTGGCCCGAAGCCAATTCAAGCCATCACGCCAGGTTCGTCCGTTTCAGCTACTTCGGCCGGCACGACCGACGTCTCGAAAGATTTTATTGACCTGGGCGACGGCGATGCCATGAAGTCAGAGACTCCGGCAGGCGATGTCGAGTTGACACCCGCGATGCCACCAAGCGAATCCACCGCACCGGTGATGGAAACTCCATCAATCGAAACTCCATCAATCGAAACTCCAGCGATCGAAGCGCCAGCGATCGAAACTGAAGCCGCTGAAACACCGGCCGCTGAAACACCGGCCGCTGACAAAGCGCAATTATGATTTGGCGATGAACTCTTTCTTTTGGATCTGATTTGACGACTGCGCGTTCGATGCTTCTTGATGACGATAATAAACCGTCTGGAAATGCGCGCAAAAATGAGGTGGCGATAATCTCAGATGTGACCGATGACTCGGGCGGTGTGCGCAGTATGACTGGCCAGGGTGCCGGTCAATGCCCGCATGCACTGGGCGTCGTGGCGGTCGAAATCCGCGCGGTCAACCAGCGTGGGTTGAAGATTTCGCCACGGCTCAGCGATACCTTAGCGCCACTGGAATCACGCTTCGAGCAATGGATCCGCTTGCGAATTCGCCGCGGAACATTGCAAGCCAACGCCCACTTCACGCCCACCGGCACGGTGACGCCGGGCGAGATCAATGTGCCCGTCGTGTCGGCATATTTGCGACAATTGCAGGCCGTGAAAAATTCCGTTGGCTTGGAAAGTTCGATTGAATTGACCGGCTTGCTCGAATTGCCCGGCGCGGTGGTTTATGGCGGGGCGAAGTCGCTCGATGCCGAAGCGTTGTGGCCGGCGCTGGTCACGGCGACCGACCAAGCGATCGACGGATTGGACGCGATGCGAATCACTGAAGGCGGTGCGATGGCGGGTGCGCTGCGGTCTGATGCGGCGGCGATCTACGACCAATTGGCCGAAGTCGCCCTGTTGGCTCCGCGCGTTGTGGATAATTATCGAGCGCGGTTGGAAGCGAAGATTCGCCGCGTAATGGATGAACACGGGCTCGAATTTGCGGCCAGCGATCTGCTTCGCGATGTCCATTTGTACGCCGATCGGTCAGACATCAGCGAAGAAATCACTCGTTTGGGAAGCCACCTGAGTCTGTTCGAGGAAACGCTTTCGGCCAGCGACGCCAGCGGACGTAAGCTAGATTTTATCGTCCAGGAAATGTTCCGAGAAACCAATACGATCGGCAGCAAAGCCGCCGACGCCGAAATCAGCGCCCGCATCGTCGACGTCAAATGCGCGATCGAGCGGATGCGTGAATTGGTCCAAAATATCCAGTAGTTAGCGGTTCGATCGTGATGAATTCCTCGCCCGAAGCCCAATTGATCATCGTTTCCGGCCCCAGCGGCGCGGGCAAATCGACCGTCGTGAAGTTGTTGCTCCAGCAATGTCCGCTTGACCTTGTTTCCAGCATATCCGTTACAACCCGCCAGCCACGTGACAGCGAACAAGAAGGCGTTGACTACTTTTTTGTCAGAGAAGACCGCTTCGCCGAACTTCGCCAGGCCGGTGAATTTCTCGAATGCAAACAAAATTTCGGCCTACAACATTGGTACGGAACGCTGCACGAGCAAGTTGCCGCTGGATTGAATGCAGGAAAGTGGGTAATCTTAGAGATCGACGTGTTGGGCGCGATGGCGGTGATCGATGACGGCAGGTTTGACCCGATCACGATTTTTATTCATCCCGGCAGCATGGACGAACTCGAAAAGCGGTTGCGTGCGCGGGGTACCGAAACCGAACAAACATTGACTGCACGCTTAGAAACCGCTGCGGCGGAAATCAGCTACTTGCCGCGCTACAAATATGAAGTCATCAATCATTCGGTCGCCAATGCGGTGGCCGAGATTTGCCAAATACTCCAGGACCACAGGAAACCAAAGCCATGCTCGAAGAATTAAAAGAAGAATATATCGTCAACAAGGTTGGCGGTCGCTTCAAGCTCAGCACGTTGATCCAAAAGCGTTTGGTGCAACTGAACCAAGGCAGCCGAGCGCTCGTCAACGTCGATACTCACGACAAGATGAGCATCGTTTTGGCGGAAATCATGCAGGACAAGATTGCCCTAGGGATGAACAACGAAGTGCAAACGCTCGACGAACAGATTGCCGCGTTTGAAGGTCCATCGATCGGTGCGATGGATCTCTAATCGATGAGCGCCAAAGCTGCCGCCGCGCCAAAGGTCATCGTCCTGGGTGTCGGTGGCGGGATTGCGGCCTACAAGTCGGCGACGATCTGCAGCCGACTGGTCCAAGCCGGTCACGAAGTTCGCGTGGCGATGACAAGTGCCGCCACTCATTTTATGGGTGCGGCCACGTTCGCCGCATTATCCGGCGGGCCGGTGGCGCTCGATTCGTTCGACGCAGCAACCTGGCCGCTGGGTCCTCATATCGAATTGGCTGACGGGGCCGACCTGTTGTTGGTTGCCCCGGCGACAGCAAACTTGCTCGCCCAATTCGCCGGTGGCTTGGCGGGCGATCTGTTGTCAACGTTGTATTTGCAAGTCGATTGTCCGGTGTTGTTGGCCCCGGCGATGAGCAATCAAATGATGGCCAAGCCCGCGGTAGTAAGAAATATCGAGCAACTCCGCGTTGATGGTTGTCATTTTGTCGGGCCGGAATCGGGTTGGCTCAGTTGCCGCCAACTCGGTTCAGGGCGAATGAGCGAGCCCGATGCAATCGTGGCGGCAGTCCTGAAGTTGCTAAACCCAGTTTGAAAAAGTGTTCAACGACGCTCCGCCGTCGTCAGTCGGCAATCGGGAACGAGGTCGGAGCGTCGTTGAACACTGGGGGTGCTAGCATTCGCTTTTCATAAGGTTTAACGGTCGTACCACTCGTACACCGGCTATTTTCGGTCCGGCGGTTCGTTCTCTGCGGATTGTTCGCTGCGGAACGATCATTCTTCCGATGACCTTGGGGACGGTGGTATCAATGGATTGAGACCACACATCAACCAACGGAATTGGTCTGCTCAATGACTCGTCGCTTGACCCCAGCCGCAACCGCCGACCGCATGATGCTGCGCCAGATCGTCGCCGTGGGCTGGGTGAGCGCGATTGCATTGGCGGGCCAGGTCACGGCGGCGGATGGCCAACCGGCGCGGCTTCCGGCGGTCGCTGGTCGAATTGCCAAGACGAAGACGCCGCCGCCTGAGAGCCACTACATCCGCGAACCGCAGGATGAAGCGTTGCCGATGTTTAACCCGGCGGAGCTGCAGGCGTCGGTCGTCGTGCCGCCGCCGATCACTCGTTCAGGATACAGTTCATCGTCGCTGAGAAACTCGGCGGTCGCGGCTTTGCAACAATCATCCGAGCGCTTGGCACATCGCGCAAGTTTATCCGCCGCCGCTGCGGCGACCGAGGCGTTGCGGTTGGTTGCCCAATCGATCGATACCGAGCGCCGCGACAACTCGGCCAGCACCGAAGTCGATCGCTCGTTGATCGCGATTCGCGAGGCCGAAGACTTCGTAGATCGTTATGGAATGGTGGATTCGAGCGCCATCTCACGGATGGTTCGCTCGCATGAAACGACGACGCTCAAGGGCGTCGAGTTGGAATCGCTGAGCGGATTGGCTGCGGCCGATGCTTACCTTGATGGCGCGCGGCGGCAACTGGTCCGCGTCGCTGGCGGCGATCCCTTGGCCGGCGAGGCGATCCAGATGTTGGCCAAGGCGTATCGCCAGCGGGCTGGTGAATCATCCTTGGTGACGGCGACGGCGGTTCATTTGATGCGCGCGGCGTACCAAACGATGCCGTCGAATCGCGAGACTGCGGCTGAAATGGCGGCGGTGTTGGGCGAGGCGCACTTGGATGGCGAACGGCAACAGGTGTTGGCAAAGATGATGCAGTTGCCGGCTGGGTCACAATCGACGAGCGACGATTGGCAATCGGTTGTCGCCGTGGTCAGCGGCACCAGCGGTGGAACCAACGCGCAAACAATTCAAATCGCAAACGTTTCGCCTGAAGCATTTGCCAGCGTCAGTGGTCTGCAAACCGGGCCGAGCGGTCCGGTTGTTTCCGAAGCCAAATCGACGGCGACAGGTTCGCCGGCGAACCGTTCGGCAGACCGCACTGCGCCAGTCAGTGATGCTTCCGAGTCGGGTAATGCGCTGATGCGCACGCTCAAGGCAATGACGCGGCGCTTGCGATAACGCAACTAGGAAAATTACACCCATGTCAACCATCACTCACGACCATGTGGTCAGCGAAACCTGCGCCGCTAGCGATTGCCTGCAGCCTCACGATCCGTTGTTGCATCGCCTCGGTCGTGCACTGTTCATCATGATTTTGATGTTGGCCTGTATTTGTTTGTCGAAGATGGCCGACGGCCAATCGCCACCCAGCGCCGACGAGCTTGGCTACCGCATGCCGTCGCCGGAGGCACCGGCGAACCCAGCGCTTGATCCGTCGCGAAAGCAAAACGACGCTTGCGGTTGCAACAACATCGCGGGTGGATATCCCTGCACCGGAGCTTGCCAGCCGTGTGTGCGCGGAGTCGATTGCGCGGGCCAATGCGGAGCCGAAGCGACTTGGCAAGACATGCGTCCGATTGATTTCAACAGCTACGCGCAAGGCGGTTACGCGGGACCGGCGCGGTTGGCCCACCTCGGCCAATATCGATTGCGCCCCGGCGATCAAATGCAGGTGATCTACTTGATCACACGTCGCCAAGGCGGCGGGGCGTATCGCTTGGAAGTCGGTGACGAAGTATTGATCGAATCGCTTTCCGACAATGATCTAACCCGCGGAACGCTGGAAAATGGTTTACAAATTCAGCCCGACGGCACGATCACATTGCGGATCATCGGGCGCGTTCACGCCGCCGGTTTGACCGTCGATTCGCTGCGCGGCCAATTGGAAGAGCTGTATAGAAAGTATTACGACACGCCGACTATCGACGTCACGCCCGTCAAGACGAACACGCTTGCCGAAGACATTCGCAACGCAGTCGGTGGCCAAAGCGGGTTGAATCGCCAAGCGATCGACGTCGTGGTCATGCCTGATGGAAAGGTTCGCTTGCCGGGCATCGGCGATGTTTGCGTCCAGGGATTTTCGCTCAGCGAAATGAAGAGCGAGATCAATCTGCGTTACGCGCAAAGCGTCGTCGGGCTGGAGGTCGAACCGATCTTGACCCAGCAAGCACCGCACTTTGTCCATGTGCTCGGCGAAGTTGGATTACCCAATCGCGTTCAACTCGATGGGCCGACGACGGTGCTCGGTGCGATCGCATCAGCCGGTGGTCAAACCTCCGGTGCGAACATGCGCCAAGTCGTTGTCTTTCGACGCGCTGAGGATTGGCGATTGATTTCGACGATGCTCGACTTGCAGGGTGCTGTCTATGGCAAACGACCCACGCCCGCAGATGAAATATGGTTGCGCGATGGCGACGTGATCATTGTCCCAGCGCGGCCCATCGTGCGGTTCAATTGGTTCGTCCAGCAGGTCTTCACTGAAGGCATTTACGGCGTCGTTCCGTTCGGCGGTATTTCGGTGAACTTCGGTGACCGGAACTGATGGGCAAGCTGATCTATAAAGTCCTATCTCGTTCGCTGTGGCAATCCGCGGTCGAGGTCGGTCACTTTGCTGGTGCGTCGATTGACATAGCCGACGGCTACATCCACTTTTCGACCGCCGGGCAATTGGTCGAGACAGTACGTAGACACTTTGTCGGCCAAGATGATCTGGTCATCGTCAGCTTCGACGCCGATTCAATGGGCGATTCGCTGCGCTGGGAACCCTCACGCGGCGGAGCACTGTTTCCGCATTTGTATTCGTCGCTGCCGACCGCGTTGGCGATTGATGTCATCGCATTGCCACTTGGTTCCGATGGTGAGCACAAGTTTCCAGCGGGGTTATAGCTTGACGCGCCAAGTTCAGTGAGCGGGCGGGCGCTAGTGCCGGTATTTGCCGATCCAAACCGACGGCTAGCGCCGATCCGCTTACAAACCTTGATCTGGCCTACGCTTGGCGAGCATCGCTAACTGTTGTCGCTTCCAAACGCCGTAGAGTTTAATGCCGCTGTAGGTGGCGATCACAATGGCGGCCAGCGGTGCGAGGACACGGACGAAGGGCGAAAGCACGCGCTCGCCAACTTCATCGGCCGTGCGCGATGCGGCTCGTTCGACCAATCCCTGCTTCGACATCAATACCGGATTACCGTCCTTGTCGTAGACGATTTCGTCGCCGCCAAGGATCGCATCACGATTGGCTAAAATCACCGTCGTTGTGCCTAATGTGAACAGCGTCTTGCCCGGATTCAACTTGGCGAAGTCGCCAACAAACGTGGCTAAGCGATCGCTTTGTTCGGCCATGATCCGCATCAATTCGCTGCGCTGTTTTGGTGGCAGCAACGCGATGTCATCGACGTGGCGACCAATCGCAATCGCCTGGTCCGTGGTCAATTTTTCGGCGACTTCGATACCTTCGCTACCAAGACTTTTGGCAAACCGTACACCCACACCGGGATGCTTCAGTTCGGCCTGAATCGCACCGGCACCGTAGCGCGAGACCGTTTCGGCAAGCTCCTTGCCCTGCGCACCGGCACCCAGCCTCGCGAGCGCCGGACCGATTTGGCTTTCCGGTAATGCGTCCAAGGCACCGAGCACCGGACGCAGCGCCGGCACGTTGTCCAAGCCACGAACCGCATCGGGTCCGTACTTGCCCGCGAACGTTGCGACTCGCTCGATCGTCGCCTCGCCGCCTTCGGTTGTTGCTTTGTTAGCTAGTCGTTCGGCCAACTCCTTGCCACCGCTCTTGGTCATCCACTTTGCCGCTTCGCCCGAGGATTCCTTGCCGAAGTAGTTTGTCACGGCGCGAACAATCGTCGCACCACCGGCGGCCTCGGCACGCCGTGCGCCAACGCAAACTAAATCGGCTATCACAATCGCGGTGAGGAATCCAATGCGAACAAGATTTCGATTCATGGTGACTGTTCCAAAACGATGATTTCGTACAACCGTTGGTGAATGCCATCGCGCAGTTGTTCGCAAGCAATTTCGATGCCCGTGCGAAAACCCGCTGGCGGTTGATGGCCATCGGCAGGTCCGAGCAATAGATCCGACTCGATCGCAGTAATGTATCGCAACAGTTCACCGCGCAGTTCCGCAGCGGATCGTTCGCTCAACCAATAATCGACAACCAAGCCGACGACAAATCCGGCGACGAAACCGATCGCGGTGCCTGGGCCAGGTAAAAATGAGCCACCGGCGGCACCCGCTGCCGCGCCACCGGCTGTCGTGCCGC
>JBGSVE010000141.1:0-34104 GCA_041753075.1 Pirellulaceae bacterium
ACTCTGCGCGCTGCTGCGAGTCGTTGCTGTTGGGCGCGGTGACGATGGCGACCAGCGGGACCAACGCAGTGTGATCATTGATCGACTTTGCCAATCATTGATCGCCAATCTCGATCAAGCTGATGCTTGCAGCCAGTTGGCTGACGCCGCGATTAAACTGGCCGACGAAACACTTGTCGAACCGATCTCGTTACCGCTTTTTGACTCCGCAAAATCACTTTGGCAACGCATTGTCAATTTCCGCCAGTAAAATTTCTACTCGTGACTTTCATGCAAATCAAATGCCCCGAGTGTGGTAACGCAATGACCTTGGGCGCGGTCAAGCCAGGCCGTTACCAACCCAAGTGCAAGCAGTGCAGCAAGCCGTTTGTGTTGAAGGTGACCGACGATGTGCCGCCGAAGTTTGGCGTTGGCAAGATCAAGCCGATCGTTGCCGTCGATGCTGCGGTCGACGCCACGATGGATGCCACCATGCCAGTCGTCGCCGGTTCATCGATTCGCACCGCAGCGACGGTCGTCGATGCAACGATGGCCGCCGGCGCGACGATGAAAATCGCTGCCGGTGAAACTCGAGTGCATTCGGCCTCGGCCGTACGTGTCGGCGGATCGGCGCGATCCGGAGCGCTCTCGGGTGACGCAATCGCGAAGCCAACCACGCAAGAAGTCGCCGGCCTCGATATTCCTCAGCGGCTTGGCGGGTATCGCATCTTGCGACTGCTCGGACGTGGTGCGATGGGCGCGGTCTACGAAGCCAAACAATTGTCGCTGGACCGCAACGTCGCGCTCAAAACCATTCGCGGGCGACTTGCCGACAGCCCCTCGGCCTTGGCACGCTTCACTCGCGAAGCCTACGCTGCGGCCCAATTGGTTCACCATAACGTCGTGCAAATCTATGACTTCGGCCAAGACAACGGCCAACACTTTTTCAGCATGGAATGGGTCCGCGGTGGTCCGCTTAGCGATCTGATTCGCGACAACGGTCCACTCGATCCGCGCGTCGCCGCAACCTATACGCTGCAAGCCGCTCGTGGGCTTCAATTCGCACATCGCAACGGCATGGTTCATCGCGATGTGAAGCCGGCCAACCTGTTGCTCAATGACGAAGGTGTCGTCAAAGTCGCCGACCTTGGATTGGTCAAAGTGCCCGATCAACCCGATCCCGAATCCGACGTTGGCGCTGCTTCGGCGGCCAGCGGCATGGCCAGCGGAACGCAGGTCACGATGATGGGCACCGCCGTCGGCACGCCGGCCTACATGGCACCCGAACAAGGCGTCGATGCAACGACGGTCGATCACCGCGCCGATGTTTATTCGCTCGGCTGCACCTTGTTCTACTTGCTCACCGGAAAAGCTCCGTTCGATGGTTCGCAGGTTTCCGTTGTGATGAAACAACATGCCCAAGATCCGATTCCCAAAGTCCAATTGGTCAATCCGCGAGTGCCGGACTCGCTGGGCCGCGTGATTGAGCATGCGATGGCCAAACGACCAGACGATCGCTATTCGTCGGTCGCCGATATGATCGGCGATCTGGAATCGTTCCTTGGTTTGCAATCAGCCGCCGGGTTTTCGCCATCGTCGCAACAAGCCGATCGTTGGGAAGAATTAGCCAAAGCACACGCGGCCGCGCCGTTGGCGAAATTACAAAAGCCAGTGGTCCTGGGTTTTCTGGGACTGTGCGGCCTGCTGCTATTGGTGACGCCACTGTTGGGTTTTCGCGTCGCATTGATGTCACCGGCGACATTCGTGATGGCAATCGCCGTGGCGTTGGTTTTTGGCAGTGGTGCTGGGCGCAGCGCCGTGGTCACCAGGTTGCGCGGTTGGTTCGGATCGTTGTCATGGTTTGACATGGTCGTCGGCGTTGTCGTTGCGATTGTGATGTTACTGGTCGTTGTGCTGGTCGGCTTGTGGCCAGGTGTGCTTGTCGGTGCGGTGCTGGGTTCCGCCGCCGGTGCTGCTTATCACTTCATGCTTGTCAAGCCGCTACAAGAATCCCGCGCAGCCAACATCGTCGACGCCGAAAGGTTTGTTCGCGATTTGCGGATCGAGGGTATTGATGAAGACAAACTGCGTGACTTCGCGGCGCGCTACTCCGGTGCGACTTGGCGAGGATTGTTCGAGGCGTTGTTTGGATACGACGCGACGAAAGCCAAGCAATCGCAATTGATGGCGGACCCTGCAGGCAAGCAGTTGGCGGGTGGCGCGACGTTCCGCGATCGCGTCTGCAATGGGTTGCAATCTAAAGCAACGGCCAACCGCACGGCGCGCGATCACCAACGATTGGCAACGCTCGAAGAACAAGGCCTCAAGAGCGAAGGCATGAGCGCCGCCGACGCCAAAGAACGCGCTTGGCAAATGGCTTCGGCAATGATTGACGCGACCAAGCTTGTGCCAATGCCTGCGATGGCTGCAGCCGACCCCAAGGCGATTGCGGACGAACGGCGCAATCGTATGAAGGCGATGTTGGCCGAGGCGCGCAGCGGCAAGTACGCGAAGCAGCGTGATAAGCTCGCACCGCTAAGATTTGCCTTGGGCGCGAAGGTGCGTTTGCTCGCCGGATGTGCGCTACTTGCGCTGACCGGATGGTGGGCTTACTCGAACGGCCTTGTTTCGGCCGAAGCGTTACAGTCGGTTCGTGACTCGGCAGCCAGCGGCATGCTCGATGTCGATTCGATCAAGACAACGGTGACCGCGAGCGTTACCGACGCTGCAACAAAACAAAACATGCCAAAGCTGTTGGGTGCAAATGGTTGGGCCGTAGGTTTCGCCGGCATGCTGTTGGCCGGATCGGCGTTTATCGGCGGTTGGCGAATCAGTTTGTTCATCATCCCCGCAGTTATATTGGCGATCTTCGGCGAGTCGTTTGGCATTCCCGCGATCGGACCGTTCCCCGCCTGGACAATTGCCGCGGCCGCCGCTGCGGGGATACTGATTCCCGGCGTATTGTTCACCAGCCGAGATTAGCTGGACAGCGCCGGGTTTGATTGAGAAAGTAGAGATTGAACATGCAAGCTAAAATAAAGAAACTGATGTCATCTAGGCCATTCATGCCGTTCACTGTGGTGATGAGCGACGGTACCCACATCACGGTCAAACATCCTGAAAACGCTCTATTGACCAACCATTGGCTTTATGTCACCACTGACGGTGGCGAAACAACAGAACATCTGTATCTGTTGCATGTCACCCGCATCCAACGCCAGGACAAGGAAGCCGCGTAGCCAAATAGTTATCTTCAGCGGACAGGGGCGGTTGAATCGATGGAGAATATCATGCTACGTATCGGTGCCGTCTCTTATCTGAACACACGACCGCTTATTTCGGGTTTACGGGAGCGGCTGCGTGGGCTGGGCGAGTTGAAATTCAATCTGCCCAGCCGACTGGCCGACGATTTGGCCGTTGGCAAGCTTGATGTCGCGCTGATTCCGTCACTCGAGTTTTTTCGCGGCATCGATTCGGGATACCGCGTAATTTCCGATGCAGCGATCGCTTGCCGTGGTCCGGTTTGGAGCGTCCGATTGCTCAGCCGTGTGCCGATTGGCAAAATCAAACGGCTGGCCCTGGACGAAGGCAGTCGCACCAGCGCCGCAATGGTTCAGGTTCTTCTAGCCGAACAATTTGGTGTTCGCCCCGAACTGCGGTCGTTGCCAATGGAGCAGGATCCCGAGTCAATCGATGCCGATGCGATTTTGCTCATCGGCGACCGCGCGATGCAGCCGGCACCAGGCAATTACGAGGTGATTTGGGACTTGGGCGAACGTTGGGTGCAGTGGACGGGGTTGCCGTTTGTTTTTGCAATGTGGGTCACGCGTGCCGATTTTTCCGCGGTCGGTGAGATCCGCGAAGCCGATCTAAAGCATGCCCTGGAAGCCTCGCGCGACGAGGGCCGATCGCAATTGCTTCAAATCGCGGAGCGCGAAGCAGGAACCCACGGTTTGACGATTCCGGAATTGCATCAATACTTTACCGACAACTTGCATTTCCAACTCGGTCCGCGTGAGCTCGATGGTTTAGAAATGTATCGCCAAGCCGTCGTCAAACACTCGCTGCTGCGCTTGCCAGAACCCAAACTTCGCTCGGTTTAACGTGACCAACATCCAATCGATACTTGACAAAGCCGTCGCCGGCGAACGATTAACTGCGACCGACGGGCTCGCGCTGTTGCAATCAAATCAACTCGCCGCCATCGGTGCCGCCGCTGACGCCGTAACACGCCGTTTGCACCCCGAGCCGTATCGAACTTACAACGTTGATCGAAATATCAACTACACCAACGTCTGCACCGCAGTTTGCAATTTTTGTGCATTCTATCGCGGACCAAAAAGCGACGAAGGTTACGTATTGCCGCGCGAAGTGCTGTTGGAAAAAGTTCGCGAGACGGTCGCGCTGGGCGGCAACCAAATCTTGTTGCAAGGTGGATTGCATCCCAAGTTTTCGCTCGATTGGTATGAGGAAATGTTGCGCGACATCAAGCGCGATTGCCCCTCGATCAACGTCCACGGATTCAGCCCACCGGAGCTGCATCATTTCACCAAGGTCAATCGTTTGCCGCTGCGTGAAGTGCTCGAGCGATTGCGCGACGCCGGCCTGGGCAGCATTCCCGGCGGCGGAGCGGAGATTTTGGTCGATCGCGTTCGCGACGAATTGACTCGCGGCAAAGTCATGACCGACGATTGGTTGAACGTGATGCGAGTTTGGCACCAGATGGGAGGAATTAGTACGGCGACGATGATGTTCGGCCACGTCGAAACCTTGGCCGAACGGATCGAGCACCTCGATCACATCCGCAGCTTGCAAGATGAAACCGGCGGCTTTACCGCGTTCATCTGTTGGACTTTCCAGCCCGATCACACCGCGATGTCGCATGTTTCTCCGACGGGTTCGTTCGAGTATTTGAAGACGCAAGCGGTTGCGCGTTTGTTTCTTGACAATGTTCCGAGCATCCAAAGCAGTTGGGTGACGCAGGGGTTGAAGATCGGTCAATTGGCGATGCAGTTCGGTGCCAATGATATGGGCAGTTTGATGATCGAGGAGAATGTGGTTGCCGAAGCGGGCACCGTCCACTTCTTGACGCTGCGACAAATTCGCGAAGCGATCGAAGAACTTGGCTTTGTCGCCCGCCAACGTGACGTTTGGTACAAGTTGGTCGATCCCGAACTGGAGCGCCGCGCGATCGCAGCCAACGACCTTCGCCCGTTGGAAACCGATAAGCCGAAAATCAATCAAAGCATCGAGAAAATCAGTCTGCCGATTGCCGAGATTTAATATCCCAGCCGGTGACGAAGTGGTTCAAGAACCTGCTTGGCAATTTCAAGCACTTCGGGCGTGAACTGCTGCGACGATTGCCAACCGCCGGCTTTGCCTTGGCGACGAAAATGCGATGCACCGGTGTGCTCTGGATCGTAATTTCCAAAATGATGCTTGTTGGCAACGGCATACAAATCCGATTCATCCAACTCGATCGACAGCAGCCGGCCACATGCCCGCAAACCCGGCACGGGATCAATCAACAAATCCTCGTACGACAAACTCAATCGCTGGGCCTCGGGAAAATCAGCGAAGGTTTGCAGTGACGCTAAAATCGTCGCGCGAATGTGCGTCGCAGTATTTCGGACTCGCAACAACGTTTGGTCCGCCGGTGCGGTCGTAAACGTTTGGTTCCAACTGCCGGGTTTTTGCAAATCAAGATATGAATCGAGCACGTCATAGGGATCTCGTTGCAACAAAATGATCCGCGATGAACCGAACACTCGCCGCAACCATGGATACAACTCCGGAGTGTTGACTTCTTTGACGATCAATCGTTGGCGGCCCAATTGCGGATACCGCTCCTTCGCCATGCGGAAAAACAATTCCTTCAAACCATCGATCCATGTTTGTTCATGACGTTTGAAGAAGAACGACGCGCGGCGGTCGCGTTCCTCGGGACGTTCGTTGACATGTTGGAAGAAACGTCCGAAGTACGGTTCGTGCCAACGGCGAATTCGTGGCAAATCACCTAGCATTTCGGCTAACCACGTTGAACCCGTTCGCCCACAACCGATGATCCAGGCGACCTTGTCCTCGACTGCACCGCTTTCGCTCCGCTCACGTTCGGCTTGGCGAATCGTGGATATCAATTCATCAGCACGATGCTCGTACAAGTGATGGTCGAGTGTGATCTTTTGCGCGCGATTGATCTTGCTAGTGCGTTCCTGTTCATCGGCGATTGCCGACGCAATCGCGTCAAAGATACTTCGCGGGTGCTCATCAAAATGGTAGACGCTGTCGCCAAAGATGCGCGTCACTTCGCTGCGATGCGGACCCGTCAACAGCGCCGCTTGACCCAAGGCGGTGACTTCAAAGACGCGCGGGCTGGGCGAATCCGCTGGCGTTTCGGATTGACGAAACAAATTGATCGTTAACCGTGACTGCGAATAGATTTCCAGTTTCTCGACCGTATCAATCGTCCGCTGGCGAACTTCGGTACAGCTCAATTTATCGAACGCCGCAGTGCCGCCAAGAATCTTGCCGGCGACCAGAAATCGTAAACCTTCGCGCTCACAAAAATTCGCGACTTCGAGAATCAACGGCAAACGATCTTCGAACACACTGCCTAAGAATGAAATGTCGAACCGTGGCGTCTTGGTTCGCGGCACAATCGGCAACGGCAACGTCGCCGTCGGCAGATAAACCGCACCGTTGACTGCACAGCGAATCTCATTCGTGAACCGGTGGGTGTAGAGCGATTCGAGATTAGGAATTGTTTCGTAAGGATCATCGGTGGCGATCAATACAGTCGTAATACCCGCACGCCGCAAACTCAATTGCACTCGCGCTCGCTCGCCGCGAAAGTAAAGCCCATCGACAAACACCACGGTATCGATTTCGTTGGCAACATCGAGCGCCGTGCCAAGGATGTCGTTGCAAACCGCATCGACGCTGAGCACCTTCAAGAACGAAAACGTCGGATACGGGATCACACGCACCCCGGCGGCGGCCAGCGAAATGCGGTATCCGTCCCACACATCGCGGGTCGAAAAATTGGCCGAACCGGAGACCAGCAATACGTTAGCGAGCGCCACCAGCCAACTCCGCTAATTCAGATACGGGTATGGAAATCCCTCGCCCTCAGTATTGAGCTGGACCTTTTGTTGCGCCATCGCGTCCGTCTTGAGCACAATCGCAGTCGATGCTGCAGTCATCGCTGCGGAATATTGAATGAAGGATCTACGCGAAAAGGATTCTCGCTCATCGGGGTCGAAAGTCTCGTCGTCGTTCATTTTATGCTCGCGGTTATTTGACAACGCAAAATCCAGTGAGCAGGCGGGCGCTAGCGCCCGGTATTTCTGAATCGAAACCGGCACCTAGCGACGATCCGCTCACAAATTAGACGTTCTAGTAATCGTGCCAATCTACACCGCCTCCCAGCGCATCACAACGGTTTGGCTCGCCAAATACGAATATCACCTTCCAAGCTGCCGGATGCGATGGTCGCTTCGTCGGGCGAGATCGCCACGGAGAACACTTGTCGAAAATGACCGGCCAAAGGTGCGTTCAATTCACGTGACGAAATATCCCAGAACTTGATCAATCGATCGCGTCCGGCGGAAATCAGATTGGGTGAAGCTCGCATTTTCACCAACGAATGGATTCGACCAGTGTGCCCTTTAATCGTATCACTGACATTTTCCGACCCAACATCCCAAAAATGAATTTCGCCGGCTCCGGTACCAATTGCCAACTCATCGCGTTTGCCCGTGAAGGCAATCGCTGACGGCTGGGTGCTCAACGTTGTGCTGCCGCGACTCGCTCCGGTGCGTGGATTGACGACAAGGATTCGCCCATCGGCGCGAGCGATTGCTAACAACGAATCATCCGACGAAAAAGCCAGCAACGTCTGGCCAACCGCCTTGTCGCCAATTTCAATTTGCGGCTTGGTCCAAATTTCATTTCGATAGACGCGGACCGTGCCAGCTCGCATCGCAACGGCAAGCAGCTCACCGTCGGCGGAGTATTCAACCGATGTCACGCCGCTCGACGGTCCGACCAATTCATGCTTCATTTGCCATGAGTCAGCGTCCCAGACTTCGATGGCGAGCTTTGAGCCCGTTGCAAACGTCTTCATGTTCGGATGCACCGCGATCGCCCGTTCGTCACCTCGTGAACTTGTCACCAACGGTCGCGATACACCGGTGTTGGAATCCCACAACCAAAATTCACCGTTGATGTAGGAGGCCAATAACTTGCCGGCACCGCCAATAAACTTGACGCAGCGAACCGGTTGTTGTTCGGGGTGCCAAAGAATCGCAGGACTGCTGACTGCGTCCAAATCAATCACCGAAACCGCACCATCGCCACCGCCGATCGCCAGCGCCTTGCCGCTGGCCGACGGTTTCAGCCGAGCGGCGGCGAGTCCATGTGTGTGGAGCGCGCGAACGTCGTTCCGTGCGACGGGATCATAGAGATGCAATTGTCCATCATTCGTTGCGATCGCAACTCGATTGCTGGCGGGAACCGATACCATGTCATCGATCCGGCCCCAGTGCGATTGGAGCGTCGATAGTCTGGTTCCATCAATTGAAAACATATCGACTTCGCCGTTGTAAGTGCCGCAGTGAATCCGCTTGCCATCAACTGAAACGGCCAACGCGGTCAGCGGATTGACAAGGTCCAATTCGAGCTCGGGAACCGGCACTGCGGCCGGGGGACTCGCGCCCAGGCGCGTCATGTCCCAGACTCGCAGATGCCCATCCTCTGCGGCGACAAACAACAACCGACCATCCGGAGAATACTGCACCGCGATGGTTGGACTAATGCGATTGCGAATTGGCAATTCAGCAATCAAAGCGCCAGCCGCTGGATTCCAAACGCGAACCGCGCCCATTTTTCCAGCACTCACCAATTGATTGCCTGTGGGAGAATAGACCAGATGTACAATCGCCGGTCCGTGGCGAAACTCGCGAACCATGCGATCATCCGTCAATGGTTCAAACAGACGTACAAAACCGTCGCTTGCACCGGAGGCCAGTTGCGTTGACGCTGGGGAGAAATCGATCGCCTCGATTTTTGTTTTCGTCACGCTCAGCATTCGTACCAGCTCGTTGCTTTTGGCGTTCCAAACCATCACTTCTTCGCTATCGCAAGCCGCCGCGACGTAATCGCCGTTGTGGGTCAATGCCACGTCGGTGATAACGTTGCCCATGTTGCCGATGGACGAAATCGGCTTCAATACCTCTTTGAAATAGTCCCACTCAAACGATCTGTTGCGATACAACCGCGGTTCGTTTTCGACTCGCGCCAGCAATCGGCGAACGCCTTCAGTATCACCGGTCTGCAAGTGAATCGCGGCCATGTTCATCCAGGACCGATACAGCGAACTGCGCGTTGCGGCTTCGAGTGAGGCCGAACTCGACCAAAAATAACTGACACCGATCAACCCCAACGTCAGGCTCAGAATCAAACCGGCAACGAGTCCTGAGATTGCCGGTCGCTTTTGACACCATCGCCATGCGCGTTCAACTTGTGAAATCGGTCGCGAGTGAATGGGTTCATCGGCTGCGTAACGCGACAACTCCTCCGCCAACTCGCGCGCCGATCGAAACCGCTTGGCCGGTTCACGCTCGAGACACTTCAAGCAAATCGTTTCCAAATCGCGCGGCAACAACGGGTCAAGTTGACGCGGTGACGGCGGATCATCAAACGCCTTCTGGTGCAACATCGCTTGGGCGTTGCCACGAAACGGTGTCTCGCCGGTTAACATCTCAAACATCGTAACGCCGAGCGCGTAAACATCCGAGCGTCCGTCGGTTTCACCGAAGTTACCGATCGCTTGCTCAGGCGACATGTAGCGCACCGTACCAACCATTTTTCCCTCACCCGACGAAGACGTATCGCTGGCTCGTTTCGCCAATCCAAAGTCCGTCACATACGGTTGGCCACCGTGATCGATCAAGATATTCGCTGGCTTGACATCGCGATGGATGACTCCGCGCGAATGGGCAAAGTGCAATGCCTGAGCGATCGGAATCAAAATTTCAATCGTGCGGCCAAGCATCGGTTTGCCGGCGCTTAAAAGATCGGCCAGCGTCATACCTTCGATCAAATCGCTGGCAATATAAATCTGGCCATGCTCTTCACCCACCTCGTGAACCGAAACAATGTGCGGATGTCGCAAGCTCGCGGCTGTCTGGGCCTCAAACACGAGCGATGACGATTCGCGGCGACGCGACTTCGATAGCTTCAGCGCGACCATGCGATTCAATCGCGAGTCGCGCGCCAGCCAAACGTCACCAAAACCACCGCTGCCGAGAATTCGCGTCAATTCAAAGTGGGCGATCCGCTGCGGTGCAACGGTTGACTCGTAATGCTCGGTCGTCGCTCGCTCGGTTAAGTCCAAGATCGCGGAGTTCATCGTTGCGTCACCGCAATACGCACAAGCGAAATCGTCGCTGTTGCGAGTGGCCGCGTCGCCTTGAGACGATACGCTAACCAATTCACGGTTGCAGCGACGGCAGCGGCTTGTCATAGAAGCTCCGGCGATGTGAACTCACGACGATAGTCATGCGGATGAAGAGAAGTGCTTCGAGGCACAATTATACGACTTGTTTTAGGGTCGGCGTAGTGGATCTTGTTGAAGATCCAGGCCGCAGAGGAACTTTAACAAGTTCCGCTACCCGAAGGTTTGCCGCAGCACCAAGACACGAAGAAAACAGGTATTGGTGAAAATTAACAAACTCTGTAACTTACGCTCGTGTCGGAGTTTCACGGCAAATGAATTGCCCAGCGGTGAACAGGAGGGAACCATGGCCGGCGAATCGTTTCGCTTCATCCACGCCAGCGACTTTCATCTCGAAATCCCGCTTGGCGATCTCGATGTGCTTCCGGGGCACTTGCGCGACGCGCTCGCGGCCGCGCCAGCGAAAGCTGCGCAGGCCGTTTTTGAGGCCGCACTCGTCGAAAACATTGATTTCGTCGTGCTTTCCGGCGATTTGCTCAATCCGGGAACGGCTGGACCGCGCGGCATGGCGGTGCTGCTGAACTATTTTGAAAAACTGCACCAGAAGAATACGCCAGTTTTCTGGGCTGCCGCAGTGGTCGATGATCCGGCACGTTGGCCCGAAGCCGCTCCGCTGCCGCCCAATGTGACGCTGTTTCCGAAAAATCGCGCACTCAGTATTCCCGTCCAACGCGGCGGGCGAACGCTCTGCCAAGTGATCGGACGCAGCAGCGATGGCCGGTCGCAACTGCACGTACCGTCGTACCGCGTTGACCCAACCGACGAATTCACTGTTGCGATTGGTGCTGGTTCAGCCGACGCCGATTCGCTTGCCGAAGGACGCTTTGATTATTGGGCACTGGGTGGCGAACACCAACGAACCGTCATCACCAGCGGATCGGACATGGGCGCGCTCTATTGTGGGTCGCCGCAAGGTCGATCGCTCGACGAGCCCGGAGCCCACGGTTATTCAATCGTAGATATTGATGCGGACAAAACAGTTCGCGTTCACAGCATCGAGTGCGATTCGTTTCGTTACTGCAACGTCGAATTGGACGCGGGCGAATTTGCAACTTCAAACGACATCCGCAGCGTGCTGGGCAATCGCATCGCGCGGTTGTTGCATGACAACGGTTCACGCAACTTAATCATCGGTTGGGACATCGCCGTTTCGGCGGACTCGATTCAAGTTGTCGGCGACCCGGCGGAGTTACTCAATTGGCTGCGCCGTGACTTTGGCCATGGTTCGCCATCGGCTTGGTCGGCGCGGTTGCGCGTGCGTCCGCCGAAAAAGTATCCCAAGAATTGGTGCGACGAAGACACGATCCTGGGCGACTACTTGCGTGCCTCGGAGCGACATGCCAAGTCCGCCGGGCGCGATTTGAACTTGGCTCCGTTCACCGAAGAATACGCGGCGTTGTCCAAGACAATCGCCGCGCTGCTGGGTGATGCCCAGGGTGCGATTCGCGGCGAATTGCTTGACGAAGCAACACTGGTTGGCGTCGAGTGTCTGCGCGGTGGCAAGCCCAGCTTTGCGACTACAGGGGAAGAGCGATGAAAGTCAAAGACATCCAAATCGACGGCTTCGGCGTCTGGTCCGGCTTGTCGGTCGATACGTTGCCCGACACGATGACGTTGTTTTACGGACCCAACGAAGCCGGCAAAACCACGTTAATGCAATTTCTGCGGGCGATGTTCTACGGGTTCACCGAAGAACGGCGCGGGCGATACCTGCCACCGGTTTATGGCGGCACTCCCGGCGGCTCGATGCGCGTCACCGGACCCGGCGGCGGCTACCAAATTCGTCGCCATTCGCAAGCAAGCGAGTCCGGCGTGACGGGCCAATTGTCGGTCACTGGCCAAGACGGTTTGGCGCAAGGCCAACATCGCTTGACCAGCTTGCTGGGACAAATCGATGAAGCGATTTTTACAAACGTCTTCGCCATCGGCATTCGCGAGCTCCAAGAACTCAGCACGCTCGACGACACCTCGGCCGCCGATGAACTTTACAAACTGAGCAGCGGATTGGATCGCGTCTCGCTCGTCGACGTGATGCGTTCACTGCGCACCGGACGCAAAAAGTTAGTCGGCAAAGCAAAACCCGACGATGAACAAGCGACGATGATGGGGTCGTTGATCGCGAAGCGCGAGAAGCTCCGCGACGAGGTCGAACAATTGACGCGCGGCGGTCGCCGGTGGAGTGAATTGGCGACACAGCGACGTAGCCAAGCGTCCGAAATCGAACAATTGACCGATCGTCTTGGCGCGTGGGAAAAGGAATCTCGCTGCGTCGAAATCGGCACCAGCGTTTATGACAGTTGGATCAAGCGCGGCGATGCGCTGAAGGCGATTGCCGAAAACGAACAGAAGTCGATGTTGCCCGAAGACGCACCGGGCCAATTGGTTCAAATCGAGGCGATGATGGAAGATCGTCGCGCGAAGTTGAACGACGTCCGCGAAAAGCGACGCGAGTTGCGGACCAAGGCCGACACGTTGCCGCTGAGCCGTCGGATGATCGATATGCAGGGCAAGATCGCCGCCGCCAGCGAACAGGCAACTTGGGTCGAGGCGCTACAAGAACAGATTACGCGACTTGACCAACAGATTGAAAAAGGTAAGCAACAAGTCGAAGCCGACGCCGAACGACTTGGCATGGACGCCGAAGATCGCGAAGCATTGTTGAAGGACAACGAAAACGCGCTACCGGATCTGTCGCGTCAAACACTCGCCGCGCTCAGCACTCCGGCCAAGCAGGTCAAGGAAAGCTTGTTCATGCTGAAGCAGGCGCGACAAGAAGCCCAGCAGCACCAGGCCCAAGCCGACAAGCTCGCCGCGCGGCTGCGCGAGACACTCGACATTGCCCAATCAAGCAATCTGCACGACGCGATGCGGCACCAAGCCGAAGTGATCTCGAGTCTGCGGAACCGAATCCAGATTGAACAACATCTGGAAAAGCTGCGGCGTCACTTCCGCGATTTGGAAAAAGAATCGCTCGACTTGGCCACCAACGAAGCGTTCCCCGTCGAGCGGACGATGTTGTTGTTCGCACCGTTTCTGTTCGGTGGACTCGGCGTCTTATACGGCTTCATTCAATTGTTCGGTTGGGATTGGTTCAGTCCACAACCTGATCCGACCTGGGGCATGACCTGCATTTTTGTTGGCATGTTGCTGTTGTTCTTGTGGTACATCGGACGCGATCGCGGATACGCCAGCACGTCGCTTGACCTCGAAGATTGCGAACGCCAAATTGATACGCTGCGCCGCCAGATTCGCGAAGTCGAAGCCGAGCGCGATGACCTCGAAGGCCATCTGCCGCCCAGCAGCGCGCCGCTGGAAACACGCCTGCGTGAAGCCGAAACGTTGCACGCCGATCTCGAGCAGGCCTTGCCGCATTACCACACACAACAGGCGGCATTGCAGGCCAGCAAGGGCGCGCGCAACCGTGCCAACGAAGCCGGCACGTCGCTGAAGGAAGCACGTCGATCGTGGTCGTCGACACTCGAAAAACTTGGGCTCAGCGATTCAATGTCGCCATCGAGCGTTCGCAAATTGAGCGAAGGTTACGAAACGGTGCAGGCCAGCCGACGCCGACTCGCCGAGCTCGAAAGCGAACGCGAACAACGCCGTCGCGAACGTGCGGCGATCGCAAAGCGAATCGAAGCATTGTATTTCGAAGCCCTCGGTGATGATCTTGAAGTTGCGCAAGTCGCATCGGCTCCATCGTCCGCACCGAACAAGTTCCCCAAGCAGTCGGCGATGAGGAAATCGGCCTCCGACGACGCCGAGGACATAACGATCAAAGCGCGCCGTCGCACCGATCCGTTGGACCAACTCAATCACTTGCACGAAGAATTGTCGCGACAACAACACTGGATCAAGCGTCGTCGTGAGTTGAAAGAACAAGACGTGCAATTAAAGCGTGTTTCTGAGTCGCACCAACGCACCCTCGAACGCTGTGAACAACAGCGACGATCGTTGTGGGCCAAATGTGGCGTCGCGACCGTTGAACAGTTCTACGAGATGGTCGATACGCGTGCCCGTCTGGCGGAACTGCGCGACAAGCACGCCGAACTCGACAAACAAGTTCGCAGCATCATCGGCAACCAAGCGAACTACGATGATGTCGCTAAAGAACTCAGCGGTTCGACCGCCGCCGACCTGGAACGTCGCTGGGAAGCGTTGACCAACCGGATCAGCCAATCGCAAGAACGGATTGCGTTGTTGCGAACCACCCAGGGCGAATTGTCCCAAGAAATGAAGCAACTTGGCGAAGATGATCGCCTTGCCGTCGCCCAATTGGAACTCGGTTGCACCGAACGTCAAATTGCCGCCGCCGTCCGCCGCTGGCAAACGCTCGCGATGGCAAGCTGCTTGCTCGAAGATGTCTGCGCCACGTTTGAAAAAGAACGCCAACCGGAAACGCTTCGTGAGGCATCTTCGTTCCTGCGCAGCTTGACCGACGGCAAGTATGTTCGCGTTTGGACACCGCTGGGCACCAACCGTTTGAAGGTCGATGGACAAGATGGCCAATCCTTGTCGCTGGACGTGTTGAGCCGTGGCACGCGTGAAGCCGTGTTCATCGCGCTGAGATTGTCGCTGGCCGCCGCGTACGCGCGTCGCGGCGTGATGTTGCCGCTGATTTTGGACGACGTGTTGGTCAACTTCGATCGCACACGAGCCATGCACGCCGCCAAGACTCTGAAGACCTTTGCCGAACTCGGCCATCAAGTGTTGATGTTCACCTGTCATGAACACATCAGCAAGATTTTTCAAGAGATCGATGTTCAAGTTCGTTTGCTGCCAGCCCAAGGCACGCCGGGTCGCGCCACAATTCTCGATCCCACCGTCGTCGTGAAACCAATTTACGAAGAACCGGTTTATCAGGCTGAACCGGTCGCTGAAGTGGAAGAGATCCAACCTGAATACATTGAACCCGAAGTGATCGATGTCATCGAACGAAAGGTTGTTAAACTAGTTGCTGCACCGGAGCCCGTGCTCGAACCAGCGATCGAGATGGAACCGATTATCCGCCGACCGCGTCAACGCCCGTTGCTACCGCGGATTGCCGAACCGATTGTCCAACAGCCCGCCGTCGATTGGAATTGGTTCGAGCGGAACGATGAACAATGGGACGATCCGGTGCAGGCCGAGCCGGTGCCGCAGGCCAAGGGAATTTGGGACCGTCAAGTGGCTTGGGTTGATCCGGCAAAGGCGGCAGCACGCTAAAAATTCGGACAACCACAGTCTTCCCCCAGAAATGCCGGACATGGCCAGAAGGGACAATCGACAACATTAAATGCGCCGATGGTGAGGCTATGTCCCACTATGGCGACGCAGGCAACGCCATTGTCAGTAAACTTTTCAATCACTTTTTCGGAGCGATTGACAACGGCCCAGGCCAAGTCAATCTTGGTGCCGCGCGGAGGACTTTCACAAAGTGTTCTACGACGCTCCGCCGGCGTTTAAATACGATAGCAGAGCCTCGTAAAACAGTGTCAACGCGTGCTAGTGTTTTTAACTTGTTGGCGAGACCTTGATGAACAAAGTCGCACTTGAAACCATTCGCGCTGCGGCCCCGGCGATTTTGCCGAGCCTGCTGATGTGTGATTTCGGCGACTTGCGCGGCGAGGTTGAGCGATTGCAGGCGGCGGGGACTGCGGTGTTGCATCTCGACGTGATGGATGGTCACTTTGTGCCCAATTTGACCTACGGCATGCCGATTGTGGCGGGACTGAAACGCCATACGAACATGCCGCTCGACGTTCACTTGATGATTTCGGATCCACTGAAATACGCCAAGTCGTTCGTCGATGCGGGGGCGGATTTGCTGACGTTTCATTGCGAAGCGGTTCGGGATGCGGCGGCGACGGCAAAGGCAATTCGGGACTTAGGCGTGGCGGTCGGTGTAGCGATCAATCCAAGTACGTCGATGGACCGCATGGGCGATTGTTTGCAGTTGTGTGACATGGCGCTGGTGATGAGTGTCGAGGCGGGGTTTGGCGGTCAGGCGTTCAACCCCATTGCACTGCTGAGATTGGCCCAGTTGAAGGCGGAGTATCCACATTTGTTGTTGGAAATTGATGGTGGAATCAATGCGGACACAATCGCTTCGGCCCGCGCGGCGGGCTGCGATTTGTTTGTAGTTGGTTCCGCGATATTTCGTCACGACGATTATGTTGCGGCGATGAAAGATTTGACGAAGTTGATGGGCGCTTGACCCTAGGTCGAGGCTCCTTTTAGTACCTTTTGGATTAAGCCATTTATGTTTCGGATTGTTTTAGTGCGACCGGGTGCGACGGATTTCGATGACCAAGGTCGTATGAAAGGTTGTCTCGACATGCCGCTTAGCGACTGCGGACGCGTGCAAGTCGAACGGATCGCAAGCGAATTGGCTGGCGTCGAGCTGTCCAGTATTTTCACGGCACCTTGCCAATCGGCACGCGAGACCGCGACTCGTTTGGCGGCAGGCCGTTTAGCGCGGGTGAAGGTGATCGAGTGTTTCCGCAATATCGACCACGGTTTGTGGCATGGAAAGTTGATCGACGAAGTGCGTCGCAACCAACCTCGACTTTATCGCCAAGGCCAAGATTCACCTGTTTCGGTTTGTCCTCCCGGTGGCGAAACGATTCAGCAGGCCAAGGACCGCGTGATCAAGGCGCTGCGAAAGTTGGTCAAGCGATCAGCCAGCGGTGTGGTGGCGCTAGTGATTCCGGATCCGCTTGCCAGCGTGGTGCAAAGCATTCTCGAAAACGAAGAGATGCGTGATCTTTGGGCCGCCGAAACCGACGCCGCCGGTTGGGAATTGATCGAAGCCGCTGTTTGATCTCGTGATGCTAAACGACGATGCGCCAGCAGCGGTGAATTTTGCGGTTGAAGTAGTTCGGCGGGACGGTTTGGTTGCTGATCTCGTGGACATGCGCCGCACCCCAGTCCCCCGACTCCATCTTGAATCCGCGAAAGTTGTTGGAAAAATAAATCACGCCACCCGCTGACATCAACGGCAACAGGCGTTTCAACAATTCGATCGAATCACGCTGGACATCCCAAAGACTTTCCGTCCGTTTGCTGTTGGAAAACGTTGGCGGATCGACGACCGCAAGATCATAGGTCGGCTCTTGCGAATGTTGGTAAACGAAATCAATTGCACTGGCGCGAATATACTCATGGTTCGCTCCGGTGTAGGAATTCAACTGCATATTACGCTGGGCCCATTGCAGATACGTTTTCGACCAATCGACCGTCGTTGTCGTTGTCGCACCACCGGCCGCCGCATAGACGGAAAATGATCCGGTGTAGGCGAACAGATTCAAAAATCGCTTTTCACTTGCCACTTCGCGAACCATCGAACGTGTGATCCGGTGGTCAAGAAACAATCCGGTGTCGATGTAGTCGGATAGATTGACGATGAACCGCAGGCCGCCCTCGTGAGCTTCGATTTCGTATCTGCGGTCGTCGACTTGTTCATGTTGCGTGGCTCCGAGTTGGCGCTGGCGACGTTTGAAGAACAGTTTGTCGGCGGGAACATCGAGCACCCGCGCCGCGATTTGTGCCATCCGGTCAAGCCAGCGGGAATGCTGGGCCACGGTTCGCTGGTAAGGCGTCGAGTATTCGGTCAAGTGCAGGTGGTCTTCGTAGCGATCGACAATCAACGGAATCTCGATGATGTCGCGTTCGTAAAGCCGGTAACACGTGATGCCTTGTTTGGTCGGATAACGACGCAAGTGTTTGGCGAGTTTTTCCAGTCGCCGCGCGAACAACTCGGCCTGGGCGTCGGTCTTCGCGTTGTCGGTCTCATCATCCAGCGGCGCAGCGGCGATGTCGGAGTCGTCGCCACTCATGCCTGGGCAATCAGCTTGTCGTAAATGCGGTGAACCTTGGTCCGCCGGCCCCCGGCACGTTCGATGGTATTGCGGCTCAGCGAATTACTTTCCAGCACCCAGGAAAACTCGCCGACTTGAATTCCATAGCTGAGCGCATCGGGCAAGATTCGCGACAACGTCACCAGCCCGAGACCCCATTTTTGATACTCGGGCAAAACGTTCGTGCTGATCAAACGCAATCGCGTCAGCTTCTTCTTGCCGAACAGCAAATGATACCAACCAAACGGAAACAGCTTGCCATTCATTTTCTTAATCAGCGGATTGAAGTCGAGCAAGCCAAAGCCCGATCCAACGGGACGGCCTTCGATTTCCGCGATGCTGGTCAATGACGGTACGATCAACCATTTGAGTCCATCGGCCTGGTGTTCGACTTCACCCGCACTCATTGGCACATATCCCCAAGTGCCCTGCAACGAATCGTTGTAGATGTTCAAGAACGTCCGCACGTCTGCGGCGAATCGACGGCGATCGATCGGGCGACATTTGACATTGAATCGCCGGGTTGCTTCCTCAATCACAAACGCCAACTTCGGATCCAGTGTTTCCATCATGCTCATGTCGGCCTCGTAGCTGAACAGATCTTGCACCTTGGCCAGCCCCGCGGACTCCAGCAGCCGAGCATAGTAATCACGATTAAAGGGAATCATGAATGTCGGTGGCGAATCAAATCCGTCGATTAACAATCCGCAGTCGTAGTTGAGACTTGGATTGACCGGACCGCGCAGATCGGTGAGGCCTCGCGCGACAAGCCAGGAGCCCGCCGCATCGACAAGTTGAGCCCCTACGTCCGCATCATCAACGGATTCAAAGAAGCCAAAGAAGCCAAGTTTATCGTTGTAGCGGTCGTTGTGGCCGACGTTGTGAATCGCCACAATCCGGCCCAGCGTACGATGGCCATCTTGGGCGACGAACGCTTGGCAACGATTGTGTTCATAAAACGGATGCTTGCGAAAGCCAACCAATTCTTCTTGCATTTGCCAAATCGGCGGCACCCAGTTCGGATCGTCGCGGTAGATATCTTTGGCGATTTGAAAGAAGGCGCGACGCAGTGCCGCGGTCGTACAAGCATGAACGGAAACGGGCATCGTTGTCGGGTTTCGCAGGTCGTGGAGGAGAGCAGGCGGTTGTGTCACAATGGCCTATTGCAAGTTCAGTACCAACATAACCTCAACCGGTCGATGGTTCCCAGCGGTGACTAGCATCCCGACGATCTCAAGCTTAAAAAACCCGGCGATCCGGCATTTGATCCGCTTACGCGACAATCGCTTTCGCCAACGTGAGCGATTGGTGGTCGTTGACGGTGTTCGCGAAGTATCGCGCGGTCTCGATGCGGGTCTGCGGTTGAACGCTTTGTATGTCGGACAAGAAGTCAGCGAATCGACAAACGCACTGGTTCGTCGTGCCGCAGGTGCAGCGGTTTTGGTCAGCGAAGCGGTGCTTGCGAAGATATCCTTTGGCGAACATCATCGCGACGCCGTCGCGGTGTTTGAGCAACCGACCAAAACGCTAGAAGCGATTACACTGCGAAGTCCCGCGATGGTGCTGGTGCTCGACGGCTTGGAGAAACCGGGCAATGTTGGGGCCATGTTTCGCACCGCCGACGCCGTCGGGGCTGACGCGGTGGTACTTTGCCAAACCGCCTGCGACGCGTTTAATCCTAGCGTGATTCGTGCCAGTTTGACGACGGTGTTCTCGGTGCCGTTTGCGCAGGTCGATCGCGCCACCACGATGGCGTGGCTTGCCTCGCAGCAGATTCAACCGATCACCGCGCGCGTCGATGGCGAGCAAACGATATGGGAAGCGAATTTTCGCCAATCGATCGCCATCGTCGTCGGCGCGGAGGCCGAAGGGTTGGGAGGTGCATGGCGAGGAGAGATCGCCGGTGGTGGGTTCGCCATAATGCCCCAGGCCGTTTGCATTCCAATGCAAGGCCAGGCTGACAGTTTGAATGCGTCGGTATCGGCGGCACTGTTGATGTTCGAAGCCCGCCGACAACGCCAGGTTCGGTGAGTGACCGTCGTAATTGTAGAACCGTTGTCCCCAACCGTTTGGGAACGCATAATCGACTAGCGACCCATCTTCAAACGATCACCGAGCATATCATTCAGCTCGGGCTCGCCGTAAATTTTGGCGGCGGTCATCTCAAAGTCATACGGCACGCGGCGAAACGTCACCGTGTCCGTTTCATCATCAATCACGACATAGCAACTGCGATTGTCATCATCGCGCGGTTGGCCGACGCTGCCGACATTAACCAGCACTTTGTCATACGACAACTTGAACACATGGTCGCATTCGTCGGGCGTCACAAACTCGCACGCCGTTGTGAACACGCCGGGCAAGTGCGTGTGGCCCATGAAGCAGTATTTCTCGACCTTGGAAAACAGTAACTCCATTTTTCGTTGATCGAAAATGTATTCGGGGAACACATACTCGTTCGTTGGGTCGCGTGGGGAACCATGGACGAACATCCATTGGTTCTCTGCGTAATGTCGCGGCAACTCGCCGAGAAAATCCCAGCGTCTGTCGATCTGGTCGCGACCACCGGGCCCGTTGTCGAGCTGGTCGCGGGTCCAGTAGATTGCCTGCAGCGCCACTGGATTGAACCCTTCGGGATCGAACAGTGCAGCTTGATCGTGATTGCCAAGAATTGTTTTCTTGCAACGCTTGATGACCAAGTCCAAACACTCGCACGGATTGGGGCCGTAACCGATAATGTCGCCCAGACAGAAAATCTCGTCCAGCTTTTGGTCGTCGATATCTTTCAGCACCGCTTGCAAGGCTTCTAAGTTGCCGTGGATATCACTGATGACGGCTCGCTTCACGGATCAGAACTCGGTACGAAAGGTAGGTGGGTAAGAAGACAATCGTAACGCCCGACGCCCACTTCGGGAACAATAGTGGTTTTCATTCGGAATCCACCGATGGAAAAGTAAACCACTTTATTAGCTCTTAGCACCCCCAAAATTGCCAAACCTCAACCCTCAATTTCGCGATGATGTTCACTTGCAACAATCACAACGATTAGGAATCTCATTGGCGATCGAATCCTCGACGCGAGAGGCAAGCGTGGCGATTGCCAGCGATGGCAATGTGACCCACTCATGGCGGCTCGATCCACTGGCCCGATCCGCTGCGGCGCTGGCCCCGGCGATGAAGGAACTATTGGACCAAGTCCGACAATCCGGCCAATCGATTGATTACGTAGCTGTCGCCGATGGGCCCGGCTCGTTCACGGGCTTGCGCATCGGGGTCACATCCGCCAAGGCGCTCGCCTATGCACTTGGCTGTCCCGTAGTGGCGGTTGATTCTTTGGCGTGCCTGGCCGCGATCCCGTGGAGCCAACGCCCCGGGGCAAGCCATGTCGCAGTCGCCCTGAACGCGTATCGTGGCCAAGTTTTTGTGGCCGATTGGACTCACCAACAATGGCAACAGGCACTCCGCAGCGGCGACTTTTCGTCGCAGTCCCACGTTGCGGATATCGATTCGTGGTTGGTTTCGCTAGGTCCATTGCCCGCTGATGCGATCGTCGCGGTCGAGCCATGTTTGGTTAATAAGCAGTATAATCGAGACGTGATGGCCGTTGGACCGAGTGCCGATTGGGTCGCTCGGTTGGCTCACGTTCGCGCCGAGCACGGTCATTTCACATCACCAATGAATTTATTGCCCAGGTATCTGCGTGACAGTGCCGCTGAAGAGAAACTACGGTGAGAAATATGGATCTGAAGCTTCCCGACGCCAAGCGAATCGCATCCAGCGTGATCGCGGTCCCGCCGCTGGCGCGAAACAGTGCGGGCGACATCGATCGCGCCCAAAACGCCAAGATCATCGACCACATTCGCAGCGGCGGTGTGTCGCATTTGCTGTACGGTGGCAACGCATTGTTCTATCACATTCGACCGTCGGAGTACGCGACTGTCTTGGCGATGTTGGTCGACTTGGCCGACAATGATACCAGCGTCGTGCCGTCGATCGGTCCAACGTATGGCTTGATGATGGATCACGTCGACGTGTTGGCCGATTTCGACTTCCCCACGGCGATGGTGTTGCCACAACGTGACATCACGGATCCCGTCGGCATCGCAAATGGTATCCAAGCCACTGCGGATCGCTTGGGTAAACCGCTGGTTGTCTATTTGAAGTTCAATCGTTGGTTGCCAATCGACCTGATCAAGCGACTCGAAGCCGGCGGTGCAATTTCGTGGATCAAGTACGCCGTCGTGCTGGACGATCCAGCGAAAGACGATTACCTCAAAGAGTTGTTGCAGGCGTTCCCGGCGGAGCGAGTCGTTAGCGGTATCGGCGAACAACCGGCGGTCGTCCACTTGCGCGACTTTGGAGTCGGCGGATTTACCAGCGGCTGCGTTTGTGTCCAACCGGGACCGAGTCAACAGATGCTCGGCGCGATCAAGGCCGGTCGTTGGGATGAAGCCGAAGCGATTCGCAAGTTTTTTTTGCCGTTGGAAGATCTTCGCAACGGTATCAATCCGATTCGCGTGTTGCACGAAGCGGTCGAGTTGGCTGGAATCGCCAAGACCGGGCCGCTGTTGCCGCTGGTCAGTCCGCTGGATACCAAGTCGCGCGAGTCGATCTCCGCAGCGGTGGCGAAGATGGCCGGTGGCGTCAAGTTCGCCACACCGATCGCGAGATGACAATCCCACAGCGCCAAACGTTTGATTCCGTCGATCCGCGCTGGCAAATTCAAGTGACCGACGATGGCAGTCCCACGCTGGTCGATCGCGCCAGCGGCGACGCGATGCACAGCGGCTGTGGGGCGCTGGCCGAAACCGAGCATGTGTATGTGCAAAACGGCGGCGTAGCATCGCGGTTGGCCGCACAACTTCCCACCAGCGTGCTCGAAGTCGGACTCGGTTCGGGGTTGGCGTTCTTGTGGACGGCCGAGCGAGCGCTGCGAGACAACACCCCGTTGCTCTACGTCGCGCTCGAACAAGTCGTTGCACCGGGGGCCGTGGTACGGCAGTTGGACTTCGCGCGCTACGGAATTCGCGTCGAGTTAATCGAAGCGTTTTGCGGTTTGCTTGACGCCGCGAACGAAGAGTCGATTCTGTGCCTGACAATCAGCAACGTGACGCTGCGTATCGTAATCGGCGACGCCGCAAATTCGACGACAACCGATTTGCCATCCTGCGACGCAATCTACTTTGATCCGTACAGTCCCACCAGCAATCCCGCGATGTGGACGACCGCTGTGTTTCGGGCGCTGCGCAAAACGTTGGCCGGCGACGGTCGGTTGGTCAGCTACTGCGTCAATCGCCGTGTCCGCGACTCACTGATTGAAGCCGGGTTTAAGGTCGATCGCGTTCCCGGTCCGCCCGGCGGCAAGCGCGAAGTGCTGGTTGCGTCCATGAAACCGGCGGCAAGCCCGATCCGCTCACAGATCAAATGACTTTGCAGAACAGTATGTTTTCAAACAGAGCCTAGCAATGGATCGCGATGGATATCCTTATAGTAAATATAACTCGCCTCCGACTTTCCCATTGCGACAAACCACTGAGGACAATACGCAGCCATCCAGATCGAATCGCCCCTGGTCACGGGATACCATTTCTCACCGAGCCGATAAACGCCTTGGCCGCTACGCATATAAAGTCCATGCTCCATCACATGCGTCTCGACAATCGGTAACGTCGCCCCGCTTTGATAGGTGAACACATTCACGGCCATATCAAACTGCTCAGTAATCGGTAGTAACGTCGCCAACATCGCATCGGGATCACCCAAAAACGGTTCGGCCCTGATGCTGGATAATGAGCTGACGACGCGTTGTGGCATTCCAACCGATTTATCAGCGGCCGCAACATACGGTTTCTCGAAAACCAGCACCCGACCTGGGCCATCACCACGAATTTGATATGAACCTCCCGGCGGCAAGTAGGCGAACCCATCAACGCCGATCTTCTTGCCGTCCAGCAAAATCGTTCCTGCCAATACATAGATCAATCGCTCAGCGCCCGGTGCGGCGGATTGCGTTTCACTTTGTGAGGTCGTCATCGCGATATACTGCACGAACCGCGGCGCGCGCGGGCCAGCGGCCATCGCAGGGCTGACCAGA
Organism: Pirellulaceae bacterium; assembly: GCA_041753075.1. Taxonomy (GTDB): domain Bacteria; phylum Planctomycetota; class Planctomycetia; order Pirellulales; family Pirellulaceae; genus UBA6163. The sequence goes on from JBGSVE010000141.1 coordinate 24,428, forward strand.
ATCACGCCCGTCGTATTCGTCCAGTTCACCAGTGGCGACGGCACGTGGCTGTCAGCACCAATCAAGGCGTGATCAAATTCAACCCGTGTTCGCGTGCGACCAAACGGCAATCCGTCATCACTCATCTTAACTTAACTCCTCTGTTCAACCTTCGCATTCTCACGGTGACGAAACCGCCCATTGTAGAACAATTGTCCCCATCGTTTAGGCACCACTCTAGCCGCATCTCAATCCCAACCATTGAGACAAATGTTCTACCATCCTAAAGCAACATTCCCGCAATCGCACCGGTCATGCAACAGGCAAGCAAGCCACCGAACATTGCTTTTAGACCGAGTTGTGATAATTCCGCGCGGCGACTTGGTTCAAGGCCGCCAATGCCACCAACTTGAATTCCGATCGCTCCGAAATTAGAAAACCCGGCGAGCGCGTAGGTCAGTACCGTGATCGTACGCGGCGATAATGTCGGCGTTTTGCTGCTGGCAATCTGGCCTAAGTCGGCGTAGGCAATAAACTCATTGGCCACGGTTTTCAGACCAATCAAACGGCCCGCTTCGAGACATTCCGACGTCGGAATTCCCATCAAGAATGCCAGCGGCGAGCAAACATAGCCGAGGATGCCGCCGAGCGTGGGTGGTGCTAATTCGCGATGCAACAGGTATGCAATTCCTTGAGTGATCGACGCCATCAGCACATCGACCAGCGCGATCAATGCCAAGAACGCAATTAGCATCGCCCCGACGTTGAGCGCCAACTTCAGGCCGTCGGCCGCGCCTTCAACCGCTGCACCAATCAAGTTGTCCGCCGTTCGCGGCATCGTTTCGGCTGGAGCCGTCGTCACCACAGCCGGCTCGTCGCCCGCAGCGGGATCACGTTCAGGCACCAAGACTTTGGCGATCAACAAACCGGCCGGAGCGCTGATGACGGACGCCGTCAGCAAATGTGAAATCTCGATTCCCATGCCGGCATAGACACCAAGCAATCCACCGGTCACCGTCGCGAACCCACCGACCATCATTGCGCATAACTCGCTGCGAGTCATCGTTGCCAAATACGGGCGCACGACCAACGGTGCCTCGGTGTGACCGACAAACACATTTGCCGACGCCGCCAAAGTTTCGACGCCGCTGGTTCCTAATGTGATTCGCATCACCGTCGCCAGCGCACCAACGACTCGTTGCATCACGCCCAAGTGATACAAAATACTCATCAGCGACGAGAAGAAAATCACGGTCGGCAGCACACCAAACGCGAACGTCTTAAGCAAAGTTTCATCGCCACGAGCGCTGAACAAGAACCCGGTTCCGGCGACGACCGTGGCCATCACTTGTTCAAAACCGCGACCGATCGCCTCGAACAAACTGCGACCCGGCGACGTGCGCAACACCAAAACAGCCAACACCAACTGCAACCCAATTCCGCCGATCACAATTCGCCAAGGAAACCGCCGCCGGTTCTCGCTGATCAACCACGCCATCGCGATAAACGAGACAAGTCCTAGTGCACACATGAGTTGAGGGGCCATGATTCAGTTCAACGTACAAGTTGGATTAACGTGAGGTATCAAAGATTCGATCGCCGGCGTCGCCGAGTCCGGGGACGATATACGATCGCTCGTCGAGCACTGGATCAATCACGGCCACGTAAACGCGAACATCGTCGCCGAGTTTGGTGATGCGATCGATGCCCGGCTGCGATGCGATGATGCTGACGATGCGAATATCCGAAACGCCCCAGGCCCGCAGCCGCCGGACCGCTAATTCAATCGAGCCGCCGGTTGCCAACATTGGGTCCAAAACCAGCACCACGTCGGGCGCGCCACCGGGCGGCAACCGGTCATAGTATGAAATCGGTTCGGCGGTTTCTTCGTTGCGGTACAATCCGAGGTGCCAGACCTGTGCGTCGGGTAACAACACCATCAACGGATCGACCATCCCCAAACCGGCCCGCAAAATCGGCACGATCCCGATTTGTACCGCCAATCGATGCGACGGTGCGTCGGCCAGCGGGGTGCGAATCGTGACCGGCTCCGACGGCAAATCTTCGGTCGCCTTGACGCCCAAAAACATCGCCAAGCGACCGATCGCGGCGCGAAATTCACTCGGTTTTGTCGTCATATCTCGCACAACGCACAGATGATGATCGACCAACGGGTGATCCACTTTGATGACGGCGTTCATAAGCGATTTCGTGGCGTGTGACGAACTATGATGCGTGCGCTAAACTGTGCCACACAGATTCGCCGATCGCCCCTGACTCGGCTACCCCTAGCTTTTAAAAACCGAACGCAATTGAACAAATCAACCTCAATTTCCGGCGACGTCATTAACCTGGTCCGCGGGTTTTGCATGGGAGCCGCCGACACGGTGCCGGGGATCAGCGGCGGCACCGTCGCGCTGGTGCTGGGCCATTACGAACGCCTGCTTGGAGCAATCAGCCACTTTGATACCCACGCACTGTCATTGGCGACAAAACGCCGCTGGTCGGATTTGGCCAACTACTGTGACCTGCGATTCATCTTTGCTTTGGGCGTGGGGATCGTGCTCGGTGCGGGTTCGTTGGCCGCAGTGATGCACCACTTGCTCGAACACCAAATGTCGCCAACGCTCGCCGTGTTCTTTGGCTTGGTCTTGGCCAGCGGTTGGTTGGTCGCGAAGCAAATCAAAACGTGGAATGCGAATTCAATCGTTGCCATCATCATCGGTGCGGTCTTCGCCTACTGGATTTGCACGTTGACATCGACCGGCGGAAACGACAATTTGCTGTATCTGTTTTTGTCGGCGGCAGTGGCGATCTGCGCCATGATCCTGCCAGGCATCAGCGGTGCCTTTGTGCTGTTGCTGTTGGGGATGTATCACCCCGTGATGGGCATGATTAAGCAGTTTGCCAAAGGCGACATCACATTTGACATTGTGCTGCGATTGTGTGTTTTTGCCGCGGGTTGTTTGTTCGGTTTGCTCGCGTTTAGCCGTTTGCTGAAATGGTTGTTGCGCGATTATCCCGAGTCGACGATGGCATGTTTGTTGGGTTTGATGATCGGTTCGCTGCGGCGCGTTTGGCCGCTGCAATCGGTGACCGATGGCACGGCGATGTTGCCGTTCAAAGAGCGGACCTATGACTTGGTATCGCCTGCGAATTGGCAAGGCAGCCTGCTGTTGCCATTGTCGTTAGCGATCGGCGCGGGCGTGTTTGTGATTGTCATCGAAAAGGTCGCTGGCCGGCTTACGCCAAGCCACCAGTCGTCGCACAAAACACAGCCAGCATGATGATCCAAACGATGTCCAGAAAGTGCCAATAGTTGGCCGAGAAGTCAACGGCGAAATGTCGTTCGTGGTCATACCGACCCGATCGCGCGCGAACCGCGACCACGCCGAGCGCAATCACTCCGCCGGCAACGTGCAAGGCATGTAAGAACGCCAACACGACAACCATGCCGACAACGCCGCGACCGTTTTGACCATATCCAAGGGTTTGGTCGAGCATCTGACGCATGGCCAGCACCTGGATCACCAAAAAGACGACCGCCGAGATCGTGCTGGCGGTAAGCAGTTGGCTGGCCCGTTCCCAGCGGTCCCGCCGTACCGCGATGGTTGCCAAGTGCGACAGATAGCTGATGCCAAGTAAACACATTGTGCTCAAGACAAACGACCACGGCAGCGGTGCCGAGCGAAACGGGTCGTCGCGACGTGACCAAGCATAAATCAAGTAAAACAGAATGCTGGTCAGAAAAAACACCAACAGCGACGCCAAAAACAGCCAGGCGCCAAGGCGGGCGCGAGAGTCTGAGGGAAGCTGAATTGTCGATCGCGGCATAAAGGATTTTCGATGGCGAGAAGTTTCGGTTGAGTTTGGGGGGGAGTGGTGTTGAAAATAATCCGAAATCTCGTCAGGCTGCTCGTTAACCGCATTGCCTTCGACTAACCAACTAAGTGTAACCGCTTCGGCCTGCGATGATCGAGATTCGCGAATTTAAGAATGCCGACGTGCCGTTGTTGGCCGATTTGTGGTGCATTCATCATGCGACGTATCGTACGCAGCCACCAGCGGTCACCCACACCATCTTTGAACAAGCCGTTGCGTCGCGGTTGTTTTTCAATCCCGCTCGATTGTTGGTCGCGACCGAAAACCGTCACATCGTAGCCTGGTGCCAATGGTTCGCCGGCGAAAACCACACCGCGACGTTGGCGGCGCTGTGTTTTCACACCAATGCAGTTGCCGTGGCGGCGGCCAGCGACCTGTTGCGCCGCGCCGAACAAAACGCCCTCGCGGCCGACATGCGACAAATCCAAGTTGGCGTGCCGTTTGATCTCGGCTGGGGTTACCAGGGACTCGATCCAATTGGCCACGGCGTTGGCATCGACGTCGCGGACGATCGCACCAACACGCTGCTGGAAGCCTACGGTTACGAAGAAACAAAACGCATCGATCGCTGGGAAGCAACGACCGCCGATTACCGCGCGCCGGTCAATCGCGACTTGTTGCTGATGAGGCGCAGCTCCAAGGTCAAACGTGAACACATCGTGATTCAGCAACCACGGTTGGCCGAGTCGATGAGCCAATTTGAAGTTGAACGCTTGTCGCTAGCCGATATTCACAGTGGTACCGTACTCGGCTCCATCGAGCTTTGGACTAGTGAGCCCGAAGCGATGGTAATGCCATTCGGCGACGCGATTCTCGGTGATTGGGCGACGCCTCCAGCCACATCGCAAGTCGCACCCAGTGACATTCCGATTCGCTATTTGATCTCGGTCGTCATGCCGGAGCTTGCCCAGCGTCGGATTCGCTCGCTACACCGCAGCCTCACCACCGACAACACCATCGACGCAACGACGATGATCAGCGCAAATTTCTCGCGCACCAGCGCGGGCCGCGTGATGGCAAAACGACTTACGCATTGATAAAAATCAGATTTCGCAACATTTCAATCTCCCTTTGTGTCGAGGGGCGAAAGAAACTTTGGGTCATGTTTTAATTGACGATACTGCAGCACGATCTCCATTGCTCGATCGTCAGAAATTACAACATGACCGATTGGTTCGTTAATTGACATCCAATCAAGTCGAATCTTGAAGGCTTGGTTGCTGTTCATCACATTGACAACAGCCGGTAGGTGACGATGCTCGAATTCCATCAGTTCGATATCGGAACCAGTCATTAATGTGCGCGGTGACTTGCTCAGGGTTCCGTCTGGGTTTTTTCTATATCCTTCTACTTCGTAGCGTTGGCGAAGGACCCAATACTCGCGTTTGAGCGCTGCAGAGTATATGGCTCCGCCTCGTTCGTACGACACCGTATCACGCAACTTTTTGCGCAGATCGGGATCAGAGGTTGTCTCATCCAACTCGACTAAAGTGTCGTGCTTGTCCGGGTGTGACAATTGATTTGTTAGGACCGTTTCGAATCCTTCGTTTCCTCTGAAATTGCCGATGAAACCCAATCCAAAACTGCGGAAATCAAATGGTCGAAAGGGCATGAATGCCGGGATGTCCATCCTGGTCCCGCGCTGCCCGAATGTAGACGTGCAGCGAAGTACGTCAAATGGATGCACCGAATCAACGGCGACCACGGTCGCGCATCATCGGACGATCTGTTCACCTTAACGGTGATCGCGGAGAACGCGGGGGAAATCGCTCGGCCATCGTCGGCGCATCACAAAGGCGTCAATCCGGGTATGGGCGATGGCTCCTCACGGTTCGTCGTCGAGTCGATTGACTATCGCGTTTATCAGGCGATGTTAGCGCCCCGAGGCCGACACAGCGATGTTCCGGAACCGAGCTTCGTGTATGAGAATGAACGACAGTAGTAAAACCGTTACAGCATGTTTCGCAACACCGTCGGCAGGATACCGCCGTTGCGAAAATACTGCATCTCGACCGGCGTATCGATTCGCACCAAACAATCAAACGCTTTCTGATTGCCTGCGGGATCGGTGGCGACGACGGTGATGGTGCTGCGCGGTTCCAAACGATCGGACAAACCAGCGATATCGATCATTTCTTCGCCGGTCAAACCTAACGATTGCCACGTCACGCCATCAGCAAACTGCAACGGCAACACGCCCATACCAACCAAGTTGCTGCGGTGAATCCGTTCATAGCTCGCCGTGATCACCGCCTTGACGCCCAACAACATCGTGCCCTTGGCGGCCCAATCACGGCTGCTGCCAGTGCCATATTCGGCTCCGGCGATGACAACCAACGGAACCTTGTCAGCGATGTATTTCATTGCCGCGTCGTAGATGCTCATCTTTTCGCCATCCGGCAAATGCCGCGTCCAACCGCCTTCGGTTCCCGGTGCAACTTGATTGCGAATGCGAATGTTCGCAAACGTGCCTCGAACCATGATGCGATCGTTACCGCGACGGCTGCCATAGCTGTTGTAATCTTTCTTGGCGACGCCGTTGTCGCTGAGGAACCGACCCGCTGGACTGTCGCCACCAATCGCACCGGCTGGCGATATGTGGTCCGTCGTAACCGAGTCGCCCAACAACGCCAACACTCGCGCCCCCTGGATCGGCGCGATCGATGGTTCAACTTCGCCACCAAGTGAATCCAAGAACGGCGGATGTTGGATATAGGTACTCAAGTCATTCCATTTGTAAATCGCACCACCATCAACGGGGATCGCTTTCCACCACTCGTCGCCTTCGAGCGCTTTCGAATACTGGTCGATGAACATGTCCGCTGAAATCGCACCGGCCAACACATCGCGAACCTCGTCGGCCGAGGGCCAAATGTCTTTCAGGTACACGTCGCTGCCAGACGGATCTTGACCGATCGGATCATTGAGCAAATCGATGTCGGTGGTGCCCGCCAAAGCATACGCAACGACCAGCGGCGGACTGGCTAAGTAATTCGCTTTAGTGTGAGGATTGACGCGTCCCTCGAAATTGCGATTGCCGCTGAGCACCGCCGAAGCGACCAAGTCACCACTGACGATCGCATCAGAAACTGGCGTCGGCAATGGGCCGCTGTTGCCGATGCACGTGGTGCAACCATAGCCCACGGTGTGAAAGCCGAGTTTCGCTAGTGGTTCGGTCAAACCAGCGCGATCGAGATAATCGGTCACGACGCGCGAACCCGGAGCAAGGCTTGTCTTCACATACGGCGCGACCGTAAGTCCCCGCGCCACGGCTTTTTTTGCGAGCAACCCGGCTCCGACCATGACCGATGGGTTACTCGTGTTCGTGCAACTGGTAATGGCGGCAATCACAACCGCGCCGTGACCGATCTCCGTCGAGTGGCCGTTATCTTTGACCACGGACGTCTTGTGCAACTGGTCGCTTGACAAGCCAAACCCAGCCTTGCCAATCGGCGAAGTCAGCGCCGCGCGAAATGAATCCTGCATGTTCTTCAGCGCCACGCGATCTTGGGGACGTTTCGGTCCCGCCAGGCTCGGTTCAATCGACGCCAAATCAAGATGCAATCGTTTGGTGTAATCAAGCGAAATGCCTTCCTCGCGAAACAAACCTTGTTCCTTGCAATAACGTTCGACCAACTGCACCTGCTTGGCATCGCGGCCCGTCGCCTTCAAAAATCCCAGCGTGATGTCGTCGACGGGGAAGAAACCCATCGTCGCACCGTACTCAGGTGCCATGTTCGCAATCGTCGCACGGTTCTCGAGACTCATGCTCGACATGCCCTCGCCGAAGAACTCGACAAACTTATTGACCACTCCTTCATTGCGCAACACCTCGGTGACCCGCAACACCATGTCGGTCGCCGTGGCACCGGACGGCAAACGTCCCGTCAACTCCATGCCGATGACTTCAGGCATCAACATGTACAACGGTTGGCCAAGCATGTTCGCCTCGGCTTCGATCCCACCAACGCCCCAACCGAGCACACCCAAGCCATTGATCATGGTCGTATGGCTGTCCGTTCCCACCAACGAATCAGGCATGGCAACCATGCCACCGTCCGCCGCGGCGCGGACTGAGACGACGCTCGCCAAGTATTCGAGATTGACTTGGTGAACGATGCCAACGTTTGGCGGGACGACGCGAAAGTTCGTAAACGCTTGTTGGCCCCAGCGCAGAAACTCATAACGCTCTTGATTCCGCTCGTACTCGATCGCGACGTTTCGCGCCAGTGAATCATTGCCGCCAAAGAAGTCCACTTGCACGGAGTGGTCAATCACGAGATCAACGGGAATCAATGGATTGATTTTCCCGGCGTCACCGCCGAGTCGTTTCATCGCTGACCGCATCGCTGCTAAGTCGACCACGCACGGCACACCGGTAAAATCTTGCAAGACGACCCGCGATGGTTTAAACGGAATCTCTTGGGGTGCCGGAGCGGCCGCATTCCAGGCCGCCAGGTTGCGGACGTCTTGTTCGGTGACAGCGAAATTGTCGCAATTGCGCAGCACCGCTTCGAGCAAGATTCGAATCGAAAACGGCAAGCGACTAATCGCTCCCAGCCCCGCGTCTTCGAGACGACTCAGGCGATAAATCCCGATGAGGCCTTGGCCTGACTCAAACGTGTCGCGGGCAGCAAATGGATCAATACCTACAGCCATGATTTTCTTCTGTTTATACGTGCAACAATGATCGTCAGTTGGCAGAAGTTTAACGATCGTTGCGGCCACTGTCTGCAAGCGATTCCGCCCCTGCGGCAAATGTTCCCGTACCGGCTGGGAAAGCTGGGCAGACCTTGCCATTGTTGAGGATTCTATTGGTGGTTCCGATAAAAACGGGCCGATGATGACCCGTAAGGCGGGTGGCCTGCGAAGTCCAAGCCCGCCGATTTGCATCCCGATTGATGACCTGAGCACAGGTAAACAAGCAATGAACGTTCCGCAACTATACTGCCTTTCCAAGCGTCTGGCCCTCGGTTTAGCGATCACATCGATCAGCTTGGCGACGACGACGAGCACCGCGATCGCCGATGGCCACTCCCACGGACCCATTTACCGCACGCTCGATGCTATGGCCGGCGGGATCGAAATGGTCATCGACGCTGCGTCGCGCCACGGACATGGCGCGGTGGGAACGGGCGATGCGAGCTGCGATGATGGCTGCGACGCGATGATGATGAATGAATTCTCAGAAGCAGAAGGTGTGGACTACTTGCCGATGCCGCCCGTCGAGCACGCGTCACCAAATGTTTCAACACATGGGTTGCCAATGGCACCGATGGCGACAATGCCTCATCCATTGCCACCGGTCGTTTCGGCACCGCGAGTGACCGCGCCTCGAATGATTGAGCCCACACCGATGGTGTCCCCCTCATCGCGACCCCCGTCATCACGTCCCATGCCGATTCCAACTCCGCAACCAGCTCGTGTGATGACACAGCCGCAAGCCGCCCCAATGGCCGCGACACCCGATGACGATTGGCTACAAAACTTCGCACCTGAACCCACGCGCTCAGTACCCGCGCCGCGCACGATGCGACGCAGTCCCGCCGAGACGTTTGACTCGTTGCCTGACCCGTTTCGCGATGACCCCCAAAGTCGCCGATCAACGCCGTCTACAATTCAACCAGCAAGCTACTGGGCACCCTGGTAAACCTGGCGGCGCAATAACTAGGTCGATCCGGGTTTATCGTGGATAGGCAGGATGTGCTGTTGGATTTTTTGAGGGATGGCTCCCGTGTCCAAAGTGACTGAAGGACGATCCTGTGCCCGACAATTGACGTGCCGGGTGAAGCGGACTGAAGCTCTGCGGGGACGCA
>JBGSVE010000142.1:0-60171 GCA_041753075.1 Pirellulaceae bacterium
TTCGTGGTCTTGACAACACTCACGAATCGATCCGAAGTAAGTATATGCGGAGATCGCGGAACTATATCGTTTTCGCTGGAATGTGGAACTTGATATCCGTTCCATCAAGACTTTCCTGAATCGGGATCATGTCCGCTGTAATGACGACATAGCGGTTCCTGCGTTGTTCATTCGGTCTAACCTCAGTTTGCCACACCGCCCGTTATTTGTCAATATTCGCCACACTTAACCACCAAGCCACTGAATTACTCGTATTTCTTACTCAATGTGCCGAACCAGCGCGGAGTGCGACTACGCGCGGAGGTCGAAAGCATGACGGCGTGCATTTTCGGTGGGTGTCGCTGCGATCAACAGTGGCTTAATTCTTTGGCCGCTTGGGACGTCGATTTAATTACTGCAGCATTTGGTGAAGTGGGATAGGCTTCCAGAGTGTCAATTGCGACTCGACAGGCTAGAAGCCTATCCCACTAATTAAATTGACGTCCCTCGCGGTAGATACCGAACAGATCGACGATTTTACATTCAGTGAATTACCGCTCGATCCTTGGCTAGAACAGGACCGCTTCGCTGGCCAACTCGTCGATCGCTTGGTCTTGACGCTCGCGCTTGCGTTGATCGGCGGAGTAAGATGCGTTCGTCTCGCCTTCGCCTTGCCCGGCGCGACTGCGCCGCGCAATGAAATTGATGATCGTCAATGCGTCTCTCGTGTTGACCGAATTGTTGCGATTCGCGTCATAGAAAAGGTCGGCGGTGTCGAGCAAATCAAACGCGTCGCCGCCACCGGTTCGACCGACGAAATTAAGGATCTTCAAGACGTCACTGAGATCAACATCACCGTCAACATCGACGTCCAGCGGATTAGTTTGATTGACCAATGGCTGTGTTGATTGGTCAATGGTCAACGTGAAGACTTCCTGCTTTTCAACTTCGGCAACACCGTCCTGCTGGAGCACGTTTACGAGAATTTCAAATACACCGCTTGATCGCGGCAACGGCGTGCCGGTCAGTCGTCCGATCACTGCATCAAAACGCAAACCGGCCGGTAGTGTGCCGTCGGCTGTAGCCAACGACACCGACCGAACCGACTGGGCAAGGAATGCAGGCGGCAACGCGATCGTGACGGCGGTGCCAGTTGTCACTGTTCGATCAAACAGCGGTTCGCCAAAACGTGGCAATGGACCTTCGACAACGCTGATCGTTCTGGTGGTTGCCAATCCAGCGGGATCCGTTGCAACAATCGTCACATCGATCTGAGGGGTTGCGTCAAAATCAATCACCGCCGTGGCCCGCAGTGAAATTAAACCGCCAGCGTCAACGCTGAACAATTCGGCCCCAGTACCCGATACCTCGATATTGACTTCATCGCCCTCGGGATCGGCCACCTCGATCACCGCAAACGCGCGGCCGGCTGGCAGACCTTGCGGGTAGGCGATTTGATTGGTCAAGATCGTCGGTGCTTCGTTGACGTTGGTAATCGTCAACGTAATCGTCAACACGCTAACGCTCTGCTGGGCGTCGACGATAAACAGCTCATCGGTGAGCTGATTCGAAACACCGTCAACGTTAAGGGAAACACCGGCGGCAATCGTCAATCGGCCCGTCGCCGAATCAACGGTCACCAAGCCATCAAACAAACTCGCGGGATTGGACTCGTCACCTGATGAATACGAAAATCCGATCGCGGATTCGGGGTCGGTGGCGACAAGGGAGCCGATGACCGTTCCGGGCGCGGTGTCTTCGAGCACGGTGAAGCGATCGACTGCAAGCGATGCTGGCTCATCAACATCCCCAACATTGATCACGATCGTTTCGCTGGTCCCGCGTGTCGGATTGCCGTCGTCGAAGGCTTGCACAACCAGCTCATAGCTCGTTCGCAGCTCGAAATTTAGCGGGCCGAGTAAAATGATCCGTCCGCTGGGACTTTCAATGCTGAACAAATCAGTCGCTCCCTCGAGGATTCGCAGCGATTGCGTTTGACCCACATCGGGATCAACGACGACCAACACGCCCACGACGCTTCCCACACCGGCGTCTTCGTTCACCAGGAACGACTGGGGCGGAATTGTCGGCGTATCATTCGCGTCACTGATCACCACCGTCGCTTCGACCTGAGTCACAACCGGAGGATCGCTTGAATCCGATACGGCAATCAACAGCGTCAATTCGCCGGCCACCTCGAAGTCGAGCAAATCGCGATCAACCACGCGGAGAATGCCGGCCAGTTCATCGATTGAAAATGCTGCGGCTCCAGTCCCACCGACAATCGCGAACGTCAGCGGACTGGTCGGCAGCTCGGGATCGAACGCATCAACGCGACCAATCGCTGAACCGATATCCGCTTCTTCGGAGACGGCAAAGCTTCCGACCGAGACGATAGGTGGTTCGTTCACATCAGAGACATCAATCACGTACGGAAGATCCGTCGCGGCACCGCGGGAATCCGTTACCGTGACTACGACTTGCAACGATTGTTGTGACTCAAAATCGATGGTCTCGCCGGCTCGCAGCGACAGCTCCCCGCCCAATGGGTCGATCATGAAAATCGATTGCGAATTCTCGATCGAAAAACGCAGCAATTGGCCGGCGTCTACATCACTCGCAACGATCGTGGCAAAGGGGGTCTCCGATTCGATCGATTCCGCTATGGTGATCGTTTGCGGTTCCAATTCGGGAGCCGAGTTCACACGAACTTGATAATCAAACACAAAGTTTTCATAGCGATCAATCACCACGGTATTGGTCGCCAAGTCGTCCGCAAGTGCAACCAGCGAGGCGTCCAGCGGGACCACTTCGTAGATGTCCGGTACTAGCTGCGGGAACGCGAACTCGCCGTTCTCATCGGTGGTGGCAATGAACTCTTGCTGCTCAAACGACGCTCGTTCGATGCGACCAAACGGCGACGAATTCAAGAACGTGTCGTCACCGTAAGCGACCGCATAAGCAATTTGATTTGACTCAAAACCGATTCGTATTCGCTGCGACGATGCACCGAACAATGCCCGCGTTCGCATCGCGCCAAGCGATTGGCCGGATGCATCGAAGGCTTCCAAGAATCCATAAGTCGAGCTGAATGCCGACTGGGCACCAAGAAAGTCAACGGACACGGCGCTGACCGGTTCATAGAAATCGAGTCGCAATCGCCGAAACGAATTAAAAAATCCGACGCCGCTGTGGCTCAACACGTTGTCACGAAACGGGCTACCAAAAAACTTTTCGACGGGAGAAATCTTGAACCCACTGGGCCCGTTTTGGTCATCGATCACCGTTGTCAACGTGACTCCGGGAAAGGCGTTAGTTAACTCGGTGCCGACCGTAAACAGATCCGGATCAATGCGATTGATAAGCGTGTCTTGTATCCCATTGGAATTGGTGTCCGCCAAGAAACTGATACCCGGCAGCGGTTGTGAGATCAAATTCCCATTGGGATCAACGGCCTCATCGGCAACGCGACCGCGAATGCCACCGGCGAAATTCGAGTCGCCAAGATGGTCGAGCCGTCGTCCTTGGAATGCCGGTGGCACGGGAATGCCAAAGATCCCATCTTCGAAGCGAAAATCCGTGGCCGGTGCCGTCCCGAAATCTCGAACCGTCCCAAATACCCAATCATTTGCGGAGTGGCCCGTTGAATTACCAACGCGGGCGGCGTACCCATGCCCGGGGCCGTTGATGATTTCCGCGCCCGGTTGGCCGAGGACAGCGTTAAAACCTATTGACAATTGTTCGACCAACACAATTTGCCCATACGCCACATCACCGCTGAACACGCCGTGATGCAAACTGACCGAATCAAGGACATTCCACGCCTGGAAAAGCGAGTCGTCTTCGATCACGCCATTGTCGTTTGCGTCGATGTCATCGAACAACGCCGGCGCGACGTCGGATTGAATCAAGAAGTAGCTAGTCGAGCCCAGCACTGGATCGAGGTAATCAAAGGATGCGTTGACATCTTGGTAAATGCCGCCAGGCAGCCCACCAAAGCCCGGCAGATTGGATTGCAGCACCGTCGGCGCTAGACCAGTCAGGTTGGCACCAAGGTTGATTTGAAACGGACTGGCTTGGGGCAGAATTACGAGAAATCCGTTGCTGCCAACCGTTTGACCTGACAGATCAAAAATCGCATGAACGACTCCGGGGTTCACCGTACCGATTCCGCGGTCACTGACGGCGACGAAGTACGTACCGTTCGCAAATTGCTCGTTGGCTTCACCGCGAATTTCAACGTATTGGCCGACATCTGGCTGCGTGAGAAAGGGATCAACCAGCAACTCGCTGATCTGAGCCGCCAGCATTTCTCGTTTCTCAAGCCGTTGGAACGACAATTTTCCCGATTTCAGAACGGACCGACGGCTGCGAGTCTTGGTGGTCATGGAGATAAACCTAGCGAGGAAATCGTGGTGCAAACCGCAACGAAAGGGTGGGATGAGGGAAGGCGTCGAACCCGGCCATGAGGGGTTCGTATTATGCCTACAATCGATACGATCCGCAAATCGAAGGGCAAAATTGCATGATAAATCGCGTCGTTCTTAAGGTCGGCGGCAGTCTATTGACCGACCCGACGCTGTCCCGCCGATTGGGCGACATGATGCAAACCGAGTTTGTCGATTGCCAAATCAATCTGCTCGTCGGTGGCGGCAAGGTGATCGATTCGCTGCGCCAGCTTGACCAGATCCATCATTTCGATGCGGCCATGATGCACTGGCTGTGCATTCGCACGCTTCGTACGACATGCGATTTGACGCGCGATTGGTTCCCGCAGGCAACTGCGATCACAACGAACGATGAATTCAACCACCATCGATCGCGGGCGGCGGCGGGCTGGTTCATCATCGCCATCGATGCCTTTTATTCGCAGCGCGATGGCGACTCCCTTGTCCAGGACTGGACCACCACCTCGGACTCGATCGCCGTGCTGTTGGCTCACCGGCTCGACGCGCGGCGCGTGATACTGTTGAAATCTTGCCCGATCGACGGTGATTTAACGATCGACCAAGCCGCGGCGAAAGGGATCGTCGACCAAGCCCTGCCCACGATCGCGAAGGGACTTAACGTTGAGCTGCGGGATTTTTCGCGGCCAGCTTGAACACCAAATTCTCCAGCACCCAGCGTTCGCGGTCTTCGGCGCTGTGGCTGCCTTTGAGCTTGAGATCCGCTTCGAGCAACCAGGGCAAAAGCTGCTGGACTCGTTTGCGTCCTAGTTGTTTCATTTGTGACTCAGCGTTGCCAAGATCTTGGGGACGGCCCTTGAATCCGCTGGCGGTGAGTCCATCGCGAGGCGAACACCGAGCGCCGTTGGCTTCCTTCTCCTCGACCATCGCAATGCCCATTCCCAATCGCCGGACTGACCAAGCAAGTTGTGGCAACAGCGCCAGCGCGCGTTCACCGCCGCCGATCAATTTGTCCAAGTGGCGCAGCGCCTCGGCGGCGTTACCCGCCAGCGCCGCATCGGTGGTGTCCCAAATTGTTTTGCCACGCCATCCCGCGACGACATCACGGACCAGCGCCTCGTTGATCGTCGCTCCGATAGCCAAGTGAACGGCAAGTTTGGCGACTTCGGTATCGAGCATCGCAATGTTGTCGCCAATCAATTCGACGAGCGTGTCGGCTGCGCCGCCGGTCATTTTTGCCTGGTGACGCGGAACCAACACGCCCGTGATGAACGCTCGCAGCTTAGCAATATCCGGACGCGTGGCGCGGCCTGCGGAGATCTGTGGCACGGCACACTGGATCACCAAATGATCCTGCGCCACGACCTTGAACAGCCGCGTGTTGCTGGGCAACGAATCGACTTCGAGGACCAGTCGGCTGGCGTCACTCGGTGCGGCGGCGAATTGCTCCAGTTCACTGCGTGCATCTTTGACCAATTTGTCGCCACTACGAACCAAAACAGTTCGTTTTTCTCCGCACGAAAACAGCGAGGCGGTTTCCAAATCGTCGCGCAGATCGTTCCAGCGGGCCGTCTCACCATCAATGTTCGTAACGTCCGCATCGCCGGTCAAAATCCCGATCACCCAGCTTCTCAGTCCCGCGTCATTGCCCGCCACAACCGTCACCGCCGGAAAGTCGGTGGGCGGCGTCGCGATCGCGTCAAAGGCGTGAAGAATTGGCATGGCGCGATCAAGGCGTGGGGAATACGAACAATTGAGGAAAAAATCCTACCCGTCGGGCGGCAATCTGGCCACGACTGGCCAGCAGAATCTCGCCAATGGCTTCAGATCGCCTTTAGGTGGACACGAATATCGACGATTCCGAACATTTCACGCCGGCAATTTCAGAAACGTACCGCTGCCGCGACCTTCGCGCTCTCAGCTTCCACGGCACTGTCAAGCGTTCGTGCGGCCGGTAGGAACAACCGTTTTCGTCTTGGATTCATCGGTGTTGCTAATCGCGGCAGTCAGTTGATGGACGCCTTCGGCGAGCATGACGACTGCGAAACCGTTGCGCTTTGCGATGTCGATTCGCTTGCGCTTGCCAAAGCGGCCGCGAAAGTCGATGCAAAAACTTTTCAAACCGGTGACTTCCGCGAACTGATCGACCGCGATGATCTCGACGCGGTCGTAATCGCTTCTCCTGATCACTGGCACGCGATTCAGTGCATATCGGCATGTGCGGCAGGTAAAGATGTTTACGTCGAAAAGCCACTGTCAGTGACCATTCACGAAGGCCGAGAAATGGTCAAAGCGGCGCGTAAATACAATCGCGTCGTGCAAGTCGGCACGCATCGCCGCAGCAGTCCGCAGTATGCGGAGTTGGCGGAACGGGTACACGGCGGTCTGCTCGGCAAAGTCTGCATGTCACGAGCTTACCGAACCAGCAACATGGCTTCGTCAGGCATCGGCAAACGCCCCACCACGGCGCCGCCCGAGCATCTCGACTGGGAGATGTGGCTCGGCCGGCGCGGCCCACAACCGTACCAAGACAACATCGCGCCCTACAAGTTTCGTTGGTGGCAAGACTACAGTTCGCAAATGGGAAACTGGGGCGTTCATTACCTCGACGCAATTCGCTGGTGTACGGGCGATGCAGCACCCAGCATTATTTCGGCAATGGGTGGTCGATTCGCAGTCGACGATGACCGCACGATCCCCGATACGATGGAAGTGACGTTTCAATTTCCATCCGGTCGCCTCGCCGTGTTCGGCATGTACGAAACCAGCGGCAACCCAATGTTGCCCACCGGCGACATCGAATTGCGCGGCACCCTCGGGACCGCTTACCTGTCCGAGAAAGGTTACGAAATCTTGCCTGAGCAACGAGGACAGTTCGCCGGGAAAGTTGAAATGGCCAAACCCGAGAAGGTTCTGGGAAGCAACAACAATCATCAGTTGACGACGCTCCACGCGAGGAACTTTCTCGATTGCATGGAATCGCGTTCGCAACCGCACGCCGATGTTGAGATCGGCCATCGCAGCACAACGTTTTGCCACCTCGCAAACATTTCATTGCAACTCGGTCGACGTTTGCAGTGGGATGCCGCGAGCGAAAAGTTTATCGGCGATGACGATGCCAACCAACTGCTTCACTACGAGTACCATTCGCCTTGGAAACTGCCTGTATGATGCAACCCATTCACTTAAGTACTGCCGCACAAGTTTTATGATTGATTGTTTTTGTCAGCCGAAGGGCGTTAGCCTCGGTTCACGCGGGAAACGCAAAGCGTTTCGAGAACCGGAGCTAACGCCCGTCGGCTAATTTCGTTGAAAGAATTGCACCAAGGAACTTATAGGCAGCCAATATCCATGCTTTCGATCATCCGTTGTCTTGTTTGCGTTTCCGCGATGAGCGTCTTAGCTGCCGCCCAGACGCTGACGATCGCGCCGCACGGTGAGCCTGGGACGTACACAATCTCCGATTGGCTGGTTGATTGGCCACATTGCGAGTACGAGGACGGTATAAGAGCAGGGCGTCTTTCCATTGTCAGCCGCAATAATACGAAACGCTTTCGAGTCGACTACGCTCTGGGAGGGATCGGCCCAGAGAATGGCGGTTTCGGCTGGCGGTTTCCGATTGAGCGACGCGACTCGGCCACGTTGCAATACGTTGTGCGTTTCAGCGATGCGTTCGATTGGAAGAAAGGCGGCAAATTGCCGGGTCTCTCGGGTGGTCCCGAAAGCGTCACAGGCGGCAGACCTGCAAACGGGAAAAACGGCTTCTCCTGCCGGTTGATGTGGCGTAAAGATGGTCGTGGTGAAGCCTACGTCTACCACATGAATCAAAAAGGCAAGTACGGTGACAGTTTCGGATTCCCTGATTCGTTTCGATTCCCCACAGAAACCGATGTTTTGGTGACGATGGTCGTGGGCATGAATCACCCTGGTGAACACAATGGTGTCTTAAGGATTTACATCACATCGAAACCTTCCGATCCGAAGTTGGTCGTTGATCGCAACGATATCCAGTGGCGAAGTGAAGGAGATTTCGGCATCGATAGCGTGTTGTTCCAGTCGTTTCACGGTGGCAGTGACGAGACGTGGGCACCCAATCGACATTGTTGGACTGATTTTGGTTCGATTACGGTGACGGACTAGCTAGGCTTTTGCCATAGAAAGTCGCGTCGATCCGTTGTGTTAGCATTGAGCAACTTAACGAAAAACACACGACGTGAGTTTTTCATGGGATTGCCAAGACGTACTACTTGATAACTCGAAAAGCAACAAAATCATGATTGAAGCGCTGAAAACACTCTTACTTGCTTTGCTGCTTGTGTTGACGCTACAGAGCCAACAGCATGTTTTTGCCGCAGATGTTGAGCAAACCAATCTCCTGCTAATCGCGATCGATGACTTGAACGATTGGGTCGGTTTCTTGAACGGGCATCCGCAAGCCAAGACGCCGAATATGGACCGCTTGGCACAGCGCGGCATGGTCTTTGCCAATGCGCATTGTGCTGCTCCGCTGTGTTGTCCGTCGCGAGCGGCGATCTTCAGCGGCAAGCAACCGTTTCAGACTGGCGTGTACGACAACGACGACAACATTGCGAAACTGCGGCCCGACACGGTGATGCTGACACAGCGTTTCGCTCGCGCCGGCTACCGGACTCTCGGCACTGGAAAAATCCTGCACAACGGTGGCAAGGAAATCTTTCAAACTTACAACGGTACCGAGCAACGATGGAGTCCGTTCGCAAATGCTCGCGCGGTCGACTACCCGGCGAAAACGTTGGCCGACCGTGCGACCAAACCAAGCTACATCGCTCGCATTGGGGATCGCGAGTTTCTGTTGCCGCTTAACGGCATGCCTAGCGAACGCAACCTGGAAAAACAAAGCGGAGAGTCTTTCGATTGGGGGCCAATCGATGTGGATGATGAGCAGATGGGTGACGCTCGCATCACGACCTGGGCCATCGACCAATTGCGACATCCTTCGCCACAGCCATTCTTTTTAGCGGTCGGATACTATCGTCCGCATATCCCGCTCTTTGCACCGACAAAGTACTTTCAGAGTGGACTTGAGGAAACCACTCAACTGCCGGAAATTCTTGAAAACGACTTGGACGATTTGAGCGAGACGGGGCGGAAGTGGGCAATCGATCCCGTCACGGCGGGATCGCACGCGATCGTCCAATCCCATGACCAATGGAAAGCTGCGATCGCCGCCTATCTCGCCTGTGTCTCGTTCGTTGACGCGCAAATTGGGCGACTACTCGATGAACTCGACAGCGGACCTTATGGCGAGAACACTGTGGTGATTCTGTTCAGCGATCACGGTTGGCATCTCGGCGAAAAGCAGCACTGGGGCAAGTGGACCGGTTGGCAACGCAGCACGAGTGTTCCGCTTGTGATTGTGCCTTCGCGAGAGCAACGAGATTCCTACCAAACCAATGTTCGGTGTACGCAACCAGTTGGCTTGATCGACGTCTATCCGACGCTTCTTCAGCTTTGTGGGCTGCCGCCCGCCAGTGACGTGGACGGCGACAGTCTCGTCCCATCACTGAAAGAACCTACGACTCCGCGTCCACCCGTCATCACGACCTTTGATTTCGGCAACTACAGCATCGGTGACGAACACCATCGATTGATTCATTACCAAGACGGCAGCGAAGAACTCTACGATCATCAAATCGATCCGCATGAATTCAACAATCTCGTCGACGATGCGAAGTACGCCGAGCTCCGCCAGTCATTACGAAGTCATTTACCGCAGTCGGCTACCGCTGGGAGGAAACGTTGATGCCAAAACCGAATTCATCACGCCGTCAATTTTTGAAGACATCATCGCTCGTAGCAGCGGCGACGATCGTCCCCCGTCATGTACTCGGTGGCCCGGGACACGTGGCTCCGAGTGACCGCGTGAATGTGGCCGTCGTCGGCGTCGGTGGTCGTGGTTTTCAGAACACCAAGGAACTGCTGAAACTGGATGACGTGCGAGTCGTCGCGATCGCTGATCCTGCGGAGCAGTGGGATCTCAGCGGGTTCTACTATCGCGGCGTCGCCGGGCGTTTACCCGTCAGTGAAGCCGTGGAAAAGCATTTTCAAGCGAAAGACGCGAAGTTCAAATGTAAACAGTTCGTCGACTATCGCGAGATGATCGCTGAACAGGCGAGTGAGTTTGATGCCGTGCTCTGTGCGACTCCCGATCACTTGCACGCCAGTGTGTCGCTGGCGGCCTTGAGAGCTGGAAAGCATGTCTATTGCGAAAAACCACTCACTCATAACATTGCCGAAGCACGCTTGGTCGCTCGGGTGGCAAAGGAATCGGGACTGGCGACCCAGATGGGCAACCAAGGCCATTCGACGGACGACATTCGTTTGACCTGTGAACTCGTTCGCAGCCATGCGATCGGCGAGATCAACGCGGTTCATGCCTGGGTTCCGGCGACGCGTTGGAACCCCACACTGAAAGAAGCTCCGATCGAGCCGCAACCGATTCCGGCCGGTTTGAATTGGGACTTGTGGTGTGGCCCGCGAACGCCGATCCCCTATCACTCCGCATACGCGCCGGTCGCTTGGCGAGACTTCTGGAAATTCGGCTGTGGTGCGATGGGCGATTTCGGCTGCCACGATCTCGACTCTGCCGTTTGGGGACTGGAACTCGGCCTGCCGCACACGATCGAAATGCGCCCCGCCGGGGGCAGTGATCCGGCAATGATTCCCTTTGGCGAAATCGGCTACTTTGACTTTGCGAGAGAAGCGGGGCGTTCTCCCGTGCGAATCACCTGGTATTCTGGTGGGCTGATGCCATCGCGTCCCAATGCGTTGCCGGATGGAAAGCAGTTGCCACCGCGCGGCGTGTTGTTTGTCGGCGAGAAGGGTGTGCTCGTGTGCGGTGGTGCTGGCGGCAAGCCCGACATCTATCCTCTTGAGTTGGCGGAATCGGTCACGATGCCCGAGCCAACGATCGCGCGATCGAAAGGACACCATCGCGATTGGATTGATGCGATCAAAGGCGGCCCGGCGGCGAGCAGTGAGTTCAGTTATGGTGCGAAGTTGACCGAGATCACGTTATTGGGAGTGCTGGCACTCCGCGCCAAAATGCCGATCCAATGGGACGCTGCGACAATGAGTGTCCGAGGCAACGATCAGGCAAACGAAATGGTTCTAGGTGAGTACCGCGCAGGTTGGGAGCTGATGCAATGATTCGAATGTTCACTAATCTATGTTTTCTAGTCGCTTTGCAATTTGCATTGCAGATTCCGACATCAGCAAAAGACTCATCCGAGTTTCTTGCTGGAGCTGCGGTGGCCGACATCACACCGCCGCTGGGTTTGCCGATCGTTGGCAATTGGGACTCACCGCCCGCGACTTTCATCCATGACAAACTACATGTTCGCTGCCTAGTCCTCAGCGATGGAGATACCAAGATCGCGTTTGCGATTTGTGACAACGTCGGCATCCCGAGCGAGGTGTTCAATTTAGCTCGCCGGTTGATTGCAGGCGCTCAGAACATCGATCCAGCGAACGTACTGATGGCTGCAACTCACACTCACTCGGCCGTGTCTGCACGCAACTCGCGAACGGTCGAAGGCGAAGTTGTCTTGGACAGTTATCAAAACCTCGTCGCACAGCGAATTGCCGACGCGGTCAATTTGGCCGTTGATAATTTACAGCCAGCTCAGATCGGTTGGGGCAGCGTCGACGAGGCCAGCGAAGTTCATAATCGACGCTGGTACGTGAGTGACGATTCGCTGCTTGCCAACCCGTTTGGCGGCGTCGATCGCGTTCGGATGAATCCGCCCGCCGGAAGCTCGGCGCTGGTTCGACCGGCTGGCCCGATTGATCCCGAAGTCTCATTCATCAGCGTCCAATCGCGCGACGGAAAACCGATTTGTCTGCTCGCCAATTACTCTCTGCACTATGTCGGCGGTGTTCCTCAAGGCCACATCTCAGCCGACTACTTCGGCGCGTTTTCTGAGAAGATTGGTAGGAAAGTCGGCGGCGATGAATCGTTCGTTGGCATTCTCAGTAACGGTACAAGCGGCGACGTGAACAACATACGGTTTGCAGAGAAGGGTTCGAAGCATGAACCTTACGAGCGGATCGACGAAGTGTCTGAATTGATCGCGTCCCGAGTCGCGGAGGCCGTTTCCAAGATTGAGTATCACAACTGGGTTCGCTTGGGTGCAAAGTCGGAGGAATTGACGCTGCGTACTCGTAAACCCGACGATGCGATGCGAGCGTACTTTGAAGCGTCGAAGTCCAAGTCAGCAAAAGAGCTACATCGTCACGAACTGGAATACGCGCGGCGAGTACAGACGCTCGCCGAGGGACCGGACACGACAACGATATTGCTGCAAGCGATTCGAATCGGCGATCTCGGCATTTCAGCGATCCCGTTTGAAGTGTTCACTGAAACAGGACTTCATCTCAAGAAAGCCAGCCCGTTTTCAGACACGTTCACCATTGAGCTTGCCGGAGGTAGTTACGGCTATCTGCCCACGCCCGCCCAGCATGAACTCGGTGGTTACGAAACTTGGATGGGAACAAACAAAGTCCAACTCGACGCATCGGAGCGAATCACCGAGGTGCTCTTGCGATTGCTGAAGGCGTTGCAGTCCCCTTAGTGCGATTGATCTGTATACTCTGAACCTTTTGATATTCGATACCTTCGCGGACAAAAGTAACTAATGGCAATGTTGACTCAGCCGCTCAAATGGCATGGGGGTAAGTACTATCTGAGAAACTGGATCGTCGGTTTGATGCCACCGCACCTGCATTATGTCGAGCCCTTTTTTGGCGGTGGGGGCATTCTTTTGGCACGCAATACGAAACGCGACTGGATGGCCGTCGGCAATCAGAAACTACCCGCTGCCGTGCAAGGCAGCAGTGAAGTCGTCAACGACCTGCACGGTGAGTTGATCAATTTCTGGCGGGTGCTGCAAGACGCGGAGCATTTTGAACATTTCCGGCAACGCATTGAGATGACACCGTTAAGCGAAGCGGAGTTCGACCGGGCGCTGGAACTATCGCGGACCCAAGATCAGAATCGCGAATTATCACCGGTCGAGCGCGCGGTCCAGTTCTTTATCCTGGCGCGACAGTCCCGACAGGGATTAATGAGAGATTTTGCGACGTTGTCGAGAAATCGCACCCGCAGCAGGATCAACGAACAGGCTTCTGCTTGGCTCAATGTGGTCCAAGGATTGCCAGACGTGCATCAGCGATTGCGAGGCGTTGTCATCCTCAATCAAAATGCCATTGACGTCATTCGCAAACAAGATGGTGACAAAACGCTGTTTTACTGCGATCCGCCCTATGTCCACGAAACACGCGCTACGACCGGCGAGTATGCTTTTGAGATGACCGCAGACGAACACATGAAACTGCTCGATACGCTATCAGCGATTGAAGGCAAGTTCATGTTGAGCGGATATCCAAGTGACCTATACACAAAGTGGGAACGCCAACACAGTTGGAGCCGGCACGAGTTTCAGATCGACAACAAAGCCGCATCGGGCAAGGTCAAGGAAAAGAAAACCGAGTGCCTGTGGTGTAATTTCTAATCTCTTCAGCAAGAAATCAAATGCACAGCTCAAACAAAATTGCTCGACTTCGCTGTCCATTTCTCGGTGCCCTTTTTGATCTTTGTCCAGAAGTTGATCACGTCTGGCCCGGTAATGTCCCCTGCGCCAAATTTTGAAGCGTTCCAACCGCCAAACCCAAAGGGATCGCGCGGTACGGGGACACCGATGTTGATTCCGATCATGCGGGCTTCGGCTTTCATCTCAAAATACCCCGCCGTCGCCCCGCTGGTCGTGTAGATGCAAGCGGCATTGCCATACGGATTGCCATTCTCAATCGCGATCGCCTCGTCCAATGTCCCCACCCGCAGCACACTCAACACCGGGCCGAAGATTTCGTCATTCGCGCACTCGTCCGCATCACTGATGCCGTCGATCAATGTCGAACCGACGTAGTTGCCTGATTCTTTGCCAGCAACCTTCACCCCACGTCCATCCAGTCGTACCTTCGCTCCGCGACTGGCTGCGCGGTCAATGTAGCCTTCGATTCACTGCTTCGCTTTGGTGCTGGTGATCGCGCCGACCTCGCAACCTGGCTGTTGCAACCGCATTTCGGACTCAATCGCATCCAACGCATGGTCACAATCGCCGACCGCGATCAAGACACTGGCCGCCATGCAGCGTTGTCCATCGCAACCGATGGCGGACGAGACCACATTCTTGGCCGTGATCTGGGGATCGGCATCAGGGGCTACAATCAAATGATTATTTGCCCCCTGGAAGTAGGCAAGGCACTATTAACGGCGGGCTTCAAAATATTCGCCCAGAACTCGTACGCGACGCACTTGATGCGCGACGCAAACGCCAATGGCCGACAAGATGAGTAAGAAACTTACGTGATAATGTAACGGTTCGAGCAAGTACTGACGAGCGATAATCAGTGCCACGTAAGAAAGCATCGCTGCGATCGTTACCAGCCACACTAGGCGGACTCGAAAAAACATACCTCCACCAACAATCAACATCGGGTAGCCGATCAATAGTGGCCCAGGCGGAGTTTCAGGTGTCGACAGTAGTCCAAGCAAACACGACAACATGATCACGTCCAGACAAAGCCAACTCGGATTAACAAGCGGCCCCAGTCGTTTGTGGTCTTCCAATTGATCAAACCCCAAACTGGCGAGCGCCCAAGTTGTCAGTAACCCGCTGATTTGCAAATGGTATTCGAGGGTTTCCGACGATCGGCTGAAATACTGAACTTGCGCAATCAATAGCATCAAGGCAAGGGAAATCAAATGCGAGACCAGTGCCGGTGACTTTCTGCTGAATCGGCTAAGCCGTTCGATCCAAGCGAGCGGCTGTGCGAGTACTGGTTGATCTTGCAAGAATCGATCTAGGTCAGCGGCAAGCTCCTTGGCAGACGGATAGCGGTCGGTGGGACTGCGTTCTAAACAGCGCAAGCAGATCCGTTCCAATGGACGCGGGATGGTCGCGTTGAGCTTTCGAGGCATCGTCGGTTCGCTTTCCAATACCTGGACCAATGTGTCTATCACGTTGGCAGCTTGAAAACGCGGTCGCCCGATGAGACAGCAATACAAGATTGCCCCCAACGCGTAGATGTCAGCCGCGGGTCCAACCTCGCGGCATTCGCCGGCGGCTTGTTCCGGTGCCATGTAACCAGGAGTGTCAAGGATTTGTCCGGTGCGGGTCAGATCGCTGCCTAGCTCCATTCTTTTAGCCAAACCAAAGTCGGTTACCCGCGGAACCAGCGCTTGGTCGACTAGGATATTGGCCGGTTTGAGGTCGCGATGCACGATGTTGTGATCGTGCGCCTAGGCAACGGTTTCGGCAACTTGCTGGACAAGTCGGGCGGCTCGTCGACGGTGCAAACTGCCCGACCGGACGATGTCGCCAAGGCTTTGTCCATCGACAAATGCCATCGCGTAAAAATGTTGGCCGTGCAGTTCGCCGATCTCATGGATTGGTACGATGCCGGGATGATCGAGGCGGGCCGCCGCTTGAGCTTCGCATTGAAAACGTTGCACAGCCGTGTCGCTGGCTAATTCGCCTGCGATGATCATTTTCAACGCCACGATGCGGTTCAATCGGATGTGTCGAGCTTGGTAAACGACGCCCATGCCGCCGCGAACGATTTCTGCCAACAATTCATAGTCGCCGAAATAGCGTGGCTTGCTTTTGATCGTTGCTCGAGC
The DNA here is from genome assembly GCA_041753075.1 of Pirellulaceae bacterium. GTDB lineage: Bacteria > Planctomycetota > Planctomycetia > Pirellulales > Pirellulaceae > UBA6163. The sequence goes on from JBGSVE010000142.1 coordinate 16,108, forward strand.
GGGCGAAATCGTGGATTCCGGCGCGGTCGAATCAAAAGTCGGCAGCTCAGACGCATTGACTTGTTCACCCGCCGATCGCTTCTGTAGATCATCGTTGACACTGAACTCAGAGTTCTCGTTACCCGATGAACCGTTGGTGCTCATTGTTCGTCCAGGCTTGGCAGTTAGCCGCGAGGTAAGTAGGCCGGAACAATTAGCCTTAGCGACGCCGTTCCGGCAATCACTATAAGGTAAACTACCGCCAGACGTTTGGGCGAGCCTGAGGACCGGGCTAGCGCCCGTCCGCTCAATCCCACGCGGATAATCGTGCCGACAGCGCCTTCAGCTTGCCTTTGTTCTTTTCGATCGACATTAAACCCGCTAGTAAGCCAATGCCCATGGTAATACCAAACGCCCACCAGGGCCAAACTTGATCGATTGAACGTGCCGCGTGCCAGACCATACTTAGCAATGCGATCAACACGAATAAACTGCCCAGATACAAGAACGGTCGGATCTGCAGCAACGCCCCGGCGGCGATGCCCGCCAATGCCAACAAGATCAAAATGATCGGTCCCCACAGCGTCGTGCCGATCTGTTGAATCAACATATCCGCCGTGCTGCTGATGTAGATCGTCAGCGTGGCACCGTAACGAATCGCAGCAGCCAATTTGCTGTCGAGTTGGTCGCGATAACGCTGAGCGAGCAACAGCACACAGGCCGCTGGTGGAATCAGCCAAAGTTGAGGATGACTTAACAAACCCCAACCTGGTTGAGCAGCTAACACCGACCAGACGGTTGAATTGGCAATCACCACCATTAACACTCGCGGCAACCAACCACTCCACAACTTACTGAGCAACAGGTAATAGCCGGTTGCCAGCATCAGTAAGAACGAGAGTGACGAAAACGCGCTCATTGCACTCAACATCGGCTTCGACCAAGTGCCGCTGAGCAAAATGCCGACCACCGAAATCAACGGCAGGTAGAGGCTGGTTTGTTGTAATGTCCCTGCAATGACATCGTCACGCCGCCGCCGCGTCCACTCGACCAAACCAACGCTCAAAAACGACAATCCCAACACCAAGTACGGCCAATGAGCGCGTAAACCAACCAGTCCAAACTCAGGGTTGCATAGAAACACATGCAACCAAGTCACACCACCGAGTATCTGGGCGGCCACGATCAGCGCTCGACGATGAACAGGCTCCAAATGCAGGATCGCGGTCGCGTTCGCCCAGCGTGGCCCAAGGTTTAATGACGGTCCCGATGCGAGGGCCAGGACGGCAACCAACAAACTCAATAAGCCGATGGTCACCGCGACGCCGATGACCAGCGCCATGGGCAGGCCGGCAATACCGGACGACGTTCGCAATGTCATTTCCTCCAACAACATCGCGATCAGTGAGCCGAGCCCAACTGCTGCTGTGAAGCCCGCCGCTAAACGCATGGTTCCGCGCCAACGAGTTGCCCAGACGCTACCGAATGTTCTCGGAATGCCCCACAACAGGATTGGAATCAACCATACCGAGGCCACTAACCAGCGCATCGTTCCGCATAATACGGGATAGGGTTGCTCGGTCGCTGGTATGCTGGCCCACAAGTAAATCGCCAACAAGCCAAACGCGATTGCCGCTCGCTGTAACGACGTTTTGTTGAGCCGTTCCGAAATCTCGCTGATTCCTATGGCACTCATCGCGACGCCGGCAATCGTCACAATGACCAACGACGTTGATTTGTCGGATGCCATCAATCCGACTGCGGTGATGGCGGCCAGGATCGCTGACAACGCCAGCGGACTGAGTACCGCGATGCCGTGCGCTCCGATGGTTCCCGAAGGTTGGTTTCCCAGTTTCGTCGCCACGAAGCGTTGCACCTGAGCGACAACAGGAAAGTAGAAAGCCAACAAGGCGGATACGAAAGCAGCCGTCAGCACCGATGAAACGAACATCGTGGATCGCTCCAGCGTCGCGACCTTGCCGATGCTGAACGCCAAAACCGCCGTCAGCGCGACCGCAGCACTGATGGGGACAAACAGTTGCTGCCAAGTGTAAGATCGCAACCAAACCGCGATCACGCAGAGCCACAACAATCCCAATCGAACCGCCAATAGCGGTGTATCCGCTGTTGGTAAGGCGTCAACACGCAACAGGACTTCGAGCGCTACCATCAACAAGGTCAGCAGCATCAGCTCCGGCAGTCGCTGATGGCTCGATTGACCCGTATCGCGTCGGAGTCGCAGTTCGCCGTACACGATCCAGATTGAATTGCAAACGATCAAGAACGTCCACACAGGTTCGAATTGGCCGGTTGAAATGTGTACTCGCGCCAGGGTCCAGGCTTGGCCCACCACGGCGAACCAGATCAGTAGTCTGAGCGACCATGCGGTCAACGGTTTTGACTCTGGATCAAACCACCTCATCGTGGCTGCGATGCCGGTGATGGTCAGTAGCACCAGCACAAAATGAGCTGGCAATGAACTTGAAAGCTGATCAGCAAACAATCCGAGGACTGATAAAGCAGCGACATGCCACAAATCGATCGCTCGACTCAGTCTTGAGAAGCGAACCAACGAGCAAACTGCGGCCAGCGTCAGTATTGAAAACAACACGATGACTGGATTGAACGTGCTTTGTGGCAAAAACTTCTCAGACAACCACACGCACTGGCCGGACATCAACGACACCGCCAATGGAATACCGAGGTGCAGTCGTTTGCCGTTGGTCGATCGTTGCACAGGGATGCCATGAATCAGCGCATAGGCGATCGCGGCCACTGAGACCAGCAAATACACCCAATCGAGATGTTGGCTGAAACGACTCGAATGGATGATCGGTGCGATTACACTCGCGAACGCTGACAAAAAGCCAATCGTCAGCGCCACGATGACGGAGACGACGAAAGCCGGCCTGGCCTGTTCGGCAAATGAGCGAGCTGCGGGCGACTGCGTATCGCGTGACAAGGTCGGTTCTACAAGCCTTGGCAATTCAGCCCATACCAACGTCGCGATTGCGGTAAGCTGTAACCACGTGACCAGCCCGATGTCGAAGTAGCCGAGTGTCCAAAGTGTCGATGCGGGAGCCAATAAGGCGGCTGCCAATGTCGTCCGACGCGCGGCATCGGCGTTCCGCGATAACACGAACCAAACGGCAGAAATCGTTAGAAAACAAACTGATCCGGCAATCGCCGCTGGCGGATGAGTTAACCAGGTTTGATTCCAAATCCCGTTCACGATCGCGGCCAGCGAAAGTCCGGCCAGAACGGCAATCGCTAATAACCATTCGCTGAGACTTCGATTGACGGCAGGCTTTAAGCTCGTTGAATCGGGGAGACGTAGCAAGCTCGTCGCGCGAGCGGACGTGAGGCGATCGGCAAGCAGGCTCAGCAGCGTCATGATCCCGGCTGCACACGCACACCATTTGAACCAAACGATTTCGTCGCCGATCTGGCCAATGCCGCCGAGGGACAGCGTGAAGGGGCGGAACAGTGAATGAGACACGATGCAGGCTAACACGACAGAAATCGCCGTGGGCAATCTCGTGAAGATTGCGGCGATGGCGTTGACCAAAGTTAATACGGCCAGCACGCCGACCAATGCCCATTCCGGCACAACTCCGCGCCAGCTCTCCGGTGCAAAGGCGAGTACCGCCGCCGTCAGCGACGCCCAGGCGAACCAGAGCGCCGACAAAAGCGATATTGAATGCTTGTGTTCGGACTTGCGTAGAGTCAACAACAAGCCAACACTGATCGCTCCCAAGGCTAAACATGCCAACATCGGCTCGCCACCAAAAACACGCCTCGTCCAAGAAATCGAGTTCCAATCGATTCGCTGGAGCGTGGTCGTGGAGCTAAGGACCGTGGCGATGCCGACCGGCACACCGGCAATCGCCAACCATGGAGCGCGACGATAGGCTGACCATAACAACAGGCAACTGAGACTCCCGACGACACCGTACAACCACAGCCATTTCGGTTCATCACTAAACAGCGGCAACAGCACGCACAACACGCCGCCAACGAGCACGCTGACCGTCTTGCCGATGAATCGGTGAGTTGGAAAACGGGTTCGGAGGCTGGTCCAATGTGACGCAACGCCGACGGCAATCAGTGCTGGCAGGCACGTTGTCACGACAGGCAACCATAAGTCGGCCTTGAAGCTGCGGCCAAGCATTGAAATGCCAGCCGCCAATGCCATCAGCGAGAAGGTAGCAACGGCCATGAACGTCCATTGGTGACGCGACACGGCGGTGAGGTAGCGACGGGTCTCACGCTTTCGCTGCCAGGGTCGTTGGAACCAGACGATTGCCAATGCGACGGCGAGGGCAGCCGGTGCGGCCAAGTAGCCTGCGTGTGCTCCGACCAGCCGCAACGTCGGCGGGACGAACGGCATCAGCAACGTCGGAGCCGCAACGGCCAGCGCAAACGCGGGCGATTTCGCTGCGCCGTACAAGGCTCGACCGGCGCGCAGCAGCAACCACACATTGACCACCATGCCAAGCACGATCACCGCCAACGTCAGCGGACTGGAAAGCGAAACTGAGTCGCCGGCTTGATTGGCCGTCGCCAACCCTGCCAGTACCGTCAGCGGAACTAGCAGCGACGCGATCATCAGCACCGCGCGGCTGGTATGGCGCAGCCGCCACTTGGCCAGTGTGTAAAACCCGGCCGCAAAGATCGCTGCGTTGGCAACGAGAAATACCAATGTTGGAACAATCCGATGCGCACTGACTAACGTGTTCCACAAACTGACGACCAGCCCAATCGAGCAGACGACGATCAGCATTCCGGCGATCAGCTCACCCCAGCGGATATTGTGTACCGCGAGGAACGACTCGATCATCGCCGCCAAAGAACGCCGGGACGTTGAAACCGTGGCCACCAGCGGGTCGGCGTCCTTGGCTTCTGCATCTGGTTGAAGCGGCTCCGCAAAGACCGACATAGGATCCGCCACAGGCTCGGAAACCAAGGTTGCTGTTTGCGGAGGCGGAGGCGGAGGCAGTGGTTGGTCGAGTTGCGCCGCATTGTTCCAGAGTTCGGCAGCCTGTTCACGGTCCAACAGCCCCTGATTGTGCAGTTTGTCGACAACGAGGTTGAAACCTTGCCTCGCGGTCAGCCCGGTCGGATGCTTATCGTTGCCACCAAACAGCGAACGAAAGATTCGCGACGTCAGAATCCAACTGCCATGCCCAAGCAGCGTGACAATCAACCAAATGATCGCGATCGCAAAGAGTATTTCCATCGGTTTGCCTTTAATAAAATTGGTAGCTGGACCGTGGCCGAAAATCTGGCTCCCTTCTCCCCGGTACACCGGGGGAGAAGGGCTGGGGATGAGGGGATGAGGGGGCTGAGCTGGGCTGAATTCAATTGGTGATTATGGAGCACTTGATCAATTTTCGTAACGCCACGCCGTAGGCAACCCGAAGTTTTTAACGACTCCCGGCATGGAGCCGACGAACAATCTTTCCGAACAGGCACTTCGATTTGTTGTGATTGACCACCACCCCTTGCCCGAGATGTAAACCACTGGGCTGAGGTTCAACATTGATATTGATTACTATTGAATCTAATCTTGTGATTCTTCGGAGTTTGGGTGAGACGGTAAATTCAACCGTTTAACGCCCCGCAACTTTTCCTTTCACTTGCAACTCGCCAATGCACTTTCTAAAAACATTCGCCATCTTCATCTGTTTGGCTTGCTCGGTCTCAGCGGTCGCCATCAGCGCTGAGGAGAATTATCCCGTACATCCTGATGCCATACGTGTGGAAGGTGTTTCGCAAGGCACCGTCACTCAGCATCGCTTGGAACAGAGCAAGGTCTACCCAGGCACGCAGCGAGACTATTTCATTTACGTGCCGGCTCAGTACGTGGCCGACCAGCCCGCTGCCTTGATGGTTTTTCAAGACGGCAAAGGCTACATCAGCGAAAGCGGTCAGTGGCGTGTCCCGGTGGTTTTTGACAACCTGATTCACCAAGGCAAAATGCCGGTCACGATCGGGCTGTTCATCAACCCTGGCCTAGTGTCGGGCGGCGATGGAGCGCAGGATCGTTTCAACCGCAGCTTCGAGTATGACACCGTCAGCGATCGTTATTCGCAATTCATCGTCGATGAAATGCTGCCGTTGCTGCGCAAGAGTTACACGATCAGCGATGATCCGAATTGGCGCGGCATCGCGGGCAGTAGTAGTGGTGCGATCGCAGCCTTCGGTGTAGCGTGGCATCGACCGGACCAGTTCCGCCGCGTATTCAGCACCGTGGGAACATTCGTGGGACTGCGAGGCGGCAACGAATATCCAACCTTAATACGCAAGACGGAACCGAAGCCTTTGCGAGTTTTTCTACAGGACGGGCGCAATGACTTGGATATTTACGGTGGCAGTTGGTGGAACGCCAACCTGACAATGTTGTCGGCGCTACAGTGGGCTGGATATCAAGTGAAAAACGAATGGGGCGACGGTGGGCACAACGGCAAACATGGCGGCGCAATCTTCCCAGACGCGATGCGCTGGCTTTGGCAAGATCACGAAAAGCCGATTAGGACGGATACATCCCAGCATCCAGAGTTGAAAGATCGGATCATCGCCAATGAGCCGTGGGAATTGGTCAGCGACGGCCACAAGTACACCGAAGGCCCTGCCTTGTCACCCGAGGGGAACGTCTATTTTGTCGACGGACCGAGCGGTGAGATTTGGAAGGTCAACGAGAATGGTCAAGGCGCATCCAAGTTTATAGGTGACATGCCTGGCGTCAGTGCTTTGATGTTCGATGGAAAAGGCCGTTTGGTATGCGCTCGCAACACGGCCAAGACAATCACGCGAGTCGATTCGGATGGGACGCGCACGGATTTGGCCAGCGGCATGTCATGCAACGATCTCGTGGTCTTGGAACACGGCATCTACTTCACCGGCCCCGACGAAAAGTGCATTTGGTATTTGGCGGATGGCCAGTCGGAGCCAAAGAATGTCGGTAGCGGTCCAGAGAAACCGAACGGATTGATCGTCACACCCGATCGCCGGTTCTTGCAAGTCGTCGATGCGATGGGACGATACGTTTGGAGTTATAAGATTGGGGACGATGGCAGTTTGCAAGACGGCCAACCGTATTTCTATGTGCATGCGCCGCAGGACGAAATGAATACGGGCGCGGATGGCTGCACGATGACCGAGACTGGCGAGTTAATCGTCGCCACGAAGCTTGGTGTACAGATTTTTGACCAGCCCGGTCGAGCGCACGTCATCCTGTCACGCCCCAAACCCGAAGGGCGACTTTCCAATCTTGTGTTTGCCGGCGACGACATGAAAACCATTTATGCGACCAGCGGCACCAGTGTTTATCGTCGCAAAACAAATATGAAAGGCATCGCTCCGTGGCAAGCTGCCGTGAAGCCGGAGAAACCACGGTTGTAAGTCGTTTTTTCGTTCCGCATGGCCCTGGTCGGGATGCCCATGCTCGCTTATGACTGAATCGGTTTGCTGCCTAGTCAAAGCAAAATCCGATTCGACCTACTGAATGCGGTTTGGTACAATGCGATCGGTCGTCATCGTCCCTGTGAAGGAACCGTTCATGTCCGAGTCCACTCATCAGTTGATCGCATCCGCGTTGCAGCTTGCTCCAGCGGATCGTGTGGTCGTTGCAAACGCAATCCTAGCAAGTCTTGATGGGCTACATGACGATGAACCGTCCGACATTCGCGATGCTTGGTCCGATGAGATTCGTAGCCGTATCGACGAAATCGATAGCGGACGAGTAAAAACGATTCCGTCATCCGAAGCATGGAAGAGGATTGATGGCGAAGTCAGACTACCGGATTGAGTTTCATCCCGAAGCCATTCGTGAGACTCGCGAAGCGATTCAGTGGTATCGCCAACGGAACAAGGAGACCGCAGCCGAGTTTCGGACGCTGGTGAAGTCTGCTGAATAGTTAGTCGAGCGTTCGCCTGAATCTTGGGCAGCGTATTTGTTGGAAACACGCGGCTTCCGGTTACAAAAGTTCCCGTTTGTCCTGGTCTATATCATTCGTGGCAAGCAAGTTTTTGTAATCGCATTAGCTCACACGAAGCGAAAGCCAGGCTACTGGCTTAAGCGATTGAGTTGACGGCTTTTTCCGGACAATCGCGGTAGAGCCATTTCCATTCTTCTTGGATGTTAGTGGGCCGCGAAACTCGAAGAGTAGCTCTTCGGTGAGAAATCCGGCGAGTTTTTTTTGATTTCCGCGATCAATGCAGAGAATTCGGAGTCCATCGGCGTTGCTTCCGACTCGATCACGATACCGTGCAGTTGGGCACGAAGGTTTGCCCAGCGTGTTTTCAAGACGTCCCAATTCCACTCGTCATAAGTACCACGAAAAATGATCGGACGAACTTCAATCCGCTTTAGCGATTCAGCCGGTGACTTGTTAGTGATCGCTTGATCGAGTTGTTGACTCCAATGGCTGCCTACTCGATCGACTCGACCGATCTGCTGTTCCACCACGCCAGGGTTCCATTCGGGATGCAACAGCACCACGATGCGGCAAGCATGATGCAGGTTCAATCCTTCGCGACCGACGAGCGACTGTGCGACGAGCACGCGTGGGTTGCTGGACGCGCGATTAAAACCGGCTTGAATCATCCGTCGTGATTCGGGACGTGTCTCGCCAAACATCAGCCTAGCGAAACTACCGCGAGCTTGCGAGATTTCCTCATTCAACCGCCGCTCGATAATTTCCCATTTTGCTGCGGCTTCTACTTTGTCCGCGTCGTCATCATCGTCATCGTCGAAGCTGTCATGGTCGCTCATTGCTTGAACCAATTCGCAAAACGCCACCGCGATTTTCAACGCAGACGTTTTCTCACTGACGTCACCGATCAGCTCCGCGATAGCGCGTGCGACAGTTGGCAGCTTCGGCGGCGTTGTTTCCATGCTCTCTTTGAACGCAGCGAAGATCGCACGATTGCGTGCGCCCACGTTTTCCATTTCGCTCATCCCGACTTTAATCTGCATTATCAAATTCTCGCGAAATGCGCGGCGGTTGCGTTCGTCGACCTTGGAGGACTCTTTCATTTTCGCCGCGATTTCCTCGAGTGAAAGCTTACAACCAAGCTGCTCACGCGCCGCGCGAACTGCCGGCCAGTCGCTCTGGTTGAGGCTGTCGTTTTGTTCACCGTGAATGACAGCTTGCGGCCACGGTGTGTCCGCTTCGATCGCGGTGAGCATCGCTTTCGCATTGAGCAGGCTGACGAGGGCACGCATCGGCCGTGTGAACTTGCCGAATACGAGTACTTTCTCACCATCTTTGGTCGCTTTCTCGATCGTCTCCACCGCTTTCAACATTGCGGGATGGAATAGCAAGGCCTCATCGCCATTGCCAAGCGACCGACCGATAGATTCCCGCCACCACTTCGCTCGCTCTTCACGCTTCGCATCGAACGCCGTTTTCGGCCTACTAAACTTTTGTGGCAAATCGGACTTCGCATCGCTGGCGTCTTGTTTTTGATCATCGTCGGAACGATGGAATTCGTCGAGAAACCTGGAAACACCATGGCCGTTGCCCATCGTCAATCGCATCCGCTGGGTGCCCAACTTGTCCGCTGGGGTAGTGAGCAGCGACAAGGCTTCAGCAGCACAAATCGCATGCCTCCATGCTTGCTTCCATTCCGGAATGAGTGACTCCGTATCGACGTGGATCTCTATTTGTTGGCGATATTCGTGGAACGGTAAATTAGTATATTCACGGAACTTCAGAATCGATTCCTCCTCTCGTTTGTCTCGCCGCAGCAGATAGGGCGACATTTCGTCCTGGAATAACTTCGCCGCCGCGCTGTACTCACGACGTGCTTCTTCGCTGGTTCGCCACGTCTTTCGTAGGCGCTCGACGGCGTGCTGATATCGCTGGCAAACTTCGCCAACCTTTTTGAGAACGGCCTTCGACAAATCCAATCGCTTCAAAGTGCTCTCCCATTGGCTCACATCCAGTTCGACAGGCGTCGCGGTCATCGCGATTCGGCGAGTAGACATCGACTTCATCAAAACGCTTTCCAGCAGATTCGATAGACCACTCTTTTCGTCGCGGCTTTTGTGAGCTTCGTCGATGATGACCAGGTCAAAGGTGCCGAGTCCCAAGCCGACACTTCGCTCAAGATAACCTCGAATTTCTCCGTTCTTGAAGTACTCGCCTGGTTTAAGTAGACGTTGCCACTTGACTTTGTCAATCAACTCGTCGAGCCATTTATACTGGGAATGATCTCTCAACTGTTGCACATGTTCGACGATACTTTTTGCCGCATGAAAGGGTGTTGCGTAGTAAAGTGTTTCGCTGGTGTGATACCCGTAGGGCATGTCCCTTTTGCGATACTTCCCCCACTGAGCAAAGAGTTCTGGCAACAACGCGAAACTCAGTGAGTCGCTGCGATTGCCCAAACGCCAACGCGAAAGAATATGTGATATCACAATGACTTTTTTGTTGAACCACGGCTGCTGATTCGCGGGATCCTCCTCGTTCCAAACTTCGAGAAAGGACCGTAAGGTTCTCAGGATCGGTGGCACATCGGCGAGCCCTCCGTCACGTAGTTCTGTTTGCCATTGATCGCCCAATCCCGGTGGAACCAAGATGGCGACGCGACCGCCGCTCTCGAACACACTCTTCGCCACGTCAACGGCAATGCGAGTCTTGCCCATGCCGACTTCGTCGGCGATCACCACGCCATTGTTGACAACCCGATCGGCGATGGCTCGTAAACTTGCACATTGTCCTTCGTTCAATCGTGGTTTCGCGTTGGGACTGTCTGTTGCAAGCCGCTGCTGCGCGTCAGCTTGTTTTCGCAATCGCTCGGCGACATCCGCCCATCCCAAGAATGTTTGACTCATCGCGGTCCTCCTAACGGTTCAAGTTGATCGACTTCCCAAGCTTTCGCGATGCTTTCGAGTGCGGCGGTATAACGTTGTCCTTCCTTGGATTCATCATCGAGCGCAAAGTCAGGTCGAAACGGAGCTTGACTCAACGGGCTTAGCGGATTGAGCTTTTGCCTGCGGAACTCTTCAACGACGCTGTCCGTCTTCTTCGCACAGGACAAAGTTTGCTCCAACCGTGAACACCACATCAGCCAATCAGCTTGACGGATCGCAGTCTGCTTCGCGGCGATGTTTTCGATGAGCTGCATCATCTCTCGCACCGGGTAACGCGAGGTTGTTGTAGCGCCATTACTCTGTCCCTGTCCTGCAAAGATGCCGTCTGGTTCACCGCCAGGGTCATCCTCGCCATTGTTGGGCGGCATGGGGAAGTTTTCGAGTTGACTCCAGATTTCGTCGATCCCGAGTGGTCGCAGTGCTGCTGCCGCGAAGCGACCGAATTCATCAATAATAGGGACGAAGGCGGAACGGTGTTCGCCGTCCTGTTGCCAGCGCACGAGAACTTGCTGGGGCTGCGCCCCTACCCAGCGAAATCCATCGCTCGCTTCGTACAAACACGGATGGTCGTTCTCATCAATGACGTCAAACGCTGTTTCCATTTCGTGGCTACTTCGGAGCCAAGCGACATTATCGACTCGCTGCCACAGAAAAGCGGCGACCGGTGCGGCGGCAAAGTTCAATACTGGTTCGGGCATATCTGTACCCGGTTGTAACTCGTGATCGTCATAAACGATTTCGCCATCGTCGTGAATCGGCAGCAAGTTGGTTGCTACCAATTCTGGCGCAACGCCTTTTCGGCTTTTCCAACGCAAATTCTTGGGACCGAAAACGACACCGGCTTCGAGATTGCCGCCATTTTTGGACATCTTGAGGCTGAAGCCCGGGCCTGTGAGATTCCCAGAGCCGAGGTACAACCAAGCACTGTTGCATAGATTTGAGTTTTTGCGGTAGTGGAAACTGAACAGGAACTTTGCGTGCAGTGATCGCGGGGCTGAGAAAAACGTGGGTTCCGAAGGCTTTCGCACCGTCCAATTCGCGGCCTTGATCGCGCTGACTGAACTGGCGACCGCCTGACAGCCCTGTGGGTTCACAAACACCGCGACTTCAGGCGTACTCGCGATGAGCTTCTGGCTTTGAAGTTCCGCTACGATCTTTGTCAGCACCGCAGGCACCGTGCCCGGCTTTTTTGCTGTCTCGTAGAACCCAGACGCCATGGCTAAGTAGTTTCGTCGGGTGCTACCGACCTGTTCATGGATGAGAATCGGCAATTGTTCCAGAAGTGATGCTCGTCGATTGTCAAAGAAGCGAGGCGTGACGTCTTGGGCAAAACGTTTTGTTTTGCCAACCCATTTGCTCAGCAATTCGCTGCTGCTTTGCGGCCTGGACTCGCGAAGAGCATCGTCAGCGGCTGTTAGCCCTCGTGTGTCGTATCGCCTTTGTAACCAGCGCAGTAAATCCCAGGCTGCACCGATATCCGCACAATCCTGTGCTCGCGAATCGCGTTCGGATCGCAGGTCTTCGCGCGACACGTCAATCTTCCAAACGAGATCGAGGCTCTCTTCCACGGTTTGGCGAGTCCAGTTACCGGTCGAGACGATCAATCTCAGCAGCCAATTCATTTCGTCCGCTTCGCTTCGAAACGCCAATAAGGCAACTTTGGCGTGCATCAGTCTGAAGCGGCTGCTGTCGATGATCGGGAGATGCAAAACTCCGGGGACGACTGCCGGTAGTAATTGTTCATTGTGTGGGTCCAACATGATGGCGATCGAAATGATGCCTTGGCTGGCTCGTGATGAATCGGTGAGGCGAGTGAATCGAAAGGCGGCGTCGTTCATGAACGCGGCGTCAGCCGAATAGCCGCACATCCAAGCAAAGTTGCCGGTGTAGCCGTCCGGTGCCTCAAAGTGCCGGGCCAACGATACCGGACAGAATTTCTCGTTTCGTTTACTCATGATACTTCGGCCTCACTTTCATCCTTATCCGTCAACCAATCATCCAACTCGCCGCGTAAGTCCAGGTGCAACAAAAACAGGTTGTGAACTCGATGCGAGATACCAGGTGGCCATTTGACCTTCGCTGGCGGCGGCAAATCTGTCCCGCCATCTTCGTCGCTTCCGGATTCTTCAACATCATCGATCCGCAATCCACGGAACGCGGGTCCAGGCACGGCGTGATCGCCCTTGAGTTGCAAGACGCGACCCTCACGAGCGAGTAGATGTCGGATCGCCGTTGCCGGTGATTCCGCCGCGCAATGCTGACAGAATTCGCTGGCATCGCTTTGGGGTGATGGGGCGTCACCATCGTCGAGAAACGATTGTGCTTTGATTCGTAGTTCGTCGTGAGCTGCTTCGATCGTTTCGGGCAGCGGTTGTGCAAGTGAAAGTGCCTTGTCGTTACGCGAACCGATGACCTCTTCGATCGTATCGAGCAAGGCGATGGCCGCATCGCGCGCGAGAAAGAAACGAGCACCAGCGTGCAAATTGCGCCAATGCTCGTCATCAATCATCGTTGGTTTGGTATCCCACTGGATCGGGAGATGGGAATTCGCTCGATAATGATCGACCCATGCGAGCGCGTTCTTGCGCCTCGAAGCGCCCATGTCATTGCTGGCAACCAATCGCTCGCGCAGTATTTCACGACTGGCGACCGTCATGGCTTCAATCGGTGACAACGCTTTTCGCAGAGGCCCCGTTTTAACGTGAACGTCTTTGCCGCGTGCCCAAAGTACGAGGTGCGCTGTCACCGATCGATTAAACGGTGAAAAGCTTGCACAAACACTGTCAATGAAGTTGATTCCGATATCCGTAACGGAAAATCCATTGAATCGCTCGCCGGACGATTCGACCAAGCCGAGCGATCGCAGCGGCTGGATCGTCGCTTGCCGCATCGGCTGGGTGACATAGAAACGCGGGTGACGAACGTGCGCGAAGTCGAACTCCTTGTGGTCTCGCATCTTGGTGGCTCCACGGACTCGTGAGTCGCGATTCCAACCGTTGTGGTCGAGCGCCAACCAACATCCGATCGCCTCGATGGCGTTAGCCGTTTCGATGTTGGTAACTTGTTTGCCCGATTGACGCACTTGCTCAGCGACACTGACACCGAGCGTGGCCAAGAAGAGTTGCTTGCCGAACCAAATGCCACCCATCCCAGGAACCGCAAGGTCATTGAACTCACGCACGCAAGCGCCTAAGTTCAGCGTCCGCGTCCGCCGCCGATTCGCTAACGTTTCCGGGCCAGCCAATCCCCACACCAATCCGCTCATTGGATTCTTTCACGTTGCAACTTATTGACAAAGCTCGCATCCGTCCGGCGAGACAAGCAACCACGAGCGCCGATCCCACTCCTTGATCGCCCCATTATGGCGAAGCCGTGTGACACGTATGGTCAGACGAGGCTCCGGTTCGCAAGTTTTGTTGATATTGATTTAAACCAAAATATATGGACTTGGTCGGTTCAAAATCTGATTGTCCATTTTGGCGAGCAAGGTGGGCTTGGGCGCAGATCATGCTGCTCACCAGGATCCTTTTTTTTAAGGTATACCTCATTGAATCTGCTTGCCGCCGTAGGCTTCAATCGCTCCGCCGATCCATCGCTCAAGCAACGGATCTGCCAATGAATGATCGGTAGCGAAACTCGCCAAGAGTTTCGGACCGCCGGGAGCCTTGGCGACTATCGATACGTCAGTTAGCCACCCTTACTTGGTCAGCTTCGCACGCAAGGCTGCTCGCTCCATTACGCTCGGCATATCGACCACTCGGCTAACGTTTAGCAACGCAATTCCGTCTTGATCGTTAGTCGGCAGGTTTTGCAGTTCAAGTTCGCTGACGCTCTGGTCAAACAAACTGGCGAAGAGTGCCCACGCGGCGGCGTGAGCGGCTCCTCGCAAGGTCAGCGGCGCGTCGTTAAACGCTGGCATGTCTCGGACCGCCGCAACGGCTTGCCGCAAATCCCAGATCCGCATGGCGTCTATAGTTTGGCCCAATAACATGAAACGTCGCTGAATGTGGACACGTTTCTTGGCATCGCGAGTCCACTGGGTCGGGCCGATTCCGCGCGGTGCAAACAATGCCAAAGTCTGTTGCGGGTTTTGCCTCGCCCGCTCGGCAAGCATTTGAAACGATGCTGCCGATGGCTCGGTTCCGCCCACGGATTCAGGCACGATCGAGGCGATACCACCGACAACCTGCTCCCATTGCTCTTGGTCCAAGACCTCGATCGTCCAGGTGTTCGCGCCGGGCACAGGTTGCTCGGTGCTGAACACAAACAAGGGCAATCGATAAGGTTGTTGGCTGTCAAATTCATAGACCTGGCAGCGAACACCATCCTTCACCGCTTCAGCGATCCGCGCTGGATGCGGAGGTGCTTTCTGGTCTTCGCTGGGCCACCCGGCGAACGATTTTGCACGCAGTGTTTCCAGCCAATCATCGGCCACCTGCCCGACCTTCGGCACGAACCATTCGTCCACGGTGGTCACTCGTTCGTCGTCGGGCGGGGAATCGAAAACGGCCAAGTCGCTTAGCTCGATGCACTTCTCGGCGGGTGAACGAGTGAGCGTCTCGTCGTTCTTGAGAAAGCGATTGAACCAACGAAACGCCGGAAGCTGAAGCTCCTGCGTATCCTTGTGCGGACCTTCGGTGATTTGCAAACCAAGCTGATCGACCTTGCCATAAAGTTCGTACACGTCACGAACTTGGCGATGAATCTCGACCACGCCCTCCAACGGAAAGATGCGATCTTTGTCGCTGTTGCAAATCAGCAGCGGACGCGGTGCGACCAAAGCCGCCACGCGAGCGTAATCCCAACGGTACGTGTTGACCATGAACATGCAATCACAATGGCCTTCGACGCATCCATCGACAACGTGATTTTTCAACGTCGTGATTCCGGCGACGGGCACGGCGACTTTGATTCGTTGGTCGAGCGCCGCGATCCACCAAGAATACGCACCTCCTCCCGATCGCCCCGTGACGCCAAAGCGACTGGCGTCGACTTCCTTTCGAGTCTCCAAGTAGTCCAGTGCGCGGATTCCCGTCCACGCTTCGACACCGGCAGGAGTGTATCCACGATTGTTCCACCACCACTTGTCCAAGCGATAGGTCCCATGATGTTCGCCGGCGAATTCGCCCAACTGGATGGTGTCAATGATCAAACACGCGTAGCCGTTTCGTGCAAACCAAACGCCATGGTGGTGATACGCCGCTTTATTGCCGGGGCGAACACCAGCCTGCGCGGTATTGGAATGACCACAGACATACAAGATCGTCGGCAACGGTTGATCGACCTTTATGGGCAGATAGAAATTTGCTGCGACATACAAACCCGGCGAAGGTTGGAAGTGCAGTCGTTGGAACTGAAACCCATCGCGTGTTTCGGTACTGACGATCAAGGGTTCAAGCGGCGTTCGCTGCGGCATGGGATCAAGCCCAAGCATCTCGGCTAGTCGTTCTCGATCGACTTGCTGTTGCGCTTTCAATTCAGCCAGTGTCATGCCCGGCAAAACGAAATCCTTCGATAGCGTTGCCGTTTCTAATTGAAAGTATTCAGCTACTAAGCGGTCGCCCACCGCAGTGTTGTGGTCAGTTCCCGTTTGCGCCAACGAATCGACCGGGATAATTAACAACCAAACCAACGTTGTGCAAACCGGCAGCAGTTTTGAAGAAGTCATGAATTCCCCGAAGAGCGTCATTCGTAGGCAAAGTGAACTTTGAAGCGAACTGGCGGACTCTCGACGCCCGCGAACTTGAACGCATAAAAATCGAGGATACCACGATCGGACATGTGGATCGGTCAATCGATCGACAGAATTTTATCGGAGTGAGATCGCTGGGACGGCGAAACCGCTACCTCGCCAAGATCCTCACCGCTTTCGGATAACCGATGAACCAACTCGATCTCAAGCTGCTTGGCCGGGTCGCCGCGAAAGTGAACTACGATCGTTCGTTCCTCGGAGTGAGGCTTGCGAACATGGGTTTTTGATTCGGGACTAACCACGATTTCGGGTCGCTCGGCGGACATCAGCATCATCAGCGGCAACGGCAGAAACTCTCGGTGGTTACTCTTGAATTGAAACTCCAGCGAACTCGTCTGGCGCGGGTCCCAGTCGTCGCTCATGGTGATCGTCACGAATGCCTCATTACCTTCGATTCGATGTTGAATCCAAGGTTGAGTAGCTTGGCTGGCGGACACGGTTAGCACTTCGTCTGCCAGCGGATCGCGCAAGCGAAAGCGAACCATCATTTCCCTGGTCTCGCCGCGCTTCATTTTTGACGCCACTAAATATTTTGGTTCGGCAATGACGGGATGGACCGCGCGCAACGAATTATTCCAGCGACTTCCCGTTTCGGCTCGCCCGGGTATTGGTAGCTGAGAACGAGTTCGCGTGTTTCATCAGGTCCGTAAAAATGATACGGTTTGGTAGCTGGGGACAACGTAAGCTTAATCGCTTCCTTCTCACCGGGAGCCACGCGCGCGGCATGCTCGGCGAGTGTCACATGTCTGCCGCTAACCCGCACGTCAACAATTTCGACCGGCTTGTCGCTTTGATTTGCCAATTGAAATTCACCGGAAATCGAATCTTTCGAGCCAATTTGAAAGTCACCAACATTCACCACGTCCGAGACAAACTCAAGTTCAGTTGCGTTTGACCGACCGCTGGCGACCAACATGACAATGGAGATGAGAAACCGAGTAGACATCATTGACTCCATCGTAAAGGCGAGAAGGTGCGCAAGCCGAAGGGCTTCTCCGTAGCGGTACTGGATTGCAGTGTCAAGCAAATTCGGTTGTTCGATTTCACCGGTGCAGGGTGCATGGTGTCGCGGGGCGAACACCCTATAATGGCCGCTCGTTGAGAAATCCACTGGTAACTTTGACAAGGTATGGGTCGCAGTGTCTGACAAGATTGAACGGACGATCATTATTGGCAGCGGGCCGGCTGCTTGGAGTGCCGCGATTTACGCTGCCCGTGCTAACTTGGAACCGTTGGTGTTCGAGGGCGCGACGACTGAAGAAAATCGCCAAAACGGCACCTTGCCGCTGGGCCAATTGGCGCTGACCACCGAAGTCGAAAACTACGCCGGCTTTCCCTCGGGCAATCTCAAGGCGTTCATCGAGTCGGCGATCGACTCAGAGCAAAGCTATTTGCTGCCGCCGGTCAGCGAAGAAGAGCACGCCGTCACGGGCCCCGAGCTGATGAACTTGATGCGCCAACAGGCACGCAATTTCGGTACACGCGTGATTACCGACGACGTCACATCGACCGATTTTTCGTCACCCGTGTTCAAGCTCGATACGCTGGAGAGCGGTTCGTTCCAGTGCCACACGGTGATTGTCGCTTCGGGGGCGCGAGCAAATTATCTGGGTTTGCCGAGTGAGGATGCTTACAAGAATCGCGGCGTCAGCGCGTGTGCGGTTTGCGATGGAGCGCTGCCACGATTTCGCAACCAACCGCTGGCCGTTGTCGGTGGCGGTGACAGCGCCGTCGAAGAGGCGACGTATCTAACTAAGTTCGCGTCGAAGGTTTATTTGGTCGTTCGTCGTGATGAGTTGCGGGCCTCGAAGATCATGCAAGATCGCGCGCTAAGAAACGATAAGATCGAGATCCTATGGAACCACGAAGTGCTCGAAGTGCTCGGCGAAGACAAGCCCGGTGTGACGGGGTTGAAGCTGGTAAACAACAAGACGAAGCAAGATCAAACGGTCGAAATCCACGGCTTGTTTTTGGCCATTGGCCATACGCCCAATACCAAGTTTCTCAATGGTCAATTGGAGCTAACGGATATGGGTTATGTTCGCTGGACGACGCCAGCGCGAACGTACACCAGCGTCGAAGGTGTGTATGCGGCGGGCGATGTGGCTGACGACTATTATCGCCAAGCGATCACGTCGGCGGGCACCGGCTGCATGGCCGCGCTGGACGCCGAACGCTTGTTGGCCGAGCGAGATTTGTTGTAAGTAGCGCCCGCCCGCTCACTAAACTCAAGGACTTCTCTTCTATTATGCCAGTTTCTAATCACGAATATCTCGACGCTCGACTTGATGAAGCTGCCGCGGCGGCTCCGCTGAAGCGCCTGGCAATCTGGACCAGCCTGACCGGGCCCGGTTGGTTGCAAGGTGCGATCACACTTGGCGGTGGCTCGCTGGCCGGTTCGTTGTACCTTGGCGTGATGATGGGTTTCGGGTTCATGTGGCTCCAGCCGTTGGCGATGATTCTGGGCGTCGTCATGCTCAGCGCGATCAGCTACGTCGTCCTGTCGACCGGCGAGAACCCGTTTGACCTGATCCGTCGGCACGTCAGTCCGACGCTCGCCTGGGCATGGTTACTGGCGACGATCATGGCGAACGTCGTTTGGTCCCTGCCGCAATATGCATTGGGCACCGCCGCGATCCAACAGAACCTCATCCCGTCGCTGGGTGATCCATCGAAGACAATGGGAGTGACCGTTGGCATTTTCGTAATCGCTTTCACGGTCGTCTGGTTTTACAACTCCGGCAGCCGCGGGATTCAGATTTTTGAATTAGTGCTGAAGCTGCTCGTTGGCCTAGTTGTGCTCAGCTTTTTTGGCGTTGTCGCGGCGATGTCATTCGGTGGACTTTTGCCGTGGGGAAAAATCTTAGCGGGCTTGGTGCCGAATCCCAGCTCGTTGTTTGAACCGGCGGTGACGTTGCGCGGTGCGATTGATGGAACTGGACCGATGGCTTCATGGTGGGACGCGAGAATTTCGTCAACGCAAAAAGACATCATCATCACCGCGTTCGCGACGGCAGTTGGAATCAACATGACGTTTCTGTTGCCATATTCGATGCTGCGAAAAAATTGGAGCAAGAAGCATCGCGGTTTGGCGATCTATGATTTGGCGATCGGCTTGATTGTGCCGTTTGTGGCCGCGACCGGTTGTGTGGTGATTGCGGCGGCGAGCCAATTTCATGCGAACCCCAGCGACGTGCTGGAGAAAGTGGCGCTGGGCCAAGGCAAAGAGGCAGCGGATTTTAATCGCATTATCGATGACCGTCTGCGCGCTGGTGACGCCGACTTGTTTGCGTCGGTGGAAGCCAATCCGAGCGAACTGCAGGCGGCGCGCGATGCGTTGCCACAAGCCGATCGCGACTTGGCGGCGATGATTGCGGGCCGCGACAACTTGGCCTTGGCAAAAACATTGCAGCCATTGGTTGGAGACCGCGTTTCGCAAACGCTGTTTGGTCTTGGCGTTGTTGGTATGGCCGTGTCGACGATCATCATGTTGATGGTCATCAACGGAGTGGCCGTTTGTGAGCTGCTCGGCGTTTCGACCACCGGCATGGCGTTTCGGCTGGGCGCGTTGATTCCTGCCGTCGGGATGCTCGGTCCGTCGTACTGGGCCAAGGCGGCACCCGCTTTGGCCACGCCGGTGTCGGTGATTGCCGGGGCGGTGCTGCCGATCGCTTACTTGACGTTTCTGTTGCTGATGAATTCGCGCGAAGCACTCGGCAATTCAATGCCGCGCGGCGGATCGCGATGGTGTTGGAACCTGCTGATGTCGCTGGCCACGCTAGTCGCAATGTTCGGTTCGGCCTGGGGAATGATCGGCAAATCGGTGTCGGGGTTTCCCATCGGCAATGTTGCGTTGGGCATTTTGATCACGTTGGCAGTAATCGGATTGGTTTCGTTTGCGGCCCGGAATCGGCACGCGGTCCAGGTGTAAAAGTTTGGACCGGGGCTGCTGTCAGTTTGGCAAATTGGCAGGCTGGACCGATCTTGTCCCGAGGCATCAATTTAACTGCAAGTGCTTACTGGCAATTGGCTTAGCGACAATCTTTTGGCTTGCGGCACACATCTTGCTATACCTGGCCGCAACTCCGCAGGCGTCTGCCATTGCCGTTACAGGCGATGGCCAGACGGCGCGGCGAGACCCATCAACGAACCATTTTCCATTTCTATCGAACGACACAGGAGAGAGACGTCGTGGCAAAGCAGATTGTTTTTGACGACGACGCCCGCGGGCCATTATTGGCCGGTGTGAGCAAATTGGCGCGAGCCGTTCGCAGCACACTCGGACCTCGCGGTCGTAACGCAGTACTCGACAAAGGTTGGGGCAGCCCCAAGGTTACCAAAGACGGCGTCACCGTCGCCGAAGATATCGAACTGGACGACCCGTTTGAGAATCTGGGTGCCCAGCTTGTCAAAGAAGCGGCCAGCAAGACGAACGATGTTGCCGGTGACGGCACGACCACCGCGACGGTGCTCGCCGAAGCGATTTTTCGCGAAGGGCTCAAGTCGGTTGCCAGTGGCGCTGATCCGATGGCGCTGCAGCGCGGAATCAACAAGGCAGTTGAAGTCTGCCGCAACGAAATCGCCAAGTTGGCCAAGCCAATTGACGAAAAGAGCAAGGCCGACATCAAGCAAGTCGCCACGATCGCGGGTAACAATGATCCTGAGATCGGACAAGTGCTCGCCGACGCCTTCACGAAGGTTGGCAAGAACGGCGTGATCACGGTCGAAGAAGGCCGTAGCAACGAAACGACGGTCGATATCGTCGAAGGTATGCAGTTTGATCGCGGATTCTTGTCGCCACACTTTGTCACCAACCAAGACGAAGTCGCTGTCGAATTTGAAGATGCGTATGTGTTGCTGTTCGAAGAAAAGATCAGCAGCAACAAGAAGATGATTCCGTTGCTCGAAGCGATCAGCAAGGCAGGCAAACCGTTGTTGGTCATCGCCGAAGATGTCGATGGCGAAGCGCTGGCGACATTGGTGGTCAACAAGATGCGCGGCATTTTGCAGGTCGCTGCCGTCAAGGCTCCCGGCTATGGCGATCGTCGCAAGGCGATCCTTGGTGACATCGCGACGTTGTGCGGCGGCCAAGCGATTTTCAAGGACCTGGGCATTGATCTGGAGAGCATCAAGCTCAGCGATCTGGGACGCGTCAAGAAAGTTCGCATCACCAGCGAAGCCACGACGATGGTCGGTGGCAGCGGCAAGAAGGATGCGATCGCCGCGCGAGTCGAACAGATTCGTCGCGAGATCAGCAACACCGACAGCGACTATGACAAGGAAAAGCTACAAGAACGTTTGGCGAAGCTCGCCGGCGGTGTGGCTCAAATCAATGTCGGTGCCGCGACCGAAACCGAGATGAAAGAACGCAAAGCGTTGCTCGACGACGCTCGAGCTGCTACGCAAGCCGCGCTCGAAGAGGGCATTGTTCCCGGCGGTGGCGTGGCGCTGTTGCGTTGCAAGCCAGCGATCGAGAAGCTCGAGGCCGCGACCAGCGGTGACGAAAAGCTCGGCGTTCGCATCATCCGCAATGTGCTCGACATTCCGTTGCGAGCGATCGCCACGAACGCGGGACTTGATGGTGCCGTCGTGGTCAATCGCGTTTCGCAAATGAAAGGCAAGACCGACGGCTACGACGCTAACGCCGAAGTCTACTGTGACTTGGTGGCTGCAGGCATCGTTGATCCGGCCAAGGTTGTGCGGACTTCCTTGACCAATGCGGCTAGCGTCGCCGGTTTGCTGCTGACAACTGAGTCGTGCATTTGTGACATTCCCGTCGAGGCTGAAGAGGGTGGTGGCGATCACCATGATCACGGCATGGGCGGCGGAATGGGTGGCATGGGAGGAATGGGTGGCATGGGTGGCATGCCTGGAATGATGTAATCGGTCGATACCCTCAAAAAAACAATCATCAAACAATTAGGAATCACAAATTATGGGAACTCAAACAATGGCCAAAGTCAGTCTTCGTCCGCTCGATGATCGAATCGTCGTCCAACCCAGCGAAGCGGAATCAACCACCGCTGGCGGAATCGTGCTGCCCGATTCGGCGCGCGAAAAGCCACAACGCGGCAAGGTCGTCGCTGTCGGTCCAGGCAAGTTGTTGGACAGCGGCAATCGTGGCGAAATGAGCGTCAAGATCGGTGACATGGTCATCTACGGTCGATACGGCGGCAGCGAAATCGAAATCGATGGCGTCGAGATGAAAATCTTGCGCGAGAGCGACATCCTGGCGAAGGTTGTTTGATCAACAAAACGAATCCAAAACTCTTATTAAACCAGGAACATAAACGTGGCAAAACAACTGCTGTTTGAAGATCACGCCCGCGCGCGAATGCTCGCTGGCGTCGATAAGCTTGCCAATGCGGTCGCGATTACGATGGGACCAACCGGTCGCAACGTGATTATCGACAAGTCATTCGGCGGCCCCACGGTGACCAAAGACGGCGTCACCGTGGCCAAGGAAATTGAACTCGAAGATCGCTTCGAGAACATGGGTGCGAAGTTGGTCATTGAAGTTGCACAGAAGACGAGCGACATGGCCGGTGACGGCACGACGACGGCAACCGTGCTCGCTCGCGCGATTTTCAAAGAAGGCTTGCGCAACATTGTTGCCGGTAGCAACCCGACGGCGATCCGTCGCGGCATCGACAAAGCAATCGAAGCCGCCACGGCGAGGCTGATCGAGATGGGTCGTCCCGTCACGGGCAAAGAACAAGTCGCCAACGTCGGTGCAATCTCGGCCAACAACGACAAGAAGATCGGCAACCTGCTTGCCGATGCACTGGAGCGAGTTGGCAAGGACGGCGTTATCACGGTCGAAGAGGGCAAAAGTCGTGACACCGAAGTCGACTATGTCGATGGCATGCAGTTCGACAAGGGTTACATCTCGCCCTATTTCATCACCGATGCTGGTTCGATGGAAGCGTCACTCGACAACGTGTTGATCTTGTTGTTCGAAAAGAAGATCAGCAACATCCGTGATCTGGTTCCGCTACTTGAGAAGACCGCGCAAACCGGCCAACCGCTGTTGATCATCGCCGAAGATGTTGATGCCGAGGCGTTGACGTTGTTGGTGGTGAACAAGCTGCGTGGCACGTTGAACGTCTGCGCCGTCAAGGCTCCTGGGTTTGGTGATCGTCGTAAGGCAATGCTCGGCGATATCGCGACCTTGACTGGCGGTACGTTGATCAGCGAAGACCTTGGCATCCAGCTCGAAAGCGTGTCGCTGGAGCATCTTGGTCGCGCCAAGAAGGTGACGGTGTCGAAGAATGATACGACAATCGTTGAAGGTGCCGGCAAGCGTGCTGACATCGACAAGCGAGTCAATCAAATTCGTGCGCAGATCGATCAAAGCGACAGCGATTACGACAAGGAAAAGTTTCAAGAGCGTTTGGCCAAGCTGGCCGGTGGTGTTGCGGTAATCAGCGTCGGTGCCGAGACCGAAGCCGAGATGAAGCAGACCAAGGCACGTTTGGAAGATGCTTTGCACGCAACGCGAGCCGCCGTCGAAGAAGGCATTCTGCCCGGTGGTGGTGTGGCGCTAGTGCGTTGTTACGAGGCGGTGGAAGCGGCGAAGAAGTCGGCCAAGGGTGACGAGAAGATCGGCGTCAGCATTGTGCTTGCGGCGCTCGACGCTCCGATGCAGCAGATTGCCGACAACGGTGGTTTGGACGGTTGTGTGATTGTCGATGAAGTTCGCCAAAAAGCGGAAAACATCGGCTTCGACGCCTACACCGGAACTTACGTTGACATGCTCAAAGCGGGGATCATCGATCCGGTTAAGGTTGTGCGAACGGCTTTGGCAAACGCGGGCAGCATCGCTGGTTTGTTGTTGACGACCGAAGCATTGGTTACGACCTTTGACAAGGAAGACAAGGACAAGCGGCGCGTCGAAGGCGTTGTGAACTGATCGTCTGCGTCAATGTGGTCGGCATGAAACCTCTCTCGCTAGCTGCGGGAGAGGTAAGTGGAAAAGGCGTCTGACCCCGTTTCGCACTATCGGGGTCAGACACCTTTTCCACCGGATCGACACAGTCACAGACAACCATCGCCATGGCTGAGAAACGCGACTACTACGAAGTCCTAACGGTGCAGCGCACCTCGACGAAAATCGAGATTGATCGCGCCTATCGTAAACTCGCGATCAAACATCATCCGGATAGCAATCGCCAAGATCCAGATGCGGTTGTGCGGTTCAAGGAGGTCAACGAAGCCTACGAGATTCTCAGCGACGCCGACAAACGCAGTCGCTACGATCAATTTGGCCACGCCGGCGTCAATGGTCAACAAGGGCCCCAGTTCAATGACTTTGAGTCTTTCGGCGATGTGTTCGGCGATATCCTCGGCGACTTATTCGGCGGTGGCGGCGGGCGCGGCGGCGGAGGCCGATCTGGCAAACGCGTGCGACGCGGTGCGGACCTGCGGTGTGACCTAACGCTGACACTCGAAGAAGCGGCGCGCGGTTGCAACAAACAAGTATCGTTCAGGCGACGAAAGCCATGTTCCACTTGCTCCGGAACCGGTGCCGCTCCGGGTACCGATGTGGTGACTTGCCAAACTTGTGGTGGTCGGGGCCAAGTGATCCAGCAAGCCGGGATCCTGCGAGTGCAGACCGCGTGTCCGACGTGCGGTGGCAAGGGCAAGCGAGTGGCTCAGGTTTGTGGTGTTTGCCGCGGCGCTGGCTTGGAGGCCGAGAAGGCGACGTTGACCGTCGAGATTCCGGCGGGCGTTGATGATGGGATGCGAGTACGCTTGGCCGGCGAAGGCGAAGCCAGTCCCGACGGCGGACCGGCGGGCGATTGCTACTGTTTCATCACGGTCAAACCACATCAATTATTCCGTCGCGACGGCAAGCATTTGATCCTCGAGTTTCCGATCTCGTTCAGCCAGGCCGCACTGGGTGCGGAGGTTGATGTGCCAACGCTTGACGGTCCCACTAAACTTCGCATCGACGCGGGAACGCAAAGCGGCGAAGTGTTTCGTTTGCGCGGTAAAGGCGTTGTCGAACCAGGTGGAGCGCGGCCCGGCGATTTGCTGGTGCAAGCGGTTATCGAAGTCCCCAAGAAACTCAGTGACGAGCAGCAAAAGCTGCTGCGGAGGTTGGCTGAACTCGACCACGACTCAGTCCTGCCGGCGCACAAATCGTTCTTTGACAAATTAAAGACGTTTTTCGAGCCTGACGCGGAAACGTCCACGTAGTAACCATAATCAACCTTTAAATCATAATGAATCAAAAACAAGACGAACAAGTTGAAACACCGGAGAATGATTCCGATCAATTCGCAATCGATTCGGCGCTCGACCAAGTGATTGCCGAGGAGACTCGTGACGAAGAAATGTTGCGATTGCGCGGCGAAGTCGATGAGGCGAACAATCGTGTCTTGATGGCGCAAGCGGATCTGGAAAATTTTCGCAAACGAATGCGTCGTGATACCGAAGACCAAATCCGGTTTGCGGCGCTGCCGATTGTCGGTGAAATTTTGCAGGTTCGTGACAATTTAGTTCGCGCGATCGACGCAGCGGAAAATTCCGCCGGCGAGGCACCAACGGACGGATTGCGCGATGGCGTGCGAATGTTGATCAAACAATTCGATGATACCCTGGGCAGGCACGGCATCACCGCGATCAAATCGGTGGGTGAAACTTTTGATCCAAATTTTCACCAAGCGATTTCACAAATGCCAAGCACCGAATATCCTGCGGGCTCGATTGCCTACGAAGCGGCAACCGGTTTTCAAATGCACGGGCGCGTTGTGCGTCCCAGCCAAGTCATCGTCAGCACCGGAGCCGCTTGATCGCGAGTTCTTAGAGCAATATGCCAACCTATGATTATGAATGTGACGCTTGCAGTCACAAATTTGAGGAATTCCAGGGCATCAACGATGCTTTGTTGACCAAGTGCCCGGCGTGCGGCAAGAAAAAACTGCGGCGACTCTTTGGTACCGGTGGCGCGATCGTCTTCAAGGGATCGGGGTTTTATCAAACCGATTATCGCAGCGACAGCTACAAGAAGGGTGCCAAAGCCGACAGACCTGCCAGCGATTCGGCTTCTTCGAGCGAATCGAAGTCATCTGGCGAATCGAAGTCATCTAGCGAATCGAAGTCATCTGGCGAGTCGAAGTCGTCGGGTGAATCCAAGCCTGCGGCCAGCAAGTTCAGTGATTCGCCAAAATCGTCGTCTGGCGATGCGAAGCCAAAGAAACGCAAAGACTGATAAAAAAACCCAACGTTCGGGACCAAGGTTGAATCCCGAACGCTGGGCGTTGCTCGCGCTTCTCGTGAAGTGTGATCGCGAGTGGGGTGGCTGCCTCGCAGTCGCAGCCCGCCGACTTTCTCTACGGGTTACCACCCCGTTGGCTAGTACAGCAATAATCCACTTGATCACCTCCTTTAAAAACATAGGAAGACAAACCCGGCTCAGGTGCCAACCAGAACGAACCGTGCTCGTCGGAGAGGAACAGTCACGACGCGTTATCGTGACCCGGTCCCACCATTATTGCTACGCTGTCAAGCGACATCAAGAGATGGTGCGATGTTTTTCCTGACGCGGGTTCTTGGCGAAAGGTTCATTTAGCGATTGGGGATCGAGTATCCAATGTTGATGATGTTCAGAATCGTATTCGCGACCAACTCTCCCGGTCGGTAGCGAAGCATCACGACGTCACCGGGCAGGATCAGCAGTCGTTCGCCTGGGTCGTTGGTCGCAACCCGCAAGTCAACATCGATCTTGATCTGTTTGCCGCTTGACAATTGGCGAATCACGATCACGCGGCTTGGTGCGACGATGTTACCAGGGCCGTTACGAAAGATTGTCGAGCCCGCATTCGTTCCGGCGGGACCGAGCGCGCTGCTGTTGGCGATTGCGATGGCGTCAAAAATGTCGGTGTCTTGGTCACGTGGCAGAATGTATTTTCCGCCCAAGAGCAACCCGGCACCGATGAAGTAGTCTCTCTTTCGTGGTGCCACGTAGACCACGTCGCCGTCGTTGAGAATGATGTCTTGGGGTGTGAACGGCAACGCTGCGCCGCACGGCAGCTTCAACGGTATTCGCAGTGCGTTGACACAGTTATCGCTATTGATCATGCAACCACATTCGTTGTCGACCGAGACCAGATCCGCCATTTCGCCCTTGGCCAATTGTTGCATTACGTTCCAAGGAACGTCCCATTCTTCGGAGGCGTTTCGCCGAAAAATTAAAACGTCGTTTGAGGCATCTTCGCCGGGCAGACCTCCCGTTGCGGTCAACGCATGTAGCACGTCGTTCTTGTAGGCCGGCAATTCGATCGCGTCACCCGAACCGCGCTGCGACAGAATCTGTACCGAGCGATTAATGACGCCGGTGCCTGCGGTGTCTTCGCGCATCACGATCACGTGAAACGTGCGAGCACGAATTAGCGTTACCGAAATCCGAGTATTCGTTGGATCAAGGACTTTGGCCTTGGCGTAGGCGTCGCGAACCGCAATGGTGACTGCGCCCATTGTCATATTGTTGACATTCAGCGCATCAATGTACGGCAACATGACCGTTCCATTCTGCTCGACCGTTACTGGATGTCCCACGCTAGGCGAATTGAACGGCGATAGTCCAGGGCTGACGTTGCCAGCGGTGGTCACGAAGTTGACGGAGGGGAGCCGGTTCTCCTCGTCGAGCACACCTTCAACATAAATGCCCAAAACGTCACGAGGTCCGACCAAGTGTTCGGCAGGAATCGTTTGCCGCAGACGAGTAAAGTCGATCGGTGCCAGCGAGTCACGTTTTTGCGCCGATTGCACTGTAACCTGCTTCGCCGGAATCGTATTCCGCAGCAAGCTCCGTTCGCTAAGCGACGAGACGCAGCCCGACGCGGATAATGTCGCGGCGGCAAGTAATGCGATTGGCCAACATCGATTCATGCCATCCATGGCGTTATTCCTTGACTGACCGGCGGCCAGTAAGCGGTTAGAGTTCGCTCTCATATCCCCGAGAGTCCGAACATATGATCGACGCGCTGCAAGCGTCACCTACGAGATTTTCGGCATTGGACCGACAACCGACAATCAAAGACAACTCGACGCAAGCCTTCAACCTTAACATTCGACTCCGTGTTCAGGTTGAGGAGGTTGTAGAACGGCTATCCCCAGCCGTTTGTGCGTTCCCAAACGATTGGGGACAACCGTTTTACAATCACTCCGACTTTCAATGAGACGAATGCACCAGTTCGATGATCACGCCGGCGGGGCCAGCGTTGATGATTTTGGTGTCGCCAAGTTTGACTTGCTTTCCCCAATCGCTGTGAATGTGTCCGCAGACGACGAGTTTTGGCCGTCTTTCCGCAACCACTTCGCGAATCACGCGGCTGCCGCGAATCCGCCCGGTGCTGTCGTGATCGACTGTATCCAGCGGCGGTGAATGCACGACAAGCACACCCTCATGCGGGCAGCCGGCGAGCATTTCGGCGGCCTGTTCTTCGGTGAAATCGTAGCTCCAGTCGCCAAACGGCGTAACGGGAATGCCGCCGCCGACGCCCCAAAAATTCACACCGTCGATCTCGCAACCCGTCCCGTGCAAGACTTTTGCCGACTTCCAACACACGGCCGCTGATCGCAATTCGTCGAAAGTTTCACCATTGCCGGGAACCAATATCGACTGCTTCGTAATTTTGCAAAGCACATCCAGCGTGTCGGCCATACCTTCGTGGCGGTTGGCAAAATCACCCGCACCAATCACCACATCAACGTCCTCGGCCAGCTGGACCAATGCCTCCGCAGACGAAACGCTGCGATGCAAATCGGAGAACAACAGCAGCTTCATGATGACACCTGTTCAAAGCTTGGCCAAACGAACCGCGGCCACAATCGCCGCCGTCTCAATCCTGTAGATTCGGCGGCCAAGCGTCAATCGTTGCCAACCGAAATTGCTCGCCAACGTGACCTCGTCATCGCTGAAGCCGCCTTCGGGCCCGATCGCCACCATCACGCCGGCGTGAATTTCGTCGTCGATGCCAACGTCGCCAGCGCTTCGAATCCCCGGATGCGCAATGTACCGCGCAAAACCCTTCGCTGCGTTGTTCTGTTCAAACCAATCGGTCGCTGCGATCTCCGGTGCGATTTCCATCAACACGTTGCGGCCGGATTGTTTGCAGGCTTCGATAACGGTTCTTTGCCATTTGCCAAAGCTTGAATCCGAAACGCCCCACTGACTGCGCTGGCAACGCAGCGGCACCAAACGATTGACGCCGAGTTCGGTCAAACGTTCGACCAACTCTTTGGCGCGATCGCCCTTGGGCATCGCAATCCCCAGGACCAACTGCAAACCGTTTTCGCAATCGACGATTTTCGCTTCGTCAACCAGGCAACTGACTTGCCGCGGCGCGACGTGCTCGACGCGGCCTGTGGCTTGTAGCCCGCGCCCGTCGAACAACTCGATCTCGTCATTGGGGCGGACGCGCATGACGTTGATGGCATGGTGCGCCTCGGTCACGTCAAGCTGGACCGCGCCACCGGCTTTGGGCAGTTTCGGTAAGTAGTAACGACGAGTCATGGCGTTGTGGTCGGCGGATTTGGTTGACTTTGCGGGCAATGGCGAAACTCTCAAGCAGCTACGGCCACTCGCCGATTTTAACGGAAGAACCGATTATTTTGACAAGGATGCGAACAGCGAATGAATTATCAACATCACTTTTCACTCACCCGCAGCCCCTTTGGCCCCGTCACCACGTCGGACGCTTTTTACTCGGCGACTCCACAACGCGAGTCGCTCGCCCGGATTGATTATCTGGTGCGTTCGGCCAGCCGCAGCGCCGTGTTGCTCAGCCATCGCGGCTGTGGTGCCAGCACGTTGATGCGCCGCATCGCCGCAACGTCGGGCTTCAGCGGCATCGCCGTGCAGCCGGTCTTGACCAGCGGCGGAGTCAACTCGCGCCGCGCGGCGCTGGCCAGATTGGCAATCGCAATCGGCATCGACCCGTTCGTCGACCAATTGACCCAGCGGATTGAAGAATCGATTCGCGCTTTTGGCCGCAGCCAAGTCAAGACGCTGTGGTTGATCGATCGTTGTGACGCCGCCACGGCCGAAGCAGCCGCAACGATGGCTTCGAGCAGCAGTTCGCTGGTGATCGTGATGGGTTCGACGCTGCAGGATGCGGCGTCATTGCAAGACGCACTTGATTTCTGTCCGCTGCGAATCGATCTGGATGCGTTCCACCTCGACGACACCTTCGGCTACGTTCGTTTCGCCATTGCCGCCGCGGGTGCGCGCAGCGAATTGTTCGAGGACTCGGCGATCGTTCGGCTGCATGAACTTGGCGAAGGTCGCATCGCGATGATCGCCGCCATGGCCGAATTGTCGCTGTTGGCCGCCGCCAATCATGGCAGAAAAATCATTCATGCCGAGTTGGTCGAAACGGTGCAAAACGAGCTGGTCCGCGCCGCATAGGATTAGTCATCCGCGACAACATCACCGACATCGACTCAAGACTTTGCTGATCCGGTATGCTCAATGACTTGATAAACCAATCCTCTTAGGCGGATAAACTTATGTCAATGCGTGCTGTCGGTGCTGTCTCAATTTGCCGTAACTGTTCACGGTCTCGAAACTGATCTTCGTGGATTTTGCGATTTGCTTTCGAATCCCTTTCCATGAGCGATGAAATGGGATGTCCGAAATGCGAGCCACGATTTAAGGAGCTGCTTGCTCGCGTGGATGAGTTGGAACGGAAGCTCGCCGATGCACTTGAGAAACTTGCCAAGGCAACCAAAAACTCCGCGAACAATTCCAAGCCGCCGTCGTCCGATATCGTCAAACCGATTCGTCCGCGCAGGTCTCCGGGCGAACGGAAAAAGGGCGGCCAGAAAGGACACAAGAGGGTTGTCCGTCCGGTCTTTGCCGATGATGAATTGGATTGGCTGACGCAGCACTCCTGCCAGGATTGTCCTTGCTGCGGTGGGCCGGTCACGGTCGACACCGATTCGCCGGTCGCTACGCTTCAGCGAGTCGACGTCGTCAGCCGAACCGAAATCACCGAACACCAAGCTCTGTCCTGTCACGCTTCGTTCGCGACGATCTGGATGTACCTGAGTGACGTTTATCAATTGAAGCTCTCTCGTGGCATGTTGGCCAAAGTCATTGCCAAATTCAGCGAGGTTATTGCACCTCTTTACGAAAGCCTGTTCGGGGCACTGAAGGTTCAGCGGATTCTGTGGACATGGTGCTTTCGCGGTAGCCAATTCTCGGTGTTTCGCGTCGGTCCTTCGCGTGGCAGTGGCGTGTTGCTCGAAGCGTTCCGCTTAAACTCAGCGGTGAATGTTCGTCCTTTCTGTTTTGGCTTTTCTGACATTGGTGGTCTCCTGAAGGGATTCGGGGAAATTCCTCCGGAGTTCACCAGTCATGGGCCAACGCAGGGGACAACCGTTCTACAATCGCGTCGCACCGACGACAATTGTTTCGGCTGATACCGTAACGTCTTCACCTAACAAATGCTTGGCGAAGAACGCTTTGACTCGGCGGTCGATTTCGGTGCCACCAATTCCATGACCACCCCCGTCGATGGTGATCATCGTCGAATCCATTCCGGCCTTGGTTTGCGCCTCGTAGAAAAGTTGTGCTTGGTCCAGTGGCACCAGTTCATCCTTGGTCCCGTGGACGATCAAAAACGGTGGGTCATCTTTGGTGACGTGAGTGATGGGTGAGGCTGCGGTCGCCATCGCTTCGTGATCGCGAACGGCACCGCCGAATAGTTTGAAAACCGGTCCGCCTTCGTGGAAATCGCGCGGAGCCAATTTAGCGAACGTGACAAAATCACTGGGGCCACAGTAGTCGACGACACAATGGACTCGGCTGCTGACGCCAGTCACGCCCAACTCACCTTCCAGTTCCGCGACATCGCCGGATGTTCCCAACAAGCTGACCAAGTGCCCACCGGCGGAGCTGCCCCAGATGCCGATTCGGTCGGGATCGATTCCGTATTGCGCGGCGTTTGCCCGTAGGTAACGGATCGCGGCCTTGCAGTCATGGATCTGCGCCGGCCAACTGGCAACATCGGTCAACCGGTAGCCCACGCTGGCCGCGACATAGTCACCGCTGGCCGCAAACGCACCGACCCTTTGCGCGCCGCTGGACTTGTTGCCACTTTGCCATCCACCACCGTGAATCCAGACGACGCATGGTCGCGGCGTTGCGGAAGGTGTTTTGGGAAGGTACAGGTCCAGCTTGAGGCTGACATCACCGGCGCGAGCGTACTCGATGTCGAATTTTTCCGTGAGGCGATCGCGCGGCGAACCGGCGGGCCGTGCTTCGGTGCGAGGTTTCGCTTCTTGAGCGACGCTTTGATTAATCATTGAAATCGGAGTGCAGACCAAAACAAACAACCCAAGATAGAGCGTACGCATGAACCGGTCCTTCGCGAATGCGAAAATCGTTGAACAGAATTGGAAATGGCAGGCTTTGATGATACCGGCGGACCAGATTGCAGTCGATCAATTGACGCAAAGATTTTGTTCGCATTGAGCACGCCGATCGCATAGCTTGGAGTCAAGTTCTGCTTTTCTCAATCCGCGCCTGCCGCCGGTCGGCTGCCAGTGCGAGCGAATAAACGCACTTTCCGACGACACAGCGACAGCGTCACTCCTACAGGAAGGGGCTTCGCTATGGAACGTTCTGTTCAACCTGTTCGATCCAATGTGGTGTTGTGCGGCCACGCTGCGGCTGGCAAGACGAGTCTGATCGACCGCTTGCTGGCCATTACCGGCTCGGTCAACCATGATCCCGATATCCATCGGCGTACGAGCGTCTGTGACACCGAGCCCGAGGAACACGCTCATGGACATACCATCGAATCCGCTATTGTTCATTGCCAACATGTCGACGGGCACCTGAACCTGTTGGATACGCCCGGCCACGGCGACTTCATTGGCAGCACGATTGCGGCCCTTGGTGCCGCCGAGCTGGCCGCCGTTTGCGTCAATGCTCACAGTGGGATTCAAATGAATACGCGTCGTGTCTTCGACGAGGCAACTCGCGCCGCTCGTCCGATGTGCATCATCGTCACGAAGCTGGAGGATCCCTTGGCCGACTATGCGTCGCTCGTCGATCGACTTAGACAAGCTTGGGGCAACGGCGTATTACCGATTACCGTGCCGCTGGGACGCGGTGAGTCGTTGCGTGGTGTCGCTAGTGTCATTGATTTGCCAATCGAGGCCCGTGATGCGGCGATCAACTTAGCAGCGGCGCATGAATCGCTCGTCGAAAAATTGATCGAGACCGACGAGACGTTGATGGAGCAATACTTCGCCGGAATATCGCCCGACGCCGCGACGCTGAAGCGATTGCTCGGTCGCGCTGTCGCCGCGCGTCAATTCATTCCGGTGCTGGCGGTGTCGACGGCGATGAACATCGGCTTGATCGAGTTGCTTGATGCGATTGTTTCCTTTGCACCGCCGGCCAGTGTCGATCAGGCCGCCGATCAACCGCTGGCGGCGCTGGTTTTCAAAACTCGCATCGACCCGTTTGTCCAGAAAGTCAGCTACCTGAAAATTGTTCGCGGCACGTTGTCACGCGATTCTTTGGTTCGCACCGATGGTTGCGAAAACGAATTGCGGATTGGCCAACCGATGGCGGTCAACGGTGTCAACCTGGAACCGCTTGGTGAGCCTGTTGGCCCAGGACAAATCATCGCCTTGGGAAAGCTCGATGACTTGCATATTGGCGACATCATTCGCGCTGCCGCGGCCCCAACTGAATCGCTCGACGACGAGCCGATGGCAAACGAGCCGCTGCCGAAGTTAACGTTTCCCGGACCGATGGTTGCGGTTGCGGTTTCAACGGAACGCCGTGGCGACGAAACCAAGCTGACCATGGCTTTGCAAAAATTGACCGAGGAAGACCCTACGCTCAAGGTTTCACGCGACCCACAAACCGGCGAGCTGGTCGTTGCCGGACTGAGCGAGTTACACTTGCAAGTGGTCCGCGAACGCATGTCTCGTCGCGACAAAATCGACATCGAGACTCACGAACCACGGATCGCCTATCGCGAAACGATTACCAGTCCGAGCGAAGGGTTTTATCGTCATAAAAAACAAAGCGGTGGACGAGGCCAGTTTGGCGAGGTTCATCTGCGAATGATGCCGCTGCCACGCGGTACCGACATCGATGCCTACCTGACCAAGTCGCGTTTTCCGCAAATGAAGTCGCATCATTATCACGCGGCGGAGAACTTCCTGTGCGTCGACTCGGTCGTCGGCGGCGCGATCCCTGGCAACTTCATGCCCGGAATTGAAAAGGGGCTACTCGATTTGATTCACGCCGGTGTGCTGGCCGGTTGTCCGGTCCAAGACTTGGCGATCGAGATTTTTGACGGCAAGCATCACCCCGTCGATAGCAGCGAACAAGCGTTTCGGACGGCGGCCAGTATGTGCTTCCGCGAATTGTTTCGTGGAGCTCGACCGGCGCTTTTGGAGCCGATCGCGAAGATGCAGATTACGGTCATGGACGATCATGTCGGCGATATTTTCAGCGACATCAGCGGACGTGGCGGACGGCTATTGGGAAGCGAATCGGGCGGTCCCGGTTGGCAATTGATTCAGTGCGAGGTGCCATCGCGGGCGATTGGTCACTATGGCCGTACCTTGTCAAGCATCACGGCTGGGACCGGTTCGTACACGCTGCAGCTCAGCCATTACGAATGCGTGCCGGCGGAGATCCAGAAGCAGTTGATTGATATCGCCCGGACGCACCAGGTCGTCGGTTAAGAATACTTTCGCGTCACGGCCAACATGGCGTCGTGCAGCAGCGTGTTGCTGGCCAGCACGCTGGACGAGGCCAATGGCAGATCGCCGCCGCGCGAGTCGGTGACCTTGCCACCGGCTTCTTCGACGAACAATCGTCCGGCGGCAAAATCCCAAGGCGAAAGTTTGTATTCAAAAAAGCTGCCCAATTGGCCGCAACCGACCATGCAAAGATCCAGCGACGCGGTTCCAAACCGCCGTATGCCGTGGATATCAAACGAGAACAACTCTTCGATCGTTGCCAAAGTTCGACGCATCATTTCGCCACGATCGTAGTAAAAACCACAACCAATCAACGACTTGGACAACGAAGCCGCGCTGGACACGCGGACAAGCTTCGCGTCGGCGAAGGCCCCGCCGCCTTTGGTTGCCGTGAACCACTGGCCGGTTGCCGGATTGTGAATTACACCGACGAGCGGGATTCCCCGGTGGTAATAGGCGATCGACACGGCGAAATGGGGCAAGCGGTGGGCATAGTTGTTCGTGCCATCCAGCGGATCGATGATCCACAGGTGTTCAGCGTTCGCGACAACGATCTCCTTGCCCAACGATTCTTCGCCGAGCACATCGTGAGTTGGAAAGGCTTGGCGAATTCGCTCGCCGATAATCCGTTCGGACCCCAGGTCGGCGTCCGACACCAAATCGTAGGAAAGGCCGCCGACGACCGTCTTGTCGCGGATTTGTAGCGAGTCGTCGGCAAACAAACGCATCAACTCGGCACCGGCCCAGCGGGCGGCGTCGATCGCGGTCTCAAGGTATGTGCTAGTCATTTGCGCGTCAGCCTAATAAGCAGCCACTGTCGCGACCACCACGGCCGGCAAAATTCGCCTGCCTTCTTGACGCTCACGGCCTGTCCGCTGATGTTGGTACGTGTTGCGGTTCGCCACCGCACTTTCCAATCGCCCACTTATCGCCACTGCGGAATCTCATGGCAAAGCCAGACGCTGCGATTGAAATCTCCGCCGACTTGTTGCAACGGTTGCATCGTATCTATCGCCAACGCAGCGATGTGCAGGGCCAAATCGATCGCGGCCCGCGCCAGGTCCAGGCCGGCCAGTCGCTCGTCAATGCAGCCAAGAACGCGCTCGATGAAAAGATCGCGGCGATCAAACGTGCCAAGCTTGGGGCCGATCAAAAGCAATTGCAATTGAAGGAGCGTGAGGACCGAGTCAAGAATTTGCGTGGCAAGCTGAACATCGCGGCAAGCAATCGCGAGTTCGACACGTTGAAGGAACAGATCGCCGCCGACGAACAAGCCAACAGCGTGCTCAGCGACGAAATCCTTGAAGCGCTCGAACAGATCGATGCGTTGGAAGCCGACCGTGTGGCCAGACAATCGGACCTGGCCGCTCGCGAAGCCGACCAAGTGGTGTTGGTCGCGTCGGTTCGCGAAAAGTTGGTCGGTTTGAATGAGGATATGCAGCGGATCGAAGCAGAACGCGGTGAGGCTGAGTTGTTGGTCCCGGCAGCCGTTAAAACTGAGTACGTCAGGTTGGTGACGGCCCGTGGTGAGGAAGCGTTGGCACCGATTGATGCCGATACTTGTGGTGGTTGTTACCAAACGTTGACAACTCAGATCGTCAGCCAAATCATGTTGTCGAAATTGGTGCGATGTCCGGCTTGCGGTGCGTTTCTGTATCGTCGCGAGGCCACCAGAGTCGGTTAGCTCGCATGATAATCATTGGCATCACCGGTGCTCCAGCGGGTGGCAAGTCTACCGTTGCCGCCAAACTCGAGGACCTGGGGGCGACTTGGATTAACGCCGACCGCATTGCTCACGCCCAACTGGCCAGTCCCGCGATCCAGGCGTCGATTGTCGAGTACTTTGGCAGCGACGTTGTGGGCGGCGACGGTAAGATTGACCGCCATCGGCTGGGGAAGCGGGTTTTCGGGGATGACGATTCTGGCCAGCAAGGACTAAGATATCTAGAAGCTTTGCTGCATCCGCCAGTCCGGCGCGTCATCAGCCAGCAGATAGAGTCGGCGCGACAGTCCGGTCGGCGCGTCGTGGTCCTCGACATTCCGTTATTATTTGAAGGCGACTGGGCAAAGGTTTGCGACGAAATTTGGTTCATCGATACTTCACCGGAGATCCAGAACGAACAAGCACGCCGCCGAGGGTGGTCGCGTGACGATCTTGAACTACGCCAAGCCCGCCAAATGTCACTCGCAGAGAAAAAAGAACGCAGCACCCGCGCGGTTCCGAACCACGCAGCGGTCGACGACCTCCTCAAGCTTGTTATTGAACATTGGGAAAAGTTCGTTCTGCCGCGCGTTGCCGACTGAAACCCTCCTCCTCATCCATCCCGCACAATTTCAACTCAACCTCACTTTTCTGTCGTGAACGATTCAAGGGATTGTTATGCAACCCAATCGGCCTAACCGGCCACGCGATGACTCGCGCAATCGACGATCATTTTCGTCGCGTCAAGGCTCCAACGGTGATGGCTACTCGTCTACACCTCGGCCGCGACATCCCAACGCCGATGTTGACCAACGGATTCGCGAACTCGATGCCGAGCGAGATCCGTTGTCGTTGCCCGAAGAAATTGTTAGCGAGGCGAACCGCGCCGGTGAGCGCGTCGGTATTCCGCAACCCGGCGACGACGGGCCAACGCTCAACATCGCTCAACTGCAGGCGATGTCGCGAGATGAATTGAACTCATTGGCAGCCGTCGAAGGGATTGCCGAAGTCGAGGAACGTGGACGCCAAGAGCTGATTTTCATCCTGCTGAAACAACGGATGAAGGCCAACGGCTTGATGTACGGCGAAGGTACGCTCGAAATCCTGCCCGATGGTTTTGGGTTCTTGCGCAGCGCTGATTACCACTACTTGTCATGTCCCGACGACATCTACGTTTCGCCAAGCCAGATTCGCCGCTTTGGATTGCAAACCGGCAGCCACGTCGCCGGCCAAATTCGCCCGCCGAAAGAGAACGAGCGTTACTTCGCGCTATTGCGAGTCGAAGCGATCAATCGTGCTGATCCGAGTGGTCGCGGACGCAACGTGCCGTTTGACGAGTTGACGCCGTTGCACCCCGACAAGCGGTTGATGCTTGAACACAAAGTCGACGAGATGAGCAGTCGTGTCGTCGATTTATTGACCCCGGTCGGCTTTGGCCAACGCGGTTTGATTGTCAGCCCACCACGCGCCGGCAAGACCGTGCTCATGCAGCAGATGGCACGCGCGGTGTTGCACAATTATCCCGAAGCCTACGTATTCGTGCTCTTGATCGACGAGCGTCCCGAAGAAGTCACGGACATGGAACGCGAAGTCCGCGGGCCGCAGTGCGAGGTCATCAGTAGCACGTTTGACGAACCGGCCCAGCGGCATATTCAAGTCGCTCAAATGGTGATCGAAAAAGCCAAACGAATGGTCGAGGCCGGCGTCGATGCCGTGATCTTCCTGGATTCAATCACACGGTTAGCGCGAGCCCACAACAGTGACGGCGAAAGCACTGGCAAACTGCTCACCGGCGGTCTCGATGCCGGTGCGCTGCAAAAGCCCAAGGCGCTGTTTGGTTCGGCGCGAAAGGTCGAAGAAGGCGGCTCGCTAACGATCATCGCCACGGCGCTGGTCGATACGGGCAGTCGCATGGACGATGTGATTTTCGAGGAGTTCAAGGGCACCGGCAACATGGAAATCGTGCTCGACCGAATGCTCGTTGATCGTCGCATTTGGCCCGCGATTGATCTCAGCCGCAGTGGTACCCGACGCGAAGAGATGCTGATGGATCCCGAAGAGTACCGACGCACCTCAATGCTGCGCCGCGTGCTGGCCGAGATGTCGCCAGCCGACGCGATGTTGTCCCTTGTCAACCAACTTCGCAAGACCCAAAACAACGCGGAGTTCTTGATGAGTTTGCGAGAACCCAAGTGAAGCCGCAGTTCGATTCGGCTGCGGCGGGAAAAGTCGCCGGCGAGCGTACCGGGTTGGTTGGGCCGTTGCCGCCGGGACGTGTGGCAATTATCGCGTCGCGCTACAACGCTGGGGTTTGTCATTCGCTGGCGAGCGCCGCCGTCGAAGCATTGCGGCGCGGCGGTCTGGGCGATGAGGACATCGACGTGGTCCGCGTTCCCGGAGCTTGGGAATTACCTTTGGCCGTGGCCCGCGCCGTTAACGATCCCGAAACAATCGCCGCGATTGCGCTGGGCGTCGTGATTCGTGGCGACACGACTCACGACGAACACATCAACCGGGCCGTCAGCATGGCGCTGATGCAACTTGGTCTTGAGTCTCGCAAGCCAATCGGACTCGGGCTGTTGACCTGCAACACACCCGAGCAAGCCCAGGCTCGCGCCGGTGGTGAACATGGCAACAAGGGCACCGAAGCCGCCGAGGCCGTTCTGGAAATGCTGCGACTGCATTACAACTAAATCTTGATGTAAATTTTTCGTTGATGCATCCAGACGAGAATCAACCAAATGATCACCAGCACCACCGCTCCGCTAAGCACCGGTGCATACAGCGGACCCGCAATCGCTTCGGCCCAGTTCTCGCCAACGTGTCGAGCCAAATTGGTGCGAATGAATCCCGGCATGATCCATTCCATCACGTAGGCCGTGATCGAGTTGATGCCAAAAATCATTAGCGGATAGCAGATGATCTTGCACCAAATTGCCCCGGGCCAGCGATCAATCGTCGCGTGCAACAGACCCAAGATAGCGAAACACCAACCGCCGCTGACAAGAACCCACGACGGGGTCCAGATACGTTTGACGCTGGGACAAATGCCACTTACGTCGAGCGCATAGCCGATTGCGAAACAGACCGCTGTCGCCACGGCAAACTTGCTTAGCGTTGACGACCGTGACTCGTTGTGCCGCAGCCAACGTCCGGCGACAAGCCCAAGCAACATCGTCGCCAGCGTGGGGACAAAGCTCAACGTTGAGTATCCGCCTGAGTTATGAGTAAACACTTTCGCCCTGGGAAACTGATTGAGCAACCACGTATCGACCGACCACGCCAAGTTGCTGTTCTTGTTCCAATGCGCCGCGAATCCATCCTGCAAATGCGACCAGCCCGCAGGCACACCAACGGCTTGGTAATCAAACCCTTCGGGCGGCAACGGAAACATTGCAAACGCCAGCCAATAGCCAACCAAAAAGATGCCAATCGCCAGAGCAGTGACAAACCTTGGAGCGAGCGCAATCAGCACCAGCGGTAGGTAGCCGAGCCCAATCTGCGACAACGTATCTTCAAACGTCCAATAAGTCTGCTCGCGGTCAAACGATCTTAAGAATACTCCGAGCAAGACCAAAACGATGCTGCGCCACGCCGCGTGTGCGACTAACCCCAGATCGCTCTGGCCGCGACGGCGGCGACTTGCGACTGAGAACGCCAGTGCCGTACCGACCAGGAAACTAAAGCCGGGCTGAATCAAGTCATGCAGCGACATCCCGCGCCACTCGACGTGACCCCAGTGAAAACAAAGCCAACCCCAGAATCGACTCTCGGGAATCCGCTCCGCAACATCACAGAACCCAAGCACATAGGCCAGCATCATGAACATGATCCAGCCGCGAAAAACATCGATCGATGCCAATCGCAAAGGCTGGCGGCCCACTGGCAGCGGATCGGCGATTGCCACGGTCGATTCGGTATTGCTCATTGAACGATGCTTGCCTGGTGTTGGCGATCCGAATTAGGTGTTAGCAGCGGTGCGGCCAATCCGGCCAATCCGATCAAAATCAAAAACGCCAACGTGACGCGGCGCAGTCGTTCGGTGCCCAGCCAGGTTCCAGCGCGCAGGCCCAACGAGGTTGCCACCAGCAACAGCGGTGACATCGCTGCCGCGACCACCGCCGGTTCAACCAGTCGCTTGCCAAAAGCATAAAACAACATTGCGATCGCCGGAAACATGCTGACCAAATACATCGTAAACAAAAACCCACGACTGCGCCGCGTGTCCCAATCATGGGCCTGGACCCAGATCACCATTGCCGGCCCGCCCATCCCAACCAAGCCCTGCAGAAAGCCGGAGATGGGGAACGCAAGAAAGCTCCAAACCGGATGCAGTTTCTGTTGTGGCGGCGGCTTCAGCACGCAGATGGCCAGCGTGATTCCCAACATGATCCCGCCGACGACCTGCTTGACCGTCAAGATCGATAACGATTCCATCGCTTTCAATGTCGCAATACCCATTGGCAAGAACGCCAATCGGCCCACCGCAGGCCAGGCCGTTTGCTTGGCGGAAACTTGGTCGCGAAATTTCCAAACGCCCCACAGATTTTGCGGAATGGTGGCAACGAGCAGTGATATTTGCGCCTCGGGCACCGGATAGCCAAACCAGATCAACGTTGAGACAATCAACAAACCGGCCGCAAATCCCGACGCCGCTTGTACAAAGATGCCAACACACAGCACAATCGCCAGCGGCAGTAAGTTTTCCCAATCAGTCATGCAAAGAGTTTCGTTGTGAGAACGCTCGTTCGTGGTGCCGAGATTGTATTCCCCGACGCGATTCGGCGGGCTGACGTGGTCTTTGATAATCACGTCATTCTCGATATTGATGCTTCGCGAGCGACCATCGCCGATCGCGTGATTGATGCCAGCGGATTGCATTTGATGCCAGGGGTCATCGACGACCAAGTCCACTTTCGCGAACCCGGTTTGACGCATAAAGAAGATCTCGCCAGCGCATCGCGCGCGTGCGCAGCCGGCGGCGTGACAACATTTTTAGAAATGCCAAACACGATACCGCCGGCGATAACAGTTGAGGGTGTAAGACAAAAAGAGCGACTTGGCCACGAGAAGTCGCTCGTCAACTTCGGCTTTTACATCGGAGCCACCACCGACAACCTGGCCGAGCTCAAACTCGCGAGCGAAGTTCCCGGAATCAAGATCTTCATCGGTAGCAGCACCGGCAATATGCTGGTTGACGATCAGGAAGCGTTGGAACGAATTTTCGCCGAAACGACACTACCGATTTGTGCCCATTGCGAAGATGAGTCGACCGTCGTGGCTAATGCTCAGCGGTTGGCCGAAACCACCGATGTCGCCGACCATTCACGAATCCGAGATGTGCGCGCGGCGGTCATTGCAACGCGCCGCTCGATCGATCTGGCACAGCGACATCGCCATCGATTCCACTTGCTGCATGTCTCGACCGCCGACGAGATTCCGCTGATCGCCACGGCTGGTGAAATGATTACGGCGGAGGTTTGCCCGCATCATCTATTCTTTAATGTCGATGACTATGCGCGGTTGGGTAGCCGCATCCAGATGAACCCATCGATCAAGTCGGCAAGCGATAACGCCGCGCTGTTTGCGGCCTTACAGTCCGGTGTCATCCAGGTGTTGGCAACCGACCACGCTCCTCACACGCTCGAAGAAAAATCGCAACCCTATCCAGCCAGTCCGTCCGGCTTGCCAGCGGTTGAGAACTTTTTGCCATTGATGCTCAATCAAGTTGCCGGCGGACGATTTACCCTGACGCAACTAGCCCACTGGATGAGCGATGCCCCCGCGCGGATTTGGGGCATTGTCGGCAAAGGACGGATTGCCGTCGGCTACGATCCCGATTTGGTTTTGGTCGATTTATCAAAACAACGAACCATCCTGGATCAACATCAACACACGAAAAGTCGCTGGAGTCCCTGGCATGGCGAAACGCTTTGCGGTTGGCCGGTGACAACGTGGGTTGGTGGTAAAAGCGTCTTTCACAACGGCCAATTCGATACGTCGATTCGTGGCACCAAGCCGTTGTTCGATCATGCCCGCGGCGGATTCTGGAAAACCAGCGATGGGATTGGCACGCGGTGACCAATCGCCTTCGGATTCCGCATTGGCGGCTGCCGCCGGGCGTTGCGGCGGGCACTTGGGAATACACCCAGCGGGACTCGATCGCCGCCGAGTACGCGTCGTTTCTTGACAACACGCCGTTGATCGCGATTGATGTCGATCTGGCGATCGCCGCGTTGCCACCCCCCGGAGCGAATCGAACGACGCGTGTCGCGGATCTCGGCTGCGGTGATGGGCGCGCTCTACGGCGATTGTGGGAATGCGGTTTCGACGTCCTGGGAATCGACCTGAGTCAACCGATGTTAAGCCGAGCAAAAACATGCACCGGAGATGAAGCGATGTCGGATCGATTGATACGAGCAAACTTGGTTCAACTTGATGGAATCATCAATTGCGCTGTCGATCATGCGATTTGTTTGTTTAGCACGATAGGAATGATTCGCGGTCGATTGCATCGTCAAGCTTTTCTGCGTCACGTCGCCCGGATCGTTTGTCCCGGCGGACGATTGGTGCTGCATGTTCACAACCGCAACGACGCTTGGCGAAGTCGTCCGACCGCCGCCGCTTATGTGAAGTCGCTGGTTGACGCATGTCGAGA
Organism: Pirellulaceae bacterium; assembly: GCA_041753075.1. Lineage (GTDB taxonomy): Bacteria > Planctomycetota > Planctomycetia > Pirellulales > Pirellulaceae > UBA6163. Next base: position 59,825 of record JBGSVE010000142.1, read on the forward strand.
TCGCGACTGCGAGTTGGGTGATCGCGTTTACCCCTATCGAGGGCTCGGCGATATGTTTTTGCACACCTATTCGCGTCGCGAGTTGCGACGGGATCTGGAGCGGACCGGTTGGAACGTCCAGACGATCACTGCGTTGTCGTCAACCAGTCACGCGACACTTGCGAATCCAGACTGGATTTCATCGCTGCGCGCCGGAGGCTTTGTGGCGGTTGCCTGCCGTTCTTAGTGCATTGTCGAAACCTGATTTTGGGTCCATCAGACTTTGTCGTGGATTTGCCTAGGAACCCGGATTTTGGAGGCATGGCTCCCGTGTCCAAAAGTCGTCGCGATGGAAGATTCGAGAAAGT
>JBGSVE010000143.1:0-33601 GCA_041753075.1 Pirellulaceae bacterium
TTGGTAACGTAATACAAATTTATTCCTGTGTCGGTGGTGGAGCGGTTTTCGGCAAAAATGAAAGCGGCCGGTGTGCGCTGCGAGACCGAATTTTATGAGGGCCAAGCACATGGCTTCTTCAACGCAAGCAACGAAAAATACTATCAGGAAACGATCGCCGCGACGGATACGTTTCTAACCTCGCTCGGTTGGCTTCGGGTCATGCAGTAATTTTGCGTCTTAGAACACTTGGTCTCCCTTCTTGAACTACTAGGATTTAACATGAGCTTTCGACTTCATCTACTCTGTCCCCTACTGGCCGTTATGTCACTCGGTGCCGTTGTCTTGGTCGCCGAAGCGGCCGACGAGGCGAAGCAAGAGTTTTACGAAATTCGACATTACACGATTCTCAATGAAGCCGGCGAAGCGGCGGTCGATGCGTACTTGAAGGATGCGTTGCTGCCTGCATTGAAGCGCCAGGGAATCGGTCCGATCGGTGTGCTGGTGAGCGCTCCGCAGGACGAGAATGCGCAGCGGCGCATTGTCATGGTTACGCCAATGGCGCGACCGGGCCAGGTGTTAGCGATTCGCGCCAAATTGGCAAGTGACAGCGAGTATCAAGCCGCAGCGGCCGACTTCATGGCGCGCGAGAACAAGAATCCAGCGTATGGCCGGATCATAACCGAATTGTCGGTCTCGATGGATTGCATGAAGAGCTTGGTTGTACCTGAGGGCACACTCGAAAATAGCGATCGAATTTATGAATTGCGAACTTATGAAAGCGTTAACGAACGGGTTGGAGACTTGAAGGTCGAAATGTTCAATTCGGGCGAAGTGCCGATTTTCAACGCGACCGGAATCACACCGATCTTCATCAGCCAAACCGTGGTCGGTCCGCAGATGCCAAGCTTGACGTATCTCAGTCTGTTCCCCAGCGATGCGGCACGACTGAAGGCTTGGAATGATTTTCGCGCTCATCCCGATTGGAAAGTATTGAGCGCCGAAACGAAATATCTCGGCACCGTCAGCCGAATCGACAAGTACGTTCTCGTCGCCAAACCTTACTCACAGATGTAAGTTATGCCGGGTTCATCGGTTTGTCATTGATCGTTAGCATGACGCGATGACGACACCGATGATGCGCCAATATCACGACGCCAAAGCCGCTTGCGGTGACGCGCTGCTGCTGTTTCGCATGGGTGACTTTTACGAATTGTTTCTTGATGACGCGGTGATTGCGTCCAAGGTGCTCGGCTTGACGCTGACCAGTCGCGACAAGGACAGCGAAAACCCGACGGCGATGGCCGGGTTTCCTTATCATCAATTGGACACCTACCTCAGCCGCTTGATCAAAGCCGGCTATCGGGCGGCGGTCTGCGAGCAAGTCGAAGACCCCAAGCTTGCCAAGGGGTTGGTCAAACGCGAGATCAGCCGCGTGGTTTCCGCCGGGACGTTGACGGACGACGGTTTGCTCGATCCGCGCGAGGCAAATTACGTCGCTGCGATCATTCACCTCGCACCATCGCGCGGCGAAGGCGAACCGACGGTCGGAATTGCTTGGGCCGAATTGTCCAGCGGTCGGTTCGAGGCGGGCGTCTTTCCGGCGGCGAGGCTCGAAGACGAGCTGGAACGGATTGGGCCGGCCGAAGTGCTGTATCGCGAGGACGACCCAAAGGTCAAGCTTGACCCTGCGGCACCGTGGGCTTGGACGCGGCGTCCGGCGTGGAATTTTGCCGTCGCATCGAGTTCCGAGGCGCTGTGCAAACAGTTCGGCACGCAGAGTCTCGAAGGTTTCGGTTTTGACGAGTCCCACGCGGCGGCAATGGGCGCCGCCGGAGCCGTGCTGGTTTATTTGCAAGAAACGCAGCGCGGTGCGCTCGACCATTTCGACTCGTTGATTGCACACCATCGCGCCGCGTCGTTGTTGATCGATGCGGCAACCAGGCGAAGTCTCGAAGTCACGCGGACAATGCGAACCGGTGCGCGTGATGGATCGTTGCTTGATTGCATCGACCAAACGTGTACGGCGATGGGAGCCAGATTGCTGGCCGATTGGTTGGCTGCGCCGCTGGTCGAAGTGTCGTCGATTGAGCTGAGGCAAGACGCCGTTGACGAGTTTGCCCGCGACGAGAAATTACGTGGCGACGTGCGCAAGACGTTAGCCGCGATCTTTGATCTCAGTCGGTTGATCGGTCGCATCGCCACGGGTCGTTGCGGCCCGCGCGATTTGCAACAGGTGTCGGCAACGCTGGCGATGTTGCCGCAACTGAAGGCACGCTTGACCGGACGCCGCAGCGAATTGTTGACGCAGTCCGAAGGCAACCTGCATCTTTGTCCCGAGTTGCGATCGACGCTCGAAGCCGCGCTTGCCCAGACGTGTCCGTTGTCAGCAGCCGACGGAAATTTTGTTCGTCCCGGATACGATGCGGCACTCGACCAGTTGCGTGAGCTGGCCAAAGGCGGCAAGCAATGGATCGCCGCCTACCAACAACGCATGTCCGAACAAACCGGCATCGCGAATCTGAAGGTTGGGTTCAATAAAGTCTTTGGCTATTATCTGGAGATCAATAATTCGCAGTCGGCGAAGGTTCCGGCGGACTTTATTCGCAAGCAAACGTTAAAGAATTGCGAACGGTTCATTACGCCGGCGCTGAAAGAATACGAAGAGAAGGTGCTTGCCGCCGACGGGCAAGCGGACGAGCGTGAACAAGCGATTTTTGTTGAGATGCGATCCCTTGCCCACCGCGAGTTGCGATCATTGCATACGATCGCAAACTCATTGGCGATCCTTGATACACTTGCGGGGCTGGCTGAATTGGCGGCGACCAGAAAGTGGATTCGCCCGCAACTAACCACTGCCGCAGTCCTGGAGATCCACGAGGGACGCCATCCGGTGCTGGATTTGACAATGCCGCAGGGAGAATTCGTTCCCAACGATTGCATGCAGTCGCCCGAGGCCGGGATGGTGTTGTTAATCACTGGTCCCAACATGGCCGGCAAGAGCACCTACATTCGCCAAGTGGCGCTGATGGTTTTGCTTGCCCAGGTTGGATCTTTTATTCCCGCGAAGAAGGCAAGAATCGGAATCGCGGATCGAATTTTCGCGCGCGTCGGGGCCAGCGATGAACTCAGTCGCGGCCAAAGCACCTTCATGGTCGAAATGGTCGAGACCGCGCGGATTCTCAATACAGCGACAGCGAATTCGTTGGTGATTTTGGATGAAATTGGTCGTGGCACAAGCACCTACGATGGTTTGTCTTTGGCGTGGGCAATCACCGAACATCTGCACGAGCAGACCGGTTGTCGAACGTTGTTTGCAACGCACTATCATGAATTGACGCAGTTGGCCGAGATGTTCCCCAGGGTTGCCAACTTGAATGTCGCGGTGCGCGAGTGGAATGACTCAGTTGTGTTTTTGCACCGGATCATTCCCGGTGGTGCTGACAAGAGTTATGGAATTCACGTTGCACGTTTGGCCGGAATTCCCTCGGCGGTGAATGAGCGTGCGAAAGACATTTTGGCGCAACTTGAATCAGCGCACCTTGATGAACACGATCGACCGACGATTTCTCCGCCTGCGGGAAAAGCAAACGGCGGTGACTTGCAATTGACGCTGTTTGGGTTTGCCGATCATCCGGTTGTCGATGAGATCAAGCAATTAAACATCAATAGCATGTCACCGCTGGAGGCGTTATCGTTTCTACAGCGTGCGCAGGTGAGCATTCGCGGGTAGAGGTTGTGAGCGGAATGGCGCAAGCCACCGGCCGCGCAAATTACGCGCCACCCGCGGCGAACCGCTCACCTGATGAACCCTACAGTTTACTGGTAGTTTTCGGCGTCGGCGGCGCTTTGCTTGTCGTAATCGTCGTACGCTTGTTGCTGTGCAGCGGGGTCGACGTCCGGTGCGACGATGACCTCATTTTTGCGATCGCCACAACCAACAACAGCAAACACAACCAACAAAACAGAACAACGAGCAATCAGTGATTTCATAGTAGAAAACCAGATAGGAAGGAGATGCACCGAGCCGACTTATTGCGGTGACTGGGTGCGAAGTGGGACGATCAGACTACATACAGTGTGAATCACCCAGAATAGTACCGTCAAGTAGCCTCGGCCTGTTAGACTGGCAATTATGCTTTGGATTGGACTAACGTTGCTGAGTGCCGTAGCGTTGGGCGTTTATGAGGTGGCCAAGAAGGTCTCCGTTCGCGATAACCCGGTTGCGCCGGTGTTGTATTTGAACGTGGTGGTTTGTGCGGCAATTTGGTTGCCGTTGGTCGTTTGGTCGCGGTGGTCGCCCAGCAGCGTCCGGGTCGGTTTGTTTTACGTGCGGCCGCTGGACGCGCCCGAGCATCTTGCGTTGTTCATCAAGTCATTGCTTGTCGGTGCGTCGTGGTCTTTCGCCTACTTTGCCGTCAAGCAACTGCCGATCACGATTTCGAGTCCAATCCGCGCGACAAGTCCGTTTTGGACCATCCTGATTGCGACCACATTGTTGGACGAGCGACCGACGGGTTGGCAATGGATCGGCATGTCGCTGGTGCTGGTTTCGTTTTACGCGTTCAGTCTGGTTGGCCGTCGCGAGGGCGTTCATTTTCGCCGCGACAAGTGGGTCGGGTTGATGTTGCTGGCGACGTTATTAGCAGCGGTCAGTTCGATTTATGACCGATACCTGTTGCAAGAGTTATCGCTGGATGTGGCGGCGGTGCAGGCTTGGTTTTCAATCTATTTACTCGTCGTCTTGTTGCCGTTGGTTGTCTACTGGAAATGGTTCGATGCGAAGGCATCACCATTTCAATGGCGGTGGTCGATCGCGGCAATTGCCTTGGCATTGTTGGTCGCGGACTTTCTTTACTTCACCGCGATTGCTCAACCGGGCGCGATGATTTCGGTCATTTCGACGCTACGGCGAACGTCGATCGTGATTTCGTTCTTGATCGGAATCTTCGTGCTCGGAGAGAAGAACCTCAAACAGAAATCGGCCTGCATCGCGCTGCTGCTGTGCGGGATTGCCTTGATCGCATCGGGTCGCAGATAAATGCCGCAGTCGCTCGACGAATTACCAGCGCAGTATCGCTGTGCCCCAACTCAGACCGGCTCCGAAACCGCACAACAAGACGTTATCACCACGTTGCATACGACCTTCGCGCGCGGCCTCGTCGAGTGCCAGTGGGATGCTGGCGGCGCTGGTGTTGCCGTAGCGATCGAGGTTGACGAACACTCGCTCGGCCGGAACGTTCAAGTCGGCGATGGCCGAATCGATGATGCGTTGGTTCGCTTGGTGCAAAATGATCAGGTCAAGATCCGCCGCGATTACGTTGGCGTCGTTGAGCACATCGACAATGCTTTCACCGATGATGCGAACGGCCCACTTGAAGACGCCTCGTCCGTCCATGGTCAAATATTGGTCACCGGCCTGGTGAGCGGCGGGAGTCAATGGATGTCGCGTTCCTCCGGCGGGGATGCACAACATTTCGCCGCCGCAACCTTCGCTGCCAAGTTGGTACGACAAGATGCCGGCGCTGGATTCACCCGGTGAGTCAGCGGTGATGATTGCGGCACCGGCAGCATCACCGAACAACGGATAAGTTTTCTTGTCGTCGGGATTGACCGTGCGGCTCATCAAGTCCGCACCGACGACCAAGACGCAGCGCGAGTTGCCGGTGGCGACGAACTGAGCTGCGGTGACGAGCGCATACATGAACCCGGCGCAGGCGGCATTGATGTCCATCGCCGGCGCTGGCGCACCGAGTCGTCGCTGTAATTCGCAGGCGGTTGACGGCGTGGGAAAGTCGGGTGTGATCGTGGCGACCAGGATCAGGTCAATCTCGTCCGCAGTCACCCCGGCACGCTGCATCGCGTTAATCGCCGCGTTGTATGCCAAATCACTGGTCGCTTCGTTGTCGCTGGCCTTGCGTCGCTGCATGATTCCGGTGCGGCGAACGATCCAATCGCTATCGCAACCCAATGCCGCAAGGTCTTCGTTGGTAATAATTTGTTCGGGCACATAGGAACCGGTACCCAGCACGCGGACCTGTGCCACACGTCCCATCCGACCCCGTCGCGGGGTATCTTGTGGTGTGCTTTGCGATGAAGGCAGAACATCAGTCATGGAATCAATCGTCTCCGGCGACATGCGAAAACGCGAGATTATATCGGGGACCGAGGCTTCGCGGCAGGTCAAGCGGCGGCAGGCGATTACGTTGCTCGCAGGCCAGCTTTTGGCGGTTGCGGCGTGTGGCCGCACCAATCGACCCACCATTTCGACCACGCAAGTGGCCGGAGCCTCGATGTCGCCGTCGCTCTTTGGCCCCAGTGCAAACGTCCGCTGTGACCGTTGCGGCATCGCGTACCGAATCAATTGGCAACCGGAAATGCGGCCCACCGGCGACGTGCTGCGCTGTTGGAATTGCGGAGCCGACTTCGTGTATCAACCCACGGGCTTGAATTCCGGCGACGTTATTCATGTTGATCGGCGCGGCTTCGAACTCGCCGGCCCCGAAGTTTGCGACATCGTCGCGATCGCCGGCCCGGATCGCGTACGGATCAAGCGCATCGTGGCTTGTCCGGGCCAAACGATTTCGCAGCCCGCCGCTGAGTTGTTGTGCGATGGAAAGAGAATTGCCAATCACGGTGTATGGATGCTTGTTCACGATGACGGCCATCGGCGCGGCGCTGATTCATGTTGGACCGCCACGACGCAGCACGGTTGGACAAAACGCGAGGCAGGTTTTGACGCCGAAGCCGATGCGGAAAACTCATCCCGTTCATCAATGCTGCGTTACGGACATCGCGCGGCTTACAACCGATTAAAGCCCGATCGTGTTCGCGATGATTACGCGGCGAACGCCAACGAATCCAGACGACTGCGAGAAGTTGACCGCTTGGGGCTGCGTGTTATTTGCTGTGTTGAGCGGCCGGCAACGATGCAGTTTTGGCACTGGCGCAGTAGCGGCACGCAGGTTGTCACTCGGCAACTTTCAATCGGGCAACACCAGCTTTGCATCGATTGGCAAGCTGCTCAATCGATTGACTCAAGTTCAATCGACGCGGAGCATCCTTTGGCAATCACGATCGACCACGGAGCGCTTAGTCTTGGTGCGATTCAAGTGGTCAGGCCATTGTTTTATTGGCTTGATACGAGGCATCCGCAAGCGGTCAAGTTACCGCTTGTCCTCGGTGGCGACGAATACTTTGTCGTTGGCGACAACGTGCCGCTGTCGCTTGACAGCCGGCATCATGGACCGGTCAACCGACGAGATCTGCTTGGCAAGGTTATCGATACGTAAAAGTTCTCATGTCAAGACGGCGGACCGTCATGGAAAACTAACGAAAGAGCGGTCAATTACTGGCGTAGCCGAACTCGCCAGAGTTCGGAGTCCTTGCGTTCTCCTAAGTTTCGCGACTTCGGCTACCATGAAGTTCGACACTAATTTACGCGGCGTTGCTTAGCGGCGACGAACTAGCTCGCCGGTTGTCGTCCGCAGGTCGCGCGGCATCGGTACGGGGTTGCCGCGATAAAAGTTGCGTCGCACCGTGTTGCCGTAGAAATGCAGTGGACGATAGGGGCGTTGCTCGATTGGCATCGACTTGATTTGGTCGCGGTAATCACCGGTCGGCAAAATAACCGGCGACCAACCCGGTTCGTTGGCCTGGACGCTGGACGTGGCCACTAATCCAAACAGCGTGGCAATGCAGATAACTTTAACGGTGAACTTTTGATTTAACATGCTGCGGGTCGACCCCCAAAACAGTGACGAAAATGTTTCTATTGACCGTACATCGTATTTTGCGAACCGTCAAATGGGCTAATGGAACTTTGCGGTGGATCGAATTACACTAGCGACGATGCAGCGTCGTATTCGAGTTGAGGCGATTGTAGAACCGTTGTCCCCAACCGTTCAAGCGTTCCACAATGTTGGTTTGATTCGCCGCAGCGATTGCCGCCGGAATTAACATCCCCAATGGAACAATCCGCATCTCGACGCCGGACACCGAAACAGCAGACCACGATTGGCGGCGTTGTGCTGGCAGGTGTGATCGCGCTATACGCGCTGGCCCGCCCAGTGATCAACGAGCGAATGGGTTGGAACTTGCCATTGTTGCCAACACCGGCAGCAGTCGAAGATTCTCCGCGCGAGCACAGCGAACTCGAGGTCGTTCGCCCGGCGGACCAGAAGCCCGTGGGGCCTAACGCTCCGCTGGTCCCCAAGGTCCCTGCTAGGACCGCCGCGAAGGTCGAAGCGCAGCCGGTCCCGGCAAGTAAAGATGACACGAGCAAGCTGGTTCATGGATTGCTCAAGGATCTTGGCAGCGAGCGGTACGTCTCTCCCGCCGGATTGATGTACACGCGCGGCGGTGCCGAGGGACATCGGCTCGATCACTTGGAACGTCACACCGTCGACGACCCGTCGCGACCGGGCAAGCACGGCGTGTTCGATGGTGGCATGGAAGGTACCCTCAAATTGATCGATCGTGCCTATGATCGCGCCAAAACGGGAACACGAACCACCAAAGAAATTGACCAAGGACGGACCATATACACCGTCGACATGGGTTCGCGAGTTGGTTTCATCGGTGGCCAGGATGGCAATCGCCAGAAGCGTCCGCTGGCACGGCGAGTCCGCATTGTGCTGGATCAAAATCGTGTCATCACGGCCTATCCATTGTGAGCACACAGGTTTAACCGAGCTGCATGGCAAAATCACCTCAACACTCAATTGCACATTGTCCCATTTGTGGTGCCGGTTTGTGCGGGATTCGCATCTGTGGAATGCGCGACGAGCATCCCCATGGCCTGATCGTTTGCGATGAATGCGAAGCGATTTGGACTGAGCCGAACATCTCCGCCGAGCATCAGTATCCTGACGCCGAGGAGGCACGTTGTCCCGTTTGCACCTTGCCGTTGTGGGGACCGCAAAGCCGCTGGGCAACGTTCGACGATTGCAGCGAACTGGGTTGGATTGACGAAATCGATCCACAGTTTGACGTGCATTGCGATGAGGACTTGGTGTGAGAAACCGTGCCAACCCACGCCGCATGGAAGCCAACGGTGAGCGGCCGTTGCAGCCGATTTTGCTGCCGCGATCGATCCAAGAGTCAATTATCGAAGCGGAAATCGCGCTTGCCTTGGCGAACTCCCAGGCCCGGATTCAAGCGTTTCAAGATCGCTGGGACCAACCGCAGATCGAGCAATTCGTCGCCAGCGATTACGAGATGGCGTATCGAGCATTGCGGTGGGTTGTCCAAGAACGATTGATGACCGGCAATCGGATGGTGGAGTGGGGATGTGGGTTTGCCGTTGTCGCCGCGCTGGGCTCACGTCTTGGACTGGACGTATTTGGCATCGAAGCCGAAGCGTTGTTGTTAAAACAAGCTCAGCAAACCTTGGTCGAATTTGACACGCCGGTCGACCTCGTGCATGGCAATTTTTTACCCACCGGTTCGGAGCGGCTATCGCACAATCCCGATTTCCCATCACTGGGTCACGACGTGGAAAATGGTTATGAGTTGATGGGTCTTGATCTCGATGATTTCGCGCTCGTGTTTGGCTACCCATGGCCGGGCGAAGAATTGTTCCACGAGCGCGTGTTCCAGCGATACGGAGTTCGCGGCGGCCTGCTGATGTTGTTCTGCGGTCCCAATGATCTTCGGTTGTGGCGGCGCGTTTAGAAATTGTAGAACAATTGTACCAATGGTTTGGGGCGTAGCGCCGTCGGTTTCCCAAACGATTGAGACCATCGTTCTACACGTTATTCCTAAACGATTGGGGCAATCGTTTTACAATGGCGCAACGTCATCGGTGATCGTTGATTCCAGCAAATCGGTTCCTGGTATTCCACAGGGCAAGCAGTTTGGGTTGAAAGATCCGTCGATCATCCCGCCACCGATAATGTTTTGCATTCCAAAGCTGAGTGTATTGGGCGTCAATGGACCAGGATCAAGCCAAAGGCCATCGGGCGTTAGCTGCATCGTGCCAAGATCAAAGTCCAAGCTGCGGCGGATGACTTCGTAGTTCACATAGATATTCAAGAGCGTGTTTTGCGAGTTGAGCAGATCGCTCAGCGCGCTAATCGTATCGCGGGCCGCCGTCGGGCCGCTGCTCAGCCCACGCGCATCGCGGAACCCGCGGATGTCTTCGTTCAATTCCAATTGTTCAGCGGCAATTCGCACCGATTGGCGGCCCAGTTCGAAATTGATCTGGTTGGTGAGCACTTGGCGCAGTTGGCCGCGCAAGACCTGCCACAACGTATCCTCGAACTGGTAATAGCTGCGTCGCGCTTGGTCGAATTCGATCAACGATTGGCGATAGGTGTTCCGTTCTTGCAGTCGTGTTAACGGTGCATCCCATTGCAAACCAACTCGCAACCGACCAGTGCTGGGGCGGAGATCCAGTGGATTGTCGCCAATATTTTGAACGTCACCTGAGAAGACGACGTCGAGCGAGCTTTCCAAGTCATCGGCGTTGAACTCGATCAACCGCCACGCATCGACCAGCGCCGCTCGCGCGTTAGCCAGGTCGGGACGGTTCGCTTGTGCGATCTCAAACGCAGTGCGTTGGTCAAGTTTGATCTCGGGCAACAACACGCTCTCGGTGCGCGAACGTGCTTGGATCAATTGCAACGCCAGCACGTCGTCCGCCAATTCGGTCAGTATGTCTTGGGTCGCCAGCACCACATCGTTACGAATCGCTTCGGCGAGTTGTTGGTCGTTCAAATTTGCCGGTGCGGAATCGGCACTAAACCGCGCCAGTTTCGCCGCCAACTCGTCAATCGATTTGGCGTAGCCTTCAAGCCGCTCGGCGAGTGCCTCGAACTTAACTCGCAATTGACTCGGCAAGTCAGCGACCTGATTGTCAGTGAACGCATCTTCGTTGATCTTGCCGAAATCAAGCAGCGTGCAGATTTGCTTTTGATTCGCCTGAAACGAATCGCGCAGTTCGGCGGTCTGGTATTCACGAGCCGCAACAGACGCCTGCAGAATGTCGAGATCCTCCGCCACGCGTGGCAAATCGTTCTCGATCAATTCTTTGCGAAACTCAAGCAGCGGTTTCAATTGCTCGCGTAACGTGCGAATTCGATTCGCCAATTCGGGAGTCCAGCGAATACTTGATTGAGGCAAACCGGTTTCAGGATCGATCGACGCGGTTGCCGATTCAAGTAGCGATAAATTAATCTCGCCCGCGGTCGTGCGTAGGCCAATGAGTTGTTCGCGGCGGCTGCGTAGCAGTTCGTCAATCAACTCGAATCGATCCAGCATCGGGTCATCAATTTTCACGCACAAGTAAGGTGGCAAACCCAAGTCGCGCAAGAAATCGTCAACCGAATTCTGGTAGTCGGCTTTGCCCGAAACGAGCTGCGTTTGTGCGTTGAGCAGTGCTGAGCGAGCTTGGGCAATCTGCAATCGCTGGCGCGGGATCGCTTCGGCGTCTTCGGGAATGGTGGTCAACAGTTCGATCAACGTGTCGTCCAGGATCAGCAGGTTTTCGCTGAGCCGCGCCACGTTTTCTTCGACGTTGCGAATTTGCAATTGGGTTTGCAGCAGTCCAATGAAACCACCGGCTTGCGGCACACCGCCGCCTCCGGAGACACCGAAATTGCCACCGCCACCACCGCCACCGCCCAAACCCGCGAAGCCGCCGCCCAAGCCCGAGAAGCCGCCCAGTCCGACGCCGAACACACCGCCGCTGCGTCGCACTTGGCTTTCTAGTCCGCGACCCGTTGTGATGAATAAGTAGAAGCTGCGCCGATAGCGTTCGAACGAACGAACATTGGACAACAGCCGACGTTCGGCGAGCGTCAAACGTTCGAGGATTCTGTCGCGTCCGGCACCGCGCAACAGCGGTTGTATCAGCGCGAAGTCAAAGACCGTATTGGCGCTTTGCGTATTGGGACCGCTGAGCTCCCAAACGATGCCGTTGGCGAATCCAACCACGAGGTCCGCTCCATTGGCAAACGTCCGTTGCATCGACAGCGAACGCCGCCCGTTGCTGAAAGGCGCGAACTCGGCGGTCGTGCTGCTTTCGCTACTTCCGCCGCGTCGATTGCGTCCCGATGCGGTCAAGAAACTCTGCGCACCGCCAAAGAATTGCGTATCAAATCGAAACCGTTCGCTGCTAACGTCAAGCGCGGACAAATAAAGTGTTTCAATCTGTTGTTGGTAATCGGGAGAATGCAGCAGCGCAAGCTGGACCGCCGTATCGCTGTTGAGCCGCAGCACACCGTTTTCGTCCAGCGGCAAGAACTGCCACCACTGCGGGTTCTCGGCGGCGTTCGTCGTACCGGCTGCGTGCCACAACGGATAACCCTTGCGACCGTCAACGCACTTCATATATCGATGCGACGCCGGGTCATCGATCGGCATCGGCTGGAAGTCGAGATCAAACGGATTGAACATACGACTGCGTGGATCGATCTGGATGCGCAGCGCCTTGCCCGGATCTTCACCCGCATGGGAAACCTTTTGGTCGATCAGCCCGTGGGCCTCTAAGTCGGCCTGCTTGCGATAGTATTGGCGATGGCAACCGCCGCAAAACGTCACGGCGACTACCGAACAAAGTAGAGTGAATCCAATTCGTGTCATCGCCTCGGCCCCTGGGAAATCCGTTTCGACATCTTATTCCGCGGGCGCCAAACCAGGCCGAATCACCGGCACTTGTCACACACTTGTCATGGTGCGTGCTGGTCAGACGATCGGCGCAACCGCTTCCACCCGAGTATCTGGATCGGCCATAACGGTGCGACCACTGCAATCGGGGGTCGGTTTGGGCGTCAAATCCGCGCCGCTCTGTAGGCCGTGTATCGCTTGGGCAAGTTGTAGCGATCAGGGGCGGGGGTAGCGATTTTGGCGACAAGTACGCCAATTGGACACTCATCGGACTGTTACTGGCGCGCAAACTCAACAAAAACTTGACGCTGGGACCTCGACAAAATACTATCAAGGCACGGCTTTTCACCCTTTCTGCGGGTTGCGTCGGGATTTTCGCCAATCCGGCGTAGGTCGATCGAGCGTACTTTTGGAACCCTTTCGACACGCCCATGGCTATCGCCCTCCTGATTCTGATCATCGTGCTCGTGTTTGTCGCCGGCTTCCTGCTGTGGAAGAGCCGCGATAGTTGGCAATGGTTTCACATTACCGCATCGGCGATCACGTTCTTGCTCAGCATCATCTTTTTGTTCCCAACGGCCGAGACGTTGAAGAGCCGCACAGCTTGGAACCGCGTCAAGGAAGAGCTAGAAGTTCGTTTGGCCCGCATCGAAATCGAACAAGCCACGCTCAAGTATGGTGATCCCACTGATCCCGTCGGCGGTCGCGGCGTGCTCGACATGCAATCGGAACTGCAAGGCTATGCGCTCGATGCCGGTCGCCGATGGCCGAACCTGCGCATGCAAAGTAACAATGGTGGCAGCATCGTGTTGGCCAGCGTCGCACCGCAGCAAGAATTGCCGCCGGGTGTTGAGCCAGCGGCCGCCGATGCGCAACCCGCCGCCGCCGCTGCAGGGGCTCAGACGCTGATTCCCCAAGATATGGTCGTCTATGGTTTTGCCGAAACGCCGCAGCCGGGAATCACGGTTCCGGTGCCGACGTTTTTCTTGGGTGAGTTTCGCGTTACGGCAAGTGCTGCCAGCCAAGTCACGTTAACGGCCACCGGCACACTGACCGGACCTCAACAACAAGCGATCACCAGCGGCCAAGCACAAAGTTGGTCGTTGTATGAACTGTTGCCCCTTGATGGTCACGCTCCCTTCATCGCAATCGGCAGCGAGCCTGCGGACGATGCGTTGTTTGGCCGCGTTGACGAAGAGCTGGTCAAGCGATTGCTCGCCAGCGGCGTCAGTCAAACGACCATTGATGACTACCTGCGCGATGGCGCTCGATCGAAACAAGATGATCCTCCGGCGACGCGGTGGGTCAAGGTTGAGTTCGTCAAGCCGCACAGTATCGTCGTCGATAGCACCGAGAAGCGCGACGTGCTTGACGGTGGATTCTTTGATCCCGCAGGCCAAGCGGTCGATAGCCGTTTGCAACGTGGTGAAGATGGTGCGGTCAAGTTCAAGACTGGCACCCAGATTATTGTTAAAGAAGAAGCCGCGGACGAATTGATTGATCTCGGCGTGGCCAAGTTGGTCGATACCTACTTTGTTCGCCCACTAAACGATTATCGATTCATCCTGCGGCGTATACGGCTGCGGTTGGCTGAGCTTGCGATCCGCAAACAAGAATTGGAATACGAACAACAAGTGTTGAATGACGCCATTGCCGCTACCGTCGCGATGCTGGCTGCGAACCAAGAAACCAAATTGAAACTTGAACAGGACGTCGCCAAGATTGAGGTCGAACGCAATGCGATTGCCCAATACAGCGAAGAAGTCAAAGACCAGGTTGCCGAAACACGCCAACGTTTGATTGGTATCTATCGCAGCAACGTCGATCTCGAAACCCAGCTTCAAGAGATCCACCTCGGCATTGAAAATTCGCTACCGTAGCATGACACCGTTTTCCGCTCGCGATCAGCGTTGACGCAGTGCATCGATGATCGAAACCCGCACGGCGCGAATCGCGGGAAATAGCCCGCCGAGCAATCCCATCGCCAGCGCCAAGCACATACCGCGCAGCAATACGCTTGGCCCAAAACGAAAGGAGAATGTGATCTCGCTGAACGTTGCCCAGTTCGCCGTTCCGGTTGACAATCCATTGAATGGCAATGTCGCTAGACAACCCAGCAGTCCACCAAGCAAGCAGATCACTAACGATTCGAGCAGGAACGACGCCAACACACTGCGCCGTCGAAAACCGATCGCGCGCAGCGTGCCGATCTCGCGACTGCGGCTGGCGACCGCCGAGAACATCGTATTGGCGGCCGCGAACATTGCACCGACAGTCAGAAAACCCGCGATCACAAAGCCAATAAACTTGAGCGCAATCGAGGCACTTTTTTGTTCTTCAAAATACTGCGGCTCGCCGATCACCTTCAATTTAAATTGCTCGTCGTCGGTGATGCGATCAACCAGCGTGGGAAGCGCCGCCGGATCGTCAACACGAAAATTTATGATCGAAATCGCGTTGGGAACACGCTGTGAAGTCGTCAAATCGCGCAGGTCAGTCCACACTTCGGATTCGGCCGCGCTGCCCGCGGCCGAGAAAATCCCGACAATCTTAAAACCGATCTTGTTGATTTCGATCGACTCGTTCAGGCCCAGGTTCTCAAATCGATTGGCCATCGAACGACTGGTAATCGCTTCGTTGACCCCCGGTTTAAGATCGCGGCCTTCGATGATCTTGAAATCGGGTCGCAGCAATCGCCCTACGGGATCAAGACCGCGAACAATCACATTGGTCGTGCCGCCTTCGTTGCGGCGAGGCTTTGTCAGAATCGTGACAAACTCACTGGAACACAATGGTTGGCCATCGGGTGACCGAGCAATTCCCCCCAGGTTCGTGATCTCGCGCGCCGCTTGAGCGCCGATGCTACTCGACGTTTCGTCATTGGCACCCTTGCGGAGCACGATCAAGTCCAGCGGATCACCCGTCGTCGCCAGCGCATGATCGAGGCCATCGACCAATCCAAACGTCAACACCGAGGCCCACACGACCAACCCAGTGCCCAGGATGGTCATCAACGTTGTGACCCAGCGGACTCGCAAGTTGCGAAAATTATATTTAAGGGGAATCATTTTAAATCACTCGCCGCAAGCCATCGACCACTGACAGTTGAGCCGCCCGAACCGCCGGCACCAGCCCGCTTACCAACCCAATGCCCACGGCAACGCAAACCAGACCCAACAACCATGGCCCGGTCAACTGATAGATCGACAGCGGAAAGAATTGCGCACTGATGCCGTGCAGCGTTTGCAAACACGCCGCACCCGCGCCGATCCCCAGCAAACCGCCCAGCAGCGCAATCATCGTCGATTCACCCAACACCATCGACAAGATTCTTGACTTAGAGAATCCGATCGCCTTGAGTACGGCGACTTCGGTAGTGCGTTCACGCATTGACATCGCCATCGCATTTCCCGCGACCAACGATAACGAGAAAATCACTGCCAGCGCGATATTGCGAATGTATTCTTGAATGTTGCCCAGCATGTCGGTGAACATCTGCGCGAACGCAGCCTCGGTTTGGCTGCGCGTCGGATTGTCGGAATTGGCAAATCGCGTATCGATCGTTTCGCAAACCTCAGGCATGATCGGCGTCGACGCGCAGCGGGCGAAGATGGTGCCGGCGTTGCCCGCTTGGTCCTCGGCGACTTTGCGCATTTCCTCGTCGGAATAACGCCAATCGAACCACAGCGAATCGGTGTACTGTGGCGCATCGAAAACGCCAACAAGTTTGAGATCAAGACTGAACGGATAAAACGTACCCTGCAATGGAATGCGATCGCCGATATTCCATTTGCGCTTCTCGGCCAACTTGCGATCGACCACACACCCTTGGCGTTCCCGTTGCCATGTCGCCAATTGCTCGGGGTCGATCTTCATCTCATTCCACACATTGAACACTTCGTCGGGATCGGTCCCGAATTGGGCAAACGGCATTTGCTCTTCCTGCAGATTGCCGCCGAACCATGCGTAAGGCACGGCGGCAACAACGCCCTCGGTCGACCGCACTCGCTCGACATAGGCAATCGGCATGCGGCCGGAGAAGCCTTGCTTATTCATCACGACGATCCGCTGGCGTTTGACCGCAGCTTTGCCCCAGGCTTCCTGCATCGCTAAGTATCCGTACAGCACCGTCATCAACGCCAAGCTGAATCCGACCGATAAGATCGTTAGGCTTGAGCGCAATTTATTGCGACTTACGTTCCGCCAAATGTATTGTAGTAGTTTCATGTTTTGACTTTAAAAATGGTGCCGCGTCAGTTTCCGATTTCAGGGTTGTGAGCGGGAGCCGCTCACATCAACCAAACCACTAGCGCAAACTGGTATCACTGACCAACACACCCTTCTCTAAATGCAACGTTCGTTTGGCGCGCTCGGCGGCGTGGGGATCGTGTGTCACCATGATGATCGTCTTTTGAAATTCCTCGTTGAGCCGGGTCATCAAGTCAAGCACCTCGCCACCCGACGTGGCGTCCAGGTCACCGGTCGGTTCGTCGGCGACGATCAGCGTCGGGTCGGTCGCGATCGCGCGGGCGATCGAAACCCGTTGTTCCTGGCCGCCGGACAATTGTCGCGGATAATGATCCAAGCGATCGGACAATCCAACGACTTCCAGCGCCGAGCGAACTTGTTGGTCGCGTTGGCTGCGGCTCAAGTGCGTGAGCGTCAACGGCAACTCGACATTCTCGTAAGCCGTCAAAACGGGGATCAAATTGTAAAGTTGAAAAATGAACCCAATGTGTCGTGATCGCCAAGCGGCCAACGCGCTTTCAGTCGATCGCGTCAAGTCTTCGCCGCACACGATCAAGCGACCCGACGTTGGCTTATCAAGACCGGCGATCAAATTCAGCAGCGTCGATTTACCAGAACCCGAAGGTCCCATCAGGGACACATAGTCGCCGGGCATGAGCCGCAAATTCATTCCCGCTAGAACAGGAATGACAAATTCTTCGCGACGATACTCTTTGCTGACATCTTCAACGATGACGATTGGTTCACCGGCGGGAGATTCCACAGACAACGTGCAACTCGGCTTTTCAGAGGGACAAAGATGCGGGTCCGATGTACGACCGGAAATAGATAATATAGCGTTACAAAATTAGGCGTGGGTGATCCGAGTGGCATATTCTTTTCCGAGCCCTGGAGGACGCATAGACATCTTATGACTTGGCTTCGTAAGCCAGCAGCCGCAGTGCGTTGAACACCACAACGAGCGTACTGCCTTCGTGCAGAATGACGGCGGGGCTGGCAGAACAATTGGGACGATTGTTCTACGATCGAATCACTCATTCCACGAATCGATACAAACTCGTTTTTGTTCGCAACAAGAACCCTTTTTCAAAGGCAACCAAGCTGGCCACGGTATACGGTTTGTCGTCGGCCAATTTGTTGGTGGCGATCAGCTTTGGCTCGTCGACGGATAGCGGACCAATGACGTAGGTCACCGCGTTCTCGCGCGTGACGTATAACGAATCGGCGGCGACCAGTGGTGAGCTGCTGAACGCATCACTACTCTTGGGCATTGGTAATGACCAGACCGTTTCGCCCGTTTCGGCGGCGATCGCGGTGATCGTTCCTTTGTCACCGCAGACGTAGATGCGACCGTCCACAGCGGCTGGTGTCGGCACGTCGCTGCCCAGATCGTCGCGCATCCAGGCGATTGCTTTTTCGCCCTTGCCGTCAAGCAACGATGACAGCTTCACGCCCGTCAGCGTTTTGCCGCGCGAATAGGGGCAAACGATCACGTCACCGCTGATTACGGGCGACGAAATCGAGCGAAAGAACTTTTCGCCATCGGGATTAAAGCCGCCCAACCGCGCCAGCTCCTTGCCGTCGGCGGCCGAGTGCAGCGTCAAGTGGTCCGCACCCATCACGGCGATGATCGGTTTGCCACTGACGGTCGTCAGCAAAGGAGTGGAATAGCTTTGTGCGGCTTCCTCCGGTGCATCGAGTTGTCGATCGGTTTTCCAAAGTTCATCGCCGGTTTGTTTGTCAAAGGCAACCAGATAGCTGGGGCCGGTCTGCATGACGGCGACGACGACGGCGTTTTCAGTCAGCAGCGGTGACGTGCCCAAGTCCCACCACAATGTATCGGTGCCGTAAATGTCCTGCAGATTCTTTTGCCAACGAATCGCGCCATCTTTTCCGATCGCAGCGAGATCGCCGGAGCGAAAGTAGGCATATGCCAAAACCCCGTCAGTCACCGCCGAAGGATTCGCACCGCTGCCCTTGCGATGTTTCGCTCCGCGGTCGGTGCCGACCTTGGTGCTCCACAGTAGCTTGCCGGCCTCAATGTCAAACGACAGCAAATGGTTTTGGCCATCGCGGCCGCTGGTCAAAAACGCCTGGCCACCGGCAATCACGGGCGTGCTGCCGCCAGAGCCCGGAATTTCCAATCGCCAAGCGGCCGTGTCTTCGTTCCACTGCGTCGGATAGGCCGAGCCCGGAGCGACGCCGGTTTGGTCATTGCCGCGCCATTGTTGCCAATCCTCACCGTGGACACTTTGGCCGAGTGATCCCAGCATTGCAGTAGTGGTCAAGCCGAGACCAACCATTCTCAAGTAAGCATTCATCGGGCAACTCCGAGGGCGAAAAAAATTCTTGCAGCGCTGGAAGTATAGTTCGCAATGGTCCAGTCGGGTGTGTCCAATCATTGTTTGGCGTTCCCCCAGCGAGTAGATTTAGCAACAGACACCTTTTTCGGCCCGATGCTTTTTCCGCCCGATGCTTAGGGACAAGGCGATTGGACCCGCGATTGACGATGGACGAGAATATAATTTTGAACCGCCACATTCAAACCCCGAACTGCGATTCGCCGAGTTTTTTTGGTGCAGTACGCAAGTGGTTGGGGACCGGCTGTGTGTTCTCAATCTCACTCGGCATTCTACTGTTCCTCGGTCCCGCGCTGTCGGCATCCGATACGGTGCGAAATGACTCGGCGATGGCGGATGCCGAGGCGGGAGTCGATGCCGACTTGGCGAAGCTCGAGTCCGAATTGCGCAGCAGCGATTATGACGTCCGCCAGCGCGCGATGCTGTCGTTGTGGAACGGGCGCGACCGATATCGGCACTGGGTCGAGCAGGCGGTCCATGATACCGATCCCGAAGTGGCGCGGCGGACAAGCTGGGTGCTGGATCGTTGGCGACGTGGTATTTTGCCCGACACGCCGCGCGACATTGCCAAACGTCTGGAAGCGGCCAGCGGACCCGACACGATCGAAAGCTTGCTCAACGCCGGGCTGTTCGCGGGTGCCGCCGTCGCGCTCGACGAATCAATCGATGCGGCCGAACATGGGGCGCTGGTTGATCGAGCTGACTCGGCAATCCGCCGCAGGTTTCCGTTTTTCGTCAGGCTTGCCCATCAGAATGGTGAGCTCGGTGAATTGACCAAGGTCCTGGCGCGATTGGCTTATGATCCGTCGATGACGCTCGCGCGCGAGCGACTGCAGCACATGATATCGAGCGACGTGAGTGACGAATTGCCCAGCGCCGCCGTCCCACCTATGGCGCGCGACCGCGACAAGATTGCGATCATTACGCAAGCGGTCAACGGCGACGTGAGCAAGGCGATGGAAACGGCTCAGCAGTCGGGGCGGACTGAATTTTTGCGAGTGTGCCGAATGCTCGCCGGCGACTGGGGCAATCTTGCCCACGAACAGGCAACTGCGGCCCAGGCCCAACCCGCTGGATCGCTTGAAGCGTACCGACACTGGATCTTTGCCTTGTTGGCGTCGTCGCGAGCCGATCTGAATGACGCCGCAATCGCCGCGATTCGCACGCAATCAATCGACCAACTCGCCGCACCGCGCGGTGGCGATCTGGATTCCAACATCGACGATCCGATCAATCGCGTTCGCTGGCAGGCACTCGCGATGCACGGCGAGGTTAATGCGGCGATCAAGATCCTTTCCCAACTCAGCCGCGAAGATGCCTCCGAAGTGTTGGCGCAATGTATGCGTTTTGTCGATGCGTTCGCGGTGCTGGATATCAATGTCGGTGATCTTGATTCCGAGATCTACCGGTTGCGCGATGCGGCGATCGGTTCTCAAGGGATTGAAGGTCTGGCGTTTGACGAGCCGACGCCGGAGCTGCGCCGACTGCTTGCCTCAGTCCGTCTGTTGGTTTCGACGGGCCGCGAGAAGTTGGCATTGGAAACGCTCGAAACGGTCGTGTCGGCCTTACCCGATGAATTAACCGAACAGAACGAAGTGGCGAAGATCACCATCATTCGCGCAGTGAGCCGGATGAATCGGTCTCAATGGATTGGGCAACTATTGATTCGCGGCAACGCGCAATCGATTTCACCTCGCATCCAATTTTATTTGGCGCTCGCCTTCGACTTTCAACAGCAGACCGTCGGTACGATCATGGATGCGTTGACGCGAATGAAACCACGGTCGCCGTTTGCCAGTCGGCTGCTCGACACGGTGGGGATTCTCAGTGGGACGAAGCCCGATTCATTTGACGACGGCGACTACGAAGCGATGTTCGCGCTGATTTCGCAGAGTCGAAACGTGGTGCGTGATTTCGGACGCGGTGTCGTGACCAAGAGTGTATCGAGATTGTCGTTGGACATCGCCAACATCTTCGAGCAGCACGACCAAGTCAGTCTGTCGCAACAGGTTCTCCGCCAACTCGCGGATGATGGCGATATTGAAGCCAAGTTGATTTTGGCCGAGGCCGAACTCAGCGACGGGCGGGCGGGCCCGGCACGCCAATCATTCCAGCAAGTTTGGAACTTGATCGATACGGCCAGCCAGGACCTCAGCCGGTTGAATGAATCCGGCTCCGATGGGCTGCTGGCGATGCGAGCCATCTACGGCGAGTGTTTGGCGGCAAAGCGATTGGGCGATACCGACGGTGCCGCAGAGCTTGAGCAGTTAATCCAATGGATGCAATGTTCGCCGTCGGCGTCGCTGCAAAGTTCGTTTGGCGAATTTCTGATCGAACAAGGCCAGCTTGACCAAGCCGAGATAATTTTTGCGTCGCTATTGCCATTGGCCGCCTTCGGGGTCGCCGAGGGCGTTGAGTATTTTGGTTTGGCGCGTCACTACGATTCGGCGGTGGCAACCACGAAACCGATCGCCGCCACCAACGCCTTCGATTTGGCGATCGCGGGAACGATTGAGACCACGGTCTTTTATCCCAGCGCCTACATCTCACTGCCCGCCTACGTTCATCGCCGTATGGCCAAAGCGGCGTTGCTGGAAAAGGACGAAGCGGGATTGGCGCGGTGCATCGACCGCCTGCTTCGATTGGACCCGATCGACATCGACTTTGGCGAAAAGATGTTCGACGACATTCGCAAAGCCGGAATGATCGATTTGGTGGATCAAACATTGACGCAAATGCACGCCGCCGGAACGTCACACATGGCAACCTTCCCGCTTGATGTCAGCATGGCGAACAACCTCGCCTGGGTGATGGCGTTGTCGGATTACAAGCTCGACGACGCGCTCCAATTGTCGCGCCGCGCGGTTCACTATGAACCCGAAAGCACCGTTTATCGCGATACGTTGGCGGAGATTTTGTTTCGGCTTGGACGACCCGCCGAGGCGATTGCGATCGAACAAGCGTGTTTGCTCGATGACCCTGGGGAGTGGCATGTTCACGAGCAGATCCGCCGATTCACCACACCGGCTGGCTAAATTGTAGAACGGTTGACCTCAACCGTTTTCCTGCATTTGATTCCTTGACGGGTGCGAGTTCTAATGGAGGTTGACGCTTTCTCAAAACCACTACTTTTTTGTGACCCATGCAGCCGAACAATCCTGCGGCGATAAACCCTGCTTCGGCGCCTCCGGTTAGCGACGAATTGGCCAGCGCCGCCAAATTGGTTCAATCGGTGTCTGCGGTTCGCGAACAATTATCCAAAGTTGTAGTGGGCCAATCCGAGGTCGTCGAGCAATTGCTAATCGCGATTTTGGCTCGCGGCCACTGTCTGCTTGAAGGCGTTCCGGGGTTAGCGAAAACGTTGATGATCCGTTCGCTGGCCGAAACGATGGACCTGCGGTTTCGTCGTATTCAATTTACGCCTGACCTGATGCCGGGTGACATCACCGGTACGGACATCATTCAAGAGAATCCGCAAACCGGTCGGCGCGAGATGGTGTTTCAACAGGGACCGGTGTTTACTCAAGTGTTGTTGGCCGACGAGATCAATCGAACACCACCGAAGACCCAGGCGGCGCTGCTCGAAGCGATGCAGGAACACGAAGTTACCGCCGGTGGCAAGACGTATCGGCTGGAAGAACCGTTCTTCGTGTTGGCGACGCAAAACCCAATCGAACAAGAAGGCACGTATCCGTTGCCCGAGGCGCAGCGTGATCGATTTTTGTTTCACGTCGTTGTCAGTTATCCCAATCGCGACGAAGAGAGCGAGATCATCGACCGCACGACGGGCAGCGCGTCGGCAAGATGTTCGAGCGTGATCGATGCTGAACAGATCGTTCGCTTCCAACAGATCGTTCGCAACGTGCCGTTGCCCGATAACGTCAAACAGTTTGTTTTAAACTTGGTGCGAGCGCTGCGGCCCAAAGATTCGACAGCCGCAAGTTGGGTGAAACAATATGTCGAATATGGCCCCGGTCCCCGAGCGTGCCAGCAACTGGTGCTTGGCGGCAAGGCGCGGGCGTTGTTACACCGACGCCATCATGTAACGATCGGTGACATCGAAGCGCTCGCTAAACCGGCGCTGCGCCATCGCTTGGTGCCAACGTTCACTGCGGAAGCCGAAGGCATGACGACCGACGACTTGGTCGACCGCGCTCTGGGCGAAGTGCCTCGTCCGACGGCGTCCTTGCTGTAGGCGCTGTTTGAAAAGGGGTCTGGCCCTCTCCAAACCACAGCATCTGGCCATTAACTATATCGTTTTCCAAAGGGTCAGACCCCTTTTCAAACAGACGCCATGAACATTTCCGAGATCCTGTCGCCAGCCGAACGTGACCGCGTCAGCAGTTTGCAATTGACCGCGCGCCAGGTGGTCGAAGGTTTTTGCGCAGGCCTGCATCGATCGCCACACAAAGGCTACAGCGTCGAATTCAAGGAACATCGCCCTTATGTTCAAGGCGACGAAATTCGCGCGATCGATTGGAAGGTATTCGGCAAGACCGATCGGCTGTACGTCCGCGAGTTTGAGGAAGAAACGAACTTGCGCGGGACGTTGGCCGTTGATTGCAGCGGCTCGATGAATTATCGCGGCGCTCGATCGACGGTGTCGAAGTATCACTACGCGACTCAGTTGGCCGCGTCGCTGGCGTACTTAATGGTCGGCCAACAAGATGGTGTGGCGTTAGCGACGTTCGACACCAAGGTCAACGAGTTTCTGCCGGCGCGAAGCCGACCGTCGCATTTGCAGGCGATCTTTGCGGCATTGCTACGTCGTCCGCCCGGCGGCGAAACCGCATTGGGTGAGGTCTTGGCCAGTTTGGCCGGCCAACTTCGTCGCCGTGGCTTAGTGATTCTGATCTCCGATTGTTTCGGCGATGTGCCACGGCTGATGCACGCATTGACCCAGTTTCGCCACTCGCGACATGAGGTGTTGGTGATCCAGGTGCTCGATCCCGACGAAGTTGACTTTCCGTTTACCGGACGATTGCGATTTCAAAACTTGGAACGGATCGGTGCTTACGAAGAGGTGGATGCGGCTTCGTTGGCAACCGCCTATCGCGCGAAGTTCGCCGCCTTTGGTAAAGAATTGGTCGACGGCTGCGGTCGCGCGAGAATCGATCTGCTGACGATGCGAACCGATCAACCATTCGATAAAGGTCTGGCCGCTTACCTGACATCGCGCAGGCGATTGCGATGATTTTTCTCAACGCACTGTTGGCACTGGGCGCGTTGGCGTTCACCGTTCCGTTGGCAATTCATTTGCTGTTTCGCAATCGCTTCGAGGTACTCGACTGGGGCGCGATGCAGTTTCTCGAATCGGTCGTGCGCGTCAATCGTCGGCGGATGAAACTGCGCAATCTGCTGTTGTTGCTCGTTCGCTGCGCGATTCCAATCTTGCTGGCATTTTGTTTGGCACGCCCCGTGTTAACTGGTTGGCGGACTTTGCCCGGTGACGAGCCGATGTCGTTGGTTCTTGCGCTTGATGTCAGCGATTCGTTGGCCCAACAAATTGGTGCCGGTGAAAACCAAGCGGTGGTCAATCGATTTCAGCGCGTGATCCAATCGGCCGAGCAGGTCGTCGCCGCGTTGCCGCGAGGTTCGGATGTGACGCTGGTGACCAGCGCCGCAATAGGAAACGAATCGAGCGATTCGGCTCCGCGCATTGATCCGCAAGCGGTGCTTGATCGGTTGCGAGCGATGCGGGCCGGTGGTCGGCCGCTGGAAATCGAATCGCTGCTTTCCGAGGCGCTGCGAACATCTTCGACCGCGACAACCGAGCGTCGCCAGATCGTGATCATTACAGACGACCGGGTCAGTGATTTTTCGCAATCTCAGTTGGACTTGCTGCCCGCCGTCGGCGACCGCCGCGCGTCACTGCAACCCGCGCCCGCGATCGCCTGGATCGACGCTTGGGATGACTTGCCGCCGATTGAAAACAATCGCCGCATCACAAAACTTGAACCATCGCAAAGTGCCGCGGTGCCCGGCCAATCGTTGACCTGGGACGTCCAAGCTCGTTGTGATGGCGA
The DNA here is from genome assembly GCA_041753075.1 of Pirellulaceae bacterium. Classification (GTDB taxonomy): domain Bacteria; phylum Planctomycetota; class Planctomycetia; order Pirellulales; family Pirellulaceae; genus UBA6163. Next base: position 25,223 of record JBGSVE010000143.1, read on the forward strand.
TGCGGCATTGTCCACGACGGTCCAGTGGATCGTTGACGGCGAGCGAATTGATTCCAAGCCGTTGACGTTCCGTGGTGGTGTGGCGACCGCTTCGTTTACCACCACGTTTGATGACACCGGGCGTCATGTTGTCGAAGTCACCATGCCAACCGAAGATGCGTTCGCGCCCGATGATCGCCTGCGGGTTGATTACCGAATTTATCCGCCGATCGAGGTTTGGCTTGTTGACGGCAACCCCAGCGACAAGCCGTTGCAGAACGACACCGGCTTTCTGGCAATCGCGCTTAGCCCGTTTTCGCTGGCGGGGGACAAATCGATTGACCTGTTTCACACGACGCGTATTCCACTGCGTCAACTTGCATCGGAAACGGACGCAGCGCCAAGCTTGGTGGTGTTAGCCGATGTGCGAAAATTGCCGGACGAATCGGCACGTTGGTTGAGCGATTACGTCGAGAAACAACAAGGCAATTTAGTGGTCTTCGCCGGGCCTTCAACCGAGGCTGAGGTTTACGACAAACAGCTTGTAACCGCCGCCGCCGCAGCGTTGTTGCCGATGCGGTGGGGCCAAGTCAAGCGGAGTTCCGAGGGCAGCGCGGGATTGAAAATTGATGAACGACAATTGACCTATCCGCCGCTGGCGGCGTTGGCGGTGGAAGCCAAGGGCACGTTGCCGTCGGTGGAAGTCAGCGGCTACCGGATGATGTTGCCGCGCGTCGAAACCGCCGAAAGTCAAGTTGTGTTGCGGTTGGACAATGGCGACCCGTTGGTGGTCGTTGGCAAAGTCGGTAGCGGCCAAGTGATGCAGATCGCTACGACGGCGAATGATCGTTGGACAAGTTTGCCGCGCCGCTTGGCGTTCGTGCCGCTAGTGCAACGGATGTTCATGCACTTGGCGACCGGCGAATTGCGGACCACGACGCCGCAGGTCGGCGAGTCGATCGTGATCGATTTGCCGGATGAACCAGCGGGTGGCGAGTGGACGGTTACGAAGCCCGACGGCATCACCGAAAGCCTGGCGGCGACCAGTGCGAAGCTGGTTTATCCAAACGTGCCGTTGGCGGGCTTGTACCGTTTCGAGTCGCCGACGGGCGCGGCAATTTATGCGTCGGCGAATATTGCGCAGGCGGATTTGAAGCTGACTTCCGTGCCGCCAGGTGTTCGCGATGATGCGGCCAAGCGTGTCGGCGCGGTGCACTACGCTTCGGCGACGGCCTATCAAGATGACGAATCGACAAAACGATTTGGTCGTGGTGTTTGGCGATGGTTGTTATTGGCTTTGCTGGCGGTAATGATCCTGGAGCCGTTCTTGCAGCAGCGCAGTGCGAGGGCCGAGCCATGATGCGGGCTTACTTTCAAGGCGACTTGCCGGTCCTGGTCGCAGCAGGCTTGGCGATCGCCGTCGCCGTCTCGCTTGGTTGGTACTATGCGCGCGAGACTCGCGTGCTGCCGCTGCCACATCGCTGGTTGTTGCCAATTTTGCGCGGGCTTGCGATTGGGATGGTGCTGTTGATGTTGACCGGGCCGATGATCGAGTACCGCCGCGAAACCGGCAAGGTCGCGACGGTCAATGTGTTCGTCGATGCGACCGACAGCATGCGATTTACCGACCCCGATCGCAACGAGAACGCTCAAGCGATCGACGACAGCGGAGTTGTCTCGTCGCCTGAGCGTAAGTCCGCCACGCGTTATGAACGAGCGTTAGATTTGTTGCTCGGTAATGGCAAAGACAAGGGCTGGTTGGCTCAAATTCGTGACACGCACCGAATCAAACTATTCCTGCTCGGCGGTGAATCGAGCCAACCGATTTTTGATTCGCAATCTTCGCTGCCATTGCCTGAATCGATCCCGAGTGACGCGCTGCAACTGGACCGATCGCGTACCGATTTGGCAGCACCGATTGGCGATCGCGTTGACGCCGGAACGACCGATTCGACTACGTCGGCGACCGACGTAGTCGTGCTGTTGTCCGATGGCCAACACAACGTCGGCCGCTCGCCCGAAGAATTTGCCAAGCAACTGGGCGACGCCAAGGTGCCTGTGTTTACGATCGGTTTTGGCCAATCCGAAGAGCCGATCGATTTGGCGGTACTGGATATCGACACGCCGCCACTTGTTGCATCAACCGGCCGCGCCGCCGGATCCATTGCGATCAAAGACCTTGGCACGCCGGGTACAAAGTTTCGCCTTCGCATTACCACCGGTGACGAGACGATTTGGCAACAGACGTTAACGTCCGAAATGCAACCGAGTCGACGAATTGCGTTTGATTTTTCGGTCGCTGACGTAGTTGCCAAGCTGCGACGGCCCGACCGCGACGCGCCGCAGCGATTGCGATTGACGATTCCGCTGCAGGTTTCGATCGAACCGATCGAGGGCGAATACGATGTCGAGAACAACACGATGCAGTACCGTTTGTCGGCATCGACGCGAACACGGCGGATGCTGATTCTCGATTCACGCAGCCGTTGGGAAACTCGCTACATCCGCAATCTGTTTGATCGTGACCCGACTTGGCAGGTGCAGACGATTATTCTTTGGCCCGACCAAGGCAGCCTCAGCTCGCTCGACGAAGGTCAAGCCGCGTTTCCCGCCGACCAGAAGACTTTGTCCGAGTTTGATGTGATCGTTTGGGGCGATGTCGATGGCGAGACAGTCAGCGAAGAGCAATTGCGGCTGGTTCGCGATTTCGTTTCGCTCGGTGGCGGGATTGTGTTTGTCGATGGCGATCGCGATCACTTGTCGTTTATGACTCGGTCGCCGCTTGGTGAATTGATTCCGGTGCGGTATCGCGGCAATCATCGCGTCGACGGACCATTGACGTTGGCGTTGACTCCAACGGGAGCCGAGCGCGCGGCGATGTCGCTGAGTCCCGCCGGGCCGGATGCCGATGCGAATCAAGCGGTCTGGTCCGGCTTGGTTCCACCGACGGCGATTCGTTATGTCGAAGCGCTGCCGGGGTCCGAAGTTTGGTTGGAAGCGACCGCGGGTGCAACCAACACGCCGGTTCCGTTGATCGTGACGCGATTGTTTGGCGGTGGACAAGTCGTCTATTTGTCGACGGACCAAACATGGCGTTGGCGTTATCGCGTCGCGGATTTGTATCACGCGCGGTTTTGGAACCAATTGGTCGAAGCGATCATGCAGCCGCCGTTTGATGTGCGTGATGAATACATTTCGTTATCGACCGGATCACCGCAGTATCGCGAGGGTGAGCGGGCGACGATTCGCACTCAACTTCGCGACGCCGCCGGAAACGCGGTCAGCGATGCGATTGTCGATGTGGTTTTGCAGCCCGATAGCGGGACGCCGCTCGCCGTGCCGCTTCGACTGCTCGATGCCGCGAGAGGCATTTACCAAGGTGAAAGCGAACCGCTTGCGACCGGGGACTACAACGCTTCGGTTCGCACGGCGGGCTATTCGAGTTCTGCGGTGACAAGTTCATTTTTGGTTTCTCAGCCGCCCAATCGCGAGAATTTTCGACTGGCACAGAACGCTCAGCTACTAGCCACGATGGCTCAAGCGTCGGGAGGGCTGTACGCCGATGAGTTGAATGCGAAAATGGTTTGGCAAGCGATCGCGCCGCTCAGCGACGGTAAGATCGAAATCAAGAAGTGGTCGTTGGCTCAATCATACTTTTGGTTTGTTGCGGTCATGTGCCTGTTGACGCTCGAATGGTGGCTACGCAAAAAAGTGGGGCTAGTGTAAATGAGTATTGCCATCGATCCATTGATCCAACGCAAGCTGGAGCACTTTGTTAATCGTCGTCGTCGTTGGACGATTTTGTACGCGGCCTTGATCGCGTTGGTCGTGTGGGTCGTTGGCCTGCTGCTGTTTACCGTTGTCGATTACTTGTGGATCGTCGATCGTGGCAATCGCTCGTTGTTGTCGCTGGCGACCTACGTTGCCGCCGGGCTTGCTGCGGCATGGTTGATCCATCGTCGCTTGCATGGCGTCGATCCGCTGGCGAATGCGGCTGTGGCGATCGAGCAAGCACGGCCGGAATTGAGGGACCAATTGTTATCGGCGGTCGAGCTGGCGCGAGCGGGCGACGGCAACGTGCCACCGGGATCGCAGACGTTCATTGGAGCGGCACAGAAATCGGTTGCCGGCAAACTCCGCTTCGTGGATGTGCAGACGCTGTTGCCCGTGCGGCTGTTGAGCAAACCGATCGCGATTGCGACGGCGGCGATTTTGCTTTGCGCCGCCTTGGCCGTGATTCCGCAGCTTGAATTTGGAAGACGTTTTGCGCGGGCGATTATTCCGGGATTCGATATTGATCGGGTGTCGCGAACTCGCATCTTGGTTGTTCGCCCGGCACCGCCATCGAGACCGGTCCCGGCTGATGAAATCACCGCGATTGTGGCGACGATCGATGGCCAAGAAGCGGACTCGGCGCGGCTTCAGTGGCGAAGCGATGACGGTCTGCGTGGTCAACTTGACATGCACGCCGTTGATGCTTCGGGCATGACCAACACGGACTCCGGCGGTCCGTCGTTTGCGGTCAATTTGATGGTGCATCAAGCGGTCGTCAGTTATCGCATTTTGGCGGGCGACGGGGTCACGCGGTGGCAAACGCTGCAGCCACGAATGCGTCCATCGGTGGCGGCGATTGAAGTCTCTTACGCACCGCCGTCCTACACCCAGCTCGACACCACGCCGATGAGCCCCAGCGATGGAAACTTGACGGCGCTGCGCGGGACCGGTGTGCGGATGCGAGTGCAGTTTGATATGCCGGTTCGCGAAGCAACGATGCGACGCATGAATTCAGATCGCCGGATTGCGCTACAGCCCGACGGTAACACGTGGCTCGTTAATACGTCGATCGAAGCCGATGATCGCTACCAAATTCTCGCCGTGTCGACGGAAACTGGCTTCGACAATCCGCTCAGTCCTCAATACGCGATCACGCCGATAGACGACTTGCCACCGGTGGCCAATTGGCGCGGCGATGACGCTGAATCGCCGGCCGACAAACCAAAGCGTGAGCTGGTTACGCCATTTAGCAAATTGAACCTGGCCGCTGATTTCAAAGACGAGCTGCCGATGGCTCAGGTTTGGCAGGAGCTGTCGATCAACAGCAGTTTGTGGAACGCCATACCGCTTGACGGGTCGCTGGACACAGCCCAAACGATGCGCAAGTGGACTTGGGACCTCGATACCGCATCGCCGCCGGATCGTCGCATCAGCGCCGGCGATATTCTGCAAACACGAGTTGTCGCCATCGATCGCAAAGGCCAACGCGGCGAATCGGCGATCAAGGAATTCATCGTCAACGACCAGGAGTTTGACGCCGCACTGAAACGCCGTTTGGATTCTTGGCTCGAGCTGGCCGGCCAGGTTCGCGCTTGGACCAACGACGTCAACGGCAAGCTTGTCGAGCTAAAGATCGAAGTCAAACCTGCGGAAACGGAGCCGTCGTCTGAAGACGAGGCCACCGGCGACACATTGACGACGATAGTTCCTCAAATGATCAAGGGTGCGGCGACAGAAAGCGAAGCGGCGCAATTGGCGACGATCGGGCGACTGATGCAGCGGGTCGAACGAAAATTGGCTCAAGCCGAAAACGCCGATTCCACAAAGCGCGGCGAATTCAAATCGATTGCCAATCAAACGCGATTGATTGGTGACCTAACGCGGACCGAGGTGGCCCATCATCTTGGCATTCTGCTGCACGACAACGTGCTTCGCATGTCAGCTTCGATTGAACCGACGCAGCGTCAATCCGATCCGATTGATTGGTCGAATTATTCGCGGTTCTTTGAGATCACACGGCAACAACTTAGCGAGCTAACGCGAGTGCTCGATCGTGTTTCGACTTCGATCCCCGACTCGACGCGTCAGCACAATGAAAACCTGCTGCGCTGGATCGGTGATGAATCACATCGGCTCGGAGACGCAATTTCGCAAGGCGACCAAGAACAGATCGTGCGCGGTGTCGCGCGGCATGTGGTCGACGATCTTGTCAATCATCGGCGTAGCAGTTTGATCGATGGACGCGTCGCGGCGTTTCAGATTGAGTACCTGAAACGCAGCCAAAACGAGATTGGCTGGACCAAGGATGCGATGTCACCGTTGGTGAAGGTTGCCAAGGAGCTGGCTAATACCGAAACGAAATTAAAGAATCGCGACAGCGACGAGATCCGCAAGGCACGCGAAACAATTGCGCAGGTGCAAGGCGAGCTTGGGCGTGGACTGCAAGCGATCAACGACCAGCTTGCGGTCGATGCATCGTTGCATCAATCTCACCCCGAAGCCGACCAACGCTATGTCGCCGATGCTCACCTGATGCAGCGAGTCATTGATCGAATCAAAGATCCCGCCAATCCGCTGCCGACCGATAAAACATTACCAGCGGCGATCGAGGAAATCGCGGCCGCGTACCATTGGCTCGAAGCGGGCCACGATGTGACGCAGTGGGGACGCGAGCTGCGGTCGCTTGCCGATGATGATCGTTGGAATGCGAATTCGCCCCAGGGACGAGTCGATGCACCCAACCGAATCGAACGCTTCACCAATGGGCTCGAGTTTTCCGCCAACGGATTGCAGTCGGCGGGAATGCCGTGGCCTGAGCTCGAACCGATCGCCAGCCAACGTTGGAATTCAGACGTGTCGGAGGTGTCGGCGCTGATTGTTTCGCGACGCTGGAACCACGCAGACCCGATTCCAGCCGCGGACAAACTTAATCAACGACACGCATCGTTTGTCGCAGCAACGGCGCGCGTCGAACCGTATCTTGAAGCAGCGCGCCAAGTGCTGGAGTCGTACTTGCCGTCGATCGCCGACCAAGCTCGCGAAGCCGCCAAAACACTGCGCCAATCCGCCAACGATCCGGCATCCGACGAGGCCCAAGCGCAGCGCGACCTTGCCGAACAAGAAACGGACGAGCTTCGCCAATTGCTCGCCGATGAAGCCAATACGCAGTCGCTGCGCGAAGACGACGGACGGCGAAAGGCGCGGAATGCCGACATCGCCGCTGCGGCGATCCAGCAGCGAATGCAGGAGCTCGACGATGCCGCGACGGAGGCTCAAAAAGCGCGCGATAACGAGCAACAACAGGCCAACGAATCGTTGCAACAAAAAACCGAACAAGCCGCAAAAACGCTTGACCAAATCGCCCAACACTACGAGCAAGAAGCCGCGTCGCCCGACGCCTCGGATCCGGCTCAAGCGAATCTGCAATCACCACTGGATGCGATGGCCCAAGAATTGGATCTGCAGAAATCGATTGACCAACAATTTGCTCGCAGCGATGCCATCAACAAGGCGCTCAACGAAGACCCACGCGAGTTGCTCAAGCGATTGCAGGAAGAACTCAAACGCAATGAGCTGATGCAGCAAGAATTGGAAGACATCACCGGCCAAACGATGCAGGAGGCCCAGCGAACACTCGAAGCCCAGGCCGAGCGGGAACGCGAACTGCAGTTGCAGCTTGAACGCAGCGACCCGGCGCTGTTGACTCAGAAGCGAGAACTCGAAGAAGCGATCCGGCGGTCCGCTGAGATTGGAACCGAAGTCGAGTCGGCGTTGCTTTCGGCGGCGCAGCAGGCCAACAATTCGCAACCGAATTTACCTCCCGAGTCGGCTACCCAGGCCGCTGCGGCCCAGCAAGGCTTGAAGACGGCGACGCAGCAATTGCGTGACGCGATCAACCAAGCGAATCAAGTTGGCTCGGCGGATAACCAGCGGTTGTCCCACTTGAAGGAGCGCGCCAGCGAAGTGCAACAATCGATCGCCCAGGCGGCGGCGACGTTGCAACAGAACGACCAGCCGCTGGATCAAATTCTTGCCGATGAGAAATCTAAACTCGAAGATCGCCGCTTGCAGGACAAGCAACGCGAGATGGAAAATGTACAGCGTCGCGCCCGCGATAACCAAGCCCAACACGCGCGCAACCAACAACGCCGCGCCGCACAACGATTGCAGCAAGCCGAACAGGAAGAACGAAACGCAAAATCAACTCAAGATCGAAGCCAAGACAACCTGCGCAAGACCAATGAGCGACTAGCACGCGATTCGAACAATGAAAGCTTGCAGCACGAAGTCAGACGTAATTCGGCGGAGGTTGCCAACGCCAAGGAACTTGCTGAGGCCGCAAAGGATCGCGTCGAGTTGACGAAGCAGACGAACGAGGAAGCCAAGGCACGGTTGGATGCGGTTTCGCGGCGACCGCTGACCAAGCTCGACACAGCTCAACCGGCGGCACAATTGGCCAAGCAAATGCAACAGCAAGCGACGAGCGAACTCGAGAAGGCTCGCGACCGATTGGCCAAGGCCAGCAATGGCGATGCGATTCCCGATGCACTGTCGCCTACGGCCCAGGCGATCGAGTCCGCCGAGACGGCGCAGCAGCGTGTTGGCGAAGAAGTCAGCGATGCGGCC
>JBGSVE010000144.1:0-63341 GCA_041753075.1 Pirellulaceae bacterium
TCCAGCGAGCCAGTCGCTCCGGTCAGGCGCGAGTCGATCGGTCCGTCGGCGGGTGGCAAGATTCGCGTACTGGGTCGCAGTGGTCGGCCCGGCGAGGGCGTGCGTGAAACCGATTCTGCCGCAGGAAACAAAGGACCTAAAAGGCGCGATCCGGTTGTGAATCTCGCGGCGTTGCCTGATTCCGTTGGTCCCCAACCATCGCGGCCTGCCGCCAACGATGCGCCGGCTCAAAAACCGGAAATTCGGCTCAGCAAAGACGTGATCGCCGGCCACAAGCAAGGCGTCAAGGCACCGCTGGAACAATTGGCCAACGCCGAAGAACAAAAGAAACGCCCACCGCGCGTCGGCAGCGGCGGGCTCAGCGGATTCACTGGCGACAAGGCCAAGGGTGGCAAGCGAATCGGTGCCAAAGAAGGTGGCGAAGAAGAGGAACGCGGCAAGACGGGTTTGGCCGGAATGGCATCGGCTCGCGCTGACCGTGGTGCCGGCGGCAAAGGCAAACGCCCTGGAAAACGAAACGAAATCGATCGGCCTTTCGGACGTGATGATGGTCGCCGACGTCGTACGATGAGTCGCAAGGGCACCAACACTGCGGCACCGCGAAAAGACAAGGTGCAACTTGAATTGCCTTGCACGATCCGTAGCTTTTCTGAAGCCGCTGGTGTACCGGTAGCTCAAGTGTTGCGCGCGCTGTTGGCAATGCAAATGATGGTTAACATCAATTCGCAACTTGACTTCGAGACCGCCGGCTTGATCGCTGCGGAAATGGGCATCGACATCGAACTGAAGTCCGCCGAGTCGCTCGAAGATGAGTTGATCAGCAGCATCGACGACACCGTTGATGATGATGACAACCTGCTGCCGCGTGCTCCGATCGTGACGTTCTTAGGTCACGTTGACCACGGCAAGACAAGCTTGCTCGACAAGTTGATTGGGATTGATGTCGTCAGCGGCGAAGCGGGCGGGATTACGCAACACATCCGCGCATACCGCGTCGAGAACGACGGCCGCGCCGTGACGTTTGTCGATACGCCTGGCCACGCCGCGTTTACTGAAATGCGTGCTCGCGGTGCCAACGTTACCGACATTGCAGTTTTGGTTATTGCCGCCGATGACGGCATCATGCCGCAAACGGAGGAAGCGATCAGCCACGCCAAAGCAGCCGAAGTGCCGATTGTTGTCGCGCTGAATAAGATCGACCTGGAAGGAATCGACGAAACGCGAATCATGACGCAGTTGACCGAGTATGGGTTGACGCCGAGCGAATGGGGCGGTGATGTCGAAATTGTCCGCACCAGTGCGACCAAGGGCATTGGTTTGGACGAGTTGCTCGAAACGTTGCTAACAGTCGCTGAATTGAACGAATATAGCGCGAACCCAGATCGACCTGCCGTTGGTGTTTGCTTGGAAAGCCAACAGCAAGGTGCCAGCGGCGTATCAGCCAAAATGATGATCCAAAACGGCACGCTGCGTGTCGGCGATGTGATTGTTTGCGGCAGCTCGCATGGTCGCGTTCGCGCGATGCGAGATACGTTGACCGGACGCACGATCAAGGTCGCTGGACCGAGCACGCCCGTTGATTTGTTTGGTTTGGACGAGCCACCAGGTGCCGGTGATCGATTCCACGTATTGGACGATATCATCCAAGCGCGTGAAATCGCTGCGACTCGCCAAGAAGGCAGCCGCAACCAAAACCTCGGTGGCAGCACAACCAAGGTATCGTTCGAACGATTCCAGGAAATGCTTGCCGGTGGCAGCTTGGGCCAAATCGAGGATCGCACGAAACTGAATTTGATCCTTCGCGCCGATGCTCGTGGCTCTTTGGAAGCGATCGACAAAGAGATCTCGAAGTTCGATCATCCCGAAGTTGAGATCCGCATTCTGCAACGCAGCGTGGGCGCGGTGTCGTTGGCCGATATCACGCTCGCCTCGGCGTCCGAGGCGGTTGTATTGGCGTTCAACGTCATGCCAGATGACGCGGCCCGCAGCCTTGCCGATGAACGGAATATCGAAATCCGCCGGTACGACATCATTTATAAGTTAGCCGACGACATCAAAGCGCTCATCGAAGGCCGACTCAAGCCTGAAGAACGCGTTGTTGAACTGGGTCGGGCGTTGGTCAAGCAAGTGTTCCAGATCAGTCGCCTCGGTACGATCGCCGGTTGTTACGTGGCCCAAGGCTCGATTCTTCGTGGTTGTCGCATTCGAGTTAACCGCGATGGCCGCACGATCGGCGATTATGCGCTCGATACGTTGCGCCGCATTAAGGAAGACGTGAAAGAAGTTTCGCGAGGCCTGGAATGCGGTATCAAGTTGTCGGGGTTTAACGACATCAAGCAAGACGATGTGCTCGAAGCGTATCGCATTGAACAAGTCGCGCGAAAGCTTGACTGAGTGGTTGACGTTTTCCTGTCCGTTTCCCCTTTACGCGAATCGTTGTGTCCAGCCGTCGTCTCCTGAAAGCCGCCGAAGCCATTCGTGAAGTCGTCGCGACGTCAATCCTGACCGACCTGCGTGATCCGCGAATCCGTGATGTGACGGTCATTGGCGTCGAAGTCACACCGGATATGCGCGAAGCAAAGGTCGCCGTCAGCGTGATGGCGACCGACGCCGAGGCGCAATTGTCGCTACGTGGGTTGCAAAACGCGGCCGGATTTTTGCAAGCCAAGATCGCCAGCCGAATCGAAAGCCGTTATACGCCGAAACTGCGATTTGTGCTTGACGAGGGTGTCAAGAATGTTGCGGCTGTAAGCGAAATTTTGGATCGCATTCGCCGTGAAAAAGAAGCCGAGACCGCGGCGCAAACCCCTGCACCCGAGTCCGCACCTCCCGCCGCTGAAGCCGCCACCGAAGCTGCCACCGACACCGCGATCGAAGACCCACTTGATGGTTGACCGCCGTGGTCCTGTTCATCATCCCCTTGTAGATTTAAAACCTTCCCCCACCGAGCATGACCGCAAAAAATCGCGCCGCCCTTATCGGCAAACTGCACACCGCGCTGAAGAAGCACTTCAAGCCCGCGCCACCGTCGCCCGGCAGGCCGTTGATGGAGCACGTGCTGTATGCTTCGTTGCTCGAAGAATCGCCAGCGGACTTGGCCGACGAAGGCTTTGCCAAGTGCGAGCAAGAATTCTTTGATTGGAACGAGGTTCGCGTCACCACGGTCACCGAACTCGCCGAAGTGCTGTCGCGATTGCCCTCGCCTCAGAACGCCGCCATCCGGTTGAAGAAAAACCTTCAAGGCATGTTCGAGACGTTTTACAACTTCGACATCGACCACCTGAAGAAAGAAAACCTCGGCAAGGCCGTCGCCAAGTTTGAGTCGATGCCGGGCATGTCGCCGTTTGTGTTGTCGTATTTGATCCAGCACGGTTTGGGCGGCCATTCGATCCCCGTTGACCGCTCTTCATTGCAAATCATGTGGTTGTCAGGAATCGTCAGCGACTCGGAATTCGCCAGCGGTAAGGTTCCGGGTCTCGAACGGACGATTGCCAAGAACAAGGCGATCGAGTTTTCCTCACTGCTACATCAAGCCGGTGTTGCTTATCACGCCAACTCGAAAGACAAGGTCGTTTGGGAAGCGATTTTATCGGTCAACAAAGACGCCAAATCGTTGCTCGACAAAGTGCCCACCGGCGAACCCAAGAAGCCGAAAAAAGCCGCCGCGCCAGCCGCCGCAGCCGTTCCAGTTGACAACAAAGCCGCCGCGACCAAAGCGGCAACCACGAAATCAGCGAAGTCCAAAACCGCGCCACCCGTGACCAGTGCCAAAGAAAAAGGGGCACCGCCAAAGGCAGCCACGAAGTCAGTCAAGGCGGAAGCAAAAGCACCGGAAAAGCCTGACCCCAAAAAGCCCGTAACGAAGCAGCCCGTAACGAAGCAGCCCATAACGAAGCAGCCCGTAACGAAGCAGTCTGCGGCCAAGAAACCGGTCAGCGAAAAGAAAGTTGCGCCGAAGTCGGTCAAAGCGACACCAGCGGCGGCGGCAAAGCCGGCTGCGGCCAAGAAATCGGCACCCGAGCCCGCCAGCAAATCCAAGACGCCGGTTTCCAAAGCAGCCGACGCCGCCAAACCAGCGACCAAGAACCCTGTGACAAAAAAATCCGCTCCCGTCAAAGTGGTTGCGGACGACAAAGGTTCAAACAGCACCAACAAGAATTTGACAAAGCAAAAGCCTCGATAGAAGAGTTAGCATGGCAGGCCATTCCCACTGGGCGAATATCGCTCATAAAAAAGCCGCAATCGATAGCAAACGCGGCAAAGTTTGGAGCAAACTGAGCAAGGCCATCATTGTCGCCGCGAAAATCGGCGGTGGTGATCCGGATGCCAACATCCGCCTGCGCAAGGCGATTGACGATGCCAAGTCGGTCAGCGTGCCCAACGCCAACATCGAACGTGCGATCAAAAAAGGCACGGGTGAACTCGAAGGCGGCAATCTCGAAAACATCATCTACGAAGGCTACGGTCCCGGCGGTGTTGCGGTGATGTGTGAAATCACGACCGACAACCGCAACCGCACGGCACCCGAGATTCGTACCATCTTCGGCAAATACAACGGCAATTTGGGCTCGACCGGCTGCGTCGCTTACCTTTTCGATCGCAAGGGTTTGTTCGTTTTTTCCGCCGGCATGGACGAAGAAGCGGTCACCGAGGTGGCGCTGGAGAATGGTGGCGATGACGTCGTGACCAACGATGACGGCAAACTCGAAGTTACTTGTCCGCCGGAGTGTTTTGCGGCGTTGTCCGACGCGTTTGCAGCAAAGTCGCTGACGTGTGAAATCAGCGAAGTGACACAAATCGCTCAGACCGAAGTCGAAGTCGAGCCAAACATCGCCCGCAGTGTGATGAAGTTGCTCGAAATGCTCGACGAACATGATGACGTGGAAACGGTCTCCACGAATCTGCGCATCACGCCGGAGGTGCTCGCCGAGATCGAAGGATGATGTTGATCGCCCGTAACATCGGGCGCTTAGGCAATCGGTTGATCCTGTTCGCACACTTCATCGCGCTGGCCCGCGAGCACAATGTAGGCTTGGCCAACCCTTGCTTTGTTGAATACGCAAACCAGTTTCCCGCGACTCGCAGTCAGTGGCTTTGCCGTTACGGCGACGCGGAAAAAAGTGCGACCGACGTGCCGGATCAAATAGCGGCTTCGGGCTGTCCGAATTGGCTGCGAAATGGCATTCGTGAATCGGTTTATCTGCCGGCGAGAATGGCCACCCACCTCCACCTTACTCGCTTTCCAGTTCGCATTTTTCGGCTGAGCCCAGGCCAGACCTGTGACCTGCAGTCCGCTGAGGTCGTCGATTCGATTGGCTCGCGGCGCATCGTGTTGTTTATGGGTTGGCGGTTTCGCTGCACGCCGCTGGTGACCAAACATGCGGCTGCGATTCGCCATTTTTTTCGCTTCGACGATTCGGTCAACGGCCGCGTTGATACGCTTCAGCGAACCGCGCGGCGCGACGTCGACCGGTTGATCGGTATCCACATTCGCCATGGCGACTACGCGACCTTTGCCAATGGCCGTTACCATTATTCGCTCGACTCCTACGCGCGGTGGATGCACCAAGTCCGCGAACAATATCCGGGCCAAAAGCTGCGTTTCGTCGTTTGCTCTGATTCGCCAATCGACACGACAGCGTTTGGCGGTCTGGATTGGATACGTGGTCCCGGTACGATTGTAGATGACCTTGCGATATTGTCACGGTGTGAGCAAATCATCGGTCCGCCCAGCACGTTCACGCTCTGGTCATCGTTCTTAGGCAACGTACCATTTATTCACATGAGAGCAAAAACCGAGAACTTTGGCGTCGATCAACTCACCATCTCGCAGCTCGACGACTGGGATTAAGCAACGGGCGGATAAAAAAATGTCGATAATGGCAACGTCTGAACCATTTCCGCTGGCTCGCGTAACGACTATAGAGTATTCACTAATTTCAAGAATTTGTCCCTTTCCCGCCCACACTCCTACCGATGCGCGAAGACCTGATTGGCTATCTGCTCTCGGCACTTGATCCGCACGAGATGCGTCGGGTCGAAGAACAATTGCGAGGCGATGCCGAGCTGCAAGGCGATTTGGAACGGTTGCGGCGTGATTTGGAACCGCTCGACGCGGCGATCGCCAACCGGCCAGTCGTCGAGGTGCCGGCCGGTTTGGTCAGCCGTACACTGGCGAGTTTGCCGGCCCGTTCCGCCGCAATTGACCTCGCCAGCGCGCCGTCGGTGTCGCTGACCCCCGTTGCCGATCGATCGGTGGCGCGACGATCGACCTGGTCCGATTTGATGGTCGCCGGTTTGGCCTCGGTGGCGGTGCTGGGATTGTTGTTGCCCGGTGTTGCGCGGGGCCGCTACGAGGCGCGGAAAATCGCCTGCCAAGATCATCTGCGACAATTGGGCACCGCGATCACGCAGTTTGTCACGCAAGATCGCAACCGTTCGTTGCCCGCAATCGCGGAGACTGGCCCCGAAGCGTTCGCCGGAATGTACGCGGTTCGGTTAAGCGACAGCGAGCTATTGGGCGACGAGGATTGGTTGTGGTGTCCCGAGTTCGAGCTGCCCCAGCCGCCAGCAAGCGATCCGTTGCCGATGTTGGTTGGTGGTGGATCGTCCGATTCGCGGGTGCGTTCAAGCGATTTGAATGAAGCCTGTAGCAAAGGCCAGGTCGCTGCGCTGCAGTGGTTACAGCGGACCGCCGGTGGTCATTATGCGTACACCCTCGGAGTCGTCGACGACGATCATTACGAGGCACCACGCTACGAAGCACGCACCAGTTTTGCGGTGCTAGGCGACCAACCGATCTCCGGTGATGATGTGGCGTCGAATGTCGATACCCAGCGATTGCGGTGGGGACATGGCGCGGGGGCGAATTTATTATTCGAGGACGGCGGCGTGCGGTTCATCGACATGACCAAAAGTTTGCCGTTTCCCGATCATCCGTTTTTTAATCAACGGGGCTGCATCGAGGCGGGCGTCAACATTGACGATTCTTCGCTGGCCCCAAGTTGGCGTCCGCCGTTTATTAACGTACGCCAGCGGTAATTAAAGTGTTCCACGACGCTCCGTCGTCGTGACGTTGAGCAGGCAACGGCACGACGGCGGAGCGTCGTGGAACACTGCTTACGACTCGTCGATGCCGAGTGATTCAATTGGGGTTTCGAGCGAACTGCTAATCGATGACTCGGGTTTTGGTGTGCGTTTGTCGCTGCATGGTTGCACTTGAATCTTGCCGCTAATCACGCTGACCACCTCGACGCTCTGGCCGGCATTGATGGCCACACCGATACTCAGCGCGTCAAACCGCCGGCCTTCAATCTCGATCAAACCGCTGGGCAACAAATTTGTCTTGGCAACCCCAAGCTTGCCAACCAGCGCATCGTGCTCCGCTTTTTGCAAGTCAACCGACGGCACACCATCGGGATCGATCGTCAACATCCGTTTGCCAATCGCGGTCCGTGGCCACAACCTCAAACCGAACGAGATCAACACTGGCACGCCAAATGTGACGGCAACCAAAATCGCCGCACCGGCTTGCAGGCTGTGCATGAAGCCAAGAATAACCGCCGCGACCAACGCGGCGACTGATGCGACGCCAAGCAATCCGCCGCTGGGGATGAACAATTCCAACCCCAGCAGCACCAGAAATACGACCAAGCAAATCGCAGCGTAAATCAATGCCATCGGAGCATCATACCGCAGCGGTTTGCGGCGGCGAAACTTCGAGCAGGTTCAGAATCAATGGCAGTAGCTGCTTCTTGCGACTGACGACATCATCGAGTTGGAACAGGTTTTCTTCGAGCTGTGGATAATTGATTTCGTCCCATCCATCGGGCTCGTGACTCATCAACAGCAGACTGCCGTTAGTCGCGATGTCGGTAACGAGCAAGGCGGCAAAACTGAGTTTGTCGCTGGCCGCCAATTTAACCAATGCTCGCTGCAATTCATCCTTGCGTTGCCAAAACAGATCGAAACCAATCTCCTCAATCTGCGAAATCGAAAACTGGATACCGCTGTCCTCGAACTTCTTGCAATCCTCGCGGACGACTTCGGCGGGCGTGCGCGTTCGCAGCGCCGAACCGACTTGAAAAAACTCCGCAGCGTAGGCGTCAAGGTCTTCGTCGCAAAACTGCTTGAGCCATTGCAATGTATTGCGATCAACCTCGGTGGTCGTTGGCGAACGCAAATTGAGCGTGTCGCTAATCATTCCCGAAGCCATGCACAGCGCAATGCCCGCCGACGGATCGATTCCCGCAGCGCGGAACTTGCCCGCCACCAACGTACACGTCGAGCCAACGGGTTCATTGATAAAACGGATCGGATGATTGGTTTGCAGCGAACCGCCGAGGCGATGATGGTCGAGGACTTCAAGGATTTCGGCCTCGTCGGCACCCTGGACCGCCTGGGCCATTTCGTTGTGATCGACAAGCACTAATTTCGGTTGTGGCGGCGAGACCAAGTCGGTCTTGCTCAAAATGCCAATCAACTTTTCACCATCGATAATTGGAAACGTGGTTTGGGCCGAGCGAAAAATCTGTTGCCGTGCTTGGGCGACAGGCGTCCGGGCTGGCAGTGCCAGAAAATCTCGCTGGATCACCGAGCGGATCGATCGCGCCGCTTTAATTCGCATCGTCGTCGTCGCAGTATCAAACGGGCTGGTGATCACTGTCACGCCGCGTTGTTTGGCCAGGTGCATCAATCCTTCGGACAAGTGATAACCGCCGGTGACAACGAGCGCGCGTACGCCCATTTCGATTGCCGGCAATTGAATCGTCGGACGATCTCCGCTGACCACCAACAATTGCTCCGCCGGGAAAGCTTTCATACGTTTGGTGAACCCTTCGGCGCTCATCGCACCGACCGTCACAACCAAGTCGTCTTCGCGATCTGGATCGACGGCATACGCAAATTCGCCTTCCAATACCGAGACGATTTTGGTCAAGTTGCTGGAAATTTGCCGCGACTGGACCGGATCAACGCCACCTTGAAAAACCAATTCAAGCAAATCCAACAACGACACCAAGCCAACCAATCGATTGGCGTCGTCCATGATCGGAATCGAGCGCAACGAATGCTCGTCCATCAATTGGTAGACTTCGTAAAACACATCGGTTTCGCGGGCGGTGACGACGCTGCGTTTGCACACGTCTTCGAGTTCGGGGCGGACATCCATGATGATTCGCGGCGGCGCGATGCCGGCTCGCTTGAGCGCAAATTCGGTGCGCTGGTTGGCGGGACCGCAGCACGCCGCCACGGCGTCAGGTATGGTGGTTTGGCGAAGGTATTCGGCGTAGGCGATCGCCGAACATATCGCATCGGTATCGGGGTTGCGGTGTCCAAATACAAAGACAGTCATAAATCGGCTCGTGGTTGGCTCGGCAAACGGCAAAGCAACGGGCGGGAAAGATACCGGACGTTTTTATCCCACAACTCTCAATGGTTGATCGAACCCCGGAAAACCGCAATCCCTGAACAGCGCGAAGTCGGTGAGAATAATGTCTCAAGAGTCAATTAATCCCTATGCACCGGCGGTCGCGTTGGAAACGGCCAGCGGAGTCGCCGGCGAAGTCGCTGTGCCGCAACGACGCTCCTTGGCGCGGGTGGTAGTCCGATGGTTGCTGGTGTGCTCGTTCGCTGCGGGACCAAGTTTCGTTCTTGGGATTAATTTGGGCGAAAACCAGGTTCCGCCGATGGTGATCGGTATTTTGTGTTTTGTCGCGCTCTATGTCTGGGCCGACTGGACGACCTGGAGTTGGCCGATTCGCCAAAGCACGCTCACGCGGCGAATCTTAATGTTCACGTACATCACCCGAGTCGTGATTACGATTGTGTTTCCGATTGGGATGGTCGTGGACATGGTTGCCGGAATCTGCTCGATGTCGATCGTCGGTTTTGCTTTCCAGACTACGAACATGGATGTCCTAGTCCCCAGCGATCCCGGTCAGATGACGTTCCTGACAGCATTGCTGACAACGCTAATTCAGGGACTTTTGCTGAACCTCGTGCTGGCGTTAGTGGCGATTGTGGCCTTTGGCGCGGTACGGCTGTGGCAACGGGGCGTGCGATTGGCGAGCTAAAAGCTTAAAATTACTCTTTATCGCCAAGGTGGGAACTGTCTACTATCAGTGGGGTCGGACACCTTTTTTCCGCTCAAACTCACGTCTCCAGGGCGAAACGATGCAAACCAAACCCCGCCGTTCATTGCGATTCGAGTCGCTGGAGGCACGCAAGCTGCTGACCGGGACATTATCGCTCGATTTGCCCATTGCCGATGTCGCGGGCGAGGAAGCGCAAGGCACTATCGTCGACCAAACGCCGCCGACGGTCACCGGAATTTACGCCGCCGGTTCGAATTGGTCGCCCGCATTTGTGGACGCGGTCGATGGCGATGGCCATGGCGCGGGCAACGGACTGGGCAGCAAACTGACCCCCGGTGCATCGATTTCCAACCGTGGCTTCGATCGGCTTTACATTCAATTCAGCGAGCCGGTGGTCGGGTTCGACGAAGCTCACGTCGCCCTGCTGGGCGTCAATCAAGCCGATTTCGGCGGTTCAATGCGGGTCAGCTATGACGCTGTGAATCATCGCGGCATGATTCAATTGGGGGGCGCTGTGACGCGCGAAAAGTTGCGTTTGGGTGTTTCGTCGGTCATCACCGATTCATCAGGCAATGCACTCGATGGCGACGACAACGGTTCTGCCGGCGGCTTGCTGGAGATGCGCTTTGACGCGTTCGCCGGTGATGCCAATGGAGACGGCACGATTAATTTTGGCGACTTCAGCGCCTTTATCGCGTCATTCAATCGCAGCGCCGCCAGTTCCGAATTGTATGACTCGGCGGCGGACTGGAATGCCGATGGCAGCGTCAATGGTGGCGACCTTGCATCCCTGGCGGCTAACTTCAATCAATCATTGCCGCAAGCCGAACCAGGGGATTTGAATTTGCCGGTTTTTGTTCCGGCGGTGGAGCCTGATGGCGAGGTGCTGGGCAATGAAACCGAGCGACCAACCGACGCGGAACTAGCGATGTTCGTCGATGCATTCAACCAGACCCTCGGTTCGTCGGGGTACAACGCTTTGGTAGATTGGAACGGTGATGGCACCATCAACGGTGGCGACTTGGCGGCTTATCCGAATCGCATTCAGTTTGCTTCCGTACCGCCGGTTAGCGTGCTATCGATTGTTGCGGACGACGGTTCCGATAACGACAACGTTTGCACGCCCGGCGAAACGCACGCTGACAACGTGGACGCAATGTTTGCGAGTTCCGATGACGAAGCAATACCAGCCGACGACGAAATCGATCACGAACCCACCGTCACCGAGTCACTTCTCTTCTAGCGCATCGACTCACCTTAAATTTAGACTGACAAAAAATTGGAGAACGGTCGTCCCCAACCGTTTGGGAACGCACAAACGGCTTGAGACGTCCGTTCTCCAATCGCCGCAACCCGAGATTCAAGCTGCGACGGACTACTAGGTTGATCCCGACTGCGAGCTAGCGACTTCGGGCGCACCGACCAGTAGAGTCTGGCGTCCGTCATGGAAGTAAACCCGATTGCGACCAATGTTTTTGGCCGCATACAGCGCCTCGTCGGCGCGGCGAATCATGACGCCGGGAACCACTTCGTCGCGCGGTTCGCTGAGTCCGATGCTTAACGTCAACGGTATTGTTTTATCCGCAACTCGCAATGTCTCCGACGCGACGCGGCGGCGCAGCCCATCCAGGCGATCTGCCGCCACGCGAAGCGGCCCCGGCAACAACACCGTAAACTCCTCGCCGCCGTATCGCGCGATCAAATACGGATTGTCAATTGACTGGCGGAGTATGCTGGCCACTTGGCGCAAGACTTCGTCGCCCGCTGGATGGCCGTATGTGTCGTTGATCTTTTTGAAGTGGTCGATGTCGATCATCGCCAACGCGAACGACTTGCCGCCTTTGCGATACGCCATAAACAACTCTTCAATCTTCGCATCGAACGATCGTCGATTGGACAATTTGGTTAGCGCATCGGTGCGGGCCTCAGTCAAATACGACTCGATCTGGCGAGTTTGGCGTTCGAGTTGTTTTTCCGCCGCGTCGAGCCGAACTTGCAACTGTGAATTGCTCTGCATGATGTCGCCCAACAGCCCGACGACGCTGCCCTGACCTCCGGCTGATCGTTTTGCTTGGTCCGACAGCTCGCTTAACCGCGACTGATACTCCGAAACGTTACCGGAATACTCGGTCGTCCAGGTTTCGAGCTCCTGCAATAGCCTCAACATCGCGTGGCGATCAATTTCGCTGTTGGAGTTAGGAGCCGAGCGGCGTCCACGCAAATAACCCAGTGCCGCACCGATCAGGACCAACCCACAAGCCAGTCCCGCACCAAACAAGAGATAGAGATAGTTGCCCGTCACAGCCAATGTATTCCATGCACACAGGGGATCACTACGGAATCAGCTCTCCTCGCGCAATCACGACGATGCCCGTATCGGTAATTGTCCAGCCGCGTTGCTGGTCCGCTTGCAAATCATATCCGATTTCGGTCCCCGGCGGGATGTGAACACCTTTATCAACAATCGCTCGCTGAATCCGACAATGGCGTCCGACATTGACATCCGCGAACAAAATACATTGGCTAACGTCGGCGTAGCTGTTTACGCGAACTCCGGGACCAATCACGCACCGTCGCGCCGAACCGCCGCTCAGGATCGCGCCTTGGCATACGATTGAATCGAGTGCCTCGCCGCGTCGATCGCTGGGCCCGAATCCACCAAACACAAATTTCGGTGGCGGCAGGTTTGGTTGGTATGATCGAATCGGCCAATCCGCATCGTAAAGATTAAGCAACGGATCGACTTCGACCAAATCCATGTTTGCCTCGAAGTAGGCTTCCAACGTGCCGACGTCACGCCAATAAGCTTCCTGCTTGCGATTTTCATCCAGAAACGGAAACGCAAACACGCGGCTATCGAGAATCGCACGTGGGATGATGTCCGCGCCAAAATCATGACGGCTGCCGGGCGTCGAGGCGTCGTCACATAGCGCATTGTATAAGAATCGTGATGAAAATACATAAATTCCCATCGATGCCAAACTACTTTGCGGATCACCGGGAATGCATTTCGGTTCCTCGGGTTTCTCGGCGAACTCAATGACGCGATGATCGCTATCGGTTGCCATCACACCGAACTGCTTGGCTTCGTCGCGCGATACCCGTAAGGCACCAATCGTCAAATCGGCACCCGTCTCCTGATGAAACTCGACCATCGAACGGTAATTCATTTTATAGATGTGGTCACCCGCAAGAATCACAACATGGTCCGGGTGCTCACGCTCGATCGCATAGATATTTTGATAAACCGCATCGGCGGTTCCTTGATACCAATTGTCATCAATCCGCTGTTGCGGCGGCACGATGTCAATGAACTCACCCAGCTCGCGACAAAAATAATCTCGCCATCCCACATTGATATGCCGATCAAGCGATTGAGCTTTGTATTGAGTCAGCACCAAGAGTCTTCGCAGTCCACTGTTCAAACAATTGCTCAGCACAAAGTCAGCGATGCGATACAGTCCACCAAACGGAACCGCCGGTTTAGCACGGTCACGAGTGAGCGGTTCCAATCGCGAGCCGCGGCCACCGGCAAGAATGACGGCCATCGTGTTCTTCATCAAGGTTCTCAATCAAGTTGTTTAGCTGGGAGTCAGACACTTATTTTCCGCCACACCAACGCCTGAGCCACTGTTCCAAAATCAGCAGGTTCCAAAGTCGATACGCATGATTGTGCTTCATGGACTCGTGTTCGTGTACCAAGCGAGCGACGGTTTCGAGCCGAAAGTATTGTGCGATCCGGCTGCTGGGGCTTAATAAAAGATCATGAACCATTGGCTTCAGCGAACCGCGAAACCAGCCTGCGATCGGAACGCCAAAGCCCATTTTGCGCCGCGTCCACACTGATTGGGGAACCAAATCACCAAACGCTTGACGCAAAATCAACTTGCCACGCCGCCCCCGGAACTTCATCCCCACGGGTAAACTTGCCGCCAATTCGACAACGCGATAATCAAGCAGCGGCTGGCGAACTTCGAGCCCATGGGCCATCGACGCAATGTCAACTTTGGTCAGCAAATCACACGGCAAATAAGTTTCCAAATCCGCCAATGATGCCTTGGTGACGACATCGCGATTGCCCGAACGGACCCAGGCTCGATGCAAGAATTCAAACGGGTCTTCGGGCGGCAGCGTTTGGACGAATGAATCGTTATACAACTCGGCGCGAAGTGATTCGGGAAAGATTTGCAACCAATTCAAATAACGTCGCGCCGCGTCTTGGCCCAAGGCTTCGAGAAACCGTTTGCCGCGGCGAACGATCGATCGTTGGTGCGACGAATCGGGCAACCGTTGCACCAATGAGACTCCGGGCAAACGATGCAGCGGTAATGCCTGCTGCAGCTTACGGCTCAACCACAACGCGCGATAGCGATCGTATCCCGCAAACAACTCGTCGCCTCCGTCGCCGGACAATGCCACGGTCACTTGTGAACGCGTCAATTCTGACAAGTACCATGTCGGCACGGCGGACGAATCACCAAACGGTTCATCATAATGCCAAACCAACTTTTCGATGATCTGGATTTCGTCGGGAGTGACTTCAAAGCGCGTATGGTCGGTACCAACAAACCGAGCGACCTCGGCGGCGTACCGTGATTCGTCAAAATCAGGCTCGGGAAATCCAATTGTAAAGGTTCGGATCGGCGTGTCGCGGTGACGCTGGGCCAGCGCGACAATTAACGATGAATCAATTCCACCGGACAAGAATGCCCCCAGCGGGACGTCGCTCTGCAATCGCTTTTGCACCGAGTCATCAAGCAGCTTGCGAAGTTGCTCGATCGCAACCTTTGGCGTGATGTTCGCTTCATAGCTCGGATCAAAATCCCAATAACGTTTGACGCCAATCTTGCCACGTTCGAACGTCGCATAGTGTCCCGGTGGAAGCTTGTAAACGTTCTTCCAAATCGTTCGCGGATGAGGAACGTATTGGTAAGTCAGAAACTCATCGATCGCGGTCGGGTCAACCTCCGGTTTCCAACCGGGGACTTCGGCGAAGGCTTTGAGTTCGCTGGCGAATAAGAGTCGGTCGCCTTGAACGGTGTAATAAAGCGGCTTCTTGCCCAATCGATCACGACCTAATACCAAACGGCTGCGACGCGTATCCCAAATCGCAATCGCAAACATACCGTTGAGTTGGCTGAAGCAATTGCTGCCGATGTCTTCGTACAAGTGCAGAATCGATTCGCCATCGCCTTCGGTGGCGAACCGGTGACCGGCTCCCTGTAATCGATTGCGCAGATCACGGT
Source organism: Pirellulaceae bacterium (assembly GCA_041753075.1). GTDB lineage: Bacteria > Planctomycetota > Planctomycetia > Pirellulales > Pirellulaceae > UBA6163. The sequence goes on from JBGSVE010000144.1 coordinate 15,341, forward strand.
AGTTGTAGATTTCGCCGTTGAAGACCAACCAAATCGACCCGTCTTCGTTGGTCATCGGTTGGCGTGCGCCGGCCAAATCGATAATGCTCAAACGCCGAAATCCGAGCGCTCCGAAATGCTCGCGTCCTTCGCCGTCACGATGCTGCGAGAAATGGGTATGTCGATCGTCGGGGCCGCGATGTCGCAACGAATCGCACATCCGGGTCAACGTGGGGCCATCGATACCCGATGCCGAGCAGCTCCAAACAGCACCGGTGATTCCGCACATAAGGATCGACTACCGCGACAAGGAATTGAAATTCACCACGCTACTGTAACGCTTTGAGTGCGGCGATAAGATCTCGCATCATTTGGAATCGATTGGCTGGCTTTTTTTGCAGCGCCTTCATGACGACTGAATCAAGCTCGCTACTGATTCCCGCGTCGGGTGAGCGCTCGCTGGGCGTTTGAATTTGTGCGTGTTTGATGTTGTCAAACGTCTCGTCGATGTTCTGGCCGCGAAACGGCTCACGCAGCGCAAGCGCTTCGTACAGCACCACACCCACGCTAAACATATCGGTGCGTTCGTCGATCGCCCGTTTTCCATCGACCTGTTCGGGTGACATATAGAGCGGTGTTCCCGGGCGCTGGCCGCCGAGGGTCAACGTTCGTAATTGGCTTTCAATTTCCGTAGATGGATCGACGGCCAAGGTGCTTTGGCGAATTGGTTCATTGTCATCGGCATGGCCCCAAACCTTGGCGACACCCCAATCAAGCAGCACCACTTCCCCAAAGTTCCCCACCCAAATGTTTTCCGGCTTGACGTCACGATGGATCACGCCGCGCGCATGGGCATAGGCCAACGCTTGGCACGTTTGCACAACAATTTCAATTCGCCGAGAGATCGGGAAGGCTGCGATGGTCAATTCATCTTGGCGAGCGATGCGTTTGAGCACCTCGAACAAATTCTCGCCCGAGATACGTTTCATCGTGAAGTAGACGCCCCAGAAATCGTCGTCACCTATCTCGTACACCGGCACGGTGCAGGGATGTTGAAGCTGGGCTGTGACGCGCGCTTCGCGTAATAGTCGTCGTCGCTCGTCGCGGTTGCCGTAGCCTTCGGGCAACAGGGATTTGATCGCGACGTGACGTCCAATCACCGTGTCGAAACCGCTGCGCAAGATCGCGTTGCCACCGCGCGCCATTTCGCGCAGGTTCGTATATCGCTTTGACCCAATCGGCGGACGAGTTGGCAAATCGGGATCAGTACCCTGCAAGATGATGGCCGGTTCCATCGCGACTCCTTCGTGTTGTAGTGGATCTTATTAAAGATCTTGCGGCATGAGGATCTTTAACGAGATCCACTACGCCAGTAATCATTGCGATGGTGCGAAAAGAAAAAACCCGGCGTCGCAGTCGCAACACCGGGTCCTAAAAGCGAAAGTCGCGATGCGTGACTTAGGCAGGTTGTCCTACATCAGCGGTACGCACCGTCGCGATGATCGCGCTGGCAACCATGTACGGGTCGGCGTTGCTGGCCGGACGACGATCTTCCAACCAACCCTTCCAGCCGTGCTCGACCGTAAAGATCGGAATGCGGATCGAAGCACCACGATCCATCACGCCGTAGCTGAACTTGTCGATCGATTGCGTTTCGTGCAAACCGGTCAAACGCTGGTTGTTGTCAGCACCATAAACATCAATGTGCTGCTTGATCCGTGGCTGGAACGCTTGGCAAACCGAATCGTACACTTCTTTGCTGCCGCAGGTGCGTAACGTCGAGTTGCTGAAATTCGCATGCATACCACTGCCGTTCCAGTCACCCTTGACTGGCTTGCAGTGATAATTGATTGCCAAACCGTACTTCTCAGCAGTACGCTCAAGCAAATAACGCGCGATCCAAATTTCGTCGCCAGCACGTTTGGCACCCTTGGCGAAAATTTGGAACTCCCATTGACCCTTGAGCACTTCGCCGTTGATGCCTTCGATGTTCAAACCCGCACGAACGCATTGGTCAAGGTGTTCTTCGACCAAGTCGCGACCGACCGCTCGTTCGATGCCGACGCTGCAGTAATAGGGGCCTTGAGGAGCGGGATAACCTTCGGCGGGAAAACCGAGCGGCTTTTGCGTCTCAGGATCCCAAATCACGTATTCTTGCTCGAAACCAAACCAGAAATCGTCGTCGTCATCGTCAATCGTTGAGCGACCATTGGTCTTGTGGGGCGTCTTGTCTGAGTTCCAGACTTCACACATCACCAACCAATTGTTCTCGCCCAAACGATCCGGGTCAGGACAACAAAAAACAGGCTTTAGCAGCATGTCCGATTTGCCGCCGGACGCTTGCCCGGTACTCGAGCCGTCGAACGACCACATCTTGCAATCTTCAATATTGCCGCTGAAGTCTTCTTCGATCTTGGTCTTGCCGCGGAGCGTCTGTGTCGGCTGATAGCCGTCGAGCCAAATGTATTCTAACTTGTGTTTCGCCATCGAATCGATTCCCCTTTGAATCCCAATGCTTTGATGAAGGACGCCCGCCACGGCAACGGAACGCTCCGCCACCCAATGGGCATGTCTGCCAAACGACTTCTACCTACCACCGCAGAAGCACCCTCACGCCACTGTCTCGACCAGCCCTACGCGTGCCAAATTCCGCTCAGGAAAGCCTTTGATCGGAGCGCGAACCAAAACCAGTTGAAACAATAACCGATTTTGTGCCGTGCGAAAGAGTGTGTTTGCTGTTTTTCTTTGGTGTTCCAGTAGTGGATGTTGTCAAAGATTCTGGGGATGCGAATCTTTAACAAGATCCGCTACGCCAGCTATTGATTCGTCAATCGTTGACTCGCTGTGCGGCAATGGCGACCGCCCAGATGCAATAAATTTGTCTGGACAATAGTTGTTCAAACGAGTAAAATCTGGCGATAGAGTAAATATGCTTAAAACACGCCTCCACTTCGATTCGCCGCAACAAGAAGCCTATCTTGGCCTTTGGCGGACGTATGACCGGCTTCGCGAAATCGAAGAACGGCTGTTCAGCCACTGGGGTTTGACCGCGCAACAATACAATGTGCTCAGGCTGTTGGAAGCATCGCACGTTGATGCTATCCCAACGCTCAGCCTAGCGACGAATTTGGTCTCCAAAGCAGCGGATATCACTCGCCTGGTAGATCGGTTGGAAACACGTGGATGGGTCCGCCGGGAGCGGTCAAAGACAGATCGTCGCACCGTGCTGGTAAAGATTACTGAAGCGGGTAACGAACTGCTCAATCAAATTGCATCTTCGCTGGACCAATGCCACCAAGACCAACTCGGGCATTTGGCGGCAGGTGAATTGGAAAAGCTTGTCGAGTTGCTTCGCAAGGTGCGGACACCACACGAAGCCAGCGACAGTCACTGGATTTGAAAACACACAGGAGAATCAAATGGTATCGATGAACACGAGTGTCGACGTCCTTGTTATCGGCGGCGGGCCGTCCGGTTCGGCGACGGCAACGTTGCTTGCCAAGCGTGGATACAGCGTAGCGCTGTTTGAGCGTGATCGGTTTCCGCGCTTTCATGTCGGCGAGTCGATGATTCCGTTTACATATCCGGTGCTGGAAAAGCTTGGCATGTTGCCAAAGATGAAAGCGAGCCCGTTCAATAAAAAATACGGCGTGCAATTCATCAACGAACAAGGCACATTGTCGGCACCGTTTCGCTTCAGCGATTACGACGACCACCCGCGGTCCCAGACTTGGCAAGTTGTCCGCAGCGAATTCGATCATATGCTGCTCGAGAATGCTCGCGAGAATGGCGTCGATGCGTATGAGGAAACTCGCGTTTTGAATGTGACCTTCGACGGCGAGCGAGCGGTCGGTGCCAAGGTCAAATCGAAAGACGGAGTCGAACGCGAGATTCGCGCCAGGGTGGTTGTGGATGCCAGTGGTCAATCGTCGTTGCTGTTGGACCGGTTGGGCTTGCGCCAGTGGGATCCCGAATTGAAGAAGGCCGCGATTTGGACTTATTGGAAAGGTGCAAAACGCGAACCGGGTCTCGATGACGGTGGTACGATTGTGATTCAAACCGAAGGCAAGAACGGTTGGTTCTGGTATATACCGTTGCACGATGATGTGGTCAGCGTCGGCGTGGTTGCGGGCTTCGACTATTTGTTCAAAGATCGCTCGACCAAAGATTTGGAAACGATTTACCAACAAGAGGTCAATCGTTGTCCCGGTGTGAAGCCGCGGATCGAAGGGGCAACGCGGATCGAAGACTACAAGGCGCAGAAAGAGTATTCGTACAAGGCGACCAAAGCGGCCGGTGACGGTTGGGTTTTGGTCGGCGATGCGTTTGGTTTTCTTGATCCGCTGTATTCGTCCGGGCTGCTATTGGCACTTACATCGGCTGATATGGCGTCGGAGTCGATTGCTGACGCACTGGATGCAAACGATCCCAGCGAAATGCGGTTGCGATCGTGGGAACCACAGCACGTGTTGGCGCTACAGCGAATGCGTAATCTCGTTTGTGCTTTTTATGACGGGCTCAACTTCGGCCGGCTCGTTCGCAAATATCCTGACAAGAAGCATCTCATCACCGACATTCTGATCGGCAACCTCTTCAATGATGAAGTCGACCAACTGTGGCCATTGATTGACGAACTGCGCGCCGAAGAGCTAGTCTCAAACTAGCTTGACTTAAGGCTCGATGAACTAATTTGGCGGGCCGATTTTGACGGGGGAAATGTGGTTTCAAGTTCGTCGCCATTTTTCCGAAACCAAGCGGCTACTAGATTCAATGTATGCGAATAGCGACCCGTGCCGTGGTCAAACGCGTTTTGGATTTGCGATCCCCAAGCCGTCAATTGCGGCTTTGCTGCGGCCAACGATTTTCGACATCGCGGCGCAACGATCGCCTCGGTAACTTCGCCTGCGCGAACAAAATACCAAGTGTGGCAACCATCATGTCCAACGACGGGATAGATAAAACTGTAGTTACGCCGTACCTCGGCAAGGTACACCAGCTTTCGATACAGATAGTCTAGCGCGTTCCAATCCTTCAATCGTCGCGCCGCCAACTCATATTGCTGGTTCGACGCGGCCGTCTCCATTGCATCGCGAGTCGTTGAGACGGGTTCATCGTTGAACGCATAAAGGAAACTTTGTGCCGCCACAACTTGCGAATCGTAGCCGGCGCGGCTGCAACCACCGGCGCACGGTCCCAGACACGATCCGGTTTCGAATCGCAGGCATCCGGGGCGATGCTCGAGCTCGAACAACGACAACTGGTCAACAAAATGAAACGGCGTTTTTTGGCTGCAATCGCGGAGCTTGAAAAATTGGTTCAACGAATCAACCGCACACTTCATTCGCGCAGCACCGTAAAACGGTCCTTCGCAAGAGACGAGATCTTTGGGCGGAGTCGTCGCGGTAAAGAAATAGACCGCCGGCGCGCGACCCAGACAAAGGTACACCGGACGCTGGCGATTGGGCATTCCCTGGACGTTCCAGCGCGGGCGAAAGCGGCGAATGAGCTGTTGTTCGCGAAGCAGCGCGGCAAACTCGCTGGGTTGCGATTCCCACTGAATCGCCCGCGCGGTGCTGATCACGCGACCGGATTTTTCCAGCCGATTGGATGACGCAAAATAGCTCATCAAGCGATGGCGCAGCGATTTGCTTTTGCCAACGTACATCAAATCGCCCGCACGATCGAGCATGCCATACACGCCCGGAACCGGCGGGCAAGTGTCTGCCACCAGGCGCTGCAACTGCGCACGCGAGCGATGGCCGACTCGATGCAGTGGCCTCGTCGGATGCGGGCAAAGCGGATCGGCTCCAAAACCGTCTTGCGGCGTCGTCGCGTAGCCGAGTGGCATTTCCTTTAGCCGCAATTCATCCATGCTGAGAGCCGTCCCTGGTGGCGATTGAAAACAGACTCGAAGTATGACAATTTGTGCCGCCCGGTCCCACTGCAATTTTTCAGCGGGTTGCCCATCGGTCATGGGGACGACAACATAGCGACCATGGACACGCCGCAAAATTGGGAACAGCGACTGCTGAAGCATTTTGGTTACCACGAATTTCGTGGTTGCCAGCTTGCAGCCATTGAGTGGACCCAGTCCGGTCGGCACGCACTGGTGATCGCCCCGACGGGCAGCGGCAAGTCCTTGTGCTATCAATTGCCGGCAACGGCGCTGGCCTCGCCGAGCGATCTGGTCGTCGTGTTGTCGCCGCTGATTGCGCTGATGCAGGACCAAGTCGACTCCCTCTGTCGCTGGGGCATTGATGCCTCCGCGATCAACTCTTCGTTGTCGGCCAACGAGCGGGAAGCGCGCTACGCGGATCTTGCGGCGGGACGTTTTCGATTGCTTTACATCACACCCGAACGATTTCGCAAATCGGATTTCCGCGCGGCGTTGGCGCAGCGAAACGTGAGATTGCTGGCCGTCGATGAGGCTCACTGTATAAGCCAATGGGGACATGATTTTCGGCCTGACTACTCGCGTTTGGCTGAAATCCGGGAATTGCTTGGCAATCCGGCAACGATCGCGTTGACCGCCACGGCGACACGCGAGTGCCAAGCTGACATCGCTCGACAACTTGGGATTGCTGAGCACGACTTGCGGTTGTTTCACGAAGGCATCGAGCGGCCCAACTTGCATCTCGATGTCCAAGAGGTCTGGGGCGACAGCGACAAGTTGGAACGAATCGAACAGACGTTCGCCGATCCGACTCTAGCGGAGGGCAGTCATATCGTTTACTTTTCGTTGATCAAAACCTTGCAACGGTTCAGCGACTTTTTGCGCGATCAACAGGTTGCTCATGTTTGTTACCATGGCGACCTGCCACGCCGCTCGAAGCGGAAGATTCAGAATGAATTCATGACGGGCGACATCGATTTGGTTTTGGCCACCAACGCCTTCGGAATGGGAATCGACAAAGAAGATATTCGCACCGTCATTCACGCTGAGACGCCTGGATCAGTCGAATCGTATTACCAAGAAATCGGTCGCGCGGGCCGTGACGGTCGCAACAGCCAATGTCTGTGGTTATATGACCAAGCCGATTTGATGATCCAAATGCAGTTTATTGATTGGCGCAATCCCGATACTGACTACTACGGTCGCGTGATCCATTTTTTGACACATCGCGGCGAAGAGTGTCGTGCGTTTGGACTCGATTGGCTCAATGGGCAATTACAACGAGTCAGCCGCCATGACCACCGGCTGGCCACCGCAATCGCAATGCTTGATCGCCGCGGCGTCGTGGCCGGTCCCCAACCACCACAGTGCTTTGAGCTTATCGGTGATGGCGTGTCTGCGTTCGAGGATGATGCGCAATTGAATGAAAAGAAGCGTCGCGACCAACAACGATTGCTCGCCTTGGTTCAACTGGCACGCCACCAAGGCGATCGCAAAGATTTTCTCAACGATTACTTCATGAAATAGTGCTTCGTGTCAACTATAGAGGGACCCGCCTGGTTGTCCCGTCGGCATACGTGACCTCGATCCAATGTTGATCTTCAACAATTCGCAATGACACTACACCGCGAACGGTTCGTTCGTTGCCGTCTGTGTCTTGTTCGACCATCGCATCGTAACGTCGCACTCCGCCAAGAAACGGCCATTGATCTGGTTTTGGACGAGGGCTGGGATAAACTTGCAATCTACGATTGTAAGGTAACCCGTCGTTGTCAAGGTTCAGTGGCGTGACCAGCGTCTCGGTCTTCCAAAAGCCAGGCTGGAACGCGTCGCTGGTTAAGATTTCGACAATCTCCGTTTGTCCGGCGGCGATCGCATAGTCGACAACCCGCTCGCTGTCGGCCCCCGTCGCTCGATGATCGGCACCCGCGTCGTACAGCATCTTGACGATCTCCCAGTGACCTTCAGCGGCTGCGTAAACGATCGCGGTAAACCCATCTTTCTCAAAATAGTTCACATTGGCGCCAGCCGCAATCAAGTGCCTGACCGAGGTCGCATCACCATGATTGGCACTTTCCTGAAGAGGACTCCAATTGTAACCCGAGTTGCCAGAAATCCCGTCGTTCGGATCGGCTCCCAGCCAGAGATAAAACTTGATCGCAGTCGTACGATCATCTCGCATTGCATTCAACAAACGACGATTCAGACTAACGCCACTCACCATTTGAAAGCCAACGATTCCGAGCGCCGACAACGTTATCAGCAACAACATGCTGCGAACGGAAAATTGCAAGCGGCGTTTCATCGTCTTGAGATCACGAGGTTCGACGTCCCTCATTTTGCAGACGTTCTTTGATCCACTGCGTCAGCGCCTCACTGAACTTGCCGTAGGGCTGGCCGCTGTAGTCAAGACGGTAATAGCGGCCGTCTCGATAACATTGATCAACCAGCGATTGCAATTGCAAGACTGCGTCGCGTTCGCGATAGCGCAGCGGAACGGGGATGTTCGGCAGCGACTGTTCCAGCGGCGCTTGGTAAATTTCAAACTGATCCGGCTTTGCGTCTCGATAGACACAGATTAGATACGGAGTTCGCTGCCCCGAACGCAACTCCTCCAGCGGTGCGGCGAGCACATACGAACCCTGTCGCACGAGATCAATCTCGACAAGATTCACACCGGCGTCGATGTAATCGATTTGCTTGCGGGCATACTGCTCTCGCGATCGACTGCCAACTTTGTTCCACGGGCTGACGAATTCAATCGCCGTAATGACTCGGCCATCCTTATCAATAATTTCCACATGTCGCGTCGGATGCGGTGCACGGCGCAACACCAGCGGCTCGGTGACAACAGCGGTGCTGACGTTTTCACTCGACGATGGAAATGCCAGGTCCTGCGAGATATGAATATCCGGTCGAATGGATGATTGAGTATCGTCTTTGTAAACCGCAAGATTCTCTTCGATATTGGCCTGCAAGTCGCTTGGTAGTTGCTGGTTAAGTTGGTTTGCGGCATAGACGATCAGCCTCGCATGAACCTCCGGCCACATCGATTCGAGATAGGGGTCCATACCGGGAAAAGGACTTTTGGTCATTCCATCACTCCAGAAAACTCCGCGCTTTGCAGATTCAGCAATCAACCGATGGTTGAGTCTAAATCAAAGCCAATCGAAAGCCAACTCGATTAGCGGATACAGCGGAAATCATCGAGGGTATGCGTCGAACTGCCGCTCAACAACAAGACGTCCCGTCAACGCATCCGTCGATACCACATTTGTCCTTTGCCAAGCAATCGGTTTGTTTTCCAACAAGCCCGATTTGGATTGTCCCAAATGCCGTTACGACTTCACCTACAGTATAAAGTGACGCGACCTTTTCTCCGTATTCAACTTCGATAGGCAACTGATTAGTCGCCAGTATTGGTTCCGCTAGGCTTATTATCTTACCAAGCTTGTCGGCTCGAAGTTGGTGATCGAAATCGTCTGCGGTCCAAAGTTGCAATTGACAGGACACCGCGTGACGTTGGGTTCCGCCACAGTCGATAAACCGTTTCTCGACTCGTGCCACCTCGGTGACGTGAAAGTGCGCTGGCACACTTTCGCCGCCCGGCAAAACAAAACGAAGCTGCGCCAGCGGGTGGGAATTCAATAATTCGGTGAGTTCGTAAACGTTCATTTTCTATCGTGATCGCGTTGGAGAGTTAGTCGAGCCTGCGACAAAGCGGCGAGCATCGCGCGACCGATATCGTCCCGTCGCTCGGCGTATTTGATCGATTCGAAAGCACTGCCGTCGTACTCCTTTGGATCGCGGTACGGCATCGATAGTCGTAGGTCCGCTCCATTAACGATTGGACAATCCGCGTCCGCTTCGGTGCAAACCAGCAGCGCCGCAAAGCCATGCTGGGGATTCGATTTGTCGGCGTAGTTCTTCGAGAATTCGATTGCCTCCAGCCCCGCGCCCCATGACACGCGGTACTTGGGATTTGGCGTCGAGTCATGTCCGCGCGATGCTTCTTCACCTGTTTTTTCGACCACGAAGCCGACGTCCTCAAGTGTGGCAATCGATCGCGAGTTGAACGCCGTGGCTGCGGTGCCGCCGGAATAAAATCGAATGCCAGGCAGCCCATAGTAGGCCGCCGCTAAATTGCCCATCGACGCCCCCATCATGCTTCGACGCGAGTTTCCAGTGCAAACGACAATGACATCAAGGCCTGTTTTTGAATCGTACTTGGACACGATCCAGTGGGCTAACCGGTTCGACGCTTCGCGGTGTGGTGCGTCGATCATATCAAACGTTGTCGCCAGAAAGTCCGCATGTGCGAGAGCCTGAGCGTATATCATTTCCTTGCGATCAATCATCACAACATTCCGCCTCAGTAAGACAGAGGGCCAGGTCCAGTAAGGGAGCGATGCATCCGTTGATGATCCGGTAATAGATATTGTTGCCATCGCGGCGCGATGCCAGGATTCCAAGGTCGGACAATCTTTGCAGTTGGTTAGAGATCGCTTGCGGTCGCATCCCAAGGGTATTGGCAAGTTCATTGACGCAAAGCTCTTCGGATCGAATCAGGGAATGCAATAGGCGAAGACGCGTGTCGTTTGCCAACACCTTGAATACCGCTTGCAGCCCGCCAGCTTGAATTGGCGACAGTAGCGTTCTGGAAGCTAGGCTCTTGGCCAAAGATGATCGCCCTGAAGCGCAGCGTTTTTCTCGCTTCGTCGATAGTTTGCCAATTGCCATAACGTTACACTACATTGTGTAATTGTGGGTGTCAACGGATTGGACATCGTCAGCGCTCAATGGGCGAGCCATAACGCATGCTTCAGTCGAGCTACATTTTCGAGGCGGCGCGATGTAAGCGATCCATTATTGCTAAGCCTAGCTCGACCGGTTCGCAGGTATCGCACTCGATTACATCAAGGCCGGATTCGTCAAGCTCGCGCAGCGCCGCAAACAATTCGTGAGCGACTTCGTGCAGGTCGCCGTGGGTGCTCAGCACTCGGACCACGACGTACCGCGACGCTTCGCCAGCCGAGATTGGTTTGAACGCAATTCGACCCAGTCGTTGTGCGCCAACAGCTTGCGAAATTGATTGCGAATCAGGTGCCAATAATCGCAATGTCGTGGTCGGCGAATAGTGCTGGCGCATCATGCCAGGCGCAAGATACTCGGCGGCTTCGTCGTCGTGCGCCGAAAAGTTGGCGTGATCTTGAACTGGTCTGCCTGCGGATAACATTGATTCGGGGGCAACGCCGAATCGGTCCGCCAGTTCAGCCAACGAGATTGCGCCAGGACGTAGTAAATGAGGCACCGGGCCACCGAGTTGGATGATTGTGGATTCGACTCCCCATTGGCAGGGACCGCCATCGAGAATCATCGCCAAGTGTTCGGCGATGCCATGCGGGCCGCACAAATGTTTCGCCAGCGTCGGACTGACATACTTCGAACGATTGGCACTCGGAGCGGCCAATGGAAAATCGCACGCCTCGAGTAACGCCAAGGCAACCGGGTGGGAAGGAATGCGGACCGCCACGGTCGCTTGGCCAGCAGTGACCTCCGCAGGGATGCGATGGGATCGTGGGCAGACCACTGTTAGTGGACCGGGCCACCAATCGGCGATCACATCAAGTTGTGATTGTACGTTGGGTTCGGGCGGCATCTTGATCGCATCGGCGAGTCGATCGATGTGGGCAACATGAACGATCAATGGATTGGTAGCAGGTCGCGACTTCGCCGCAAAAATCCGTTGCACGGCAACAGCGTCCCACGCGTTGGCCGCGACGCCATACACTGTCTCGGTCGGAAGCCCGACCAAATGACCCGCCGCCAGCGCAGCCGCAGCACGATGAATCGACTCGTCAGTCGCGGGAAAGATCAAGGCCAGCACCGAGGAGTAGGTAGAGCCGGAAGGACGCCAGCGATAGTATATCGCCAAGCGAATTCGCTGCATTCAGGGGGAAAGTTTTTTGTTACACTACGATGCGATGCTGCCACGCCCCCGCGATCAACAGCGATCTTTTAATTATCTGCAAGGATGGCTCGATTTTGTCAGAAGAAGCGAAACCGGCGACGGCAACCACCGACGCATGGACGGTAATCCGGTTGCTCAATTGGACGACCGACTTTTTTCGTAAACGTGGCAGCGAATCTCCGCGCCTGGATGCCGAGGTCCTGCTGGCCCACGCGCGTGACTGCACTCGCATCGATTTGTATACGTCTTTCGACACCGAACCCAGCGAGGAACAACGCGAGGCTTTTCGCGAGATGGTGCGACGGCGAGGTGATGGCAGCCCAGTGGCTTATTTGGTTGGTTACCGCGAGTTTTATTCCTTGCGAATGAGGGTCAATGAATCGGTTTTGATCCCTCGGCCTGAAACCGAACATGTCGTAATCGAAGCGCTCGACCAGGCCAAACGGTTGCAAGCCGATGACGCCAGCCGGGTCATTCGAATCGTCGATGTCGGCACGGGTAGCGGTGCGATTGCAATCGCATTGGCGAAACATTTGCCAACCGCATCCATCGTCGCGATCGATCAATCCAACATGGCGCTGCAAATCGCAAAATGGAATGCGGACCAACACAACGTTGCCAACCGCATTGAGTTTGTCGAAGGTGATTTGCTGGACAAAATAGATTCCACTCCGACGATCGATATCGTCGTCAGCAATCCGCCGTATGTCAGCGACGCGGAGTACGAGCTATTGGCCGCTGGCGTGAAAAACCATGAACCCAAGCTGGCACTCGTCGCCGGACCGAAGGGGACCGAGGTGATCGAGCGATTGATTGACCAAGCGAGCGACCGGTTGGTGCGTAGTGGACAATTGATTATCGAACTGAGTCCCATGATTGCCGATGCGTGTGCCGATCGGGTTAACGAAACGAATCGATTCGAGACGCCGAGGTTTGTTAGAGACTTGGCGGGATTGAAGCGAGTGTTGTCGGCGCAGCGGCGGTAATGGGACTGACTAGCGTGGATACACTATTCTTCATCAGGTAAAAACAGCTTCGCATACGGTTGGTGTCGGCCCGGTAACTCAGCGGCACGGCGAAAGAAATCGCGGGCTTGTAATTGCCTGCTGTCATAGTGTTCGCTGACTCCAATCAAGAACAACAATCCGCCATCGTCGGGTTGCCTCAGCACGGAGTCGGCCAGTGAACCGAAATGTTGTTCCTTAGCAAGCTTGTTGCCGTCGTAAAGATCGTTCAGCGAAAAGCCCGGTCGCTCGATCGTTCGCGCCAACTCAAAGCCCATGGCAAAAAACGTGACTGCCAGGTCATAATCGCCCGTAGCAATGTAAGCGTGCCCGATGCGAAAGTGCCCGACGGAATAGTCCGGTGCCTTGGCGATGGCTTCACGATATTTTGTCGATGCCTTGCGAAATTGTTGGGCGCGAAATTCGCGATCACCAAGGGCCAACAGCTCCTCGCTCCGCAACCGCCCGGCTTCGTTACTGGGCCGCAGCGCCGCAACCCGCCGTTTGATTTCGTCGGCTTCGCGCGGTGCACCTGCTGCCTGCGGAAACGCGGGTTGGTTGGGCGGCGGTGCAACTCGTCCACCTGGATTCAACTGATTTCCAAATCCGGGATTGTCCAGTGGTGCGTTCACGCCGGGCCACACAGGCTGCTCAATCACCACATTGGGAAAAACCGCAATCGCCGGTGGATAGATAATCGGACCGGATTGGTAAGGATTTGCGTAGCCGCCACCGTATCCGCCGTAACCGTAGTTGCCGCCATAACCGTAGTTGTAGCCAGAGCCGTAGCCGTAATTGCTACCGTAATTATTGCCATAGCCATTTCCGTAGTAGCCTGATGAATGACCTTGCCCATAGTAGTTGTTAGTGATGTTGGGCGGCGCAGTGACTGGGCCCTGGTTTGTGCTTCGTCGCGGCAGCCCCTCTTGGGCTTCTTGCAAACTGTAGGCATGTTGCTTGCGGCGATATTGCTCCATGATCGCACCAGCGGTACCGCCAAGTTTTTGCGCGACCGCAGTGCGGCTTGTCGCCACAGGCATCGTTATCGCGATCAAAAGCCCAATCACGCCCACGCCATGAAAACGAATCGCCATCTTCCACCTCCGAGGTTATTGTCCTCAATCAGCATACGGCTTGGCGACCGGCTGGTGCAGTCCTTTTCTTGTGCAATTTTATGTTCTAAAACGCTCCGTCGTCGTCGCAATTATTGTGGCATCAAAACGGCGGAGCGTCGTGGAACACTTAAAAACGCGATCAAATCACGTAACTCGTCGATCGACATTGTGGTTTCCAATCCGCTGGGCATGATCGACGTGGGAATCGGGTCTTGCTGTTCGATGTCAGCCAGAGCAACTTCGAATCGTTTACCATCGGCAGCTTGAAAGCCAAGCTTATTACCCACGCCCGACGCATCAATCTTCAGTCCCGTCAGCACCTGACCGTCCACCGTCAATATTCGCCACGGCACATACATTGGGCCGATCTCTTTGCTTGGATGCAGGATCGACTGGATCAATCGCTGGCTCGTCATCGTTCCTGCCAACGTTGACAAATCGGGCCCCGTCTTGGATCCGCGACCATCGTGGGCGTGACATTCAATGCAAGTTGAACGAATGAACACACGGCGTCCGGCCGCGGGGTCACCGCCGCTGCCAACTAATCGGTCCCAGGCGGTTAAGTCATCGATTCCGGGTCGATGCGGGTTACTCCATGAACGCGTCAACATTCTCACGGCCTCTTGCCGCAGCGGTTCCGGCTGATCCGGCAATGCCCAGCGTTGCAGGTTCGACTCAAAGTCGCCAAACTGCTTGGCCAAACCAGCCACCGCGTCAGCTCGCACCTGCGGTGAAAGTTGGTCATCGCCCGCCAGAGCCAACAATTGTTTCGCCGCCATCGGCGTGGTGCGGGCCGACAACAATCGCATCGACTCGGTGACCAGCGGCGACGCGTCGTTTTGCATGATCCAGTTAAACAGTTCGCCGTCGCTCGGTGCTTCGGCTTCGGCGGGCAACATCGCGATCGAAAGTGCACGAATCACTGGCGAACGCGTCGTATCGGTGGCAATCTCCGCCAATTTTTCTTCGATCGCGGGATCACGAGTGCCGCGCGCGGCTGAACCCGTTTCCAAGTAAGCAATCGAAGCGATAACGGCCGCAAACAGCCGCGGTGATACTTCAACATGAACAAGCAAATTTTCGATCGCGGGCAATTGATCTTTCATTCCCCGTTCGGTGGCCCAACGAATTGCCGCCAAAACGACTTCCGGTGCTGGATCAGCCAAACCCATCTCAACCCAACCGCGCCGCGCGTCCAGCGTCAAATTTTCGGGGCTGGCCAATTCCATCCAGCGAATCGCCGTCAAAAAAGCTACCCGCTGCACCGGAGTTATGAGCTCGGCAAACTTCACGCTGCTCAATTGACCAGACTGCACCAAACCATAAGCCGCCGACTGCCGAACCACGGGATCGTCATCACCGAGTGCTGCGATCCGGTGTGCCATCGTCGCGTCATCAAGCAACTGCAATGCCGCGTTCTCGGCATCGTTTCGCGCGGGCAACGTGGCGGTGTTCGCGCTTGCCGTTGGCTGCCGACTGAGCCGCCACAATCGGCCCTTGCCGTGAACCGGATAACTGCGATCCACCCAATCCGTCACATAGACAGATCCATCGCTGGCGGCCGCCATGCCGACGGGGCGAAAATTCGCATCGCCTTGCACCAGCACTTCCGTCTTGCTGGTCCAACCGGCACCGCGCGGTGTCAACTGATAACGTTCGATTCGATTGTCGCCCCAGCTCGACACCCACAAATGTTTGTCGTGGCCAATCACCGCGCATGGTGCTTCGCCAGTGCCAGCGACCATCGGCAGCGTACCTGGAAATTCACCGTTCCAGCCCTGCAGCGGATGGGTGCCGGCGCGCCCGAAGCGAAATTGAAACCCGTAATCTCCGCCGGGAAGAATTTGCATCAAGCGACAAGGCGGCATCGCATCGGGATCATTGCCAACGGACCACAACCGACCGGCGGGATCGAAATACAAACCAAACGGATTCCAAAACCCGGTGGCGATCCGCTCGAGTTTACTGCCGTCGAGATTGCAACGAAACACATTGCCACCTTCGCCGCCACCAACTTGTCGCGACCCATCGGAACCGACCAATGCGTACGCTTCGCCGAAGTTTTCACCTTGGCCAACGTACAAATGCCAGTCAGGTCCAACGACCACTCCCGCCAATCCGTTGTGCGGGTAGGTGGCGGCCGTGTCGAGTGAAAGCAACGTCTCCTGCTCATCGGCAACACCGTCGCCAGTGGAGTCGCGAATGCGCGTGACATCACGGCGCGTGGCCACGACGATCCAGCCATCGGTCGCTTTGGCCAAACCCATCGTGGCGTTACCACCTTTGAAATACAATCGTTTGCGATCGACGACACCATCGCCATCACTATCGTCAAACGCATAAATCCGATCTTCCTTTGGCCCCGCATAATCGTCTGGCGGAAAGTGCGTATGGCATTCGACGACGAGCAATCGTCCCGCATCATCGAATATGCAGGCAACCGGCGTGACTAGTTCTGGTTCCGCCGTGACGAGCTGGATTTGCCAATCGGCATCAAGCACGCGCGGTGGCTCAACCGCCCCGACCGCACGAGTCGAAAGCAGCGAGCAGAACGCCAACGAAGCCAAACATCGAAGTGGATCAGTCGACCGAAAAATCATGACAGGATTCCTTGAGAAGTTTAAAACCATGATGCGTCAGAAATTGTAGTGGAACTTGTTAAAGATCCAAAAGCTCTGAAGCGGATCTTTAACAAGATCCACTACGAAACGAAGTAGCGGTAACCGACGCCGTAGACCGTCTGGATGATGGTTGGGTGGCTCGGGTCGGCTTCAATTCGCTTGCGCAGATTGCTGATGGTCTGGTCGAGCGTGCGGCTGCTGGGGATCGTCGTTGCACTCCAACCTTCGCGAAACAAATCGTTGCGCTGAACCACTTCGCCGGCACGACGGTATAGCAATGCTAAAATCCGCAGTTCTCGCGGTGTCAATTCAATCGATGCGCCGGTATTGCGCTGGGCACGAAACTGTTTGGGACAAATTCGCAAATCGCCCATTTGAAAATCGGCATCAATGTCGATGTCCGTATTCGGCGGCGCGGCAATCGAACGCCGCATGACCGCGCGAATTCGCGCCATCACTTCGCTCGCACCGAACGGCTTGACAATGTAGTCGTCGGCACCGAGTTCCAGCCCCACGACCTTGTCAATCTCTTCGGCCTTGGCGGTGATGAACAAAATCGGTGTGCGCCAATCGGAACTGCGAACATGCCGACAAACGTCGTAACCACTCTTGCCCGGCATCATCACGTCCAAGCAAATCAAGTCCGGCCGCTCGGCATCGAATTGGCGAATCGCATCGGAGCCGTTGGCTGATGCACGCACGTCGTAACCTTCGCGCTGCAGCAACTCAACGAGCGCCGCCCGCGTCCGTGCATCGTCTTCGGCTACGAGTACCTTTACCGACATGGTGAATCTCGTTTAGCAAGCGGCTTGATCGGCAATGTCAACTCGAAACAAACGCCTGGCGGCGACGACGGCTTGATGACCAAATCGCCACCGTGTCGCTTGGCGGCCGCCAATGCGATCGCCAGCCCAATGCCGGTGCCCGAAGGTGCGCTGGTCGAATTGTCAAGGCGCGCGAACGCTTCGAACACATGCCGACGATGCTTGGCCGCGATCCCCGGACCACGGTCGCAAACGCGCACGATTGCTTGAGCGTCGTTGACACCCGATTCAACACGCACGTACTGGCCTTGGGCTGCGTATTTTTCGACATTACCGAGCAAGTTGACTAAGACGATTCGCAAGATATTGGGATCGATACAAACCAAGCCCGAGTGGTTGTCTTGTCGCTCACACACGATCCCCGCAGCAGCAAACCCTGGTAAAAACGGCTCAATGATTTGGTCAATCGCCTCGCCAAGATCAACGTTGCGCGGATGTAAAACCGCGGCCGAACTATCGCCGCGAATGAATTCCAGCACGCCCGACACCAAGCCGCCGAGACGCTCGCTTTCTTGGGCAATGACATCCAGCCGGGGCCTTATCTTTTGCTTGACTGCGGAATCGTCTAAGGATTCGATATCGCTTTTGGCAAGGTCGGCGTAGAGTCGAATGTTGGTCAACGGCGTACGTAACTCATGTGATACTTGGCCCGCAAAACTGACTTGGTCGCGAGCCAATCGCATTTGCCGCTGTGTCGACGTCAAGACATAAGCCCCTAGTGACGCTAAGACAACAAGCGTTGCTATTAACGGCAACCAGATCGTTGTCGC
Source organism: Pirellulaceae bacterium (assembly GCA_041753075.1). GTDB lineage: Bacteria > Planctomycetota > Planctomycetia > Pirellulales > Pirellulaceae > UBA6163. The sequence goes on from JBGSVE010000144.1 coordinate 33,518, forward strand.
GGATGCGTTTGGCGAGAGCGTCGCCAGATCGCCGTGGTAACACAGCTTCCAGTTCGACAAAGGAGCAGCGACAACGACCTGGGCCAATCTTGGTAGGTCCGTCGGCGGTGAATCACCCCAACGGTAGATCGTGCGCTGTTGTTCGTCGACGAGTTCCGAGTAGCCCGTGGTCTCTTTGGTAGGTGTTGAAGTACGGCGCGGGTAATCACTTGATGAATCGCTGCGTGATTGCGGCGAAACGGCAATCAAGTCGGCGATCCAGCGCGAGCGCTCCAGCAAAATGCCGACAACCACGTCGTTCTCTTTGGGCATCCACAACACCAATTGCAACCCTTGGTCCATGAACCAAGGTTGCCATAGCGGGCGAAGTACCGGAGCCGACTTGGTCAGCGTTGAATCGCCCGCTTGGCTGATCGCCGGACGACTGGCCGCCAGCGACAAGAGCGCCGCATAGCGATTGCGTTGTGACAGTTCGTCAGACAATGGTTCGGCCGGATGAACGACCGCGCCGCTGGCTTGGAGCAACAGCGTACTGCGTACGATCGGGTCGGTTCGCTCCAGATCGCGCAGTGCATCGAGCAACTTTGGACCGCTCAGAACAGCGAGCCGCGTGGACAAATCACGCTCGTAGCGATCGATCACCGCACGCAGCGCCGGTTCGCTTTCCAACAAGCGTTGTTCGAGCAACTGCGTCAAGCGTTGTTTGGCGATCAGGTTTTCGTTTCGCAAGCCGCGAACGGAACTCCAGCCCAGCAGCACCAGCGGTGCGGCGATGAGTAACAAGATGGCAAGGAGCAACCGACGCGGCATAAACAATCCAAGGCGTGCTAAGGCTTCGTCGACGATGAACGATAACCACCATCATACACCTGTTGTTGCAGATTCCCGTTTTGGTACTCGATCATTCGCTTGCGGCTTGAATTCCACTTTTCGGAATCAACGATTTCATCGGTCTGCAAGCGATTCTCCACAACATTCTCCTTCAACATGGGAACAACCGAGGTGACGTTCTTGGCTTCGCATGAAGCGGCACATTTGAACAGATCGATTGCATTGATATTCAGCAGTGCTTGGGCTTCGCTGACCTTGCCGGCGTCGCGCAGAGCCGTTGCCATCCGGTTGCGCTCGGTGCTGACCAAAACCGTGGCATAAGCGAGAGTTTCCAAGTTCGTATCGTTCTCGACGACTTCGGCAGAAGTAGTGAATTGCGAAGCGACCGCCATTTGACGGGTTTCGCGAACCTTCGAATCGGTATTGGTATATGACACGGACACGTCCGCGACCTTGGCTTCTTTGCCTGCGGCCGCCGCGTTGACTTCAAGCTCAATGATGAAGTAGCGATTTTGGCCCGAGTAAAGCTGCGTCAGCGGAATGGCGACATTGCGTCCATCGATGCTGGCGTCGGTGCCCAATACGCGAACCGGGCGGACGCTTTCGGGCAGTTTGATGTCGATGCGAATCTCGCTGGCCACAACACTCATCAACGTATCAAACTCGCGATTGAAGATTGCCACCAAGCTGGCTTCGTCTTCGATGAACACATGGTTACCCGACGAGGCGCTGGCAAGCTGCATCATCAGATCTTCGTTGTATCCTTGGCCCACGCCGAGTGTCGAGACGCTGATATTCTCTTTCGCCAGCGAACGGCCCAGGTCGGCCAGTTCCATTGGGCTGGATGGTCCCACGTTAGCGATCCCGTCGGACAACAAGATGACGCGGTTGACGCTGGAGCGATCCAAGAACTTGCGGACCTCGGCAGCCCCGGCCGCGACGCCGGCGAACAGCGCCGTGCTGCTGCCGACCTGGACCGTGCGAATTTTCTGGATGATTGATTCGCGATCGGTCGCCTTGGTGCTGGGCACAAGCACTTCGATGACGCTGTCGTACAACACGATGGAGACGATGTCGTTGTTGCGTAGGCGCTCGACCGCTGCGATGGCCGCCAATTTCGCTTGTTCGATTCGTGGGCCGCCCATCGATCCGCTTTTGTCAATTACGATTGCGACGTTGACGGGCGGACGTTTGGCGTCGGCAATCAACACGGGACCGTCGAGCGCCACGCGTAGGAACGTCATGTTCTTCTGGTCGGCAAGCATCGTCGGCGTTGAGACGGTGGCAGTGACGCCGACGGATTGGTCGGCGGTGGCCGTGGTTGGCGTCAGGCCATACAGCGACATTGTCGCAGCGATGGCCAGGAAAAATCGTAGCTGGGTCATGTTTCATTCCTTACCCGAAAAGACACCTTCGTTCCGTCGTTTCGCAATATGCAAGCCGCACGCGAAGGCGTTCGACTGATTAAACGAAAAAGGTCCCGCCAGAAGGTCTAATGAGCCTCAAAACATTGTAAAAGAATTCTCACGCAGCAAGCCGCATCCGCGCCCAAGTGCCACGTTTCAGAATAGTGTTTGAGTTGAGGCGACCGTAGAACGGCTGTCCCCAACCGTTCATGGGTTCCCAAACGGTTGGCGACAACCGTTCTACATTTTTTAGAGTGCCACACCACTCAAACTGTTTCCGCTGAGCGTAATTGAAACGACAAACCGATTGCTAATAATCCAAACGTTGCGGCGACAATGCCAACGAGCCAGTAATTTGTCAGCGGGCCGCCGGGAAACGTTTCGCCAACGATTGATCCCGATATCAGTGGTCCGACGCCGGTGGCAAAGTGCGACACCGCCGAGTTCAAACTGGTGAACGCGCCGCGCGCCTTGGGGTCAGCACTGCGCATCATCATCGCCTGCGCCGGAACCATGCGGCTGGACGCAACCGACATGAACACGCTCGTCACCAACACGGCGATGCCCAGACTGACCACCGGCAGGTTAGTGATCACAAACGTCATCACCACCGCCGCTCCCGCCGAAATCGCAAACACGCGTTGGGGCCCAAACCGATCGGTCGACCAACCGCTGACATTCATCACGAACAACGAGCAAACGCCGGCGACGGCATAGATGATTGGCAGACTGGAGCGTGGCAATCCGCAATTCGAATTCAAATAGGGTGCGATATAGGGCACGATCATGAACGTGCCGAAGATCATCGCCAACATGAATGCAAACGACCATAAATGATTCGCTTGGCGAACGACGTCGGCAAACACTTTCAACGGATTGACGTGATTCAACTTGTCGACGCCGGGCAGTGATGGCAATCGCCACGACGCCACGATCCAAACGGCCGTGCCTAGAATCGCGATCGCAAAAAAGGGTGCGCCGACGCGATGATAGAAATTGGCAAGCGTCAAACCGATTGGTAAACCGATGGTTGACGCAAACGCAAATGAAGAAGTCACAATGCCGATCGCGCGACCGCGGCGTTGGTCGGGAATCAAATCAATGATGAAAGCCATCACCGTTGACGCGACGACGCCACCGCACAACCCGGCCGCAGCCCGCGCGCCCAGCAGGTGTTGGTAGCTGGGTGCGACGCCGCAATAAACCGTTGTGGCAACGAAACCGGCCAGCGAAACCAGCATCGTTTTGCGGCGATCAAATCGGTCGATCACCGTTGATGCGATAATGCCCGAGACCATCGCGAACAACCCGTAAGCCGCCACGACAAACCCGAATTGGCGCGGCGTGATGAAGAATTCGTGACGCATTTGGTCGCCCAACGGCATTACAATTACGAAATCAAGAATGTGCGTAAAATTGATTGCCGCAAGCAAAAACACGAGTTTCAGTTCGGTCGCCGTCAGCGGTTCGATGCGGCGAGCGGGCGCGGCGTTTGGCATAAATCAGCTTAATCCTTGATGAAACTTCGATGGAACAACCACGGTCGGTGCGGTGTTCGGTGCGGCAGTGTAACGCCTTGGCCAACGATCTCGACGAAAAACGGGTCCGGTGGCTAAACTAGTGGACCGGTGGCTAGTGCCATTCCGCTCACAAACCTGCATCCCATTTCCTTGACACGTTTAGACCGAAAGATTGATCCGCTGTGTACGAAACGATTGCGTTAGTTGGGGCCACTGGAGCCGTTGGGCGAATTTGTTTGCAACAATTGCAAGAGCGCGGTTTCCCTTACAAGAAGCTCAAACTTTTGGCGTCAACGCGTTCGGTTGGCAAGACGGTACAAGTCGGAGGCAAGGGAATCAGGGTCGAACTGCTCGAACCCAAGGCGTTCGCGGGCATCGACTTGGTGATCGCCAGCACGCCCGATGACATTGCCAAGGAATTCATCCCCTGGGCCGTCGAAGCGGGCGCGGTGGTCGTCGATGAAAGTGGTTACTGGCGAATGGACCCCAACGTGCCGTTGATTGTTCCGGAGGTCAATCCCGAGGCGATCGAGCATCACCAGGGATTGATCGCCAGTCCCAATTGCAGCACAACTCAAATGGTCGTGGCGTTGGCTCCGCTGCACCGCGCTGCTCGGGTTCGCCGGGTTGTTGTCAGCACGTACCAAGCAACCAGCGGTGCGGGTCTGAGCGGCAGCGACGAACTTGTCGCCAGCACGCGCGGCGAACTCGACAAAAAATCGCTCGCCCCCGACGTGTTCGCCCACCGAATCGCGTTCAATTTGATTCCCCATATCGGATCGGAGAAGCATGAAGGGTATACCTCGGAAGAAATGAAGATGGTGTATGAAACTCGGAAGATCATGGGCGATGATTCGATCCAAGTTTGTCCGACCTGCGTGCGGGTGCCGGTGGCGATTGGCCACAGCGAGTCGATTTTGGTCGAAACCGAGCGACCGTTGTCGGTTGACGAAGCGCGCGAATTGTTCAGCACAGCGGCGGGCATTACCTTGGTCGATGATTTGGCCGCAAAGCGTTATCCCATGCCGAAGGATTGCGAAGGCAAAGACGACGTGTTCGTGGGGCGCATTCGCAAAGACATCAGCGGCGGCAACGGGATCGCGTTTTGGTGCGTCAGCGATAACTTGCGAAAAGGTGCGGCGACGAACGCAATTCAAATTGCCGAGTTGCTCCTCAAGAACGTGCCGGTGGCGTGACCGATTCCCCTGCGCGTTGGTTCAAGGCCACGGTCGCTTACGACGGAACGAATTATTGCGGTTGGCAGGTCCAACCGGGCCGGGTCACGATCCAATCGAGTATCGAGCGGGCGATTGCCCAGGTTTGTCGCGAACGGGTCCGTGTGACCGGCAGTGGGCGGACCGATTCAGGCGTTCACGCGATCGGCCAGGTCGCCAGTTTTTCGTTGGCCAATTGGCGCGCTTCGGCGGACAGTTTGTGCCGGGCGCTGAACAGCAAATTGCCAATCGACATTTCGTTTAGCAAGATAGTCGATGCACCGGAGGACTTTCATGCGATTCGTGACGCGCGCGGCAAACGGTATCGATACCAATTGCAAGTCGGTGGCCTGCGCGATGCGTTCGAGTATCGCTATCGCTGGCATGTTCACGGCCCGCTCGATTTGGTCGCGGTCGGCCGCGCGACCGAGATCATTCGGGGGAAACATGATTTTGCCAGTTTTCAGGCCGCTGGGGCAGCACGCAAAACGACGACTCGCGACGTCCGTGAGTTGGTTTTGATCCAACAATCAGCGCCAAGCGAACTTTCGCCCGACGCGCCGTTGCAGTTGGCGATTGAAATCGAAGCCGACGGGTTTCTCTACAACATGGTGCGAAACATCGTCGGCACGTTGATGGAAGTCGGACGCGGCAAGCAGTCACCGCAATGGGTCGCCGACGTCTTGGCAGCGACCGATCGCACTGTCGCAGGCCCCACCGCACCGCCGCATGGCCTGTTCTTGATGCGCGTGAAATATGACTTTTGAATGCGAAGCTTACTCGGCGGAACCGGAAAACTTCTTCAGCGTGCCGAGGCTTTCGCTGACGACATCAGCGATGTCATCGTAACTGGCCGTTTCAGCGGCGTGGATTTTTTTGTCTACGACACCAAACGCATCGAGCAATTTGCCAACGGCTTCATCAACGGTTGTTTGGTCAGCTTCGCTCAATCCCGCTTCCTTGGCGAACGGTCCAATGTCTTCAAGAACGTGCCCGATTTCATGAACAGGACCGTCGGCGGCGTCCATGTCACCCTTGGCAAGTGATTCGCGAATTTCGTCACTGATCGATTCCAACGCCGTCACTGCATCCGCATAGTTTTCCGGATGGCCATGTCCGTCGTGATCGTCGTGGATGTGCTCCAGGTCATCGGCGGCGACCGGTGGAGCGTTGGTTGATTCCATTGATGACGAGGAGCAGCCCAACGTGACCAATCCACTGATCGCGAACAAAGCCAGCCAGCCAAGACGCAATTGGTTCATGATTGATTTTCAGGTTCGAGGAATGCAAATACGTTGCATGTAAAGTTCAAATTGCACGCAAGACTCCGGCGTTGCATTCTTGCAGGAATGATTGATACGTCGTCTTAAGGCCAGTTTCCAATTCGATATTCGCTTGCCATCCCGTCGCGGTCAAGCGTGATACGTCGGTGCATTTTACCGGAGTTCCGTCGGGGCGAGAGGAATCGGTGGTAATTTTTCCGCGAAAGCCGACGACTTGTGCAACCAACGTCGCGAGCTCGAGAATCGTCAAGTCTTTACCGGTGCCGACATTTACCCAATCGTCTGTCGCGGGAACATCAAGCAAATGCACCAGCGCGTCGGCTAAATCATCGACATGCAAAAATTCGCGTCTCGGTTGACCGCTGCCCCAAATCGTTACGACTTCATCGCCACGCTCGGTCGCTTCGTGGAACCGCCGAATAAGCGCGGGCAACACATGGCTGTGCTCGGGGTGGTAATTGTCACCGGGGCCATACAAGTTGGTCGGCATTGCGCTGGTGTAATACACACCGTGCTGCCGCCGGTAGTATTGGCACAATTTGACGCCGGCGATTTTGGCGATCGCGTACGCTTCGTTGGTCTGTTCCAGCGATCCGGTTAAAAGCGACTCTTCGCGAATCGGTTGCGGACAATCTCGCGGATAGACGCAGGTGCTGCCCAGAAACAAAAACCGTTTGACGTTGTGCTCATAAGCCGAATTGATCGAGTCTATCGCCATCGAAACATTGTCCGACAGAAACTCCACCGGAAACGTATGGTTGGCAACGATCCCGCCGACTCGTGCCGCGGCAAAGATCACCGCGTCGAGTTTTTGCTCAGCAAAGAAATCGTCTACGCTGCGGCGATCAGTTAGGTCAAGCTCGCTGCGTGCTGCGACGACCACATCAACGTCGCGGTCGTTTTGGAAACGCCGGCAGACCGCCGCCCCGACCATACCGCGATGACCGGCCACAAAAATTCGACGCTTCATTGTATAGCCAATTCGAAACAGAATGACGGTGATGCCGCCCAAACAATTGGAGCAATTGTTCTACGATGACTAACTTGACTCGGCGGGTTGCCGTTTTTTTGGCTTGTAGATTTCCGTCGCGGTTCCGTAGTGGACTTCGCCGGCATTCATCAGCGTTTCGCTCAATGTGGGATGCGGGTGAACCGTCTCGGTGATGTCATGGACCACGCAACCCATCTCGATCGCCAACACCGCTTCGGCAATCAATTCACCCGCGCCCGAACCGACGATGCCACAACCCAAAACGCGGTGCGTCGCCGGATCGACCAGCCATTTGGTCAAACCATCGGTGATTCCGAGCGCTTGAGCGCGACCGCTGGCCGCCCATGGGTAGACTTCGACATCGACTTCGCGGCCTTGGCGTTTGGCTTCGTCTTGAGTCAAACCGGCCCAGGCGATTTCGGGATCGGTGAACACAACCGCCGGAATCGCGGCCTTGTCGAAGACCGATGGTTTGCCAGCGATGACTTCGGCGGCAACGCGGCCCTCGTGGCTTGCCTTGTGGGCCAACATCGGATCACCGGCAACATCACCAATCGCAAAGATGTGAGAATCAGCGGTGCGTTGTTGATGATCGACGACGACGAAACCTTTCTCATTGACTTGAACTTGAGTGTTTTCCAAACCCAAGCCGCGAGTCACCGGACGGCGACCGACGGAAACCAGCACGCGATCAAAACGTTCGTGGCCGAAGCGGCCCGGACCCTCAAACGTGACTTCGATTTGGTCTTCGACTTCGCAGACGGAGCCAACTTTCGTGTTGAGATAAATTCGTCCATCGAGCAACTTCTCGATTCGCTTTGCCAGCGGTTTGACCAAATCGCGATCGGCACCGGGCAGTAGGCCTTCGGCCAATTCAACGACTGTGACGCGCGAGCCGAGATTGGCATAAACACTGCCAAGTTCCAGTCCGATGTAACCGCCGCCGATGACCAACAGCGAGTTGGGGATATCCTTTAACGCCAACGCACCGGTGCTGTCCATCACGCGATCGGTGCCGATGTCGAACGACGGCGGCATTGCGGGGACGCTGCCGGTCGCCAAAATGCAATGATCAAAAGTCAGCGTGCCGCCTTCGGGGATATTGCTGTCGCCGTTATCGCTCGCCGCAACGGGTTCGAGGCCCAGCGTCGCGCTGTCGATGAACTTGCCGCGAGCGCGAATGATTTTCACACCGCGACGTTTTGCCAAACTGCCCAAGCCACCGGTCAAATTGCCGATAACTTGGTCTTTCCGCGCCCGCACCTTGTCGACGTCGATCGAAGGTTTTTCGCCAAACGAAACACCCCATTCATGACGCAGGTCGTTGACTTCGCTGATTACCTTGGCGACGTGCAACAATGCCTTGCTGGGGATACAACCGCGCAGCAGGCAGGTGCCGCCGAGCCGTGGTTCGGCTTCGACGATCGTAACTTCCATCCCTTCGTCGGCTGCCAAAAACGCGGCAGCATAACCACCGGGTCCGCCACCAAGAACGACAACCTGGCAATGCATGGATCAAACACCTATCGGCTGAGGAATTCAACAACGCTGTTTACGTCAACCGGCAGACTGATGTCGCTGGGGCCCGGCAAGCCGAGCACCGTGGCGCGCAAGTTTTCGGTGTCAAACGCGATCCAATCAAGCGTATCGGGCGACGCATTGGCAATCACGCCGCGATACAGATTTTTCAAATTTTCGCGACCACGAACTTCGATGACATCACCCGCACGAAGCAGGTAGTTTGGCTTATCGCACTTGGCACCGTTGACGTAAAAGTGGCCGTGGGAGATGCCTTGGCGTGCCTGCGGACGCGTCTTGGTGAAACCGGTGCGACGGACGACGTTGTCAAGTCTTCGCTCGCACATCAACAACAGCACCTGGCCGGTGTTGGCTGGCTTGTGAACGACGCTGGCGAAGTAGCGACGCAATTGGCGTTCGCCGAGTCCGTAATAATGCTTGATCTTTTGCTTTTCAGCGAGAGCCGCACCATAGTTGCTCGGGCGGCGATTACCACGCGTGTGCATTCCCGGAGGTGCAGGGCGGCGATCGGCGGCGCGAACAGCTCCGGCGGTTTCATACAACATCGCGCCTAAACGACGATTCACTCGGGCCTTGGGGCCAGTATAACGTCCCATTTACTATCCTGCGGTCTCAAAAAGGGCCGCGCCAAAAGGCGCCTACGTCGAAGTCCATCGATGACTTCGCCGCCGCGTGATCCATTGCGAAGCGGAAACACACCGCCGCCGGTCACGCTTGATCTCGAATTACCGCAAGTTTCTCCGCTGAACTCATTTTCTGCAAGGCCACCGTTACCCGCTGTGCCAAAACATTCCGGTAACTAGAGTGTGCAGTTAAAATTTCGCGTTCGCCACCAACAATTCTTCACGACCGACATCTGTGTACCCGATTTACCTTGACTTCAACCGCACCACGCCGTTGGCACCCTCGGTCCAAGAAGCGATGTTGCCGTTTTGGAGTCAGCATTTCCTACTACCCGGCCAAGAGCATCCGCAAGCTCGCGCCGTCGCCGAGGCGCTCGAATACGCGCGGGAAAATGTCGCTGGACTGGTCGGCTGCGAGGCGTTCGAGATTGTTTTCACCGGCGGCGGGACCGAGGCGAATAATCTTGGCATTCTCGGCGCGATCAATCGCACCAAACCTGGACATTTGATCGTCTCGGCATTGGAGCACGAGTCGATTTGCAACACGGCCCAATCGCTGGTTCGCCATGGTTGGGAAATCGAAACGGTGCCGCCACAGCCAAACGGCGTGGTCGATCCCCAGCGAGTTGCCGACGCGATCCGGGCGGATACGCAAATGGTTTGTCTGCAAGCGGCCAATTCGATCGTCGGGACGCTGCAACCGGTTCGCGAGATTGCGGATTTGTGCCATTCGCGCGGCGTCGCGGTGCATTGCGATGCGACCCAGGTTGTTGGAAAGGTTTCACTCGATGTGACAGGGTGGCGAGCCGATACCGTTTCGATCAGCGGTCACAAATTTTACGGCCCCAAGGGAACCGGCGCGTTGTACGTTCGTCGTGGCTATCCGCTGACGCCAATTTTGCACGGCGAATCACGCGAAATGGGACTGCGCCCCGGTGCGGAGAATGTTTCCGGTTGGATCGGTTTGGGGGCGGCCGCAACGTTGGCCAATCGCTGCTGTGACGAAGCTGCGGTCTCAATGATCGGTTTGCGCGATCATTTGGCGGCGGGACTTCGCCACGAGATCGATCCGTCGTTGGCGGTGTTGTGCGAGTCGAGCGAACGGCTGGCCAACACGTTGACGATCGAATTGCCCGCCGAGGCGCGCGCGGTCCAGCGATCGGCGCGGGAATTGATCTTCGCTACGGCGCTAGCCAGTTCACCGGCGGACGAAATGACGCGGTGTTTGCAGGCGATTGGTCGCAGCGAGTTTCAAATCGGCCGGACAATCAGACTGAGCATCGGCTGGACGACCAGCCGCGAGCAGATTGATCGCACGATCGAATTGTTCGCCGAAGCGCTCGACGCCGTCAGGCATTAGCAGTGGTAAAACGTTAGTAAGTTCCACTACGCGAAGCTCGAGCGGCTGTTGGTCTGTGCAGAGGCGACGGATACAATCGACCTATCAGCCATGACTCACCGAGTGGGGACAAATTTCAATGTCGGCAACAATTGCAAATACCGATGCAGTCCATGAGCAGGCGCCAGAATTTGACGCCGACCTGCAAATTCGTTTGGGTGATACTGTCGAACAGATGCGTGTCCGATTCGATGAATTCGTTTTGAACAATCCGGACCTTGTGGTCGAGCAGGAACCATCAGGCGAGATCACGATTATGTCACCGGCCGGAGCGGCAGGTTCGTCGCTAAACAGCGAAATCGCCATGCAGATTGGCAACTGGTCTCGGCAATTCGGCGGTAAAGTCTTTGACAGTTCGGCGATGTTTGTGTTCGCCAGTGGAGCCAAGCGATCGCCCGATGCCGCCTGGATCGCCATCGACCGATGGCTCGCCATTCCCAGTGAGGATCGCAAACGATTTCCTCCGATCGCGCCGGATTTCGTACTCGAATTGCGCAGCGAAACGGGCCGCCTGCCCGAGCTCACGCAAAAAATGCAAGAGTACATTGCCAACGGAGTGCGATTGGCATGGTTGGTAGATCCGTTGCTCAAACAGGTTCATGTTTATCAGACGGACTTGGAACCGATCGTGCTCAGCGAACCCGCTAACGTTTCCGGCGGCGACGTGTTACCAGGCTTTGAACTGGACACGAAGCGAATTTTTTCGGACTCGCCGTAGCGTATTATCTCCGTTTCAATTTCGGGTGAAAGAAACCGTAGAACGGTTGGGGACAACCGTTCTACAATCGCCAACCGCGACGATTCGATACAATCCGCAGATGCAATTACGTAAACGCTTTCCCAAAACAGCTCGCATCGTTCACGGCGATGACTTTACGGCAATCATTCGCGGCAGCGCCTACGCGGCGGATGATTGTTTGGTGGTCAATGTTCGCTGGAGCAAAATCGGTAGCGAGGCGATTGATTCGGCGTCCAAATTGGGCATCACCATTCCCAAAAAAACCGGCAATGCGGTCGTTCGCAATCGCTGGAAGCGTTGGATTCGCGAAGCCTTTCGGGACCAACGCGACCGATTGCCCGGCGGCATTGATTTGATTGTGCGGCCCAAACGCGACGCCGCTGGATCGTATCAATCGATTTCGCGGTCGCTGCGGAACACCGTGCCCCGGGCGGCAAAAAAATTGCCTCCGCGAGTAGTCCAAACGACGCCGCAATCGCACGATATCAGATGATCGCGCGGGCGGTAATCTTCTGTGTACGGTGCTATCAAACGGCAATAAGTCCGGTATTGGGTCAATCGTGTCGCTTCACGCCGACTTGCAGCCAATACGCGATCGCGGCGATTGAAAAATACGGCGTGGTGAGCGGCGGTTGGCGGGCGACGAAGCGAATTTGCCGTTGCCATCCGCTTAATCCCGGCGGCCACGACCCACCGTAGACCAATTTGGCCGCTGCGGTGTTGACGCAGTCACGATCCTCGCCGGAATAGATTATGATGGAATTCCGTGAGGAACCCTGAGCCGTTTTGACGCGTCTTACAAGCGTCCCGAAACTTTTCGTCGAAGAAATGTCCCTCTATACAATGCAGGGTGGATTGGCAAGACGTAGGGGTTGTGCCGAATTTTTTCGTTTTAGCGGTTGTTCCGTGACGACAAAGCTCCCAGGAAGATATCGTCCGCATCCCCCGGCGTGCCACGAACCGGCGGGGGATGCGGTTCGTTTTCTCACAGCAAACTTTAGGTGAATCGCGTGAAGGCAGCTCAAAACTCGTTATCGTCCGAAAAATCGCTGCGCCGCAGACGGTTGTTGCTGGAACAGCTCGAAAGTCGCCAATTGATGGCCGGTGACAGCGAAATGTTGTGCACCGACGGTATCGAGTCGATGACTAGCAGCGATGACGCTCCGGTTTTGGCCAGCACGACGGCTGCCGAAGGCGAATCGGCACCGGATCTGGTGGCGTTTGCGCGCGCCCTGGACGACGCGGGCGTGATCTTCTACGGCGCGGCTTGGTGTCCGTTTTGCACCGATCAAAAGTTGCTATTCGAGGACGGAGATGACTTTTTGCCTTTCGTTGAAGTCACTCGCGCCGACCGCTCGCTCAACGCCGCCGGTGTCGCGGCCGGAATTTCGACCTTCCCAACCTGGGAATTTCCTGATGGAACCCGTGCGACCGGCGTGCAGTCGCTGCAAACGTTATCACAGCGCAGCGGTGTGGCGATTCCGAGTTCGGACCGCCCCAGTTTTAAAGCGATCGGCAACCAAACCGTGGCGATCGGTTCGCCGCTGCACGTTCCCGTTGATGCGTATGATCCCGGCGGCGGGCCGGTCACGATCACCGTCAGCGTTGCCGATCCGACGTTGATCGAAGCGTCCGTCTTGACGGGCAATCGCAGCATTCGGATTGACTTAGAAGGCTACGACGACATCGTGTTCGAGTTGTTCGAGGATCGGGCACCGCGCCCGACTGGTCGCATCATCGAACTTGCCAATGCGAATTTCTATGACGGCATTATTTTCCACCGCGTGATCGACAACTTCGTATTGCAGGCCGGTGACCCCCAGGGAACGGGTGCGGGCGGTTCGATGTTGCCTGATTTCGACGACCAATTCCACCCCGATCTGCAACACAACCGCACCGGCGTGTTGTCCTATGCCAAGGCCGGCGATGACACGAACGATTCGCAATTCTTTATCACCGAAGGTCCGACGCGAACCCTCGACTTCAACCATTCGATCTTTGGTCAATTGGTCGAAGGCGATGACGTCCGCGAAGCAATCAGCGAGCTCGGTGACCCGGCAGACCGTGGCACCAACGCGTCGGATCGTCCCAACATCGACGTCACGATCAGCTCGATTGACGTGTTTACCGACAACGAAAATTCAGTTGTCCAGCTTCGGGCGATCGGCAATCGCACTGGAACGACGAGCGTTACCTTCACCGCGACGGATGCCGACGGCAACACGTTCTCCGAAGTGTTCACGGTCTCGGTGGTTGCGGACAGCGGCACGGGCAGCAATTCGCAACCCTTCTTGAACGACATTCCTGCACCCGCCGCAGCGACCAACGGTGCTCCAGCGACGTTGCAATTGTCGAGCGTCGATGTCGAGGGTGACGCAGTCACTTATACGGCAACCTCCGCGACGACGGGCGTTACCGCTGCGGTCAATGCATCGACTGGCTTGGTCACGGTCACACCAGCGGCCGGTTTCGTCGGCCAAGCCGTCGTCAACGTTGGTGTGCAACCAGCGGCCGGTGTTGTCGGCGCGTTGTCCGGCCAATCGGATACCCAGCGTGTCGCCTTCAACTTCACTGCCGCCAGCACGTTGGCGACTCCGACAGCGGTCGATTTGCTCGACGCAAGCGACTCCGGTGTGAGTAATACTGACAACCGCACCAACGCCGGATCGTTGACCTTCGCGGTCGCGGGTGTAACCGCCGGCAACGAAGTTCGCCTGTTCAGCGGCACCACCGAAATCGGTCGCGGCGTCGCCACCGGAACCACCATCAACATCACGACCAACAACATCGCGGCGCTGGGCGACGGAACGTACACGATCACCGCGCGACAAGTCTCCGGAACCGATACCAGCGCTGCGTCACCAGCTCTGTCGATCATTTATGACGGCACGCAACCGGTTCGCATCGCTGGGTTCCCGACCAGCGCAAATGTTGGAGCGGCGCTGAGCGTTAACCTGGGCCATGCCGAGGAAGCCAACGGTTTGGTTTATTCGTTCACGACCGCGCCTGTCGGTGCCACGATCAATTCCGCGACCGGCGTAATTTCCTGGACACCCACAGCCGCTCAAACCGGTTCGCAATCATTCACCTTGGCGCTGACGGACCTCGCCGGAAATGTTCGTTCCGAAACGTTTCCTGTGACCGTGGCGGGGACGGTTCAAGCCGGCTTTCGACTGGAGTCCGCCAACCTCAGTGGTACCGTCATTACGAGCGTTAACACCGGCCAAGAGTTTTTGCTGCGGCTCTACGCCCAAGACTTGCGCATTCCGCTCGAGCGAGACGGGATTTTCAGCGCGTTTGCTGACATCATGTTCGACAGCGGTTTGGTCACTCCCGTTGCCAACACGCCGATCGAATTTGGACCCACATTCTCGACCGTTTCTTCAGGCACGTTCGCGACTGGGTTGATCGATGAAGTCGGTGCAGTGTCGAACAACTTGACGGCCACTCGAGTCGGCGAAGTGTTGGTGGCGACGATTCGTATGCGAGCTAATGCGGCCGGCACCGTGTCGTTCATATCCGATGCCGCCGATATCGAAGGCAACGAGTTCTTGCTGTTTGGTGGCGACGAAGATGGTGTGCCTGCGTCGTTGTTGCAGTTCGGTCGAGCCGATTTGACGATCAACGGCACGTTGACTGCGGTCAACGACACCGCGACGGTCGCCCAGAATGCAGCGGCCACGACGATCAATGTTTTGCAAAACGATATCGCCGTTGGCGGTGCTGCGACATTGTCGATCGCCTCAGTCGGCACACCGTCATCGGGCGGTACCGCAACCATTGTCGGCAACTCGATCAGCTACCGTCCTGCCACTGGCTTCGCGGGCATCGAAACGTTCACCTATGTCGCTCGCGATACCTCCGGTGCATCACAGACCGCGACGGTCAGCGTCACCGTAACCGGCACGAACAACCCACCGCCGACTGCCGTCGCGGACGCGTTCCCCGTTGTCGAAGATGCCGCCGAAGCAACGTTTGATGTTCGTGTAAATGACAGCACCGCCGACGCGGGCGAAACGATTTCCGTTTCCGCCGTGGGTACGCCGTCGGCCGGCGGTACGGCACGATTGGGCACTGGTGGTGCGACAATCCTGTATCGCCCAGCCGCGAATTTCTTTGGCACCGAAACGGTCACCTACACGTTGGCCGACAGCCGCGGTGGCGTGGCCACGGGAACCGTCACGTTTACGGTGTCGGGCGTCAACGATGCACCGCCAGCCAATCCGATCGTCACGACTGCGTTCCGCGGTGCGACCTCGCGGACGATTGCATCGCTGGCTGATTATGGTGCTAATGTCGATGGTGCAAGCGAAGTCCTGACCGTCGCGCTAGTTGGCTCGGCCGTCGGCGGCGGGACGTTTGCGGTCGCCGGCACCAACATCACCTACACACCACCGTCAGCGGAATTTACCGGCACGGTGACGATCTCGTACACAACGACTGACCCGGGTGCATTGTCATCCACGGGCACAATCAGCCTGAACGTGATCGATGCCAACGCCACCAACTTCACTTTGTTGGTGGCCGATTCGGCGTCGGGTTCCCTCGCTAGCTTCGGTTCCGGACTTTCGGCGTCGCTGACCGGAATGACCACAACCGGCCAAGCGGTGAACCGCGACGTGCTGCTAAGTACGGTGGACGGTTCGATTGCTTTCAACGGACTATCACCGGGAACATACCAGGTCGAAGTTCCCGCTGTGCCGTTCTTGGTCGGTAACGAAACCGCTCAAACCCGCTCGTTCACCGCCGTTGCAGCCGGTGGAAATGTTTCTGACACGGTGTCATTCGGTTCGTTGCATCCGCGTTACATCAGCATTCGCGACTTCTTCAGCAACGCGCCACGCCAAGCAATTTTTGCCGCCGTCGCGCCGGGCAGCGATGCGGCGGTTGTGATTGGGGCGGCCAGCACAACAAGCATCGTCGCGCCGATTGTCAATCTGAACTCCGAGGCAACGAGAGTGACGATTCGCGGCAACAACAGCTCCGGTGCAGCGACCAGCGCGACCGTTCCCGCGGTCAACGATCGCCGCGTCGAAACTCGCGGCACCGAGGGCACGATGCGGTTGCTAAGAATTAGCCTCGCACCGGCTGACGTCACGTTCACCCCTTCGACCGTCACAACGCCACCAGCCACGCCACCAGCCACGCCACCTGCCACGGCACCCGCCGTGAGCAATATCGCAAGCGTCGCCGGCGAAGGTGAGATGACCAGCAGTGCGGTGGTCTTGTCGACGGGCGATTCGGCCGATGTGTTCTTTGCCGCGCCGGGCGCAGAGGGCGAAGCGGCGTCAATCGATGATGAAGAAATTGGCCACGAGGCCGCGTTGGTCAGTGACAACGACGAATCATCGCTGGATCAAGCCTTCGCCGACGTGACACAGTCGCTGCAGATCATCTCGCCAATCGGCGACGAATTGTCACAAGCCAGTTCATTCGCGCTCACGCCCGCCGCAGTCGACGAATTGCTCAGCAGCAGTTTGCTATAGAACGCCGATTGTAGAACGATCCATTGTAGAACAATTGTCAGCGAATAGCGTGCTGGCGAAAAATTCATCGATCGCCGCGAGCGATCGCTTTTCCGGTTCTGGTGACGCGCTTCCCAACGTCAATGGCGGCGGATCGGTCAGCGGCAACGATTGGTTGAAGTTGGCCGCAAAGAAACTCAGATCACCGCCGTTGACCGAACCATCGGAATTCCAGTCGGCGCGAACGTCAAAGTTGTTAGTGCCACCGCTGGAATTAAAAGCGGTGGAGAACAGACCCAAGTCGGCTCCATTAACGCTGCCATCGCCGTTGGCGTCGCCGACCAATATGTTGAAACGCAAATCCAGCGGACCGCCGGCTGATCCGTTGCCGTTACCGTCCAATGGGTTACCCGCCGCGTCAACGATTGTGCTCGACACGCCCAGTCGCAGCTTGTCGATCGAAATCGGTGACGACAGATTGATAATGCCGCGTCGGTTGGCCGAGTCGTAGGCGACCGACGAAATTTGGCCCGCGTAGTTGCTGAGGCTCGCGCCAAACAGGTTGATCGTCGATGCGTTAAAACCAAACACCGGTTCGCTGAACTGGACATACAAGCGATCGATGCCGGTATTGGTCAACGTCACATTGGGCGTGATCGCAATGCCGAGGCCGTTGCCGCCGCCGATTCCACCGCCATCGACGGCATCAATGAACGGTCCGAGCCAGGTTGAGCCGCCGGCGATGACGCTGAGAATCGCTGGCGGCGTCGTATCGACCGGCGTTGTCGTCAGCGTGTAGTCGACGACGACGGGCAAGTGATCGGAAACCGTGGTCAACAAATTGAGCACGGTGAGTCGATTGGCCAATCCCGTCAGCGCGGTGCTGATCGGATCGTTGATATCGCCGTTGAACGGTGCCGTCCCGTTGTTGCCAAATGTGTGATAGCTTCCCAGGCGATAATCAAGGCCCACGGTGTCGGTCAATTCAGTGCTGACGAGTTGAAAATCAAAACGATCATCCAATCCGCCGCCGGCGAACCCGCCCGCGTTGGAAATGGTGGGTGCCTGGGTAAAGATATCAACGAATGAAGCATTGTTGTGCCAATTGCCGACGCGGTCCGCTGGATCGACTGCTTGGCCGTCACCAATGCTGGTGATTTCGCCAAACGCAGGCTCGGAGCTGCGGTACAGATTGAAATCGCCGACATAGATGATGTTTTTGTCATTACCCAGAGCATCGGCGTCGGCGCGAATTCGTTCGGCCTCGGTCAACCGCCCGTCGCGCCCGTCGGCGTCATCGCCCGCTTTCCAGTGGCTGTTGTAGACGTAGAACTGAGTCGATGCTGCGGCACCGACGGGCTGAAACCAATGGCGAATCGTTTGACGCTCTTGGCCACCGGATCCAGCGGTACCAACGCGAGTTTCACCTAGCAATTGTAGCGTTTGGCGGTTGTAAACGACCCCCTGTGTTCCTGCGCCGGTGGCCGAGCCGTTGAGTGTGCCAAAGGCGTAGACAGTGGTCTGGTACAGCGAGTTCAATAGCGCCGCCACCGCTGCGGAAGTCGTCGCTTGGCTGGCGACTTCTTGAATCGCCAGCAAGTCGATACGCCGGGCAATCCCCGCAACGACTTCGCTGCCGATCGCTTCCAGGATCGTATTCAGCCCCGCGCGTGGCGCACCGTTGCCGCCGGAGCTAGCGATATTGTAGCTGACGATGCGCAGGTTCGTCGTTGAGCCTGGGCCCTCGGGTTCAACATCGATCACCTGAATCACGAACACTTGGTCAAACGACAACGAACCTTGGTCCGTCGTGCGAATCCGCACGCTGTATTGGTTCTGAGACTCGAAATCGAAACTCGATGTCGCCTGCAACACGTTGCCGTTGAGATTGAATGAGCTGTTGCCTGTGCTGCCAGTGCCGCTGACCAACGCGTACGTGAACGTATCGCCGGCGTTGGGATCGGTTGTCGTCAACGAACCGATGGTCGCGGCGGCACCAGCGTTTTCGAGTATCGATGAGTTTGAAAGCGCCAGTCCGGTCGGTGCTTGGTTGTTGCCACCGGACTGGACGGTGAAAATTGCCGTGGGCGGAATCGTTTGGCCACCGGCGACGGTGAACGTGGTCCAGCGTGATACGACGTTGACGAAGCTGCGGATTTGCGATGGCGTGCCGGTGACATTGCCACCAGTGTAAGCGGCGTTTTCGTTCGCGGTGTTATTGGCGATTCCGAGCGAGAATGACGCATTGCTGGCCTCGAACACGGACGGCAAGAACGTCAACTGTGATGTCGAGCTGCCGGTGGTCAAGAAATTATTGGCCGCAAACGCGGCGACCCAGGATGTGCTTGTGCCCGCATTCGGCGGCGTGGTACCGTTGTAGGCAAACAGGTTGTCGCCCGAAC
The DNA here is from genome assembly GCA_041753075.1 of Pirellulaceae bacterium. GTDB lineage: Bacteria > Planctomycetota > Planctomycetia > Pirellulales > Pirellulaceae > UBA6163. The sequence continues at coordinate 52,930 of JBGSVE010000144.1, forward strand.
CGTTGAGTGCAAATCCACTTGTCGTTGCGTCGGTTATTCCGATCGTCGATGTGCCGACGGCCCAGCGCAGGCCGGCGGTGCGGCTGAGATCTAAATTGAACTGCGTCCCGGCGGCAAAGGTGCCGTTGATCGTGACGACACTGTTACCCTCGTTGGTGGCCAGCGCCGACCCAGTCCAGGCATTGTCGCTGACAGTCAACACTGTAATACCGCTGATCGGAGCCAACAAGGCGAACGAAACCTTGTCGGTGGTGGTGGCTTGGTAGCCCGTAAAAACAATGTCACCGAATCCCAGTGCCGTCAAAAGCGCGCGTTGCTCCAACGGTTCAAACGCCAAACATCGCCGCAATCTTGTGGATAAGCGATTGCGCATTTTCTTTGCATGATCGATTCCGCGTTTCAATTTTGTCGTTCTCAAATGCGCCTGGTTCTATAACTTCGGAACAGGTCGCTTGGGGGCGCGGTCGAGCATTCGCTTTTGATCATCCTTGGGTGGCGGAGCGTTGTTATTGTTGTTGCCTGGTGTCATGACTTTGGGAGGCGAGAGGTCGGTAAACTCTTCGTTCCATTTCCATCCAATCGGCGACTTCAGTTCGGACTCGGCCAACAGCGCCCACGGCGTGTTGGGATGATCGGTGACGACGGCGGTCAGCAATTCCTTAGCCAATTCGGCTTCGCGTTCCCATTTGCTGCCGACGCTGATTTCTTCGGCGGGGGCGATGACCCAAGTGTTGTTCTTCGGTTTCTCAAACAGCATACCACGTTTCAATTTGGCGAGCATCGCGTTGTAGGTTTCGGTGCGAACCTTTTGAGCCAGCACCCGTCCATAGGCCAAATCATATCCGGCCCGCCATCGTGGCGTATTTTCGCCGTAGCGGCCAGCCAGGCCGGGTTCAAGGATCGCGGACAACCGCGCCAGTGACGGTTCCAGCTTGGCGGCATCCTGCTGTGCTTTCGTCAATTCACCGACCAAGCCCGCCTCATCTTTTTTGACAAAGCGTGTTTGCGGGCGATCAAGCGTCGGGGCAACCTGCATTGCGGCGGTGACCAAGGCAGACCGCAGCGCACTCTGCTTGACTTTTTGTTGGTAGTCGAGCGTCGATAAATAATCGGGCCGATAGCGGGCCATCACGGCGGGATCAAAGAAGTATTTAAGGTCGGCCGCGAATGCCTCGATCTCGTATCGACTGACTTGGCGATTGACGTTTCGATTGGGGTGGACCGTGAAATAAATCCCACCGGTCTCATAACATAACCGCGTCAACCCATACGGTCCGAATCCGGAATCGATGACCGGTTCTTCCTCGAAATTACCCGAGAAACCGACTTGAACACGTTCGGAGTAAATCGTTTCAGGTCCCTGGTCAACCTGCGCCCATTGCGGCGATTGGTCGAACTTCGGATCGGGATCGACGTATTTGACAAACGTATGTTCGCGTCCGAACGGGGCCGGCACGCCGATGACGTAAACGGGCATTGCCCATCGCCGGCAAGTTTGGATCGCGGGTTCAAGCCGATCGACATCATCGCCGCGTTCATCGGTAACCACGACCAACAAGACGTTTCGCAGAGGACCGTTACCAGCGCGATTCTTACGGTACGTGACATAACGATCGGCTGCCAATTCGACGGCGCTGAACGCTTTCTCGACGCCTGAGTTGTCCGTGGGAATCGAGTCGACAATCGATTTAATTTCGGCCAAATCCGAAATCGGCTCTTCGGTAAACAGTTTGACATCGGCACCAAAACCGACGATCGAAGTCACCAGCGGAATGTCTTTGATCGATTTCTTGAACGCTTGGCCGCCGCTTTTTTCGACGATGCCGAGCTCTTCGTAAATCTTGTCAAAGCGTTGGCGAATTTCGGCGCGTTGGCGATGCAGCGAACCGCTTTGGTCAAACAGCCAAACGACCAACGTCGGACGTTCTTCGAGCGACTGCAGAATCTCGTAGGTCAACCGATCGACAGCACCGGCCGCACCCTGAGTTCCCTCGCCAACTTTTCCCTTTTGGGCGTTGAGCTTGTTGAGCGGTGCGATCGGTTGTGTAAACAGGTTATTGACAATGAGGTCGCCGCGAATATCCGGTTCGATTTGTACCGGGCTGGGAATTTCGGCCATTTCCGAAAACACCGCTGCGGAAGCCTCGGCCATTGCGAAACTGCCAAGGCTCGCGGCACCAACTTGATCCTCGGGCAGCTCGCTGTAGGTCACTTCGTCAACAACGTGAACCTTGTCAGGTTGGTCCAGAATCGGCGGCGATACAATTACGATCGCTTCGGGATCGACACGGTTGATAATCGGCGTCAGGCCCAGCAGCACGATCACGCACAAATGAACCAGCAGGCTGCCAACGAACGCCGCCGATTCGTCACCGAACCAACCTGCGTCGTCTTCAAGTTCTTCATCGCTCCAAGCCTCGACGCCTGAAGTAAGACCGTAATCCATTGATTTTCTCCCAACCGCTACCATCCACACTGCGGCGGAATCGTCAGTTCGCAATAATCAGCACGCTAGACATTTTCGCCTAAACTCGACACACTTTCAACGCCGCAAACTCGATTATGAACCCAGCGACGGACTATCTTTGTGAAAAGCTATTGCCGCGAAGCATCGAAATTGCCGGTCGGGTGGTTACCGAGAAAGACCGCTTGTGGCGTTTTCTTCTCTTTTGTTTTCTGGCAGGCGATCGATTTGACCCGTGAGTAATCGGCTGATTGCAATTGGCGACATTCATGGCTGCAGCATCGCGCTCAAAGCGATGCTCACCGCGATTGACCCCCAGCCGTCCGATACGATCGTGGCGTTGGGAGACTATATCGATCGCGGGCCGGACACACGCGGAGTCCTCGAATTATTGATCGATTTGCAGCAGCGAACAAACCTGATACCGCTACTGGGTAATCACGAAGAGATGATGTTGCAGGTAATGCGCGGCGAGCAGCCATACCAGGAATGGTTGCGATTCGGCGGCCTCGAAACCTTGGAAAGCTATGGGTTTGATGGCGACATGGAGTTTTTGCCGAGCGACCACAAAACATTCCTCGATTCGCTGCGGGGCTACTATGTTCAAGACAAGTATTTCTTTACCCATGCTGCCTACGACCCGATGTTGCCGTTTGAAAAGCAACCAGCCGACCTGCTGCGGTGGCACTCGCTGCGTGACGGAATTCCCGATCCGCATCTGTCGGGTGCGACCGCGATCGTCGGACATACCGCCAATCACACGGGCGAAGTTCTCGATGTCGGCCATTTGATTTGTATCGACACCTATTGTTATGGCGGTGGTTGCTTGACGGCGTTGGACGTGAACGAGCGTGCGATTTGGCAAGTAAATAATGACGGCATGCTGCTCTAGTGATGCAGCAATCCCTTGCCATCGGGCTTGGTAACGCGACCGAGAATGTCTTGCAGAATCACTTGTTCGAGCGATTCGTCTCGACCCAGCGGAATCCAGCCGAGCGTTCGCGGCGTGTCGTCAACGCTGTCGTCGGTGCGGACAATCGTGACTTCGCGGCGCGGCGACGCGGCACCTTCAGTGGCATATTGGCTGCGATCAGTTTCTTCCAATTCCTTTTGCACGATCACTTCAAGTTCGTATCCCGCGCCTTCGGGTCGTACGGTCACAATCGCGCGGCGACGAATGGATTGAAACGTACTTTGCAGACGCTCGAATCCGCTGGTGCTGTCTTTGGCCCACGGTTCACTCAGCGTTGCCCCGGCGCGGTACGAAGTTTCTAAGCGACCGTCCAACACAATGTCGCCGCGATTTTGGACGGGTTGTTCATTGCGAATGTGAAAAAAATCGTCCACCACATCGACCACCTGGAGCCAGACAAAGTTATCTTCGGCCGGTGGCAGCGATACGGGGTTCGAGACAAATGATTCGGGTACATGCGTTGTGAAGCGGTACAACAGCGATCGACAACCCGCTGGCATCGCCAGCAAGCAAATCGCAAACCCGATTCGCAATGCGACGCGGCGCGGCAAACCGGCTGGCCTTGGCCAATCGTCATCATGCTGGTTGGTATGATTCGTCAATTTCGCTTACGCTCTGGCGAGAAACATTTCGGTCGAGCATCCCAAATTGTTCCTGGCGACCGCAAGTTCGTTCATTTTTCTTTTGACCTACAACGCATGACCGCCATCAAGAAGAAACGTGCCAGCGCGTTCAAAACCGCCGATTGGTACGACTATCCGCAATACTTTGACATGGTTTTTCGCGATGAAACCGCCATGGAAGTTGCGTTTTTTGAGCAAGCATTCGAGCGTTTTGCCACCGGAAAAGTGCGTCGCGTGCTGGAGCCCGGTTGTGGCAGCGGTCGGCTGGTAGCCGCGATGGCAGCGAACGGCTACGCGGTTTCCGGTATCGACCTGAGCGGCCCCAGTCTCGCCTACCTGCGCAATCGCCTGCGCCGCCGTGGATTGCAGGCCAAACTGTACCAGTCCGACATCAGCCAAATCGATTTACCCGACCAATTTGATGCGGCCTTTTGCACGTTCAATACCTTTCGCCACCTGACCGATGAGGCGTCCGCGGTCAGCCACCTGCGCAGCGTGGCGGCACACTTGCGAACCGGTGGGCTGTACCTCTTGGGGCTGCATATCTTGCCGCTTGATGTCGAGGAGTCATGCGTCGAGCGTTGGACGGCCCGACACGGCACGACGACCGTTCACGTCACGCTGCGAGTTCTCGAGTTTCTGCGGCGCAAACGGCTGGAACAAATCCGCGTGACGATCACTGCGAAACGGCCCAATGATACGATTCGTTTGTGTACCGAGTTTCCGCTGCGGCTGTATACCGTGCCACAGATTGTCAAGACATTGCGATCGGCACCCGAGTTTGAAATCGTATCGATCCACGATTTCAATTACGAAATCGATGAACCGGTGGAACTCAATGCCGATTCAGTCGACACGTTGTTTGTGCTTCGCAAGCGATAAAGAATCGCATCGAAACTCGCTGGACGACGCTGCGGGTCTTTGTCGAGGCAATGGACGATTAAATCATCCAGCCCCGCCGGGATAACTTGTGCGGCATATTGAGACGCACGCGGCGTGGGTTGCGCCAGCGATGCCTGGCAAATTTCGTCGATCGAATCACCCGCCAATGCGTGTCGTCCGGTCAGCATAAAGAAAGCGATGCAACCGAATGCGTAAATGTCGACGGCGGGACCAAGCGTCGCCGCCGGCTGCCATCGCTCGGGTGCCATGTAGCGCGGCGTCCCGGCGACGAGGCCGATTGCGGTTAGCGATTTGTTGCCGCCACCAACGACTTCTCGCGCCAAGCCAAAATCGAGCACCTTGACGACGTCAGTCTCGCCGGCACGCTGGGCCACCATGATGTTTTGTGGTTTGAGATCACGATGTATCAAACCGATCAAATGGGCTTCGCGAAGCGACATCGCAATCTGGCAAAGCAGGCGGATGCAGCGATCAACGGCGACTGGTCCTTGTTGCGAGACCAACTGGTCGAGCGTCACTCCGTCGATCCACTCCATCACTAGGTAAAACAAATGGTCCGGCGAAACGCCAAAATCATAAACACAGATGGTATTGGGATGTTCAAGTTTTGCCGCCAATAAGGCTTCGCGTTGAAACCGCTGCAGGTTGTTGTTATCAGTCACCTCGGGACGCAATAACTTGATTGCCGTACGACGTTTAAGCAGATCATGACGAGCCAAGTAGACGTATCCCATGCCGCCTTCACCGATCATTCGTTCGAGCACATAAGGACCAATTCGATGCGCCGCTGCGACTCGGTTTTGCAGTCGTCCAATGGTAAACAGCGAATAAGCAATTACGCCCAAGCAAGCCGCCAATGTGCTCAGCAGGGTTTCCATCGCCGTGCGATACAACCAACGATCCGGCTCGAGCCATGCTTTCTCAATTTCAATCCCAATCCCGCAATTGTATTCGTCAAGCCATTGCCAACCGCCAACGACCCAGACACCGCGCACGTCACGGTAGCCGTCGGCATCAACCCCGCTGCCAACTCGCGATGCCATGCGGACAAGCTTGGTCAGCGGTCTGGAGTCGAGCGGCTCGGCGGGAACTTTGCCCGCCGTCAAATCAACACCTGGATCTCGCAGCACCAACCGCTTCGCAGAAAAAGTGGTGGGATCTTTTGGCAATAGGCCCAGCTCGCGAAGTTGTTGGTTGTACGGACTTTCAAGTAGCAAACACCCGCCACGATCAAACACCAACGTCGCGGCGCCGTCGATGCCGCTGGACAAATGAACAAATCGCAGCAATTCGTCTTCACGTTGCGTTCCGTAAACCAGCATGGCGGCAATTACCGTGTTCGCTTCATTTCGAACGGGCAAGAACATCGCCAACTGCGGCTTGCCGGGCACACCGGGATAATTTCGCGTGATGACGTCCGCGGAACTGAGTATCACCACCTCGCTTTGGCCATCAATCACGTGAGTCAATCGCGCTGCACCGTCAGGCGTAACGCCGACACCGACGCCCGTTTTCTCCGCCGACCAATCGGCGATCGTGACCAAGTTTCGGTTCCACACCGCGTACCGTAGGTCTAGGCCCGAGAGGTCGTGAAGTTCATGTTCAAGCTCCAATTGCTGCGGCGAATCGATTAACGCCATGGCCAAAGAGTCCTCGGGTGCGGCTGCGGCCACCGCGACCAACTCCGCGACCATGCGTCGGACCTCAGGGCTGTCGGCCCACGTTTGCGAAATCGATTGTTCACGCTCCAACCACAACTGCACGGCGTTCGCCTTGGCCTCGACCAATTCGCTGAGCGCCGCCACGCGAACCTGCTTGCGAAACGATTCGGTCACGTGGTCAATCGCCAGCGCAGCAATCAGCACTGGCAAGATAACGGCCAGCGCCGCAAGCGCTAGTTGCGCCGCGCGTGGCATGGCGACGAGCCAACGCCAAAGCTTTGCCAACGGCCTTGATGCGGGTGCCGCGGCTACGCCGAGTGTTGTCTTAATCGTCGGGTCAAGTTTGGTTAGCAGTGTTCGCGGATCATCGTGCGTGAGCAACCCTTCGACGGCTCGCTTCAATTGTGCGTCGCCAGCGCAGTGTTTCTCGATCCACTCGGTTCGCTCGCGCACGTCGATGTCGACGGCTTGCAAAAAGAGTTCTTGTGCGCGTTTGTACTGGTCGGGCGTCACGCTGGTTCGTCGTCCCGCAATTGTTGCCGTAACCATGCCTTGATCACGCGCCATTGGCGATCGACCGTCGCGCGCGAAACGCCGATCACCTCGGCCACCTCATCGTTGGTCATGCCACCGAAAAATCGCAACTCAACAATCTTCGCTTGCCGCGGATCCAACTCCGCCAGCCGCTCGAGCGCCTCATCAATCGCCAACACGTCATCCGTCTGGCGCGGTGATACGGTCAATCGTTCGTCGAGTTCAACGCGTTGTCGTTCGCCACCGCGTTTGATTCGCCGCGCCGCGCGAGCATGATCGACAAGGACACGGCGCATCGCCTGGGCACCAACGGCGATGAAGTGCGTCCGCCCCTGCCAAGTCACCTGTCGTTGGTCGATCAACCGCAGGAACGCTTCGTGGACCAGCGCGGTGGGTTGCAACGTGTGGCCCGGCGGCTCGCGCCGCAATTGGGCTGCGGCAACGCGGCGAAAGTCATCGTAAAGCGTTTGCATGAACTGCGCCGCCGCTGCCTGGTCGCCATCAACCGAACGCCGCAGCAACTCAGTCATTTCGGCTTCAGCGGCTTGGCTCATTGATCGATATCGCTTTCAATTTTTTCCGCAAGAATATATGACGCAAGCTGCGGAAACCTGTCGCGTTGTCTGTGTTCACCCACACCACCACAACCAACCTCAAGGGTTTGCCACCTATCATGTCCGATCCCAATACCATTTTTGTTGTCGATCCCGATCCCGCAATGCGATCGGTGATCGAAGAAATTGCTTACGCCATGGAGGTCCCCACCGCATTCTTCAACAACGCCGAAGCATTCGTGCAATCATACCCCGAGAACGCCAGCGGTTGCATTGTCAGCGAATTTCGGCTGCGCGGCATGAACGGAATTGAGTTGCAAGAGGTTGTTGTCGCCCGTCGTCACCCGCTACCGATGATTTTTGTCACCGCTTATGCCGAAACGCCGATCACCGTCCGCGCCGTACGTGCCGGAGCGATCACGGTGCTGGAAAAACCGTTTAGCCGCCAAGATCTCTGGGATTCACTCCGCACCGGGCTGACCCTTGACCAACAAATTCGCCGAATCGATGACCAACATCAACGGGTCCGTCGCCGCTTATCGCAACTAACGGCAAAGGAACGCCAAGTGCTCGACCTAATTATGGAGGGCAAGGCCAACAAGCAAATCGCAACGCACCTGGCCGTCAGCGTCCGCACCGTCGAAGCCCGCCGCCATCAAATTTTCAAAAAGGTTGGTGCCGAATCGGTCGCGGAACTGGTGCAGATGATCGTCCGGCTGGACTGCGAGTGACACAAATTGTAGAACGGTTTCCTGAACCGTTTGGCAGCGTATCGTTGCAGTCTGGTCCGAGCCTTACCCGATTTGATTGGCTTCAAGCGCCAGTCGCTCAATCATTTCGCGAAGCGACGATTCGATCGATACCATCAACGGATCGGGTTCGCCGCGCGGTGGCCGATCGGTAGACACCGTGAACGGTTCACCGATTTCAATGACCGCATGCAGCGGACTGGGGTTATCCGGCTTGCCCATAAAGTCGTCCTGCATTCGCTCGATCGTCTCCAATACCTGTGTGTCGGTGACGGGTGAGTTCAATAAATAACGATCGGGGTAGGAATACAATTGTTGCGCCAGTTCGATGCCATCGAGCAAGTGACACAATTCGTCTTTGGTTGATTGGTTTTCGGCTTGCACGATCAATGGCGAGACTGCGGTTCGCAATCGCCGCACGCGTCCCAGCGGTCCAAGGGTTGTATCGGGCGCAAGGCTGAATCTCGCTTCGGCGTATTCAAGTAACTGCGAGATCAGTCGATTGCGGCGATCGGCCAGTAAACCCGTTTGTGCTCGACCGAGATAAAGTGTCTCGCGAGTTGCCAACAACGCCTCGGCCAACGATTCAATTCGTACCAGCAGCGGCGTCGCCGTTCGCGCGCGCCAACCGAGACGCTGTTCGAGCTTAGTGACGGCGGCATTTCCCCAAGTTTGAATATCGCCTTTGAACAAATACTTGATCCCCACCGGGTGAACCACCACGCTGCCACCGTTTGCCTTGGCGCGTCGTTTAGCTGCGGTCCGCGCGATGAACGCAACGCCGTCCAACAACGGCTGCAACACATCGTTGGTGCGGTTGGTCGTACCTTCGGGAAACAAAATCAAAGGCCGCTCGGCGGTTGTCAAAATGTCGATCGCAGTCTCGAGCGATTGGCGATCGGTGCCCTCGCGAAACAGACTGAAGCCACCCATCTTTTGGATCGAGAACGAATCGAACCAGGACTTCGCGAACAAGTGCCAACTGGCGATCGCATACACATGTGTTCCGGCTTCACGGGCTGGCCAACCGAGAACCAATGGGTCGGCGTAGCGACAATGATTCGGTGCCAATAAAATCGAATCACCCGCAGCAAGTGATTGCTGCAAACGATCGAGATGGCGGCACTCATGGCTTACGACACCGTCATGCCGCCGCAAATACCAATCGGTCAAGCGAAAGGTTTGTATGAACGATGGCCAACCATTGCCGCGATGCGGAGGGACAAAACAGTAAGGTTTATCAACAACAACAGTCATCGAATTCCTTCAAACAATTTCGAACCAATGCGTACCATCGTCGATCCGGCGGCGATCGCTTCGACGAAGTCACCGCTCATGCCCATCGAAAGATGCGGCAGTGCAACACCGAATCGCTCGACAAGTTTATCGCGCAAGTCACGCACCGCGCTGAATTGCCGTTTGGCAACTTCGCCCGTGGAACCCAGGCCCGCCATCGCCATCAGCCCCGTAACGCGTGCGCCTTGGACCGCGATCACGTCGGTCCATTGATGAAGCAGATTCTCAGGCGTGAAGCCATGTTTTTGGTCATCGCCGCTGACGTTCACCTCGACTAACAGCTCAACACAGTCTCGTCGCGATGGATCACTAGACAGATACGTCGCCACGCTTTGCAGAAGCTTAAGACTATCGATCGAATGGATCCAGTGAGCCACTTCGACGGTTCGTTTCGCTTTGTTGCGTTGCAGCGAACCGATCAAGTGCCAGCGAATATCGCTTGTCGCCAACTCAGCCGCCTTTTCAATCAATTGTTGCGGACGGCTTTCACCGAGATCTCGGCAACCCGCTTCGATCAACCAACGGGTCATCTCGACATCGACATACTTGGAAACGCCAATGACCCGCACGTCGCTTGGCGATCGCCCGGCCGCGATCGCCGCCTGAGCAACCTCGTCATTGGCCGCTTGCCAGTTGTTGGGAGCGCGCGCGCGCC
>JBGSVE010000145.1:0-15120 GCA_041753075.1 Pirellulaceae bacterium
CCGGACAGTTTCTCGCGCTGGCTGCGAAGTGTCGACAAATCCGTTCCCGTACCGCTGCCAAACTTGAACAACATCGCTTCGGCGCAGGCCAGCCGCATGATGTCTTCCATGTTGTCCTCGACCTGTTGGATAAAACATGCCGAGCCCTGCGGATACTCATACGGATTGTTCGGCTGGGCAACTTCGCTGGACGTACGGTCCCAGTGCCAATTGCACTTCGCGCCGGTGACGCCGTATTGATGATAAAGCCCGACGTTGAACCAGACCGGACTATTGAACGAGCCGTGTTGATGTAAACACAACCATGTCAGGTCACGATAAAACCGCTCGCCGTCCTCGGCAGAATCAAAGTAACCATCCGCCAAACCCCAATCCGAAATCGTTCGCGTGACGCGATGGATCAATTGGCGAATACTTCGTTCTCGCTCGTTAGCGTTGCGTGGGTCACCATAGAAATACTTGCTAACAACGACGTTGGCCGCCAACTGCGTCCAAGTCGCGGGGATTTCGCAATCGGTTTGCTCAAACAGCGCCTTGCCGGATTCGTCCTTAATCGCGGCGCTGCGCAATTCCCAAGCCACCGTATCGAACGGCGTGGCACCATCATCAGGACAAAAGACGGCCTTGACCCTCAAGCCTGCGCGACCAACTCGATACGAATCGTCAAATCGCTCGCGAGCGTAATCGATGCCGTGCAATTGCTCGACAGCATTGGGGGAAGTGGTGGGGACAACAGCAGACGGGGATACAACTGTAGCCATAACAGCAAAGACTCCTTGCTTTTCATCCGTGGATCGTCCCCTCCGCTAGTGCCAAAAACGCACTCCGTGCGAAGCGTCAGGAAACGACTTGGTAAGAACAGAACACATGAACAAACGTCAATCGCTTCGCCGACAATCCTTGTCCTTCCGGCACCAAATTCTGCGGGTTCGACACGGAAACTAGGGTTGCGTGTACGACACCATTTTACTCGGAACGGACACAAAAACACTACAGGTAGTGGTTCAGTGGCTTTGACAGCACTAGATGTGGCGATTTCGGCAGTCTACCGAATCATCACGTCCTGTCAACAAAGAATTGACATTTTATCCAACCCCTCGCAGACGCACGCTTTACGACGATCGATCAACAAGCTGTTACAATCGTTGCGATAATCCCTCCGCCAAACTGTTCTTCACGAAAACGACAAACATGCGAGCGCTGCTGCTGACTGAATACAAAAATTTGATCGTTACCGAGGTCGATGAACCGCCTATGTCGGTCGACGATGTGCTGGTCCAAGTCGAGGCATGTGGCATTTGCGGCAGCGACATCCATGGTTACGACGGCAGCACCGGGCGGCGGATTCCGCCGTTGGTGATGGGTCACGAGGCGGCTGGCATTGTCGTCAGCGTCGGTTCGAATGTTGACAATTTTGTGCCTGGCGACCGCGTCACGTTCGACTCGATGGTGTCTTGCGGTCACTGTGAGTTTTGTCGATCTGGCCACCAAAACTTGTGTGACAATCGCCGCATCCTGGGCGTCTCCTGTGGCGAATATCGGCGTCACGGTGCGTTCGCCGAACGAATCGCTGTGCCCCGCCGGATCGTTTATCGATTGCCTGACGAGATGCCGTTTGAACATGCGGCATTGGTCGAAGCGGTATCGGTTGCGGTTCATGCCGTTAACGTATCGCGAGTGAGGTTGGGTGATTGCGCGGTAGTTGTCGGTGCTGGCATGATTGGGCTGCTGACGATCCAGGCGGTGCGCGCCGCCGGTGCAACTCGCGTGATTGCCGTCGATATCAACGACAAGCGACTGAACGTAGCCAAACAGCTCGGTGCATCGGAGACTTTGAATAGCCAACAATGCGATGTTCCTGTGGCCGTGCGTGAATTGACCGAGGGTCGCGGCGCGGACTTGGCGCTGGAAGTCGTGGGTGCGACCGTGACGATCCAAACCGCAATTGAATCGGTTTGCAAAGGCGGTCACGTTACCTTGGTCGGTAACGTCAGTCCGAAGATCGAGCTGCCGCTGCAAAGCGTTGTCACGCGCGAAATCAGTCTTCAGGGAACCTGCGGTTGCAACGGCGAATATCCGCAGTGCATCGAGCTGATGCGAACTGGGGCGATCAATGTTGCGCCGTTGATTACCGCGCAGATCTCGTTGGCCGACGGACCAGCTTGGTTTAAACGGCTACATGCTGGTGATCCCGATCAAATGAAAGTCGTCGTGCGACCACAACGATAACATGAACAAAAAACTTCCACCGACGGCGCGGCACCGCATGGCGATGGCGTGCTCGACTTGCGGCCGACGGTTTTTTCTTGACGAGACGCCGGTCCCGCCGTTCTGCAGCCCGCGGTGCCAATTGATCGACCTGGGGCGTTGGTTGGACGAAGACATCGGAGTGCCATTCGAGGGCGATGCGGAGGACACGCCCGTCGAGCACCGAGGTTCACCGGACTAAGTTGAGTATTGGCTTGTTACCACAGTCGATTGCTGCGACAATGAGACGTCAATTTCGACGAAACCAGACCTTTCCACGCGACCGGCGGGGAAAGGTTTTTGTTTTGTCAACTTCCAAACTATTTTGCCGGAAAGAAAACAGGAGCAGCGTCATGCACGACTCAGTGCCCATGACCCGAGACGGATTCAACAAGCTTAAGGCCGAGATGCAGCGGTTGGAAAACGACGAGTTGCCATTGATCGCCGAGAAAATTGCCGAAGCGCGAGCCGAAGGTGACCTCAAGGAGAACGCCGAATATCACGCCCAGCGCGAGAACCAAGGCATGTTGATGGCGAAGATCAACGAAATCAAGGGCAAGTTAGCGCTGGCTACCATCGTTGATACGTCGACGTTGCCCAAGGATGAAGTGGTCTTCGGCTGCACCGTCACGGTCGAAGATATGGGATACGGCGACGAGGAAACGTTCACGCTGGTCGGTGCCGGCGAGGAAGATTACGACGTGGGCAAGATTCTGGTTACCAGCCCCGTTGGCCAGGGGTTATTGGGGAAGAAAGTCGGCGACGTGGCCGAGATCAAGGCACCCGCCGGATTGATCAAGTTCAAAGTTCTGAAAATTGTTTTCGAATAGCCAGCCCTTTGAACGAACAACCCGACGCGTCACCCGCGCACCCTGAGCCCACCGCGACAACCCCGCAAACTGAAGCGGCGGGTTGCTTCCCGGCGGTGTTGGCGGCGACGGTGTTAATGGGCATGGTGATGTTCCTAATGTTTGGGTTCGCCGGGTGGCTGATTTTCCAGAAGCGCGGCGAGTTGGCGGCGCGGACCCTGCGCGCGACGATGATCCCTGAACTGGAGCAATCTCGGCTTGATCCGCGGACCAAGCGCGACGTGATCGAAAGCTTACGAATCGTGGCCGCCGATATCGATGCCCAGCGGTACAACGATTGGCAAGCGGCCGGTATTCTCAACCGCTTGGTGCGTTCGCCATTGTTACGCTGGGGTGACTTGGTCGCCGTCGATCAGTGGGCCAGCGAAAACTTGAGCGGCGATGACCGGGATGCGTTTCACAAACAGATCACGCGTTTGATGCGCGCGGTCGCAATGGATCGCGCGATCGCCAGCGATTTGCATGACGTGCTGTTGACCGTGACCGCTTCGGACCCACGCGAGATGCTGGGGCGTTTGAAGTCACCGTTGCTCGCCGATGATGTTCGGGAAGTCGCGGTGCGGGCAAAATTAGTCGGCGACCGCGCGGAGATTCCCGACCAAACGTTCGACGATATTTCCCTGACCGAGATTGTTGAGCGGTTGATCGAAGTCGGTGCCCGTGACGGTTCGACTTGACGCGGTGTAAAACTGCAGCGTCAGGTTTCGGAACGGTTTCACACTGAAGGATTCGATATTGGGCCAGAAACATGCGGTTGTGGTCGGAGCGGGACCGGGTGGCCTAGCCGCCGCGATGCAACTTGCCTACGCCGGACTGCGGGTCACCTTGATTGAATCACGCGACCGCGTCGGTGGCCGCACCTCCGCGATCCATCGCGATGGCTATCGTTTTGATTGTGGCCCGACATTTTTTCTGTACCCACGCGTACTCGAAGAGATCTTTCGTTCGGTCGGACGCGACTTAATGTCCGAAGTGCCGATGAAGCGGCTTGACCCGCAATACCGCTTAACATTCGGTGCCGGTGGTCAACTTGACTGCACGCCCAATATGGATGAAATGGATCGCCAAATCGCCGCGTTTTCACCGGCCGATGTGGGCAAACTGCGTCAATATATGGATGATAACCGCGTCAAGTTGCATCGCTTTCGCCCGATCTTGGAACGTCCGTTTGCATCGGTCTTTGATCTCATGCGTCCGTCCTTGCTCGGGGCAGCGCGGCACCTTCATCCACTGCGGTCCCTTGGAGATGAGTTGTCGCGATACTTCAGCGATCCGCGACTGGTGATTGCTTTTGCGTTTCAAAGCAAGTATCTCGGCATGTCCCCGTTTCAGTGTCCCAGTCTGTTCAGCATCCTTTCGTATCTCGAATACGAGTATGGCGTTTTTCATCCGATCGGTGGCTGCAGTCGAGTCAGCGAGCGGATGGCGGAGATTGCGACCGAGTTGGGTGTCGAGATTCGATTGAATGAATCGGTAACCGGTTTTGATTTCAAGGGCCGCCGCGTGACGGCAGTGAAGTTGGCCGATGAGACGATCCCCTGCGACGCGTTGGTCGTGAATGCCGATTTCGCCGAAGCGATGAAACGGTTGGTGCCCAACACGCTGCGGCGGCGCTGGACCGACACGAAATTGGCAACCAAGCGATATTCCTGCAGCACCTTCATGTTGTATCTCGGCATTGACGGCTTGTACGAGGATTTGCCGCATCACAACATTCATATATCCAGCGACTACGCCAATAACCTCGCTGAGATCGAGCAATCGCACGTGCTCAGCGACGATCCGTCGTTCTATGTTCAAAACGCAGGCGTCACCGATGATACCTTGGCACCTCGCGGATGTAGCACGTTGTATGTGTTGGTTCCAGTCAGCCACCAACATCCCAACATCGATTGGAAGAAAGCGGCCGATCCGTTTCGCGAGCTCGCGCTGGACAAATTGTCGGCGATCGGGCTGGGCGACATCCGCCAGCGGATTCGCGTCGAACATCGTATCACGCCCGATGATTGGCATGCGGACTACCGGATTTATCGCGGGGCAACGTTTAATCTGGCCCACAATCTCGGCCAAATGTTGCATCGCCGACCCCAGAACCGCTTCGAGGAACTCGATGGCGTCTACCTTGTCGGTGGCGGCACTCATCCGGGCAGCGGATTGCCGGTGATTTACGAATCAAGTCGTATTACCAGCCGATTATTGCTAGACGATCTGGGGGCAAGTCACGACTTTATCGATGCGGCAGCCGCTCCGCTGGATGTGATGGTTTAATCTTGGTGCCTGCGGCTCCCCGACCCAATTGGTTATGATTCGCGTATCGTTGACATAACTCGCGTGTTGTAGCGTTGATACTTTTTCCCGTCTTTTTCGATTGATGTTTTGCCATGCGTTTGCTCTTCGCTTGCTTGTTGTTGATTGCGATTTCGAGCCGAGCCCAGGAATCGGACGTTACGGCCGAACCGAAGTCGCCGCAATCCGCGAATGCGTCATCGGACGTTTTAGCGAAAGATGCTAATCCCGCAGCCGAACCGATCACGCCGGAACAAGACGCCGCAATCCGTGCCTTCGTTGATGCAAAAGTGCTGTGGATCGATGCGTTGGTTGAAATGAAATCAACCGCGATCAAATACAGCAATGGAGAAGAGAAAACCCCGGCGGCGAAAAAACATTACGGCGAAGTTCGCGACCAGGTGAGGACGCTGATGAACCAAGTCTTTGACCGTGCGGTCGAGTTGTTCCGATTGCGAAAAGGGGATTTTGAATCGGGCCAAATGATGGCGACGATGCTGGAGTACCGCGAGTCGAATTCGATTTATGAAAACTCTTATGAGGCGGCAACGTTGTTGTTGGAGACCGAGGTTGCGTATCCTTTCATCTATAAGATCGCGGCGAGAAGTGCATTTTTGGACGGACAATACGATCGCGTGATCCCGCTCTATCAATCGTTCGTCGATGTCAATGGAATCGACAAGCTTGAAGACATCGACAAGATGATTAGCAACTTATTGGAATTGTATCCGCCGCTGTGGCAAGCCGAGCAAGAACGGCGCGAGCAAGAAGCGGCGGCCGATGACTTGCCGCGAGTGCTCCTGGAAACATCACGTGGGCCGGTGCTGCTGGAGTTGTTTGAGAACCAGGCCCCGAACACGGTGGCCAACTTTATCATGCTCGTTGAGGACGGTTTTTATGATGGATCTGACTTTTACCAAGTGATCGATGACTTCATAGCGATGGGCGGAGACCCCGACGGCGATGGCACGGGAACATCAGGCCACTTTATCGCCGACGAGTATGAGAAGAAAGATGCCCGCAAGCTATTTCGCGGATCACTCGTGATGGCAAAGATGCCGGACCCCAACGACAAGACCCGACAAATTCCCAATACCGCCAGCTCGCAGTTCGCCATTTCGCTGATGCCATTCTTTCGCGAAAATGATTCTCAAACCGTCTTTGGACGCGTGATCGAGGGCATGAATGTTGTATGCTCATTTCGCCGAGTCGATCCGTCGAAAAAGAAAGAGAAACAGGTGGTCTTGCCGCCGGATCGAATCGTCACCGCGACGGTCGTGCGTAAACGTGACCACGACTATGAAGTGCAATATGTAAAGTAATGCGGAACGACATCGATCAATGGCTGAAATCAAGACTGTGGGTTCAGGTGGTTATCGTTGGGCGCGGCCAGGCGATGTCAACGCTTTCTTCGGATTGGTGCTCGACAATCTAGCGGGCTTGCTCCTGCTGGTCATTTTGTTGTCGGGGCGATTTGGATTTCCCGAAGACATGATTTTGACGTCGCTGGTGCCTGGCACCGCGCTCGGCGTGTTGGTTGGCGACATCGCGTTCTTCTTCTTGGCGTTTCATTTGGCCAAAAAAACGGGCCGCAACGATATCACGGCGATGCCGCTTGGCCTGGATACTCCATCCACCTTCGGCATGATTTTCTTTGTGCTTGGTCCGTCATTTCTTGCTGGACGCGATGTCTTGGGCTTGGATCCTCAGGCCGCCGCGATACGAACCTGGCACATCGGTATTTGGTGCCTTGTGCTGAGTGGAATTTTCAAGATTTGTGCCGCTCCGGTGTGTGGATATGTTCGGCGGATGGTGCCCCGAGCTGGACTGCTCGGATCGTTGGCCGCGATTGCCCTGGTGTTGATTAGCTTCATGCCGATTCTGGATATCTTTGCACATCCACTGGCGGGCATGCTCGCGCTGGCGATCGTGTTGACGACGTTAATAGGTCGTATTCCGTTTCCAGGGAAGATTCCGGGGACACTCGGTGCGTTACTCGTTGCGGGAACGATTTATTACCTGAGCTGTGCGATCGGCCTCGGCGGCTATCACATGCCCGCGCCGCCGACGGTCACGTGGTTGCCGACACAGTGGCTCGACGCCTGGACTTTCGGCTGGGTCGGTTCGTTCAATGATGCGCTGCCCTACCTGCCGATTGCGTTTCCGTTTGCGCTGATGACCATCGTTGGTGGAATCGATTGCACCGAATCGGCGGCGGCGGCCGGCGACGAATATGACACGCGTCAAGTGATTGCGATTGAAGGCGTGGCCACGTTGATCGCCGGGTTATCAGGCGGCGTGATTCAAACCACACCCTACATCGGCCATCCCGCGTACAAGGCAATGGGCGGCCGCGCTGCCTATAGCTTGGCGACCGCTTTGGTCGTTGGCTCGGCCGGCATCCTCGGCTACTTCGCAATCTTGAATACGTATTTGCCGGCACCCGTCGTGTTTCCGATTTTGGTGTTCGTCGGCTTGGAAATTACGGCTCAAAGCTTCTATGCAACGCCGCGTCGGCACTATGCGGCGGTGGCGCTGGCGTGTGTTCCGGCGCTGGCGTTTTTAGCGCTCGCATTCCCGGGCCAACTGTTTGGCGACGGTACTGCCTTTGCCCTCAATTTCAACCCCGGAACGCTTGCCGACGGAGTGTTGAAACAAAAGTTGGCCACGCTGACGATGCTGTCAAACGGGTTCATCTTGATTAGCCTGTTGTGGGCCTGGGCCTTGGCGGCGTTGATTGATCGCAAGTGCAAAACCGCATCGCTGGTGTTCGTCGCGGCGGCGGTCTTGACCCTCTTTGGGTTTATCCATTCGCCGCTGGCCGAGAACCGATTGTTCCTGCCGTTTGGTCCCGAGTCATGGGGCAACGTTATTCTTGATCCGGCATATCGCTCGATCACGTGGGAGTATGCGATTGGCTATTTGGCCTGCGCCGGACTTCTGACCGCTTGGGGCGCACTCGTTCCGCTTGCCAACAGCGGCATTCCGATTGAACACGAAGAGTTAATGGGTGACGGAACTGGAATGAATTCATCGCACTCTCCTCTGCCGCGCGTGCTCGAACCCGAAGTGATGGATGATTATAGCGAAGCTTCCGAGTACGACCAAATGGATCACGATGCGGTCAACCGATCCTTCGTCGCGGACTTGCTCCGCGGTGGAACCGTCGGTCCGCGAGTCGTCGATATTGGCACCGGAACGGCGCTGATTCCAATTGATATATGCAAACAGCGCGACGACGTTCGCGTGATGGCGATTGACGCATCGACGGAAATGCTCGATCTGGCCAAGCGGCGAATTGAAATGGCAAGTTTGGTTGATCGTATTCAATTGGCTCACGGTGACGCCAAGACGCTGAGCGATCTTTCGTCCGGCATGGCGGAAACCGTTATCAGCAACACACTGCTGCATCATTTGCCCGAGCCGCGATTGGCCGTTGAAGCGGCGCTGCGAATCTTGACGCCTGGGGGCCGACTATTCATTCGTGATTTAGCCCGGCCAACGGCCCAGACGACGATTGATCAACTTGTTGCCAAACACGCTTGCGATGCGACACCAACCGCACAACAAATGTTGCGGCAATCACTGCACGCGGCAATGTCATTGCAAGAGGCGCAAGACATGTTTACGAGCTTGGGTTTCTCGGCCACTGACATTCGCATGACCAGTGATCGTCATTGGACATTCGATGCAGCGGTTAACAGGTAGGACCTAAGGTTGAACGTTCGTGCTTAGCTGGACAGCGCCATGTTCGATCGAAAACATCACGTTTTACCGGCTCGATCGTTTTGTGAGCGGCACGGCGCTAGCCGCCGGTTTCGCTCGGGAAGTACCGGGGGCTAGTGCCCGTCCGCTCACTGAACATGGCGCTGTCCAGTTGACTCTGTTTGAAAATTGTATTTACCATTCCCCGAAAGTTTCGACTTTTTTCTCGACTCAACTTTTCAAGATGATACCTTGCCCACGCCTCGATTTGCTTTTTATCTCGCCGAGCCAAATACATGGGGCGGCGCTTATCTACAAGGCTGAACGATGATGCGAATTTTCTTCCGCGCTCCCAGCTCCCAGCTCCCAGCTCCCAGCTAAAGCGTAGCGCCCGGTCGCGCCTAGATCGTCGACGTTTGCTCCTACAAACACTCGAATCTCGGCAAATGCTCGATGCCGACGATTACGGTTATGGGTCGCCAGACGATGAGTATTACGACGATTCAAACTATGGCGATGATGGGTCGGATTACGGCGATGATGCATCCAATTACCCGCTCGCCAATCAATCGCCTGCG
This sequence comes from Pirellulaceae bacterium, assembly GCA_041753075.1. GTDB lineage: Bacteria > Planctomycetota > Planctomycetia > Pirellulales > Pirellulaceae > UBA6163. The sequence continues at coordinate 9,686 of JBGSVE010000145.1, forward strand.
GCTAGCGGCCAAATAGCGACTTCCAGTTCGGCGATTGACTCCGCCGACGCCCAACTGGCGTTGGATCTGGCGGCGGCGCAAGCCGATTTCGAGGCCAATGCCAGTGGTGCGAACGCGACATTCCAGGCCGATGTTCAGATTGCCTTGGTTGATCGCAATGACGCCGTCAACGACGCCTCGGCCGACTATATCGCCGCCGTGGGCACGACCGCCACCGACTACCAGACAACATTGGTTGACGCGGCGGCCATCCGTGACGCCGAGAACTTGGCGGCCAATCTTGACTATGCGACGACCGTATCGGCTGCCCAGTCCACCTTCGATACCAAAATCGAAACGGCGGATACGGCGTACGAAGATGCGGTTGTCGCGATTCAAACCAAACTCGACGATGACTCACTTGCAGCGGACGAAAATTATTCGGCTGCGGTCGAGGCTGCTGACATTGCTTACGACGACGCAGTCCAAGTTGCCGATGACGACTACAACGCCGCATCGTCCAGCGCGGAAGTCGCTCGTGACGCCTCGATCCAAGCCGCAGTCGACGGCTATGCGACCGCGATTGAAGCTGCCCTGTCGTACTACGACGCCACCATCGTCGCTGCCGAACTGATGACCGATTTTGTCATCGACGTTGCGGTCGATGCCTATGACACGACCACCGAAGCGGCGCAATCGGCCTACGATATTACAGTCGAAAACGCCAACACCGCCTACGAAGCCACGCTCGCCGCAGCAGAAACAACGCTCGAATCCGAACTCGCAACCGCCGATTCAGACCAACAGACCGATCTGTCCGATGCCAATGACACCTATCTGCTCGGACCGCAGGACCAAGCAAGCACCAACCCGCTGGACCTCGAGTCCGATCCACTTCTGCAATCGATCGTTGCCAACGCCGAGTTAGACTACAACGCGGCATTGCAAAACGCCGAATCGACCTGCCAAACCGCCAATGCCACGGCCCAGGCAACCTTTGACGCGGCAATCGCAACCGCACAAGCCGCCGCCAACGCGCTGGCCACCGCACGGAAAACGAAGCAGGATGAGTATCGCGATGCCAGCAAGACCAAGTCGCTCGCGATCGCCGGTGCCGAGCGTGACAAGGCCACGCGACTTGGACTCGCCGCCAGCACCTATACCACCTCTGTCACCAACGCGCTCGAAGCCTTCAACAACGCCGCGATACCAGCGTTTGGCGACTACACGCGCGAAGTCGCCGATGCCGAAGCGACCTACAAAAAAGCGATTGCCTCGGCCCAACTCAGCCTTGCCACCAACATCGCCCCAGCCCAAATCCAGTTTGCCGCCGACCAAGGGGTCGCGTACAAAACATATCACGTCGCCGTCGCCGAAATCAATAAACAAGACAGCGTCGCGGCGGCCCAAGCCGAGATCGATCGGCTCGCCGCGCTTCCCGTCGAGAGTTTCACCCAAGACCCCAATCCAACGTTCGGCTCCGGCGGGGCGAACTCTTCCGCCCAGTGGTTAGCCTGGTTCGGTGGCTCGGCTGGCGACGGGTTTGACCAATTCGCCAACTTCGTTTCCGGACTCGGTGACAATCTGTCGATGGGTGCCAGTTCAGCGATTCGCGACGGCGTTTTCGTCAACGGGTTTGGTATTGAAACGGTCAACTACAACTCGACTGCCTATACCGCCGGCCAGTGGACCGGCATCGCGATCACACTGCCGTTCGCGGTCAAGAGCGCGGGGACCGGCATCTACAAATTCGCGACGTCCGTCGACGATGTGGGGCGCTGCGGCAACTTTCTCTCGCGAATCGTCAACGGCGGTTGCTTCGTTCCCGGCACCTTGGTCACGCTCTCCGATTTGCCACCTGGACCCGAATTGCAAGCCGCCCTGTGGTCCAATGACAACTTCGCTGACGACATCACCGCGGCGCGGTTCTCGACCGGCGGATTGGCCTTGCTCGAAGCCCCCGTCGCCACCGCCGCCACCTTCAAAATCCCCATCGAAGACGTGCCGCTGGGCGCACGCGTGCTCACCAAGAACCCAAGACGCTGGGAGTATGACGATTCGCTGGCCGAGCCCGACGAAACCACGTGGTCAAAAATATCACTGACGGTCGAGCGGCAAGACGGTGCGATCATCGATGCTGAGCTAATCCGGCCGACGCAGTTCGTCAAGGCAAACGGCCTGACCGCGGGCCACTTGTTGCCGTTTAACATTCCGGAATTGGAAGTCCAGGGATTCGCCACCGTCACATCGATCGAACCCTGCCCACCGATTTCAACGGGTGAAGGCAGCGTGATCACCGGACGCTTCACCACGCGTCAAGTCGACCTGATCGCCCGCGCCGAGATACTCGGACCCGACGGCAAGATTGAAGTGCTCGAGGGCACGACGATTCACCCGATCTGGTCGGTCGATCGCCAAGGCTGGGTGCCGCTGGGTGAATTACGCGACGGTGAACAACTCCAAGCCGCCACCGGCATCGCCGCAGTGCTCTCAATCACCATTCAAAAAACCACCACCGCCGTCTACAATATCGAAGTCCACGGCGAGCATGTGTATGAAGTTGGCGTTTCAAAACTATTGGTTCATAACACATATGTGCCAATGAGTTTACAGCAATTGGCGACCTTCGTTGGCCGAAAAGCAGTTGTTGCACCACACCTTCCACCTGGGAATTATGCAGCGCTTGTTATTGACGGTGAAGTCTATGTCGCCAGGTTCCACAATGTTGCTTGGGGACTTGCAGGTCGAAACGGCATCGAAACTTTTTATGGATTTGCGGAAATTGATGCGTTTGGAGTTGTAGTACGACTATTTACATGAGTTCTAATCATTTTGAAATCGAACACTTTTTGTCGCTGAGTGGAGAATCTCTAATCGATTACGTGGAACCGTTCGTAACAACGGGCAGATTCGATGTACCCGATTCAGTCTACAATCAGCTTGTTGCTACACTTGGAAAACTTAGCGATGAACATACAGTTTATGCGCTGGAGCTGTGTAAACTTTTAAAACAAAGCGACTTTGTAGAGATCGCGATTGACTATTTGTCGCACGCTAGCGCAAACGTCTGCTGCACAGCGTGTCGACTTATTGAATCATTGCCACTGACTATGGTATCGAAGGAGTCGCGACGTCGCATTTCAAATGTTCCAATCGTTGCAATATATGCGATCAACCCACGCAACTCGACATTAGTCTGCACTGGAACAAATCAAAGCTTTATCCATTTACTCGTCACGAAATTTAATTCATAGATTTCCTGAGACGAGGGTGCAACTTCGTTTGGTGCGCAACTTCGTTTGGTGTGTCGCAACTTCGTATGGTGCCATCCATCTTCTAAGCCATCTTCTAAGCCTCGATTTGCCGCCTGGTCCCGAATTGCAAGCGGCCCTGTGGTCCAGCGACAACTTCGTGAGCGTTCGCTGGAGTACGTCTTTTGTCGCAACTTCGGTTGGTGCCATCGGCTGTCTTAGATTACGGCTTTAGCGAGTGTTGTCTCGCGCCACAGATTATTTTCTTTGAGCATGGTATTGAGGGTGATCAGCAGCTTGCGCATGACGGCTACCAGTGCCACTTTCTTTGGTTTTCCTTTGGCGAGTAGACGCTGGTAATATGCCTTCATCACTGGGTTGTGACGAGTTGAAACCAGGGCTGCCATGTAGATCACCTTGCGCACCAATGACCTGCCAGCGAATGTACTCCGCTTGCCTTCTTTCTGGCCGCTATCCTTGAATCAACTTCGTTTGGTGCCATCCATCTTCTAAGCCTCGATTTGCCGTCTGGTCCCGAGTTGCAAGCGGCCCTGTGGTCCCACGACAACTTCGCCGATGACATCACCGCGGCGCGGTTTTCGACCTGCGGATTTGCTTTGCTCGAAGCCCCCGTCGCCACCGCCACCACCTTCAAAATCCCCATCGAAGACGTGCCGCTCGGCGCACGCGTTCTGACCAAGAACCCAAGACGCTGGGAGTATGACGATTCGCTGGCCGAGCCCGACGAAACCACTTGGTTGAAAATATCACTGAGCGTCGAGCGGCAAGACGGTGCGATGATCGACGCTGAACTAATCCGGCCGACGCAGTTCGTCAAAGCAAGCGGCCTAACCGCCGGCCATTTGTTGCCGTTTAACATTCCCGAATTGCAGGTCCAGGGACTCGCCACCGTCACATCGATCGAACCCTGTCCGCCGATTTCAACGGGTGACGGCAGCGTGATCACCGGCCGCTTCACAACGCGTCAAGTCGAACTTATTGCCCGCGCCGAGATACTCGGTCCCGATGGCAAGATTGAAGTGCTCGCAGGCACGACGATTCACCCGATCTGGTCGGTCGATCGCCAAGACTGGGTGCCGCTGGGTGAATTACTCGAAGGCGAACAACTCCAAGCCGCCACCGGCATCGCCGCAGTGCTCTCAATCACCATTCAAAAAACCACCACCGCCGTCTACAATATCGAAGTCCGCGGCGAGCATGTGTATGAAGTGGGATCGCTGTCATTATTGGCGCATAATACCTGCGGAACCGATGTCCTACAGCGCGGCGGGCATAAGATATTACCAAGGACCGCGAACGGTCTAAATGAGTTCAACGATCTCGCGCTTCATCGTCGCGAGTGGGGGCGTGCGTTGGAAGCTCTCAAACATGCCGAAGGTCTTGGAAACGTGCATCGTAACCGTTCACGGAGTTGTTAACCACCAGCGCAGACAGGGCGGTGCGGCTTGGTGTTGACCAGGGATTAGGCGGTTGCAGCAGAGTTCCCGCGACAGTGCGGGCCTGTAAGAAATATTGTGTCAGTGGTCGTGGACCTGATACTACCTATTTTTTCCAACCTACGGAGACTGACGCATGGATGCGACACTGAAGCAGCGGACACAAGAGTTGGCAAGCGAGCTGGCGACTCAATCGACCACGATCGAAGACCTCAACGCGGCGATGCGAGAGCTGATGAAATCGGCTCTCGAAAAAATGCTCAATACCGAGATGAATGTACATTTGGAATCAACTCAAACGGCCCACCAGGAGCGGTTCCAGCACGCTCATTCGCAAGACGAAGCGGCTTCCAAACGCATCGGCAAAGACAGACGCAACGGGACCAGTCCCAAGACGATCCAAGGCGACATGGGAAAGCTGCCTTTGGATATCCCTCGCGATCGCCAGGGTACCTTTGATCCGCAACTAATTCCCAAGCATCAACGTCGCTTGGCGGGCTTCGATGAAAAGATTTTGGAGCTCTATGCCAAGGGCATGACCACCCGCGACATCCAAGACATCGTCAAAGAACTTTACGGTGTCGACGTTTCACCGACACTGATTTCAGAGATCACCGAAGACCTCGACGCCGAAGTCAAGGCTTGGCAGACCCGCCGCATCGATGCGATCTTTCCGATCGTGTTCTTGGATGGCATCGTGATTCACATTCGCGGCGAGTCGGGCCGCGTGAGCGAACACACGATGTAC
>JBGSVE010000146.1:0-26071 GCA_041753075.1 Pirellulaceae bacterium
GACAATCTCAGGGCGGATTGATTCAAGCACAGAGAGTTGAATGTCTTGGTTGGCGATAACGCCGGCGCGAAGCTCGATTGCTCCTACGCTGGTGAACGTCGCCGCGGTGGTCGCAGTTGTGCCTCGCGTGAATGAGGAGAACGGCACAAATATATCAACCGGTGATGTGAATGGTCCGGCGGGATAGGTTCCGGTTGCGACCGAAAAAGCGGTCGCGCTGGTGTAAATCGTGATCTCGAAAGTTCCCGAGTTGTTGTCGGGATCTACCAGCACATTAATGCCTGCTGCTGCATCGCCGTCGCTTAGATTAGCGCCAGCGAGGCCGGTCGCCGACAATGTAGTGGCGTTATCAGCACCGTCGTATTGGACCAGTGCATCGCCTGTCGAACCACCAATTGAACCCAAGAAAAATTGGGAGGTCGTTGGCGTTACCAGCAAGTTGATCTGGCCGGCACCCGCAGTGTGCGTAAGCACGATGTCGCGTGAACCGCCAATAGCGTCAGGTGCCGCAGCGCTGCTATTGACCGGTGTGGTTGCCGAGTTCGCCGTTAAGGAGACAGCAGTTTGATCGTAGTCATCGATTGGCAAAACTTGCACACCATTGTCATTGACAACGGTGACCGAAATTGGATTTGGATTGATCAGCCCAGCGGGTGCATCGGCACTGTCCTGCTGCAGAAAATACAATCCAGGACTCAATCCATCAAACCGAAACGCGCCCGGCGTGGCACTGGCAAGTGCATCGGAGATATCCGTTCCAACCAACGTATCGTCGCCGCCGAAGACGCCGTTGCCACCATCGCGAAACAGTTGAACGTCGACGCCGGCAAGCCGCGTGTCGGCGGCATCAAGTCCGTCGCCGTCGAGATCGACATAAACCGTGCCGGCGATCGCGCCAATGTCCGACGCCAGCAATTCACGCTTGGCCAGACGTTCGACGTGAAGGCCTCGACGGATGCGTCGTGCGGAGTGTGGTTTTCCGGTCGTCAATCGTTGCAAAAAGCTCTTGAACATCGTCGGTCTCATTCTTTGGTCGAGTCGCGGACTGTGTCGCTGCACAACCCGTTCATTCGGTATCTATCGGATAATCACTGCCTCAGTCACAAAACATTCTTCGCCGCTTTTGGGGATTACCAGGTAAACTGCGCCCCAAAACTACCGCCGTGGACGTAGTAATCGGTATCGACGAACGAGAACCGAGGGCGTGCCGCACCGGTGAACGGAACCGCTGGTGGTGGCAAGAAGTTGGGGTTGATGTCGGTGTCGATTTGATCACCAGGGCGAACTACGTTAGACCAGAAGATCATCGTGTAGCCAGCGGTCAACTTGAAATTCGGCGTCAAGTAATACCCACCCGTGATTCCCAATTCCGGCAGAATCGTAAAGCGGTCACGTTCGTAGTTGCCAATGTTGCTGGTCTGGGCAAGCAATCCGCCGGTCTGCGCCGCTCCGCCATCGACTCGCGTGGTGCCGCGAATGTCAACGGTTTGGTGCGTATTGCCAACCGCCAGCTTGGCCAGCAAGTCAAGCGAGAACAATCCGTGGCGGCGGTTATACATCATGCCCATGTCGAAACCGTTGAATTGATTGCGAGTGCGAAAACGATCTTGAATTTGGAACGCTCCTGGATCAGGGGGCAAGCCAACCAAATCTTCAGTTACGCTGACCGACTCCTCAAGCTGCAGATATCGGTAGCCGAACAACAGGTGCGATCGACTTTGATACTGTCCACACGGTCCGCAACCGCTGCTGCAATTCGTCAGGTGCCGCAGGTTTACGCCCGCACCGACCAAGTGGCTGGTCGCCCGGGCGTTTACTTCGCCGGTTAGGACGTTTGGAAACGCGACAAGTTCCGCATCCTCTTCACCGGTTAGGATGTTGAAGAATGGTCGCGCCAAGATTGGGTCTCCGCTGCTGTTGCCGCGAAAACCGTCGGACTCTTCGCCAAGCTCAAAGTATTCTGCACCAATGCCCCAGGTGTGGCACTTGTCCAACCAGAATCCGAACTGCAGCCTTCCACCGAAAAATCCGTCGTCGAGCACATCGTCGCCGCCGAACAGGATATCGGTTGTGCTGAGGCCGAGCACACCCGCGTCGCCGCGAGCGGTGCCACTGTCACTACGCGTCACCAGCGGTGGCAAATCCATGCCGCGTTGCACCCAGTAAAGATATTCAAACGAGGCCCAGCCGTCCTGCGGGAAACACAGCGTCATGCACGGACGCCAAGCACCCGCACATGATCCGCCACACGAGCCGTTGCACGAACCGGAATCACAACCCATCGAATCGCAACCGTAGTCACCTTGGTAGTCACCTTGGTAGCCGCCTTCGTAGCCGCCTTCGTAGCCGCCGTAAGAACCGTCCATTGAAGGCTCGGATTCATAGATAATTTCGCCGTCCATTGGTTGCGATTGCATCGGTTGCGAGTGCATAGTCCGTGGCGAAGGTTGCATCACGGAACGCTCGCCGTGCATCGGAACTTCGTAACCTTCGCCGCCTAGATCGACCATTGGCACTTCGCTCATGCTCGAATCGGGCAGCGGTCGGGGCATCGACGGGGTGGGCAATTCTTCGGTTCCCTGAGTCCGCCGCACGCGGCCCTGAACCGGAACTTGGTGTGCCGCTTGTTGGACACCCGAGCCAGCCGGCCTGCCAGCTTGCGGTGAGGGTTGATTGGGGCGAGTCGGTTGCCACCGCGTCCGAGCAACTTGCTCGACCTGCGATTGTTGGCCGGAAACAGAATGGGACCGCCGAACCTGTTGAGCAACGACCAAGTTGGTCGCGGTCACGGTCAGGCCGATCGCAAGGCACAAGGTGAGAATTTTTTGGGAATTCACGGTCGCTTACCGCAGGCTGGTGAAATGGCCGTTCGCCGTGTCGCCGCATCGCGACCGGCTGTTGACCGGAACAAAATCCAAAGTTGCAATTCCCCCCTGAACCACGGATTCCACGTCGTTGCCGAGCGAAGAATCATTGGCTCAAACATTTCATCGGCCCAGCCAACCGTCAAAGTTTGCCAAAAGCGCCTAAAAATCGGAAAAATCCTAAAAGTCAGCATAATCAGCAAAGTTGACGCGTCTTTCCACCACGCGATGTGTGTCGTAGTGACCGTCGGCGAATGATACAATTGGACTCCAAGCGGTACTTTAACCATCTCTCATGGGACGATTTACGATGCAATCTCGGCGACGATTTGTCATTGGCGGAATACAGACTTCGGCTGTGATTGCACTCGCCGGATCAACGATCGCGCCGCGGTTTGCCGGAGGCCAAGAATCTGCTGCGACGACTACGCGGTTGCGCAAGACGCTCAAGTTAAATATGGTCAAACCGGGCAAATCGCTTGCCGAGAAATTTGCGATCGCGCGAGCCGCCGGGTTCGCCGGCGTTGAGCTCGATGCTCCAGGTTTCGATGTTGACGAAGCCAAGGCCGCGATGCAGTCCGCTGACATCGTGATTGACGGCACCGTAAACGCGAACCATTGGCAAGTGCGTCACACCGATCCCGACGCCACCGTCCGTGCCACGGCGCTGGAAAGTTGCATCGCCGGACTACGCGCCACCGCCGCCGTTGGCGCGGACACGTTGTTGTTGGTGGCCGGCCACGGCAAAGATGGAACGCCCGCCGAAGTCTTCGACCGCGCCGTCGCAAATATTCGCTTGGCGTTGCCCGTCGCCGAGGAAGTCGGCGTCAAGATTGCGATCGAAAACGTTTGGAACCATTTCTTGTACGACCACGAAGGCGATACGAACCAGACCGCCGATGCGCTCGCTAAGTTTATTGACACATTCGATTCGCCTTGGCTCGGTGTTCAATTCGATATCGGCAACCACTGGAAATACGGCGACCCCGCCGGTTGGATTCGCACGCTGGGAAAACGCATCATCAAGCTGGATGTCAAAGGCTACTCGCGGGCCGACCAAGCGTGGACGCAAATGGCTCAAAGCGATATCGATTGGGCGAGTGTGCGCCAGGCATTGGCCGATGTCAATTTCCGCGGTTGGGTGGCGGCGGAGATGCAAGCTGGTGATGCTGGTTATTTGCGCCAGGTCAGCCGCGAGATGGACGAATTGTTGGTCGTCGGATGAACGACCCGGCGGTGACAAGTTGTCATGTCAGCGTGATGCCGCGCGAAGTGGTTCAGTGGCTCGAGCCCCAGACCGCTGGCGTGATCTTCGACGGAACATTCGGCGGCGGCGGGCACAGCGTATTGCTCGCGCGGGTCGCTGCGGAGCGCGGTGGACGGGTGATCGCAGTCGATCGTGATCCCGCCGCAACCGACGCCGGCCGCGCTGTGATTGCCGATTTGCCGATCGAATTGTTTTGCGGCTCGTATCACCAGATCGATCGTGTTGTCAAAGCCGCTGGGTTGCAACAAGTTGATGGTGTTGTGCTGGACCTTGGCCTATCAAGTGACCAATTGGCCGATCGCGATCGCGGGTTCAGTTTCAGCCAGGACGGGCCGCTGGATTTGCGCTTCGATCCGTCGCGTGGCCAATCGGCGAAAGCTTTTTTGGCCCAGGCCACCGAGCAGGACATTGCCAACACGATTTACAAGTTTGGCGAAGAGCGTTATAGCCGCCGGATTGCCAAGCAGATCGTGACACTGCGGCAACAGCGCAAATCGATCAAGACGGTCAACGAGTTGGTCGAGATCTGTCGCCGCTGTGTGCCGCGCAGCAAGAACCACGACATTCATCCGGCAACGCGAACGTTCCAGGCTTTGCGGATAGTGGTCAACGATGAGCTTTCGATTTTGGAATCGGCGTTGCGAACGTTGCCCGATTACATTCGCCCCGGCGGTCGCGCCGTGATCATCAGTTTTCATTCATTAGAAGATCGCATCGTCAAAAACGCCTTCCGCGACGACGCACGCTGGGAACCGCTGGTCCGCAAACCGTTACGTCCCGGTGACGATGAAGTCGCCACAAACCCCCGCAGCCGCAGCGCAAAAATGCGGATCGCGGCGGTCAATCCTCATAAATAAACAGTCCATCGTGGTGTGATGTAATGGTGCCGGTGCCATCGATGTTCACTACGGACGTGTAGCTTCTGATGCGATATTGCTCGAAGACCTCCCCCATCCCGGACTTGTCGCTGGGGACGAACGCGGGACAGGTAAGTTTAAAAAGACTCATCTTCGGTTTTACGTCGGAGATCGAGCCTAGCCCAGGCCGTTGGCCTGGGCTAGGCAAATTGCCGGACCTTCGGTCCTAAATCGAGTGCTGTTTTTCTTAAGTTGATGGCAGCTTCTTGCCCTTTGCCTTTACTTTCGATTCGGTCACGACCGCGTCATTTTTAATTGGCATGGGAGCCTTTACCTCGGCGCGCCAAGCGACCAAGCGCTCATAAAGTTCAGTCGCTTTTTCTGGCATCGCTTTTGCCAAGTTGTTGGTCTCGCCGATATCGTCGCGCAGATTGTAAAGTTCAATCTTGCCGTCTTCGAGAAACTCCATCAACTTCCAATCACCGACTTGAACCAAACTCACCGGCGTCGTTCGCCACAAACCGGGGCCGGAACCGAGGTAACCGGGAAAGTGCTGAAAAATTGCCTCGCGCACGAGCTTCGCGTTCGGGTCGCGGAACAATTTCACAAGGCTTTCACCATCAAGAGTCTGACGTGGCTTGGTCGCGGAACCGATTTCCAATAATGTTGGAAAGATATCGACATGCACAGTTGGAATATCGCAAGTCGACTCAGCCGTCGTGACTCCGGGCCAGCGAACGATGAACGGTTCGCGCGTGCCACCTTCATACAGACTACCCTTGCCGCTGCGCAGCGGTGCGTTGTCCGTGACGCCACTACCATCTTCGTCGTAGGCGGTTTTCTTCTTCGCTTTGCCTTCGCTGCCCGGTTCGCGAATCAGTCCATCGGCGCGGTCATAACCGCCGACGCCGCCATTGTCGCTGGTGAATATCAGCACGGTGTTATCGGCCAAGTTCAAATCATCGAGCGTTTGCATCACCTGGCCCACGCTTTCGTCCACACTGGCGATCATCGCGGCATAAGTGGAATTGTTGTGGCCACCGACGCCCGGCTTAGGGTCGAACTTCGCAATCAAGTCGTCCTTGGCTTGATAGGGCGAATGAACGCCGAAATGGGGCAAATACAAAAAGAATGGTTCGTCTTTGTGACGCGATATAAAGTCGACGGCTTTGTCGGTTAGAAAATCCGCCAGATAAGTACCCTTCGGATATTCGGTCTTCGGATCGGTGCCGAAATTAAAGTGACTGCCGGCGCTGACGATCGCTTCGTCAAAGCCTCGCTTGCCGGGATGAAATTCGCCGCGCTCACCGAGATGCCACTTGCCGAACATCCCGGTTACGTATCCGGCGGCCTGCAGTTGCTTGGCGACGATGTCGCGGTCCAGCGGTAACTGCGTCACGTTATCAACCGGCCGCAGCGGGCGTGATTTCCAATCAAATCGCTCGATACCACCAACAGTATAAACGCCCGTTCGCGCACCGTACTGGCCGCTCATTATCGCCGCGCGAGTCGGTGCGCAGTTTTGGCAATGATGATGTGAAAGCAGCTTCATGCCTTGAGCACCAAGCCGATCGATGTTCGGCGTTTCATAATACTTGCTGCCGTAGGTTGCCGTGTCGGTCCAACCAAGATCGTCGGCCATGATGAAGACAATGTTGGGCCGCGCGTCGGCTGCAAAGGTGCAGGTTTTAGCCAACCCACTGAATATCAAGACGATTAAGGACGCGAGCAGAGAAATGATAAGTTTCACAATCATGGTTCCGTTGTGGCGAGTGCGAGCAGAAGTTTATTGTAGAACAATTGTCTCAATTGTTCATGTGGAAAATGCAGCAGCTTGTCCCAAACGATTGGGACAATCGTTCTACAATTTTAGCAGCCTTTGAGATCCGCGGCCCAGTTGCTCGACGGTCGCCAGCGCTTCGGAAAACGGAATCGCGACGCTGGTCACTTTCGCCGCCGGTACCATCACCACGGTTCCCGACCAAGGATCGGGCGAACCGGGAAAGTAGACGGTGATCCACTCCGACAAGCCGTCGACCGATCGCTCGACTTCCATTGCCAACCGAATGCCTTCCGGGACTTCGACGAGCACGGGCCGAAGCTGGTTGTGCAACACTTCGCCGCCGATGTTGCCGGTGAGTTGTTCTTTGAAAATGGCGTATCGCGGGAACAGCATCAACAGATACTTTTCGATCGATTCGGTAATCCGGCGGCCCAGTGATCGCCGCGCCGCCATGCCTGCCAAAAAACACAACAGCAAAATTATTAAGACCGCGATCGCCAACAGCAAGCTGTATCCCGCCACGCTCGGGAACGGCATGTAGGGGGCAAACGCTGCCGCGGCGATCCAGACGACTTGGGCAACTTGAGCCAGCAGCGCACCGACGACCACCAGCGGCAACAAAAAGAATATGCCACCAATCGCGGTGGTCTTAAGAATCGTAAACAATTTTGCGACGCGGGTTTTCATTTGTTTTTCCGAGAGTAGAACCATTGTCCCAATGGTTCGGGCACTTCACAGAGTAGAACCATTGTCCCAATGGTTTGGGATACGGAGCCAGCGCTGCTGGCTAAGCAATTGGGACAATTGTTCTACAATGACGACTTCGTCGGCTAACCTGACATAACTTACCTCATTACCGACACCCATGCCGAACCTGCTGCTGATTCCCACATCGTTCGAACGACGAATTTTTGACGCGCTGGGTGACGTGCGAACTCGTCTGGATTCAGCGCTATCCGGTCGCTGGCGAATTGAATGCTGCGGATTCGGATTGGTCGGTGCGGCGGCGCGAACGATGCAATTGATCTCGATTCACCGGCCACGGCGCATCATGTTGTTGGGCATTGCGGGATCGCTTGATGAATCGATCCCAATCGGCTCGGCTTGCGCATTTGATCGAGTCACATGTCACGGCATCGGAATTGGCGATGCGTTGGCAGCGGACCATAAGTCAGCCGACGAGCTGGGGTGGAGTCACATTGAGCCGATCGGTTGCGCCAGTGCAATCGGTGACACGATCGAGTTGGCGCAACACCGTCGTCTTAGTGTGGAGGCTGAGTTAATCGATCAGCCGATGTACTTAATCAGCGTAACCGCCGCAGCGGCAGACACGGACGAAGCTCGACGGCGACGCGAGCGGTTTCCCGACGCCGTCGCCGAGGATATGGAGGGGTTCGGCGTGGCGGTGGCCGCACACTTGGCGGCGGTTCCGCTGCAGATTGTGCGCGGCATATCGAATTTGGCGGGCGATCGCAATCACGACCATTGGCAAGTCGCAGCGGCGCTGCGATCGGCGTGCGAGTTAGCCACGAAGTTAGTTGGCGAAGACCTATGAATGAAACGCAACCGATGCGACTTGGGATCTCGACTTGTCCCAACGACACATTCGCATTTCACGGATTGTTGACTCGCCAGGTCGATTGGCGCGGACTCGAATTCGACGTCGAGTTGCTTGACATTCAGGAACTCAATTCGAAGTTGTTCGCGAATCAATTCGACATTGCCAAAGCCAGCTTTCACGCCGCACTTTGGTTAGCGGATCGTTACGTGGTGCTGCCCAGCGGTTCGGCGTTGGGGTTTGGCGTGGGGCCGTTGTTGTTAGCCGCGCGACCGAGTTGTTCGCCCGATTCGTTGGCGGATTCGTTGACGCTTTGTCCCGGAGAGCACACCACCGCGACCTTGTTGTTTCGATTGTTCTATGGCAAGGAACGTCGGCTTGAGCAAACGTTGTTTTCCGAGATCATGCCACGCCTTCAACAGCAATCCGCCGACTTCGGAGTTTGCATTCACGAGGGTCGATTCACTTGGCAAAGCGAAGGGTTGGCGTTGGTCGAGGATCTGGGATCGCGCTGGGAGTCGCTGACGCGCAGTCCATTGCCGCTGGGCGGGATTCTGGCCAATCGTCGGTTGCCGCCGGCAACGCTGGCGAACGTGCAAGCGGTAATACGCGATTCGATTGAGTATGGGCTCGCCGATCCGTCGCAAACTCTGCCGACGATGCGGCGCTACGCACAAGAGTTCGCCGATGAGGTGTTGATGCAGCACGTCCGTTTGTACGTCAACGAGTGGACCGTTGATTTGGGCGATGTAGGGCAACAGGCACTGAATGAATTATCGCGACAAGCACTTGCCAGCGGTGTGATGACAAGCGGTGAACGGCTCGAGATTTTGACGATTCGATCTTGAGCGGTTCGGAGGGGATTTGGTACATCTCCATCTAATACTTTTTTCCAATTGGAACTTTGGGTTCGTCAAGTGAGCGGATCGGCGCTAGCCGCCGGTAAATCGCGTCACCGGTGGCCAGCGTCATTCCGCTCACGATCCTAAAATTGAAATGGAACAAAACACTAAACCTTCAATCTTCTTTGGGAGCGCGCATCGTGACGGCCAATGTTTTGTGCATCAAATGGGGCACGCGATACGGCAGCGAGTACGTCAATCGACTTTATCACGGCGTACGCAATCACATCACTGGGCCACTGCGGTTCGTTTGCTTGACCGACAATGCCGAATCAATCGATGCGGGCGTCGAAATCCATCCGTTGCCAGTGACGCCGTTTGACGAAGCCGCGTTCGACGCCAAACGTGGTGGCGAAACATGGCGAAAAATTGGCCTGTTCCAACCGGGCTTGGTTGGGCTTAAGGGTGACACGTTGTTCCTTGATCTCGATGTCGTCATCACTGGATCACTCGACGAGTTGTTTGACTTCGAGCCAGGCCAGTTTTGTGTCATTCAGGATTGGTTGGAAAAACGTCGCGCGTGGCTTCCTGGTCGCGACGGCCGCGTTGGCAATACATCGGTGTTCCGGTTCAACCTGGCCGATCATGCGAACGTTTACACTCATTTCGAAGCGAACCAACGCGAAGTCTTGGATGCGTATCGGATTGAGCAACAATATGTCAGCGATATTTTGAAGGATTGCACCGAGTTTTGGCCGGACCAGTGGGTGCAAAGTTTCAAACGCAGTTGCCGGCGTGTGTTTCCGCTGAACCACATCAAGTCGCCCAGCGAGCCGGTTGGTTGTCGCGTGTTGGTTTTCCATGGTCGCCCGTTTCCGGACCAAGCGATTAGCGGTTTTTCCGGCGGCTTGTTTCACTCGACGCTACCGGCCCGCTGGCTGGAATCGCATTGGCTCGGGTGCGAAATGCAACGCGCGGCCTGAGCGTCCTAGTGGATTTTGAGTCACGACGGCGGAGCGTCGTGGAACTCTAAAATCGCGACGGCGGCGCGTTGTGCTGCGCGGTGTTGGTGTATGATGGTTATCCTGCCCACAGGCGGACGGTTCAACCGTCGGATTTACCCTTCATTCGCACCTTCGCACGCGACCATCGATGAAAAACATTATTTCCATTGCCACCATCGTGGCCTGCTCGTTGTTCAGTCTTCCGGGTTTTGCTCAGGAGCGGTCGGCGGACGCCAAGGTGCCGAAACCGGCGAAAGCGACGACCGTTGGACCCGCCATCGGCAACAACACTTCGACACCCATTGATCGCCTCAAAGCGTTGCCCGGATTCGAGGTCGAATTGTTGTATTCGGTTCCCGGTGAAGAGCAGGGTTCGTGGGTGAATTTGTGTGCCGACAACAAAGGTCGGTTGTTGGTCAGCGATCAATACGGTGGACTTTACCGCATCACACCGCCGGCTGCGGGGACGACCATTTCGGCAGGCGATGTGGCGAAGGTTCCGGCGGACATTCGCGCCGTCAACGGCATGGTTTGGTTCGATGATTCATTGTACGTCGGTGTGAATGATTACGAAAATAAAATCCCCAGCGGTTTGTACCGGTTGACTGACAGCGACGGCGATGACCAACTGGATCATGTCGAACTGCTTCGCCAACTCGACGCCCGTGGAGACCATGGAATTCATGCCGTGGTGCCGACACTTGATGGCGAAGGGTTTTATTTGATTTGCGGCAATGCCACGATGCCTACGGACATCGCGACGACTTCGCCGGTGCCGCAGATATTTGGCGAAGATCACTTGTTGCCTCGAGTGCCTGATGGTCGCGGCTTCATGCGTGACAAACTGGGGCCCGGCGGTGTGATCTATCGTGTGTCGAAAGATGGCAAGACGTTCGAAGCGTTCGCATCGGGCTTTCGTAATATCTTCGATGCCGCGATCAATCGCGAGGGCGAGTTGTTCACTTACGATGCCGACATGGAGTACGACTTCAATACGTCGTGGTATCGGCCAACAAGAATCAATCACGTGGTCAGCGGTGCGGAATTCGGTTGGCGCAACGGTGCCGGCAAGCGACCTGCTTTCTATCCTGACAATTTGCCCGCGACGTTGGACATCGGTCCGGGCTCACCGACCGGCGTGACGTTTGGTTATGGTGCGAAGTTTCCGGCGAAGTACCAAAACGCGTTATATGCGTTGGACTGGAGTTGGGGCAAACTTTACGCCGTCCACCTTGAACCCGACGGTGCGTCATACAAAGCAACAAAGGAAGAATTCGTGATCGGTGCACCGCTGCCAATCACCGATGCGATCATCCATCCGCAAGACGGGTCGATGTATTTCACGATCGGTGGCCGTAAGGTCCAGTCGGGCCTGTATCGCGTTACTTACCATGGCGATGCTTCGACCGCGCCGGCTGATTCACGGCCCGTTGCCAACGATGCGCGGGCGCTGCGTCACCAGTTGGAAGCGTTTCACGGCCACCAAGATCCTGCGGCGATCGAGTTTGCGTGGCAATTCCTTGCTGACTCGGATCGATTCATTCGTTGGGCCGCGCGGACGGCCGTCGAGCACCAACCGCTGGCGTCGTGGCGACAGCGAGCACTGGACGAATCGAATCCGATGATACAAGCCGAGGCGTTGTTGGCACTGGCTCGCGTCGGTGGCATTTGCCCGCCGCATCGTACCGATGGTTCGCCGGCCGTTGACGAAACGCTGCGCGACGAGCTTGTCGATGCGTTGCTGGAAATTGAACCGTCATCGCTCGACGGTGCCAGACGTGTGACCTGGTTACGAACAATCGAAATTACGCTCAATCGATTCGGCAGCCCAGACGCTGCGCGCCTTGCGAGTCTGACGGCGAAACTTGATCCGTTGTTTCCTTCCAAGAGCCGCGAAGAAAACTGGTTGCTCTGCGAAACGCTTGTCTACCTTGAATCGCCCAGCGTTGCCGAAAAATCGATGGCGTTAATCGCCAATGCACCGTCGCAGGAAGAGCAAATCGAGTACGGGCGATCACTGCGAATGTTGAAAAACGGCTGGTCAATCGATAGCCGCGAGGCTTATTTGACGTGGCTGTTGCGAGCCGCAAATTATCGTGGCGGTGCGAGCTTCGAGAAGTTCATCGAATTCATTCGCAACGACGCACTCGAGACCTTGACGGAAGACGAGAAGAATTCGTTTGCTGAGTTGTTGGCCAAGAAACCAGAACGCAAATCGCCGCTGGAAACGATGAGTGACGCATTCTCTGGACGCACGCCAACGGACTGGAAGCTTGATGCATTGTCGGCGGTTGCCAAGGCCGAGTTGGTGGATCGAAATTTTGTCAACGGACGCAAAATGTTTGGTGCGGCGGCTTGCTACTCATGCCACCGTTTTAACAGCGAAGGCGGCATGACCGGCCCCGATCTGACTTCAGCCGGACGACGTTATTCGCCACATGATTTGCTCGACCAGATCATTAACCCCAGTAAAGAGATCAACGAACAGTTTTCTTCCGTGGTCGCGCTGACCGACAGTGGCACGATTCACACTGGCGTCGTCGTCAACTTGAGCGGAGACACGTTGACGTTGAACACCGATCTCACCGATCCGGATAAACGCGTTACGCTCGATCGCAAGGAAATCGAAAGTTTGGAGATGTCAAAGATCTCGGCCATGCCGTCGTCTTTGTTGTCGCTGCTTGGCAAGGACGAAATTCTTGACTTGATGGCCTATATTATCAGTGGTGGTGACGAGACCCATCCGATCTTTAAGAATTAGTGGTCGGTCAATCGTAAATAACTTTCAATCTGGGCGCAGCACTATGCACGAACTGCCGTGACGATTGCATATTGGCGTCCGGGTCGAACGGTGATGCGGCTCCAGACTGGCGTCAAGTTTTGTTCGTACCAATGGGGTTGCTTGGTCACGAAATGCGCCACGCCACCGGGACGCAGCGCACCGCTCGCCGTTTGGGCGAATAATTCCGCGATGCGAAAGTTGGCGTAGTACGGTGGATTGCAAATCGCGACGTCGTAGCTGGCGGTTTCGTCGCATTGGCCATCACTGGTCAGCGTTGCGGTCATGCCGGCGAATTGATTCAGCAGCGCACCGCGCTGCGTACACTGGACCGCGCGAATGTTGCTGTCGATTCCCAACACGGTTACGTTTTTGCACCGCATCGCCAACGCCAACCCGATCGCGCCCGAACCGCAGCCGATGTCGATGATTCGATCATTGGGCTGGACTGCGACAGCGTCGAGCATCGCCTTGGCACCTGGATCAAGCCGCCGATGCGAAAACACACCGGGCCGTGAGCAGACTTGGACGGTATTGCCGCAGTCGCGAAACGAAAACTCGCAATCAAAATGCCGCACGCGCCGCAGCGCTACGGTCTTCCGCACAACGTAGGCGGTTGCGTTGTCGCTGGGCACAACTGTGACCTTGCTGCCCAGCGCCTGGAGCTGTTGGTGCAGCCAGCGATCACTCGCATTGTCCACTGCGGCGATCAAATGGCCGCCGATCGTCAACCGCAAGAATGCCTGTTGCAATTGGTCGCGGGCCAATTCCGCTTCGCCGCGAATCGAACACGGCACGATTGCCAAATCGCACTCCCCAGGTGGCAAATCGCTGGCACAGATGATGTCGAGCAGCGAGTCGCTTGTGCCACTTTGCCGCTCGACTTCCGCGAAATCGCCAATTGCCAGACGTTGTTGAAATTGGTCGATGTACCATAGAACAATTTTTGCCTCGGGGCGGGCTTGTGACAGTTCCCAGGCCGCTTGGCCACGCCCCGTCGACGTGCAAACGATCCGATTTGCGGCAAAATGCGACGCGACCGCCAACGCCGCCTTTTCAGCGATTCGCGGCGGCGGCGATGGCGTCGCGCCGGTTGCCCCCTCGTGATTCGCTTGCGGCATAGTATGATCCTCGTCCATGACGAAACACATCTTTGTTACTGGCGGCGTGGTCAGTTCGCTCGGCAAGGGCTTGACCAGCGCCTCGATCGGAATGTTGCTGGAAAGTCGTGGCGTCCGCGTGCGGATGCAAAAACTCGACCCCTACATTAACGTGGACCCGGGGACGATGAGTCCTTACCAACACGGTGAAGTGTACGTGTTGGACGACGGCAGCGAGACCGACCTTGACCTCGGCCATTACGAACGGTTCACCTCCGGTACGCTCAACCGTGATTGCAACTATACCACCGGCCAAATTTATCTTTCGGTAATCGAGAAAGAGCGCAAGGGCCAATTTCTCGGCAAGACCGTTCAAGTGATTCCGCATATCACGAACGAAATCAAGTCCGTCATCCATCGCATGGCCGGCCCCGATGTGGATGTCGTGATTACCGAAATCGGCGGCACCGTCGGTGACATCGAAAGCCTGCCGTTTCTCGAAGCGATTCGCCAATACGCGATCGACATCGGCCGCGAGAATTGTCTTTACATGCACCTGACGTTGGTGCCGTATCTCAAGGCCGCGGACGAGTTGAAGACGAAGCCGACGCAACATTCCGTCGGCCAACTGCGCGAAATCGGCATCCAACCGGATGTGTTGGTTTGTCGTTGCGAGCACAGTATCAGCCGTGATGATCGCGAAAAGATTGCGCTCTTTTGCAATGTCCCGCCGTCGGCGGTGATCGAAGAAAAAGATAAAGATTTTTCAATTTACGAAGTGCCGTTATCGCTGGTGAACAACGGCCTCGACGAATTGATCGTCAAGAAATTGGGACTGACCGCCAAGGCCCTCGACATCACGCCGTGGAGCGACCTGCTGCACCGCTTGCGCAATCCGGTTCACGAAATCAGCATCGCGGTGGTTGGCAAATACGCTGAACATAAAGACGCCTACAAGTCAATCTACGAAGCCATTGATCACGGCGGCATGAAGCACCAAACCCAGGTGCGAGTTGGGCGCGTCCAGGCTTCGGACATCGAGCGCGAGGGAGCCGAACGATTGCTCAGCGGTTACCACGGAATTTTGGTGCCCGGCGGCTTTGGCGAACGCGGTATCGAGGGCAAGGTGCAGGCGATTAAGTTTGCCCGCGAGCGTGGCATTCCGTTTTTCGGCATTTGCTTAGGGATGCAGTGTGCGGTGATCGAGTATGGACGCGCTTGCATGGGCCTGCAGGACGCTCATTCGACCGAGTTCGATAAGAACACGCCGCATCCGGTGATCTGTTTGCTCGACGAACAACGCCAAGTCACCCAAGTCGGCGGCACGATGCGGTTGGGTGCCCAACATGCTCGCCTAATGCCCGGCAGCGCCGCCGCGATCGCTTATGGCAACACTGAGATCGTCGAACGACATCGCCATCGCTACGAATTCAACAACGACTATCGCCAACAATACGAAGCCGCAGGTTTTCGTTTTTCCGGCAACAGTCCCGACGGCCAATTGGTCGAGGTCATCGAACTTTCCGGCCATCCCTGGTTCGTGGCGGTACAGTATCACCCCGAATTTAAAAGCAAGCCGCTGACCCCACATCCATTGTTCGCAGCATTTATCGCCGCAGCCATCGAGCGACACCAACGACGCGGTTAAAACAGAGTAGAACAATTGTCCCAATTGTTTGGAACGATTATCACTTGCAGCAAATAAACAATGGGGACAATTGTTTTACAATAGTTAAGAACATGAGCGAAGTAGAATCCAAGATCATTGTGGACGACGAACTCAAGCCAGTCGGCGAGGCGACTCCGCCGCCGGCGTCGTTCGAGACACTGCTGTCAATGTTGTTTACCCAAACGATGGCGGCGCTGGGTCAATTGCCCGATGATGGCGGCAAGACGATGACGGTCAACAAGCCGTTTGCCAAACATTTCATCGACACGGTCGAAATGCTAGGCGAAAAAACAAAGGGCAATCTCAGCGAGAACGAATCGAAGATGCTCGCCGAAATCCTGCACGTCATGCGGATGAATTTTGTTTCCGTCAAGGCAACCAAGCCTTGAGAGAGATCGTTTTGGCGTTAGCCAAGGGTAATCCTTGATCTTGACGTGAAATTCAACTGCGCAAATTTTCTCCCGAATGTGTTAAAGCAGTTAGCCGGTGGGTGAGCGCAGTGGTGGTATACATCAACCTAAGAAAACCAGGCACTGATTAGTGTTAATTAGTGAAAATTAGTGTTCCGTTGAGACCGGTTTCGGGATCATAAGTCTTCACCAAGGCGAGCGGCAGATTCGTCCCTACTAACGTAGCTGGAGTCGCCAGACTTCAGACTCTGCAAATTGCCAGGACTCCGTCTGCTTGTTATCAATGCCGGGCTGGACGACAATGAAGTTAGATCAGTCACGGGGATTTGCCCTTAATGCTGGCTTTTTCCGCAGGACAATATTCAAGCATGAACCCTAAACCTAACCAACAATCGGCTCAAACGCCCAGCGTGCTGCGACGCGATGCCATCGCCGGGGCGATACTCAGCGGCGTTGCGCTGGCGTCGCTGAACCAATCCACCCACGCCGCAGAGGAAACAAACGCGATGACGATCGATGGCAAGCTTGGACGATTGCAGCAATCCGTTTGCAAATGGTGCTTCCCGAAAATTCCACTGGCTGACATGGCCAAGCATGTTAAGTCGCTCGGCATGGTCGGCATCGATCTGCTCGATCCGCCTGACTTCGCGACGTTGAAGGAGCACGGACTCGTCTGCACGATGGTCCAATCCCATCCGCTGCCGGACGGTTTGTGCGATCCCAAGTTCCACGATATGTGTTTGGAGAAAATGAACGTCGCGATCGAAGCGACGGCCGCCGAAGGTTGGCGCAATGTGATTTGCTTCTCCGGCAACGGTCGCGGAATTGATCGCGAAACCGGCATGAAGAATTGCGTCGATGCGCTCCGCAAAATCGTTCCCGTCGCGGAAGCAAAAGGCGTAGTCTTGAACATGGAATTGCTCAACAGCAAAGTGAATCACGCGGATTATATGTGTGATAATTCCAAGTGGGGCGTTGAACTGGTCAAACGCGTCGGTAGCGACCATTTCAAGCTGCTGTACGACATCTACCACATGCAGATCATGGAGGGCGACTTGATTCGCACCATCCAGGAAAATCATCCGTACTACGGTCATTACCATACGGCCGGAAATCCAGGTCGGCATGAGCTGGATGATAACCAAGAGTTGTTCTATCCCGCGATTGCCAAGGCGATCGCCGAGACCGGGTTCGATGGCTACTTTGCGCACGAGTTCATTCCGACGCGCGATCCGATCGCGGGACTGAGCGATGCGGTTCGTCAGTGTATTGTCTAATTTCCTTTAAGCTATTCCTGGGAACATCTCATGGATCGTCGAAACTTCATGCGACAGTCAGCCGCGACGGCTTCGATTGCTGCGATCGCTTCGCGTGCCTACGCTGCCGCCGACACACGACCGCGCCGCGTCGCGCTGATCGGTGCGGGTTGGTACGGCAAGTGCGATTTGCTGCAATTGATGAACATCGAACCGGTCGAGGTGGTTTCAATCTGCGATGTGGATTCGAACATGCTGGCCGAAGCCGCATCCTTGATCGAGTCGCGTCAAGTTTCCAAAAAGCGACCGCGAACGTTCAACGATTATCGCCAATTGCTTGCCGAAAAAGATTTCGACATCGTGTTGATCGCAACGCCCGATCATTGGCACGCGTTGACGATGATCGCCGCCGTCGAAGCCGGTGCGGATGTCTATGTCCAAAAGCCGACGGGCGTTGATGTGATGGAAAGCAAGGCGATGCTGGATGCCGCGCGACGCACTGGCCGCGTCGTTCAAGTCGGCACGCAACGACGCAGCACACCGCACTTGATCGAGGCCAAGCAACGCGTCGTCGATGCTGGACTATTGGGCGATATTGCCCACGCCGAAGTGTGTTGTTATTACCACATGCGAGCCCAGGCCAATCCGCCCGATTCGACTCCGCCGCCAAACCTTGATTACGAAACCTGGACCGGTCCGGCACCGCTGCGACCTTACAACGAATTGGTTCATCCGCGTTCGTGGCGTGCGTTTATGGAATATGGCAACGGAATCGTCGGCGACATGTGCGTCCACATGCTCGACATGGTCCGCTGGCAATTAGGTTTGGGTTGGCCCAAGATGATCAGTAGCAGTGGTGGCACGTTGGTCCAGACCAAATCGAAAGCCAATATAACTGATACCCAAACGGCGACTTTCGAGTTTGATGATCTGAATGTGGTTTGGACCCATCGCAGTTGGGGAGCGCCGCCGGATCCGAAGTTCCCTTGGGCGGGGATCATCTATGGCGACAAGGGAACGTTGAAATTGAGTGTCAATGAGTACGAGTTTACGCCTCGTGGCAAGGGCGAAACATTGACGGGCGCAGCGGTGATTGAAACCGACAAGTATCCGACGGATGTGAGTGACCAAAAGGATTGGCGATTGGAATTGCACGTCGCTTCGGCCATCCGTGGTCACATGCGAAACTTGCTCGATGCGATCGACAATCGATCGTTGCCGGTTGCGGATATCGAACAAGGTCACATCAGCAGCGCGTCGTGCATCATGGCGAACAACGCGTTAACGCTTGGTCGCTCGATCGCTTTTGATCCGCAAACGCACACTGCCGTTGGCGACGACGACGCGACGAAGTTGTTCGCTCGTCCTTACCGTCAGCCTTACGTGCATCCGGCAGGTTAGTGCGATCGGAGAAAATGCGACCGCGTACTTCGGCAGACGCGATCCTTGGGGTCGGTAAATCGCTGCGAACGCCGCTATTGAGCCGCTGCCTGCATTTGACCGCAAAACACAGACCTGAAATTGAGTTGCGTTTGAGCATGCGATTTCTTGAGATGTTGCCTTGGAGTGGATCATCTGCGATATCTTTTCGTGTTCCAAAAAAGTAAGCTGAGAGCCATTCAAACCTCTCGCAACCCTCCTGGAATCTCATCCATGCCGCGCGGAAAATGCTACGACAACGCTGCTGTTTGCATCGGCGACACACCGATGATTCGCATCAACCGTTTGGTCCCCTCCGGTGGCGCAACCGTGTTTGCCAAATGCGAATTCTTTCAACCGCTTAATAGCGTCAAGGATCGCATCGGAGCGGCGATGATCGCGGCGGGCGAAAAGGCCGGGAAGATTAACTCCGGCACACACATTGTTGAACCGACCAGTGGCAATACCGGCATCGCGCTGGCGTTTGTTTGTGCGGCCAAAGGCTACAAGCTGACGCTGACCATGCCCGAATCAATGTCAGTCGAACGGCGGGCATTGTTGCGTGCGATGGGCGCGAACCTGGTGTTGACCCCGGCGGGCGAGGGCATGAAGGGTGCGATCTCAAAGGCGGGCGAGTTGGTGTCCGAAGACCCCAGTGCGTATATGCCGCAGCAGTTCGAGAACCCGGCCAATCCTGCGATTCACGAAGCGACGACTGGTCCCGAGATTTGGGAAGACAGCGGTCACGATATTGATGTGCTGGTCGCCGGGGTTGGCACCGGCGGCACGATTACCGGTGCGTCGCGGTACTTGAAGAAAATGAATCCCAACTTCAAGGCGATCGCTGTCGAGCCCAAGCATTCACCGGTTATTAGCGGTGGAGCGCCCGGCAAGCACCGCATTCAAGGCATCGGAGCGGGGTTTATTCCCAAGAACCTGGACACCAGCATCATTGATGAAGTGATCCAGGTCGACGACGAAGACGCGTTCGCTTGGGGCCGTCGATTGGCCAAAGAAGAAGGCATTGTCGCTGGGATCAGCAGCGGAGCCAACATGTGGGCAGCGGCTCAGGTTGCCGCGCGGCCTGAGATGAAAGGCAAACGCATCGTAACAATCATGTGTAGCTTGGGCGAGCGTTATCTAAGCACGCCGCTGTTTGGTGATCTTGGTATGTAGCTTTATTGTAGAACAACCTGCCCCCAAACAATTGGGACCATGTGTTCTACAATGTGATTATTCTAAAATGAATTAGACGCTGACAAGCGGTGTTTGGCTGAACATCAATAACCGTTTGTGCTCGCGAACGACGCGCAGGAATTGCTCTTCGTCGACCGGTTTGGTGATAAAATCATCGACGTTCATTGAGGTGCAACGTTGACGAGTTTCGGTGTCGTCCGACGATGTCAGCACCACGACGGGTGTGGCCGCGCGGCGATCGGAAAAGGCACGCATCGCCTTGACAATTTCAAGCCCATCACCATCGGGCAGGCACAGGTCCAACAGCAACAAATCGGGCGCGGGGGCGCGTCCGAAGACACCTTCGCGATTGAGGAATTGGATGGCCTCGGCGGTCGTCCGCACCATCGTCAACCGGTGATGCACCATCGATCGCCGCAAAGCGTGAATAGTGATTTTTGCATCGACAAGGCCGTCCTCGACGAGCAAAATTTCCATCGGCTTGGTTTTGTTTTCGCCCAGCATTACTAACCTCCTTAATCGTATACTTCTTGTGAGCGGCACGGCGCTAGCCGCCGGTATCACGCGGAACCGGAAGCTAGCGCTGTACCGCTGACAAGCTAAAACCAACTGCGCCGCTCACGAACGGTGCCGTAATGTCTCCCGGACACTGGCTACCAAATGACGCTCGGCACGCTCGTGATCCTGCAATTGTAGATCAAACTGTTTGACTTGGCGAATCAACTGAATCACCCGCTGCGCCGCCCAGCCGCGGTATTGTAGCTCCTCGGCTTGCTCAGCCAACTCACTGGCCGTCAGGTACAGGGCACAATGTTGTGCCCGCAACCGCTCCGGTGAAGCGTTTGGTTCATGCAAATCCGATTCGGGAACTTCCATGTATCCATAGGACTCTTCCAGCGCGAATTGTAACGCGAGTAAATCACGAATTTCGTTCAACTGGTTAACCAACCGACGCAAAATCAACGATTTTGCATCGTGGCAATCGCAATTTGATCGCAATTCTTCAAGCCGTTGCCACAACGTGGTGTTGCTGTCTTTGATTTCTTCGAGAAACGCCGGGTTGACTGCAAGTGTCGTGGCGAGAGTGGAGAAGTTCATCGAATTGTGCCTCCGATACGATGTGGCTGTGCAAAAAAGCTTTACCGTTTAGACGAGGCCTTGAACCTAACACAAATCGACGTCAGAAGTCAATTTTTTTTTACCGTTAATTGTCGATTAAGTGTGAAAAGTCTTCACAACTTTTTCGAAACCTTGCTTGACAAGTTTGCCGTTGATCGGCAACATGCCGCCGGTCAGCAATGCACTTCGGTTGCTGAGCAAGACCGACGCAACGTATCACGCGTCAAAGCTATCAATGCCTCAATCCGCGACTCCATTCTCGAGCAGGAACATAGCCTGATGCGCGACTACCAGAACGTCTTATGTTGCGGACAGTTCGAGGAGTATCAAGGCACTGCTCACGACGCACGACGGTATTCCGCGACACACCGGACCACGTGACACACTTTTCTGCTTGATCTTCAAGCACAAACAAACAATCGATCGGCCAAAGGATTTGGTTGATTTGGTTTTGTCGCAGGGATCGCGGCGTCTTGGTAATCGGAGGCGCGACAAACGGAATGACTGCGGCGAGGTTCGCCTCGCGTTCACGGACGCCCTCCTATTTTCAATTGCCGGTTTACACCGGTCTGATTTCGCTGGCTGGATCGCCTTCGCATCATACTTTAATTGGCAAAACCGGCCGCGCCGTTGGCTCAGCGGGATGTTGGGACAACGGTGCTTTTATCTCCCCATCAGCACCTTGTGTAGGTTGCATGCGACTTTCATCAAAGTCGCCGATTTCTTTTTTGGCCCGCTGATTGTCGCGTTATTCGCAAATGGTTACACTTCGACTTACATTCACGACGCTGAGCCATCGAGCGGGATTTGACAATGACTTCTGGCCTTCAACCGACGACTGAAACCGCCCGCTTAACCATTCAAGGCAAGGAAATCGAATTGCCCCTGGTGATTGGTTCCGAAGGCGAAGTCGGGATCGACATCAGCAAGCTGCGGGCCGTTACCGGCGCGATTACATTGGACGAGGGTTTCGTCAACACCGGCAGTACCACCAGCGCAATTACTTTCCTTGATGGCGAAGAAGGCATTCTGCGTTATCGCGGCTACCCAATTGAAACGCTGGCCGCCAATTGTGACTTCATCGAGACCGCCTACCTGTTGATCTACGGAGACTTGCCCACCACCAGCCAAGCCGAAGAATTTCGCCAAGGCATCCGTCATCATACGATGATTCACGAGGATATGAAGGCGTTTTACAACGGCTTCCCACGTGATGCTCACCCGATGGCGATCCTGAGCAGTGTGGTCGGTGCGCTGTCGACGTTTTATCAAGATTCGATGGACGTTCATGATCCCGAGCAAGTCGAAATCTCGATCTTTCGTTTGCTCGCCAAGTTGCCGACGATTGCCGCCTACAGCTACAAGAAATCGATTGGCCAACCGTTCGTCTATCCGCTCAATGCGTTGAACTATTGCGAAAACTTCTTGCACATGATGTTCGCCACGCCGGCGAGCCATTACGACATCGATCCCGATTTTGTCGAAGCGCTGAACTTGCTGTTGATCGTTCACGCCGACCACGAACAGAACTGCAGCACCTCGACGGTGCGGATGGTTGGCAGCAGCAACGCGAACCTGTTTGCTTCGATCTCGGCGGGCATTGGTGCGCTCTGGGGACCACTGCACGGCGGTGCCAACGAAGCCTGCGTAAACATGCTCGACATGATTGCCAAAGATGGCGTCAATGTCGAAAAGTATGTCAACATGGCCAAAGACAAACAGAACAATTTCCGCTTGATGGGTTTCGGTCACCGCGTTTACAAGAACCGCGACCCGCGCGCGACAATCATCAAGGCAAGCTGTGACAAGCTGCTGAAGAAGTTGGCCGTCAGCGATCCGTTGTTCGATGTCGCCCAACGTTTGGAAGAAGTCGCGCTCAAGGACAGTTATTTCGTTGAACGCAAGTTGTATCCGAACGTTGACTTTTATTCCGGTGTGATTTATCGGGCGCTGGGTATTCCGGTGCAGATGTTTACGGTGTTGTTTGCGATCGGACGCTTGCCCGGTTGGATCGCACACTGGAAAGAAATGCACGCTGACGGCAGTCGCATCAATCGACCGCGCCAGATTTACACGGGTCCAACGACTCGCGACTTTTTGCCGATCGAGCGGCGGTAGCTACGAATGCCGCTGTTATCACTGAATGATCTCTCGATCCGTTATCGCGGACCGTTGCTGTTCGAGGGCGTTACGGCCACGATCGAGCCAGGCCAAAAAATCGGTCTGTTGGGCCGCAATGGTGCAGGCAAAAGCACGCTGCTGAAAATGATCGCGGGCATGGTGGTGCCGGATACCGGGTCGATCACGCTTTCCGCCGGCGCGGTGATGCGACAATTGACCCAAGATGTTCCCACCGATATCGTCGGCACGATCCATGATGTCGTCGGTGCGGAGTTGCTTGACGGTGTCGATCCGTCGGACCAATGGGAAGTCGAGATCGATATCGAAGATACGCTGGCGAAGATGAGTCTGGACCCGGCGGCGCGATTCGAGACGTTGTCTAGTGGGATGAAGCGCCGCGTTTTATTGGCCCGCGCGATCGCCGCCAAACCAGACTTGTTGTTGCTCGACGAACCGACGAACCACCTTGATATCGAGTCGATTTTGTGGCTCGAAGATTTTTTGGCCCGGTTCGCCGCAACATTGATTTTCGTCACGCACGATCGCTCGTTCCTGCAACGCATCGCCAATCGAATTTGGGAAATCGAACTCGGCAAATTGTTTGATTGGTCCTGCGATTACGAAACGTTTCGCAAACGCAAAGCCGATCGGATCGCGGCCGAAGAAAAACAGAACGCGTTGTTTGACAAGAAGCTGGCCGAAGAAGAAGTCTGGATTCGCCAAGGCATCAAGGCGCGTCGCACGCGTAACGAAGGCCGCGTCCGGTCGCTCGAAGCGATGCGTTTCGAGCGCCGCGAGCGACAAGAAAAAGTCGGCACCGCAAAGTTGAAGATTCAAGAAGCGGAGCGCAGCGGCATGTTGGTCGCGGAGGCCAAGAACATCGCATTCGGCTATGACGGCAAACCGATCGTGACCGATTTTTCAACGACGATCATGCGCGGTGACAAAGTCGGTATCATCGGCCACAACGGTGCCGGAAAAACAACGTTGTTGCGGTTGCTGCTGGGACAACTGGCACCCCAGTCCGGTTCGATTCGCCAGGGCACGAAACTCGAGATCGCCTACTTCGACCAACTTCGCGATACGCTCGATTCGGAAAAAACGGTTCAAGATAATGTTGCGTATGGCACCGACACCGTCAAAATCGGTGACAAAAGCAAGCATGTGATGGGCTACTTGCAAGATTTCTTGTTCACGCCCGAGCGTGCTCGAACGCCGGTCAAATTTTTGTCCGGTGGCGAACGCAATCGTGTGCTGTTGGCGCGTCTAATGACCCAACCGGCCAACGTCATCGTGCTCGACGAACCGACGAATGACCTCGATAGCGAAACGCTCGACCTACTCGAAGAACAAGTCGTTGACTTCAGTGGCACGGTGCTGGTCGTCAGCCACGATCGCACATTCTTGAACAACGTCGTGACCAGTACGATTGTGTTCGAACCGGGCGGCGTCAATGAGTATGTCGGCGGCTATGACGATTGGAAAGCTGCGGTCTCGCGCCGCGATAAAGTAACCGTTGTCGGGGATTCGCCACCGCAGCGAAGCGGTGCAAAACCAAGCAGCAACGTCGCCCCCGTCGTTGATCCGAAGCCGAAGAAGCGCAGCTTCAAGGATCAGCATGAACTCAAGACGTTGCCGGGGCGAATCGAGAAGCTTGAAACTGACATCGCCGGGGTGCATCAAGAATTGGCTCGGCCGGAGTTCTATCAACAATCTGGCGTTGTAATTGCCAAGGCGCAATCGAAATTGCAATCACTTGAAGCCGAGTTAGCCGCCAGTTACCAGCGCTGGGAATCGTTGACGGAGTCGTAATGCGTTGTTCCAATTCGGTTTTTCGGTGATGGACCTCGTACTCTATTGGCACTAAGCACTTCAATGACGGCTCTGATCCTCGACGGAAAAGCAACTGGCCAAGCGATTCGCGACGAGCTCGCTGAAGACGTGCGGCGACTGGTTGCCTCGGGCGGTCCGACGCCTTGTCTGGTTGCGGTGCTTGTCGGTGATGATCCAGCGAGCCAAGTTTACGTTCGCAACAAACATCGTGCCTGCCAACAAGCGGGGATCGCGGGTGATGTGCGGCGGTTGCCGATTGATTGCACGCAGGCGGAGTTGTTGGCGCTGATTGATTCGCTCAATCGCGACCCGGCGGTTCATGGGATTCTGGTGCAATTGCCGTTGCCGATTGCAAACGATCCGGCACGGCAAGTTGATACGCGAATCGTGCTTGATGCGATTGATCCGGCCAAGGATGTGGATGCGTTCAGCCCGGTGAATGTGGGGTTGCTGATGCAGGGCCGGCCGCGATTCTTGCCCTGCACGCCGCGCGGGATTGTTGAGTTGCTCGCGCGGTATGAATTGAAAACCACGGGCCAGCATGTCGTCGTGGTGGGACGCAGTGATATTGTTGGCAAACCGATCGCGATGATGATGGCCGGGACCAATGGCGTCTGCGGGCCTGACTACGCCAATGCGACGGTAACGATCGCCCACAGCCGCACCCAGGATCTCGATGGTGTGGTCAAGTCCGCCGACATTGTGATCGCGGCGGTTGGTAAGCCGCAGTTGATCACCGGCGCGATGCTCAAGCCGGGTGCGATTGTGATTGATGTCGGAATCAATCGAGTCGGTGAGTCGTTGGTCGGCGACGTCGAGTTCGAGTCGTCGCGTTTGGTCGCTTCGGCGATCACGCCTGTTCCCGGTGGAGTCGGTCCGTTGACGATTGCGATGTTGCTGAAGAATACCGTCGCGGCAGCCGGCGGGCGGCCAATGTAGAACAATTGTCCCAATTGTTTGGGATGCCGTATTGCCGAAACAATTGGGACAATT
>JBGSVE010000147.1:0-4074 GCA_041753075.1 Pirellulaceae bacterium
ACCGGATTGGCCCAGCCCAAATAGTCGTACCAAGCTTCGGTCCCGATGTCGCGGAACAC
This sequence comes from Pirellulaceae bacterium, assembly GCA_041753075.1. Taxonomy (GTDB): domain Bacteria; phylum Planctomycetota; class Planctomycetia; order Pirellulales; family Pirellulaceae; genus UBA6163. Next base: position 60 of record JBGSVE010000147.1, read on the forward strand.
GGCCCGTCGATCGCGCCGACCTGCGGACCCGGCGCCCCAGATGTCGTTGACCAGTTCATGGTCATCGAACGTAAAGAAGCTCGGCACATTGCGATGCCACTGTGCCAGCGGCACGCCGCGCGACAGGTACAGTTTGTAATTCTCCCAGACGCCAACAATGGTTGGCAGATCACGAACTTGCTTGGGCGCCGAAGCCGGTGTGAGTCCGTGGAGCGCCAACCAAGTTTCCGGCGGAGTCGCGCGAAGCTCTTCGTACAGCCAGTCTCCATTCATGATCGCGAAATCGATATTTCCCAATAACTCGCGATTCATGGTTTGATAAAGCGGTAACGAATGACCGATACCATGTTCAGGATTTTGGTTAGCGCAAGAGCCGAACTCGAAGCGCAGATTAAACAATCCTTGGGGGTTGTATTCAGAGTGCTTGGAACTTTCTGCGCTAGGCCAAGTGTGAAACGATTCAGCTTGACCTTGAGGCAAACCGCCGATGAAGACCTGATACCAATAGGTTGTCGCTGGCTGTAGACCGGGCAACGTGACGAACCCCGTGCAATCGTCCGCCAACTCGGTTGCTTTGGCCATCGCCGTCAGATCGAGACGATCCGGCTTGGTTCCATAATGGATTTCAAAAGGGCTGGGGCGCGTCGTGCGTGCCCAAACCGTCATGGAGGTTGCTGAGGGTCGCCCCAAAATCGGACCATGGCTCATCGAAACCGAGTCCTCGGCACCCAGTTCGCCAGTATTTAACGCAACGGTCGCGATGAGAATCAAGTACGCGAATGTTAAATAAAATCGTGCGGTCATAATCAAAATGCACCGGGGGGAAGAGGCGTTTTCGTAGTTGTTCAACAACCGATTGATGATACCATTTATTGTCATGGCCTGGGTTCCTGCAAGCTCGCGACTAGCGCCTGCGGCTCAAATCGAAAACGTTTTTTGATCGATTCCTAACCGGCACCCATGGAGAGCGAAAATGCGAGATCATCGAAGTGTTGGCTTACTTTTGGCAATGCTGATCGCTACACCGATCACGGCGGGTCAATTCAATCGTGTGCTGAGTATCGGCGATCAAGCACCGGCTTGGAATTCTCTGGCAGGGGTCGATGGCAAACCGCACAGCTACGACGATATGGCAGCAGCCAAGTTTGTGGTCGTGGCGTTCACTTGTAACAGTTGCCCGTACGCGGTCGATGTCGAATCACGATTGATCGCGTTGTCAAAGAAGGCCACTGCCTTGGGTGGGATATTGGTGGCGATCAATGTCAACACGATTGACGAGGATGCACTGCCTGCGATGCGGGAGAAAGCCAAGAACGTCGGCTTTGAGTTCGACTACCTGTACGATCCGACGCAGGAGATCGCCAACCAATTTGGCGCCAAGACGACTCCGGAGTTCTATGTACTGGGGCCAGACCGAAAAGTGGTTTACATGGGATCGCTGGACGACAGCCCCGATGGGAAAGCGGTGACAAAGCGGTACGTGGAAGCTGCAATAGACGCCTTACTCACCGGCGGTAGTGCGGAAGTCACGGAGACTGTCCCCATCGGTTGTCGCATCCGTTTCGCAAGAGTCGTGCGTGGTAAGCCTTAGCGACAAAATGGCTTACGCTCGGCCATACAACGGACCAAAGTGTTCGCACGCGCAGAAATCAGCCGATTCGAGAGTGCTTGTTTTCCCCGTAGGTTCTGAAAAAGAATCCTCATGCGAATTATCTCGATTTCCGCCGTCGCCACTTCAATCTCGCTCGCATTTCTAGTGCTCGTCGCGAATCGCGCTGGCGCTCAAGACTTTCCCAATATCGTCATCATCTATGCTGATGACTTGGGCTACGGCGATCTGTCTTGTTACAACCCTAAAGCTGCCTACCAAACGCCGCGCCTTGATCGAATGGCGGCCGATGGGATTCGATTTACTGACGCGCACAGCCCGGCTACGATCTGTTCGCCGTCACGTTACGGGTTGCTGTCAGGTAACTTGGTTTGTCGCACGGGTCGACGGCCGACTGCGTTTGAAGGTCCTGGCGGTCCGAGCTATTTGGCACCCGGCAAACTCACGATTGCCGAGTTGCTCAAGGCCAAAGGCTACCGCACCGGTGTCTTTGGCAAGTGGCATCTTGGTTTGACTTGGTTAGACAAGTCTGGCAAACCACTCGGCGGCGGGTTCGAAAATTCGCTCTTGATCGACTACAAAAAAAGTACACCGCTCGTTGATGGACCCAACACACGTGGCTTTGACGAATCGTTTGTCACTCCCAATTGCCCGACCACCGATCCGCTTTATATCTACATCGAAAATGGCATGGTCCCCGTTCCCGCTAGCGAGCGACATAAGCGGGATGCGCTTCCCAATCCCGGCGGCAAATGGCGCTGGGATAATGACGAAGGTTGGAAATCTCCCGGCTTTGAATTTGTGAATGCCGACTTGTTGTTCTTCGACAAGACCAAGACGTTCATCATCAATCATCGCAAGCAACATCCGAATCAACCGTTCTTCGTCATTTTGTCCACACAAATCGCCCATGCACCGGTGTTGCCAGCCGAGGAATTCAGTGGCGCGACCCAAGCGGGAGCGCGTGGTGACTTTGTTTACGAACTCGATACGCTCGCCGGGCGATTGCTCGACCTGCTCGACAAGCTTGGTATCGACAACGACACGCTAGTGCTTTTCAATTCGGACAACGGCCCCGAAACGCTGCATACTCATTGGATGCGAACCGATCATCATCACGACGCGGCCGGTGGATTGCGGGGCATGAAACGTGATGGCTGGGAAGGCGGACACCGAGTTCCGTTTATTGCTCGCTGGCCAGGCTACATTCCGCCGGGGCAAGTCAGCCATCAACTGACCAATACTACGGACATCTTTGCAACTTTGGCCTCTGTCGTTGGCTACGTGTTACCCGATGAGATTGCTGTCGACAGCTTCGACATGCTACCCGCGATGTTGGGGTCTCAAGCCGACAGCGAATCGATCCGGCCACACATGCTAACGCAGAGTTTTCGCGGCGAGTTTCAACTACGGCAAGGCGATTGGAAGTTCCTCGATCATGTACGTTCCGGCGGCAACAACTACGACGAGGGCAATCTGAAGCAGTATGCTTTGCCCGACACTGCTATTGATGCACCGGGGCAACTCTATAATCTCGCCAGTGATCCTGGTGAAACCATCAACTTGTATTTCGTTGAAACCGATAAACGTCAACAAATGCAGAAACTGCTCGGCGAATTGACTCGAGGTACACAGGGCCGTACTGCAGCGATGAATCGCCAGCCCATTGGGATCAAGTCCATGCCGTTGGGCCCGCCACGTTGAGCAAGTGCCGATCAGTCGGTCCGAGGGGACCTACAATGATCTACGATTGCTCAGGGCAACGTCAGTGGCCGAGGCGGGGATCGAGAACACAGCCCGAAAAACATCAAAAACACGGGGGAAAACTACAGTTTCGGGTAATGACGGGTCCGGCGTTGTTCCAGCTTTTGTTCCATCCGAGGCCATCAACCACGATTCGGACACCATTGAACTAGTCAACATCTGGCAGCGCTTAGACGATGCAGGGCGTGCTGACCTGCTTGCCGTCGCCCGTGGGTTGTCAACAAAGGCGGTGTTGCCATGAACAAGCCAACGTCACCGGCAAACATCGACGCCAAGCCGCCTATCGTCACGCCTGAAGCGATGCAACTACACCGGCAGCTAGTGAATGCTCTGGAGCGCGGGTCGATCACAGAAGCGATACGGCTGGTTGCCTTGCTCAGGCCGATGCTCCTGGCCATGCACGATGGAACTACCCAAGTGTCCAGTTCCGATGCTCATTGAAAGTATTCCTGCGGCGGCCATAAACGCCTGCACCGATAACGGTCGATCCGCCGCAACCCGAAGCGAAGCAAGCTCCGTGATCCTGCGGCGGCGATTAAAGCCCGCACCGAGTGAAGCCCGTCCGCCGCAACCCCGGTGACGACCGGCGACCGGTCTGGGGTGTGAGGCTTGAGCGGCGGCATGGACGCCGCCGCATTGTGG
>JBGSVE010000148.1:0-26829 GCA_041753075.1 Pirellulaceae bacterium
ACAGGGCTTTTCCCGCTGGGTGGCCGATGCCGCCAGTCCACACGTCCTGGTGACTCGCGTCTGTGCGCCCGAACTCTTGGCTCGACTAATCGAAGCCTTGATGGTCGCCCCGCCGGAGAATCGATTCCAATGAGGGTCAGGAAAAGAGGGTCAGGAAAAAAAGTCAGGAGCCTATTAGGTAGTTTGCGGGAACTTGCGTGGTTGGCCTCGTCTTCGCAGTGTTGGCTCCAGATTCAATCGCCGGGCGGTTGACTCCGGGTCTAGGCATCGGATTCTCCAATCAAGCATTGAAGTACAGACCAACCGAACTATCGACCGAATGCTACCCAGTCAACCAAAACTGCTCCTGACCCTTTTTCTTGCGCTAACCCTTTTTCTTGCGTAAAACTGCTCCTGACCCTTTTTCTTGCGTTTGCCGACCCTTTTTCTGGTCCATCCGGGTTTATCGTGGATAGGCAGGATATGCTGTTGGATTTTTTGAGGGATGACTCCCGTGTCCAAAGTGACTGAAGGACGATCCTGTGCCGTACAATTGACGTGCCGGGTGAAGCGGACTGAAGCTCTGCGGGGACGCAACTTTGGAAGCAATAGCCCGGTCGATCGTGCGCCAAAGGTGCTCGTCGGTCGCCGGCGGGATACCCGCCGGCGACTTTCTCGAATCTTCCATCGCGACGACTTTTGGACACGGGAGCCATGCCTCCAAAATCCGGGTTCCTAGGCAAATCCACGACAAAGTCTGATGGACCAATTGTTTTGTTTACTGGGGACAGCCTTCGCTGACGCGGACCGCCTGCTGCCAATCACTTTTCCGACTGATGAGTTGAGAGGGTTTGCGACCGGGCGAGACGACGACATCCGCTTGTTTGTTCTCAATCGTGGTGATACAGCTCGCGAACTGACGTTACCCAAATCAATGAATGGCAACCTGCTGAGAATGACGATCGACGCACGCCCAAATCGCAATCTTCCGCTTTCAACGTCTTTGGCGGAAACGAGCATGGTCGATGAAAGGATAACTTTGCCTGCCTACTCGATCAGCTTGATCGGTAAACGCGAAACACTTGAGTTCACACCGCCGTTGTCGGCTGACGACAATTTGTTTTCACGACGACCGGACTTGCAATTTTGGTATCCGCCGTATGCCAGCGAACAACCTCGATTTGATCCGCGCGGCGTCTACACCGTGGACCTTAGTAAATGCAAAGACAAATCGGTCGCGGTGCTGAAGATGAATTTGGCCTCGTCCGAGCTTTCGACCACTCAAGAGTACACGGTCGCCTTTGAGGTGAAATCCAGTACCGCGGGCGGATTGATCGTGAAGTTGCCAAAAACTGATAATGCCCAAGGTGAGTATTCAATTCTTGGTCGCAACGTCAATGGGCTGCGGTACACTTTCAAATTTGATCCGGCCAGCAACGAAGGCGAAGTTTCGTTCGTGTTCGCAGGCGATTTGATCGCTCAAGGCCCGACCATCGAATTTCGCAACTTCCGAATTAGCCCAAACAATCCGCGGTGATTTTGTCGTGGAAGCGGGTCGGCGCTAGCTGCCGGTCTGGCGCGGGAAGCACCGGCGAATCGCAATCCTGCTTGGGCAGCGAATTGCTTAATCATGGTGGCCTGCCCGGAGTTGAGGCGATTGGAGAACGGTTGTCCCCAATCGTTTGGGAACGCATAAACGGCTGGGGACAACCGTTCTTCAATTTTTTAATCCCCTTGGCGAAACCGCGTTGTTTCTGCGATACTCGGCACTCCTGAAGTCACGGACCCTGAGCCGTTCATTTCGTTACTCGCACGTTGACGTTGGTCTGTTATGTACAAGAATTTTTCACCCTCGGGCCTTGGCATTACCGGTCGCCAGAGCGAATTGATCGAATTGGCGCTGACTTACGGCTTTCGCGGCATGGATATCGATATGTCCGAAATGCGCCGCCGCGCTTCTCGAAGCAGTTCGGTCGAGGCGTTCAAGTATCTCAAGGCAACCGACTTGTCGATCGGCAGTTTCCGCTCGGAGATCGATCTGGAAGCTGACGAAGAAGGTTTCAAGACCCAGCTCGCCAATCTGCACCCGGTTGCCGATTTGGCGGCACAGTGGAAAGTCAAGCATGGATTGGTGTGGTTGCCCGCAGCGACGAATGTCTCGTCTTACCCCGAGTTTTTTGACCTGACGCGTAACCGATTGACCCAGGTCGCTGAAGTTTTGGCACCGCGCAAACTGCGTTTGGGTATCGGCTTTCGCGCCGGGACTGAGTTGCTAGCCGATAAGCAGTTCCCGTTTATTCGTAATGCCGAGGGTTTGATCGCGTTGGTCAAGTCGATCGCCGCCGAGAACGCCGGGTATATCGTCGACTCGTGGGATTGGTTGGTCAGTGGTAGCACGATCGAGCAGCTTAACGAAGTCAACACCAAGAAGATCGTGACGGCGCGTTTGGGTTCGGTGCTCAGCGGTGTCGCAATCGCCGACGCGACGACGGGCGATCGCGTGTTGCCGGAGGTGGTTGGACCGCTGAACCATGTTGCGTTTGTTAAGAAGCTGAAGCAACTTGGCTACGATGGACCGATCGGCCCGTCGGCCGGCAACACGCAATACAAAGGTGAGACGCGCGAATACATCGTCAGCAACGGCCAAGAGTTGATTGATGAAATCTTGACCCAAGCTGGTATCAATTTCCCACCACGGCCCAAGGATACGCTGTCGCAGTATCCTGAAGAGCCAGTCATGGTGATGTAAAGTTTGGTTTGTGTTTCTATCGCAAACAACGCCCGAACAATTCGTCGACCATGGCGTGGACGAATTGGGCCAAGACGGGATCAAACCGATGGCCTTCGTCACGGATGAATGCGTGCTCGCCATTGAATTCGTGCCAAGTGAAATTCACGTCCGCTGCGGTCATCGCATCGTAGACAATGCTCCGACCGTCTGCAGGAATGTGTGGATCTTGCCGGCCCCAGATCATTAGCATCTCGCCCTTGATCGATGACATCCGGTCCAGCGTGTTGTCGTTCATTCCAGCGGCGAGACTTCGTTTGTGAATGTCGGTCGCGTACAGACAAACGCCGGCGCTGACCCGCTCGTCCCTCGCGGCACGAAACGCCAAGTGGCCGCCGAGGCAAATTCCCATCACACCGATTCGCCCGGTGCAATCGCTTGCCGTCGCCAAGTAATCGATCACCGCGCGGGCGTCGTCGTCGTAGTTGGCCAATAGTTTTGTCGTCTTCAGCTCATTGCCGCGATCGGTGCCGGTTTTGTCGTAGGCAAGGACCGTGCCTGGTGGCTCGAATTCGTGATACACCTCGGGCACGGCCACGATGAAACCTTTGCCCGCAATCGTCGCCGCCGTCCGCGCGATCGGTGCGGTCATTTGGTAGATCTCCGAATACAGCACCACGGCTGGGTAACTTGCGGCGCCAAGCGGACGAAACAGATGCGTTCGCATCGGGCCAGATCGAGTGTCGAGGTCAACGTAAGAGGCAGGTTGGATTCGCATAAGATTCAATGTGTGAGGGATTCGAGTGTCCTACGACGCTCCGCCGTCGTTACACCACGAAGACGGAGCGTCGTGGAACACTTTGCGCTCAAGACAGCGGCGGCGGATCGGCTTACAATGGGAGCGATGGATTGTCGCCGATTTATTCCTGGAGAGGCTGTCGCCGGACAGGCAACGCATGAATTTTGTTTTGATCGCAATTCTGTTCGCACTCGTTCCCGTCCGAGTCACGATGATCGACGGTGCACAGCGCGAAGGCTCGTTGCGCTCGATTGGCCAGTCGCAGGTCGAGCTTGATGTTCGCGGCAAATCCGAAACGCTTGTGCTCGATCAAGTGTTGTCGATTCAGCGAACTGATTCACCCAGCGGCAGATCGTTGGCGATCACGGCGCAGTTGGCCGGTGGCTCGCGAGTCTCGCTGTCCGGCTTGGTCACCGAAGAACAATCGGTCGCCATGACGCTGAGCCGCGGCGAAAAATTGGCCGTGCCGCTGAAGCAACTTCGATGGGTGCGGTTTCGTTCACCAACGCCGGCGATCGATCCGCAGTGGTTGGGATTGGTCGACAAACCACGCGTCGCCGATGTGCTGGTAGTTCGGCGCGGCAGTGATTCGCTCGATGAAGTCGTAGGCGTCGTTGAGTCGATTTTGCCAACTCAGGTAATGTTGAATTTGGATGGCGATCCATTGGCCGCGCCGATCGAAAAACTCGAAGGCTTGTTGTTTGCCGATGCAGCGATCGATGCGACAAGCGGACGATTTTTGATCGATGACATCGACGGCAGCCGCTGGGTCGCCGTGGGTCTCAAGTCAAGCGAAAACGACGAACTCGAATTGGACCTTGGCGGCGGATTGTCGTATCGCTTGCCGCTGGATCGCTTGGCGAAATTGGAGACCAGCGGTTCGGTGTTGTTTTTGTCCACCGAGACACCGGCGGATCGCAATTACGCGGCGCACGATGACTTGGCCGCACCGGCGAAGTTGATGAACCAGTGGTTAGGGGTTCAAGGCAGTGGCAACGACTTAATAATGCGCGCCGACTCGCACGTCGAGTACCGCGTCGATGGAGACTTCTCAAGTTTCGTTGGCAGCGCGAATTTTGATCCGTCAGTGTCCAGCGGCGGAGTCTGCGAAATGCGGATTTTGCTCGACGACAAATTGGTTTGGGAACAAACCTTCGACGTGTCCGACCCATCACCGCGCGGATACGAATTGCCGCTGGGCAGCGCCCGGCGAATTCGCATCGAAGTCGCTTCGGGCGGCGATTCGACGATCGGTGACACGCTGCGAATTCGCCAACCAAGGCTATTGAAGTGAGCAAAATGCAAGTCGGATTGGCGTTGTTGTGGCTGGTTGCCCAAGTCACCATTTTCACGTTTGGCGATGCCGTTTTCACGTTCACCAATGTAAGAGCAGACGAACAACCCGCACCGCCAATCGAATTGGACCCGCGCATCGAAGCCGCGGAGCAAGCGCGGATAGCGGCGGTGCGCCGTGCGATGCCGTCGACGGTCAGTGTCTTTGTGCCCGGCGGCGGCGGCGGTGGCAGCGGTGTGTTGATCTCGGCCGATGGGTTTGCCTTGACAAACTTTCACGTTACCAGTCCCGCAGGCAGCTACATGCGTTGCGGTTTGTCCGATGGCCGAATTTATGATGCGGTTATCGTCGGCGTTGATCCGGTTGGGGACTTGGCGTTGATTCAATTGCTCGGACGCGACGATTTTCCGTTTGCTGAGCTGGCGAACAGTCGCCGGGCGCGGGTTGGTCAATGGTGCATGGTGATTGGCAATCCGTTTTTGCTGAACACCAATTTGCAGCCGTCGGTTTCGTGGGGCATTCTTAGTGGCGTCGGGCGTTATCAATATCCCAGCGGCACGTTGCTCGAATACGCCGATTGTTTTCAAACCGATGCGTCGATCAATCCTGGTAATTCCGGTGGTCCGCTGTACGACGCCGACGGACGGTTACTGGGAATCGTGGGACGAGCTTCGTTTGAGAAACGCGGTCGAGTGAATGTGGGTGTTGGTTACGCAATTTCGATCAATCAAGGCAAGAATTTTCTCGGCGATTTGCACAGCGGACGGATCTTGGACCACGCCACGCTCGGGGCCACCGTCGCCACAGATCCCGACGGCGGTGCGCGAGTCAGCAACATTCTCGAGTCAAGTGATGCGTATCGGCGCGGGCTGCGCTATGGTGATACGATCTTAGAAATCGATGGCCGCATTGTGCAAACTGCGAACCAGGCTCAAAACGTGTTGGCAACGTTGCCGGCCGGTTGGCGAGTCAAGCTGGTCTACCGCAACGAGGATGAACAACGTTCGACGTTGGTCCGCTTGGCGAATCTGCACGGCGAAGATGAGTTACTCGAAAAGATGGCCGCCGCGTTGCCGCCGCCACCGCCCGCGCCAGGTCCAAAAGAATCCGCTCCCAAGGACGGTGAAGACTGCGACGACAGGGACAAAAAAGAAGAAGGTAAGGCACCCATGCCGCATGGCGAACCGGAGGCGTCGAGCGATGCGGTGCAGATTCCCGAAGCGGTCTCATCGTTGTACGTCGCCCGCCGCGGTTATGCGAATTATTATTTCAACCAGCAACTGCAGAATCAGTTCACCGAATCGTTGCTTGACCAGTTTCCCGCCGCGAACCACCTGGGCAAACAATCGGTTTGGACGATCGAGGGTACGACGACTGGTGACGTGCCCAAGCCGGTAACGATTCGCATCGCCAAGAATGATTTAAAGTTGACCGTTGGTCAAAAAACGCTCGAAGCCCAAACGCGTGGCGAACTTTTTGCTGCGATTGAATCCGGTAGCGGTGCCGGCATTCTGGCGTGTCTCGATTCGTGGCGACGAGTGCTCGACGATGGTTTGGACAAGTTTGGCGAATGCCATTATCGCGGCACGGTGCCGTTGTTGGGCGAGCGACCGCTGCGCGATTGCGTCGTTGGCGTTTCGGGTGAGCTGGAGACGTCATGGTTGTCTCATCCCGATTCACACAATCTCGAAGTCATCGAAGTGGTCGCCGATCGTGACCAAGACGCTGCTGAAATGTTTGTTCGTTGGGGCGATGACGTGAAGGCCGCGCCGCAGCAATTGGAACTTCGCTACGGCACCGAAACCGTGTTTCAGATCCAAGTCACCAAATGGGCGATCACGAAGGCGAGCGAATGAAAAATGTCATGCGGCGACGCGACATCTTGATCGGCATGCTTTCCGCGGCGCTAAGCATTATCTCCGCGCCAGCGAGTGGTTATGAAGCGGAACTCGAAGGTTTGATTCGCCAAGCGCAAGCCGCGGCGGTCAAAATTTACGGAGCCGGCGGATCGGGACTGGAATCGTACCAGAGTGGTTTTTTGGTTTCGCCGGACGGACATATCGCCACGGCCTGGAGCTCTGTGCTCGATGTTCCACCGGTCGTTGTCTTGGATGATGGACGACGAATGGAGGGGACGATCGTCGGCTTCGAGCCCGAACTCGAATTGGCAATCATCAAAATCGAAGCCAGCGAGTTGCCGTACTTGCGACTTGCCGACGCCATGCCTGAAATTGCCGAGCCCGTGTTGGCGGTCAGCAATTTGTTTGGCATCGCCAGCGGAGAGGAGCCGGCCAGTGTGATGCAGGGCATGGTCGCGGCCGTGACGTCGCTTGATGCGCGACGCGGCACCTTCAAAACTCCCTACAGCGGCCCCGTGCTGATCCTCGACTTGGTCGCCAATAATCCCGGTGCGGCTGGTGGAGCGGTGATCGATACTCATGGCGTCGCCATCGGGATGTTGGGCAAAGAACTTCGCGACGCGTCGGCCGGGGTGTGGTTAAATTACGCTCTACCGGCTCAAAAGATGCGCAGCGTCGTCGCCGATATCGTCGCCGGTCGGTTAGTCGTCAAATCGACCGTTGATACACCCAAACTGCCGAGTGAAAAATCGCATTCACTGGCGACACTGGGTCTTGGCTTGGTTCCCGACGTGCTTGAGAGTACGCCGCCGTTTGTTGATCGCGTGCTGACCAATTCTCCGGCCAGCATCGCGGACCTGCGCCCCGATGACTTGGTGTTGTTAGTCGGCAATACAAGAATCGAAAGCCAGCGGATGCTGGTTGATACACTTCGCGCGATCGATCGACGCGATCCGGTAGTGTTGGTTGTGCAACGTGACTCGCGAATCGTGACGGTGAAATTGCAACCATGACGAATCAAAGTTCGAATCGAATTCATTGCGCTATCGTTGCTATGTTAGTGCTAAGTGCAATGACGCCGGCCTGGGGCGAAGATGACTTGCGAATGCTTCGCGCCGCAGCGATTCGCAAGGCAGCTCAAAGCGTCGCCGATTCGATTGTTCGCGTTGAAAAATTTGGTGTCGCCGACGCCGCTGGCGAAGTCGCCGATGACGCACCGACAGTTGCCATCGCCGTCGATGACGCGCGCCACTTCATCGCTTCGTCGCTGGTCAATCGCCAAAACGCAACCGCGATTGTGTTGGTCGCCGCCGATGGTACACGCACAACGGCCAAGGTCATTGCCAGCGACGATCGCCGACAATTGGTGTTGCTCGAAGCGGCAGATGATTTGGGAGTGCGACCGGTCCAGTTGAATGCTGAGCCGTGTGAAGTTGGCCAGACGGTGATCGCCGTGGGACGCATTGCCGGCGATGGATCGCTCGCGGTTTCGAGCGGTATCCTCAGCGCGAAAGATCGTCTGTGGGGCGTCGCGTTGCAAACCGATGCGCGTGTTTCTTCAGTTTTTTATGGTGGACCGCTGATCGATTTGCGCGGGCAATTGCTCGGCGTGCTGGTGCCCGCGGTACCCGACGACGCCGGTGAAGACTCGACCGCCTGGTATGACTCTGGAGTGGCGTTTGCGATTCCAGCGGCGGCGATTGGCAAGCGATTGGCGAGGCTTGTTCGCGGCGAAAATATCCATCCCGGTTTGGTCGGAATCGTAGCCAAGTCAAATGACCCCTACGTCGAATTCACCGAAATCAGCGCTGTGCGACCGCGGTCGCCGGCGGCGCTGGCCGAGATGATACCGGGTGACGTCGTGCAATCGGTCGCCGGAATTGCGGTTCGCAGCCACCGCGAGATCAAGCAAATTCTCGGCACGTATGACGCCGGTGAAACGGTGATGATTGAAATCCGCCGTGGCGACGAGACGATCAATAAAGAGATTCTGTTGGCCGAGTCGATTCCGCCGCTGCGTCCACAATGGATCGGGATTACAGCGCGCGATGAAAATGCGGACGATAAGCAGTCAATCATCGTGACGGGTTTGTTCGCGGGCGGCCCGGCGGAGAAAGTGTTGCTTGTTGGCGATCAAATTCAAGCCGCTGGCGGTTCCAAGGTTGACGATGTTTCTTCATTGCGCCGCCGCGTCTTTACCGCTGACCCCGAAGCACCGATCGCGGTCACTGTATTGCGCCAGGCGGATGGCGAGTCGAAAACAATCGAGCTTTCGATCCAACCCACGGAAATGGCGACGGCCAAGATCCAGTCAACGCCCGATTCGGTGCGCTACAACGTCAACGCCAAGACGAAATGGGTCACTGAAGATTTGACGCTGCCGGATGTTGCCAACAAGGGAGTGGTGTTTGCACCGGAACTAAAGGACGGTGCGGCACCCGACGATCAACCGTTGGGCTTCTTGATGGTGATGGCGGATCCCGGCGAAACCGATTTAAAAAAGGCAATCAAACCCTTGTCCGATTTGGCGGCGAAGTCGGGCGTCATCGTTTGTATGCTCGCACCCGCAAACGACGCTCGCTGGAACCCCGAAGAGATCGATGTGCCGGTTCGCGTGCTCGGCTCGCTGAAGAAAACGTACCCGGTTGATGAGTTGATGACTGCGGTTACAGGTTCCGAAAAGGGTGCGGGCGGTTCGATGGCGATGGCCGTTGCGATTGGCCGACCGGGTGCATTCGCTGGGTTGGCCATCCATGCCGAAGTGCGGCCACCTGCGGTTCGTTTGGTTGAGAACAATCCGTCGGCACCGCTGCAGATCCTGATTCAAGCCGCCGCCAGCCCCGATGAACCATTATGGGCGGCGGCGATTGCCAAGGCCGGATACGTGATCGTTCGCGACGACGCCGAAACCCAGTCGATGCTGCGTTGGATCCGTTCGCTGCCACGGATTTAAAAACCTACATCGATCGATCGCGTGGATCGGTCAAACCATCGGCCAAGCGACGCAGCGCTTCGGTTTCGATTTGGCGAACTCGTTCGCGTGTCAGCCCTAGCTCGGCACCGATTTCTTTGAGCGTATGCGGTTCGCAACCTTCGAGCCCAAAGCGAAGCTTCAGCACGGTCGCATCGCGTTCTTCCAAACCGCTGAGCAAATTCATCGCGTGACTAAGGATGTCGTGATCGAGCATCGCCTCGTCGGGTGCCTTCAGCCGCTCGTCGGTGACCATGTCGCCGAGCGACCAACCGGCTTCGTTCTGGTCGCTTTGCGGCGTGCTATTGTTGATGCGGATCGCCTTGCGAATGATCGGCAACTTCTTCTTTGGCAAGCCCAGCACGCGGGCAACTTCTTCTTGCGTCGGCGTGCGACCAAGTTCGTCGTTGAGTCGTGCCGTCGCCCGTCGCCACTTGCTAAGCAGCTCGACCATATACGCCGGAATGCGGATCGTCTTAGCGCTGTTGATCAGCGCGCGCTTGATCGATTGCTTGATCCAGTAACTCGCATAAGTGCTGAACCGCGTGCCGACCTTCGGATCGAAACCCTCAACGGCGCGAAGCAAACCGAGGTTGCCTTCTTCGATCAAGTCTTGCAGTCCCAAACCTTTGCCGGTGTAACCACGGGCAATGTTTACGACCAGTCGCAAGTTCGCTCGCACCATCCGGTCGCGAGCCATCACGTCGCCTTGAGCGATCAAACCGGCGAGTTCCGTCTCTTCAGCGGCACTCAGCAGCGCGGTCTCATTGATTTCGCGCAGGTAGGTTTCCAGCGGCGATTGGGCGGCACCGGAACGAGCGCGGGGTGCTTTGCGACGTTCAACAAACGCTGCGCCATCGGGATCATTATGGGGAGCGGTCATCACCATGGAGTCATCCATGGATACGAAATCAGCGTTGGACATGAGAGGCTCTTGGGTGACTTTGGGGGGAGTGGCTGGCCGGCTGATGTCGCGAGGTAACGTCGTCACACACCAGCGTGGGAGGCGCTGTGGGGAAGTGTGAGCGGCGCGACGGGGAGGACGCAGACTTCGACGGCGAGCGGGCATTTCGCCCGACTCTGCATTGCATCGGCTGTGTCAATCAGCCGCCTGCAATGGTCACAAAAGATGTTGAAGTGTACCGACAATTCCAACGGCGACGATATTAAGGATAAACTACCCGATCACATCATGGATGACGTGACCCTTTATGTCAGTCAGTCGCATATCGCGGCCACCGAAACGATAGGTGGATCGTGTGTGATCGACGCCCATTAGATGCAGCATGGTCGCGTGCAGATCGTGAATCTCGACGCGATTCTCAATCGCCTTGTATCCCCACTCATCGGTCGCGCCGTAGGTGATTCCGCGCTTGACTCCGCCGCCGGCCATCCAGATCGTAAAGCCGTATTGATTGTGGTCGCGGCCATCGTTGCCTTGAGCGAACGGCGTGCGACCAAACTCGCCTGACCAAACCACCAATGTCTCGTCAAGCAATCCTCTTTGACGCAAATCTTTCAACAGAGCCGCGATCGGTTGATCGACGGCCCGCGCATTGTTCTCGTGGCCCTGTTTCAAGTCCTTATGCTGGTCCCAACGGTCACCGCCGACAACTGGACACGTTAGCTCGACAAAACGCACACCGCTTTCGACCATCCGCCGCGCGACTAAACACTGCGCCGCATAGATTCGCGTCGGCTCGTATTTCGATTCCATTCCATACGTGGTTTTGATGTGCTGCGGTTCATCCGCCAGCGACATGACCTCCGGTACAGCCATCTGCATCGTGTAAGCAAGTTCATAGTTGCGAATCGCCGACTCGATGTTATCGTGCTGGCCAAATTGCCCGGCGGCAAAGTGATCCAATTGATTTACGAGATCCAGCTTGCGGCGCTGACGCTCGGGCGTCGGTTCGCTGCGCTCGATATTGGCGACACCGCTACCCGATGGCTTGAAAACGGAGCCCTGATAACTTGCCGGCAAAAAACCGCTACCGAAACAATCGACTCCGCCCGGTGGAATCAACCCGCCATTGATCGCCACAAAGCCCGGCAGGTTCTGGCATTCACTGCCAAGTCCATAATTGATCCAGGCGCCCATGCTGGGACGGCCTTGGAATCCGCTGCCGGTGTGCAAAAAGTAATTCGCAAACGTATGCTCCGGAAACTCCGAAACCATCGAACGAATCACCGCCAACTCGTCAACGCAAGTCGCCACATGCGGAAACAGATCGCTGACCGGAATCCCCGATTGGCCGTATTGATTGAATTTCCAGGGACTGGCTAAGACATTGCCGTTGTTATTGAATTGCGTTGGTTCGAGTTCAAACAACACACTTGGGTCTTTGCCGTGATACTTTGCGAGTATCGGCTTGGGATCAAACGTATCGATTTGCGATGGTCCGCCATCCATGTAAAGAAAGATCACGTTCTTGGCGCGGACCTGGTGATGCGGCCCATGCAGTGCGCTGCCAAGATCAATGATCGGTCCACCAAATGCCGCGTCTTGGCAAAGTCCCGCCAGCGCGACGGCACCAAAACCGCCCGCGACTCGCGCGAGCATTTCGCGGCGCGAAGCGGCCGCCGGTTGGTAACGGTGACAAGGAAACGGATTTGAATCGCTTAACAACTGGTTCATCGTAGAAAGATAAACTCCTTGGTGTTGACCAACGCGTGCGCCAGATCGATCCACAACGAAGCATCGTCTTCGCTGACTCCGCGCGCCGCAGATTCGGCGTGCAAAAATTGGAGCGCCGAATAAGTTTCCTCTGCGGTTGGCCGGCGACAAAACGCAGCCTGATACATCGCAGCGATACGATCTGCGGCGATCGCGGCTGCACCGCGCACACTATTGGCCCAGTGCATCGATTGTTCAACCACAAACGGATCATTCATCATGATCAAAGCCTGCGCGGGTACATTCGAGACGTTGCGACGGCCCATCGCGCTGAATGGCGAGGGTGTGTCGAACGTCAACATAAACGGCGAAACAAAGTTCCTTCTCACCGCGATGTAAATCGAGCGGCGACGATCACCATCAATCGGTCCGCTCTGGTTCGGCCGACCGCGACCATCCATGAACGGTGTCAAGTGAATCGGCACCGGTTCGCCATAGAAAGTCCGCTCAAGCTCGCCTGACAAAGACAACAGCGCATCACGGATCGCTTCACCCTGTAAACGTTTCGGCGGGCGGTAATGCCACAGTAAATTCTTTGGATCAGCAGCCAACGCAGCCGGGTTAGCATGGCTTGACATTTGATAGGTACGCGACAACACGATTGAGCGGATCATTTGTTTGATGCTGCGTCCGTCTTGCGCAAAACGCGTCGCCAAATGGTCGAGCAATTCGGGATGTGTCGGGCGCTGGCCCAGTACACCAAAGTCATCCGCCGTGGTCACAATTCCGCGGCCCAGCAACGTGTGCCAAATGCGATTAACAATCACCCGCGCGGCCAGCGGATTGGCGGGATCGTTGATCTGGTTGGCCAGTTCGAGACGTCCGCTGCCTGATTTGATTTGCATCGGCTGGCTGCCAGTGATCGCCGTCAAAAAATGCCTCGGTTCGACGTCGCCCGGCTTCGCCGAATTGCCACGAATCAAAACACGATCGTCTTCGCCCGTGCCGTCCATCATCGCGATGGCCAAGTGCGAGCGATGCATGATCTTAGACCGCAGTCCCGCTCGTTCAACGGACCACGAGCGATCAATCTCGCCACGAAGCTTGTCGATCGATGACAAAGCCGCGCCAGCGAACTTGGCGACCGCCGCAGCGACAACGGCGTCTCGCGCTGCAATCCGCTCGAGAATTTCGGGCGTTGCCCCTTGTGTAACCAGCGAAACTTCCAATTGCGATTCGTTTGCCGGTGTGAATTCAAGGTGAATCTGATGGCCAACGTAACGCTGCAGTTTCAGCGCGACCCAGCCATCACTCGTATTGATCGGCACGACGGTTTCGCCATGTAGCGGGCCCGCGACCAACCGATGAGAATCAACACAAGCAACGACATGCCCAATGCCGCGAACACGACAACGGACGTCGCCATTGGTTAATGTGAATGTGGGCGTGCGAAGCGTACGGCCGCTGCGTGGCAATGTGATCAGCACATCTTTGTTTTGAACTTTCTGCCACGGTAGCGATTGCAGCCCATCCCAGAACGAATCACTCGCTGCGGCGGTAGACCTTGCGAAATCAAGTGCCCACTGGCCGTCGACGAACGCCAAAACTGGATCGCCCGCACGCCGTGGTTCGTGGCCAAAGATAAAGCCGTCTTGCATGAATTGATCGGACGTCATGTTTGCGTAGTCGAACAAGACCACAACAGCCGCTTCGTCATCAAGTGGCTCCATCGTCGGCGGCTGCAAACCAAGACCAGCAAGATTTGCAAGAATTATTTCGCTGTATCGATGGTCCAGTTCCGCTAACTCCTCGGCAATGCGGCCATTGTGTTCGAGTGATTCAAACGGCACTTGGCGATAGTCGCTGCTTTGCAAAAAACCGCACAGCGAGTAGTAGTCGGCGGTCGAAATCGCATCGAACTTGTGATCGTGACATCGCGCACATGACACGGTCACGCCCAGGAAAGTCTTGGACATCACGTCGATCATATTGTCAAAGCGATCTGTCTCTTCTTTGCGAATGTCCACTGGTGAATGCACCCATTCACCAAGAAACCAAAAACCGGTTCCGAGGATCGATTCATTGAAACCCGAGTCTGGATTTAGTCGGGGGTTTGCGAGTAGATCGCCGGCCAGATGCTCGCGTACGAATTGGTCGTAGGGAACATCCGCATTGAAGGCTCGAATGACGTAGTCACGATATTGGAACGCGTTGGGTATGTCGTCGTCGAATTCATGACCGTGCGATTCCGCGTAGCGAACAAGGTCAAGCCAATGGCGTCCCCAACGTTCGCCAAATTGCGGCGACGCGAGCAAGTCATCAACCAATCGTTCCATGCCACTGGGCGAAGTGTCATCGAGAAACTGTGCCGCTTGTTCGGCGGTTGGCGGCAATCCGACCAGATCAAAATAGAGTCGTCGCAGCAGCGCCGCCGCATCAACATCATCGGCGTGGTGCAGTTTGTCCTGTTCGAGCCGCGCCAAAACGAAATGATCAAGCGACTCACGAGGCCAAGATTGGTCAACGACTGGCGGAACCGGCGGCGACGAGATCGGTTGCCAAACCCAATGCTCGGATTTGCGTTTGGCCAAGTCGAAGTCACCGGCTGTGACGGTCGATGTTGGTGCCGCTTCCTCAGGCCAGGGAGCACCCATCGAAATCCATCGCTCGAGCAAATCGATGTTGTCGCTCGACAATTTTCCTTTGGGCGGCATTTCATAAGACTCGTATCGCACGGCCGCAATCAGCAGACTTGCATCCAAGTCATGCGGAACGATCGCCGCTCCCGAGTCGCCACCACTCAACAATGCCGCGCGACTATCAACTCGCAAACTGGCTTTGAGTTTCTTTGATTCACCGCTATGACACGCGTAACAATGTTCGACCAACAGCGGTCGAACTTGCTTTTCAAAAAATTCAAGTTGCTCGACCGTGGGCCGAGTGTCGTCGCCAAAACTAGGTGTCGCAAAACAACAGACAACCGCAAGCAGGATCCAGCGACACGTAGGTTGACTCAACATCCGCAAAGCAATCATTGGCGTAATGGAACTTTCTAACCGCTTGTTGATTTTGTGAGCCGTGATCGCGTGAGCGACCGGGTCGTCCGCAACCGCCAGTGGCTCCCGCTAGTCGATTGTACCTCAATCACGCGGCGGTTTAAACATCACGCGGCTTTGCGGACGCGGGCAAGCGATCAATGATCCCGCCGGCATGTCGCTGCCAACAACGGTTCCCGAGCTGATCTTGGACCAATCGCCCAAACGTTTTCCTGGATTAACGATCGCCCCCGTCGCCAAAAAAGCACCTTCGCCAATCTCCGCGAATCCGCCTGTGACACTGTTCGGCGACAACGTGGCGAAACTGCCAAGCTTGGAATCATGGCCAACGGTCGAGCGAACATTGAGCAAGCAATAAGACGCAATAGTCGCCCCTGGTCCGATAAAGCAGAACGGTGACACGATCACACCGCCCGCTAAACAAGCCGACGCCGCCACATAAGCCGCCGGATGGACCAGCGGCGGAGCCACTGCGACCGGTCCAAATTGCTTCACGACGGCGTACCGAATTGCCGGGTCACCCAAGGCAAACAGGTAACGATAATGTGCCACAGGTTTATGGCCGCGAATCGGTCCGAGAATCTTAAGCGATGCCTCAAGGCCGTCGAGCGCGTTTGCGTTGTCATCCAAGAATCCAGCGATTTGAATCTTTAGGTTCTGTTTCTGCAGGTCGCTGGCATACTGAAAAACCTCGCGTCCCAGACCGCCAGCACCAACGATCAGGTACGGGTATTCTAACTTTTGCACTTTTGATTCTATATTTGTAAAGTCCCGATTGCGGAGCGCCGGGGAAGACTGTTCTACTTCGTCGACCACCAAGTTTCCCAATCGCTTGCCAATTTTTTTACCAACGACGGCTGCATATCGGCTAGGTCTAACAGTTCGGTCGGGTCGTTGGCGAGGTCGTAAAGTTCCCACGCTCCCTTGTCATACTTGACCAGCTTCCAATTCTGATCGCGGATCGCGCGGCTCTTGCCAAACTGGAAATAGATTGGCCATTTTCGCTCGTCGGACTCGCCGCGCAGGGCCGGAGTCAGCGAATTGCCATCAAGCTCCGCGGGCAAGCCGGCACCGGCGAGTTCCAGCATTGTGGGCACGAAATCGACGAGGTGACCAACGCGATCGGTGATCGCGCCAGAGGCAATCTGTTGTGGCCAGAAGGCGATCATTGGTGTTCGCGTGCCGCCTTCGTAATCGGTGGTTTTGTATTTTCGATACGGAGTGTTCGACGCGTTGGCCCAGACGCGTCCTTGGGTCATATAACTTGTCACTTCCCACGGCATCGCACCGGGCACGGTCGAGCGATCGGATGAATCTTCACACGCACCGTTGTCTGACAAAAAGAAGATCAACGTATTTTCCGCTTTACCCGTCTCATCAAGCTTCGCAATCAGGCGTCCGATGTTCTGGTCCATCCGATCGATCATCGCCGCATAGGTCGCCATTCGCAAATCCCAAAGTTCACGATCGGCCTCGGCGATTGAGTCCCAAGCGGGCAATTCGGGATCGCGCGGCGACAACCTCGCACCCGGCGGCAAAACACCAAGCTTTTGTTGTCGTGCGAAGCGTTGCTCGCGCAGGCTATCCCAACCGACCGCACCGTACTTGCCGAGATACTTCGCGACATCATCGCGACTAGCGTGCAACGGATAATGCGGAGCGGTATAGGCAAGATACAGTAGAAACGGTTTGGTTTCGTCCTTGAATTCTTCCAGATTAGAGATCGCGCGGTCAGTGAACGCATCGGTCGTATAAAAGTCTTTGTCGGGCGGCGTGAACGGCAAAAACTGTTCGCCGTCGATCGCCCAGCGACGAATCGACTTCTTGGCGGGTTCAGGTTCGCCGTCGCGGGCGTGGCCAGGATTCCAATAATTGCAACAACCGTCCGTCAAACCGTAGTAGCGATCAAAGCCACGTTCAAACGGCGTCTGGCCCGCGTGCCACTTGCCCGCCATCAACGTGCGGTAGCCGGCCTCGCGAAGTCGTTCGCCAAACGTTGCCGCAGAGTAATGAACCGTTGGCGACGCACCGACATGATGCCACCATTGACCGGTCAATAGTGAGGCGCGAGTGTGTTCGCACTTGGCATTGTTGTAGAAAGTGCGAAAGCGCATTCCGCCGGCGGCCAGCTTATCGATGTTCGGTGTGTCAATTTCTCCGCCATAGCAACCGACATCGGAAAACCCCATATCGTCACACATGATCAGCACGATATTCGGGCGTGGTGCAGTCGCGGACTGAGCCAAAGCGATACTGGCATCAAACCAGAAAATAGCGATCACGGATAAATAAAAAGAACGCATTTTTCTAATCGCTTCTTGAGTGAAACTAAGATTTACTCCCTTCAACACCCGACTCCAGCTAGGTTGCTATGAAACTATCTGCAGTTCGCCTAACGCCGAAAAAACTATGACCTGTTAAAAGGTCCATCAGACTTTGTCGTGGATTTGCCTAGGAACCCGGATTTTGGAGGCATGGCTCCCGTGTCCAAAAGTCGTCGCGATGGAAGATTCGAGCAAAGTCGCCGGCGGGTATCCCTCCGGCGACCGACGAGCACCTTTGGCGCACGGTCGACTGGGCTATTCCTTCCAAAGTTGCGTCCCCGCAGAGCTTCAGTCCGCTTCACCCGGCACGTCAATTGTACGGCACAGGATCGTCCTTCAGTCACTTTGGACACGGGAGCGATCCCTCAAAAAATCCAACAGCACATCCTGCCAATCCACGATAAACCCGGATGGACCTGTTAAAAGTCCGTTTGCCAACCCGGACGAAACTTTCGCAGTGCCTCGCGAAGACATTCAACTTCGGCCTCAGCGCCGCGTCTCGCTTCGACTTTCTATTGCCGGGCTCCTTCACCCGCCAATCATTTTTCGTGGTTGTCCAATCGGAAAAATTTAAATTCGTCATCAATTAGCTGCAGCTTCATGTTTTGGTTCAGCGTGAAATGGAGTGAAGGCTGATCTTTGTTATTCCAATTAGTGCGATGACAAGGGATCACACTGACCCCAGTACTCGGATTTATCGCATTCTTGCCAAAACCGAAGGGAAGGTCAGCGTCAACTATTGATCGACGCTGCCTTCGGTTTCGGCCCTGACGCGGCGCTCAGGTCGCTTCCCAGCGTTGCCCTATCCTCCGGTCAGCCAAGACCTATCTTATTCGTGAAACGATCCTTACGCAATATTTTGTCTTGCGGCTGCTCGTCGCAATCGACGCGCTTCGCGTGCGGCTTCCAGTTTGGCGTCGCGATCGGCAAAGACTGCTTTTTCTTTGCCTGCCAACTTCGTATGTGGCGTCACATAGCCGATCGCGCTGTGAAGCCGGACTTCGTTGTAATGCGTCACATAATCAGTCACTGCTCGGCGAGCATCATCGATCGTCCACATCGTCTTCACGCGAATGCAGTCGCCTTTAATCGTGCGATGATAACGCTCGATCTTGCCATTGCTTTGCGGATAGTAGGGCGAGGTCTTCACGTGCGTCATGCCAGCGATACGAATGAACTCTTTGAAGTCGCGTGAGATGAACTGCGGGCCATTGTCGGTGATGATTCTGGGCTTCGCATCAGGATGTTTTTCTCGCGCTCGTTGAAGGATCGTTTCAATATCAATTTCCTGCATTTTCTCGCGGATTTCCCAGTGAACGATGGCCCGACTGCAGCCGTCCAAGACGCTGCACATGAAGTAAAATACCCCAAGTACTTTTTTTAATTGAACATGCTCCTGAAGTAGTTCGGCGACAACTTCATTTTTCTGTTGAATCTTCGCTTCCAGAGCGACGATCTTTCGGTCTTTGGCTTCGTCTTCCTTGTGCAAACTTCCAGGCCGCTCAAAGGCGACGGCAGCGTTGTCAAAAAGTTGCTTTTGCCAGGCATAGACCTGCGTTGGCTGCAGTCCGAGTTCATCGCAGAGGTCAGAAACAGGCGTCTTGTCGATCAAGTGCCGCCGGACGACAGCGGCTTTTTCTTGAGCGGTAAACGTTCTTCGAGATCGGGTCATTTTGAGAGCCTCCTTTGGCTTCTAGAATAACTCGATCATCACAAAACTCCAGATTCAGCTGGGGCAAAACAGCAGACTTCGGCGTCCGTTGAAGTTACGTTCGTAAGGAAATCGTCGGACCGAGGAAGGCTTCGCCGGGTTCAGGCAGTGCGCTGAGTTTTCGCCTTACTGAACACCCAACACAAAGCCTGCGCCTCGCGAAGCGCCCCCCCACAGTATGCTGAATAGTTACGCGAAATCAAACGCCGCCCCAAGCCATTTAAATTCATGAATCGTCCCCGACACGCCGCCCGAAGGTCAGCAGCATGAACAACTTATGGACTAACCACGCGTCATTCAGAAATGACCCCCTTGGTTACTTCTTCACAACTGCCTTAACAAGTAACCGATAATGGACTGGGCGAGCACAAGTAAAACGAGTCCCGTAACTATTCCAAATATTAGTAAATTATTACGTCTTAGCTGCTGTGTTTGTGCAATAACGTGCTGGTAGCTTGGCGAAAAAACCTTCTGTCCTTTGCCGCTACACATTACGTATAGAACAAAGACACTGATGATCGTACCTACAGGAATAGAAATTAAGCCCAAGACACTGAGTACGATTGATACTACGCGTGAACGTCCTCGCAATTTCCAGATTCCAATACCGGTGTTCACCAGCAAGTACGCGATACCCCACCATACCAGAGTGACAAACACGGCAAATAGCGCCCAACCGGAACCTACGAGAGCAATCGCGCCGAATGCACCATAGGCTCCTAACGCGATCAATGGCAAAGCGGCGAGCAAGTAGAACACGCTGACGGACCGCACCAACGCTTCGTGAATGATGTGATCTTTTCGCGTGGTTGCGGTGCTGTCTTCGAGACTCTCATGCGAAGCAGAATTCGAGTCTGCTTCGTTGCGATTGATCGACGATTCATCCGGGCTGGGATCGCACGATTCGGATTGATCGCTTTCCATTATCGAGTCCTTCTATCAAGCGTGATGTTTAGAAAACTTGCTCGCCCTCAATGTAGCAGCATCCGTGCATACAATTGCAAATTGTCTGTAAAGTCAAAGTGACCAGGCCTTGCGTCTACCTGCTTAGCCGAACCCATTGGCGGAGACAGGCTTTGCCGGGGTCAGGCCTTGCGCTGACTTTTCGGCTTACTGAACGGGCCTGTAAGAAATATTGTGTCAGCGGTCGTGCGCAAGACGGATCGGCGTCCAAACGTATCGGCAAAAACAGACGAAACGGGACCAGTCCCAAGACGATCCAAGGCGACATGGGCAAGCTGCCTTTGGATATCTCTCGCGATCGCGAGGGCACGTTTGATCCGCAGTTGATCCCCAAGCATCAACGTCGCTTGGCGGGCTTCGATGAAAAGATTTTGGCGCTCTATGCCAAGGGCATGACCACTCGCGACATCCAAGACATAGTCAAAGAACTTTACGGCGTCGAAGTTTCACCGACATTGATTTCAGAGATCACCGAAGACCTCGACGCCGAAGTCAAGGCTTGGCAGACCCGCCGCATCGATGCGATCTTTCCAATCGTGTTCTTGGATGGCATCGTGATTCCCATTCGTGGCGAGTCGGGCCGCGTGAGCGAACACACGATGTACGACAGCGACTCTCGCGAAGTGAGCGCCGATTTGAAGAAGATCTATCAAGCGGCCAGCGTGCTCGAAGCGGAGACCGAACTGGAAAACTTTTCTAATGTCAATCGGAAGCTGGATGGCACCAATTAGGATACCAATTAGGATAGGATTTGGTAAATTGGGATACGTTTCTTTACCAAACTGGCGGACCAGCGCGGACGGAACGACGGCGAAACGGCTTACGCCATGATCTCGGTGATTGGCTCGGCTCCTTCGACACCGACTAACTTTTGATCCAGGCCACCGTAGAAATAGGTTAGCCCGTTGGGGTCCAATCCCATTTGATTCAAGATCGTGGCGTGAAGATTTTTTACGTGAAAACGATCCTCCACGGCGTTGTTTCCCAGCTCGTCGGTCTTGCCAACACTGACTCCGCCCTTGACGCCGCCACCGGCCATCCAGACCGTAAAACCATAGGCGTTGTGGTCACGACCGGTGCCTTTTTCGTACTCGGCCGTCGGTTGGCGGCCAAATTCGCCGCCCCAGACGATTAACGTTTCGTTGAGTAATCCGCGTCGCTTGAGGTCGCTGAGCAAGCCCGCGATTGGCACATCGGTTTCGGCGGCATGCAGGTTGTGATTCTCTTCCAAATCCGAGTGCGCGTCCCAATTGGCATCATTATGATTGCCACCCGAATAGATTTGCACGAAGCGCACACCACGCTCGACCAAACGCCGCGCCATCAAGCATTGGCGACCAAAGACCGACGAGACAGGTTTGTTCATGCCGTAAAGCGCGAGCGTATCGGCGTCCTCGGTGGCTAGGTCAACAGCCTCCGGTGCAGCGGTTTGCATCTGGTAAGCAAGCTCGTAGCTGGCAATCCGAGCATCGAGTGCTGAGTTGCCGCTGCGCAGCAGTGCATGATCTTCGTTGTAACCGCGCAGGGTATCGAGCATCGCGCGCTGGACTTGGTCCGACATGCCTGCGGGTCGCTTCAGGTTCAAAATTGCATTTCCCTGGGACTTCATCACCGTGGCTTGGTAATGCGCCGGCATGTAACCCGAACTCCAATTCTTGGCACCGCTAATCGGGCCGCCGCGGGGATCGAGCATGACGACGAATCCGGGCAGATTGTCGTTCATGGTTCCCAAACCATAATTCAGCCAACTGCCCAAACACGGACTGCCGCTGGTGATCTTGCCGCTGTTCATCTGCAACATCGCTGAACCGTGAATCGGCGAATCGGCGGTCATCGAATGGATGAAGGCGATGTCATCGACGTGTGTGGCGACGTTGGGGAACAAGTCGCTGACCATTTTGCCGCATTCGCCGTACGGTTTGAATTTCCAGCGGGGTTCGACGATGCGCCCTTTGTTCTTATGGCCTCCACGACCAAAAGTTTTGACGTCAATTGTCTTATTATCCATCCCGACCATGGCCGGTTTAAAATCAAACGTGTCGATGTGGCTTGGCCCGCCATACATATAAAGAAAGATGACGTTCTTTGCCTTGGGGACAAAATGCGGATCTTTGGCGCGGAGCGGATTGATGAACCCGGCGTTGAGGTCATCGGCCATGGCACTGGGCACGAATTGGTCTTGGGCAAGCAGCGACGATAACGCCAACCCAGCGAAGCCGCCGCCAACTTGCCACAACATTTCGCGGCGAGTTTGACGGCAAAAGTTTTCGCGTTTCTGTGTCATGTTTGAAGTCCGCAATCAGTCGAGATAAATGAATTCATTAAGGTTAAGTGCCGTCAAGCAAAACACTTCGCAAGCGCCCGCGTATGACAGACCGTGTTCACGCTGGACCCGGTCAATCAACTGGACTCCGCGCGCTATTTCCTGGTCATTGGCCAGGCGCTGGGTTGTGCGCCGGATCGCTTCGGCAACAAACGATTCGGGCGAAGCGGATGATTGGCGAATCTGGTCGGCCATCCACGTCGCCGTCTGGTGAACGAACTCGCTGTTGATCATTCCCAGCGCCTGAGTCGGTTGGGTCGTGGCGAATCTTACTGGGCAAGTAAAATCGGTATCGGCCGAGTCGAAACTGGCGAGCAGGGGGACCGCCAATGATCGCTTGGTGTAGACATAGATGCTGCGGCGCGCACGATCCGCGGCGGAAGATTGGTTCCAACCTTGCCCCGGCTTGCTTTGGCCGGCCAAGACTTCGTCTTCGAGAATCGGGAAGACGCTTTGGCCGCCAACACGCATGTCCAGTTGTCCCGCCACGGCCAACATCGAATCGCGAACTTCCTCCGCCGACAACCGGCGCGGATCGAATCGCCAAAACCAATCGTTCTCGGGATCGACGGTGTAAGCGGCGTCGGAGAATTGTGAGCTGCGCTGGTAGGTCGCCGAGGTAACGATCAATCGATGCAGCGGTTTGAGTTGCCAGTCGGCTTCGATCAGCCGCGATGCCAAATAGTCCAACAGTTCGGGATGGGTCGGCGGTGCACCGGCGAAACCAAAGTCGCTGGGCGTCCTGACCAGACCACGGCCAAAGTGATATTGCCAAACTCGATTGGCCATCACCCGTGCGGCCAGCGGTTGTGCCTTGGGGTTGGTGATCCATTTCGCCAACTCGGTGCGGCGACCGGATGTCTGCGAATTGGGTGATGACGAAACCTTAGCATCCCCGCCACCGAGCACTTCGAGAAATCCTGGCTCGACGGGTTCGCCCGGTGCATGAACATTGCCGCGAATCAAAATGTTTGTCGCGCGAGGTTCGCTGCCGATTTCGGTTACGACGAGCGCGCGGGCGATCTCTGCGGGGCGATTGCGATTTAGTTCGGCACGCTCGGACAATCGCGCTGCATATTGATCCACTTCGGACTTGGTAAATCCTTTGTCGATATAATGTGCCAAAATCCAGGGTCGGTTCGACTCGTGAAAAAACTCTTGCTTCTCGACTGGCAACAGCAATGGTTTCGCCCGCTGTTCCACCGCTTTAATCTCGTGGTCCAACTGTTGCATCTTGTCCGTGAACGCAGTCAACTCGTCACTGATTCGTTGGCGATCTTCGTGGGGTGCCAATGGACGCAGCGAAAACTGTTCAACACTCTCGGGACCGCGAACGCCGAATCGATTCAGGCCCGCAAAAAACGCCAACGTGCGGTAATAATCAGCGTGTGTGATGGGGTCGATTTTGTGTTCATGACAACGTGCACAATTAACCGTCAAACCAAGAAACACTTGACTCGTCACGGCCACGATGTCGTCGAGGTCGTCGTACAAGGCTTGCTCGGGATCCGCTGGTTCGTCATCCCAAATCCCCAGGCGATAATAGCCGGTCGCGATCAACGACGATTCGCTGAACGGCATCTCGTCACCGGCAAGCTGCTGTGCGGCGAATTCATCGTAGGGTCGATCTTGATTGAATGAATCGATTACATATTGTCGATAACGCCAGGCTTCGGGTTTGTCGCCGTCGCGTTCGTAGCTGTTCGTTTCGGCCCAGCGAACCAGGTCCAACCAATGTCTGGCCCAGCGTTCGCCGTAGGTCGGTGACGCCAACATTTGTTCAACGATGCGCAAGTAGTGCATTTCGGTTGGCTCGCGCTCGAATGCTTCGACGAGCGAGTCTTCCGGTGGCAAGCCGGTCAAGTCAAACGACAGGCGACGAATCAATTCACGCGGCCGCGCGGGGTCCACCGGTGCAACGGCTTGTTCGACTAGCAGGGCGTCAACGAAACCATCAATCGGATGCGATGCGCACAGGGGCGGTCGATGATCGACAATCGGTTGGAATGACCAAAACGCCTTGTCCAGATCGCTGATAACCGCGCCGGGTGCTTCGGGTTTTTGTTCTTCTTCGACGCCAATACGATCAGCCGAATAGGGTGCGCCGAGAGCAACCCATTTTTCCAACGTCGCGATGTCGGCATCGTCAAGTTTGCCGCGCGGCGGCATTTCGTAGCCTTCGTAACGCACCGCCTGCAACAAGACACTGTCCGCAGGCAAGTCAAAATCGATCGCCGGTCCGCTTTCGCCACCGATCATCAAGCGACTGCGAACATCCAGCCGCAAGCCACCTTTCTCATGTTCGTCAGCGTGACATTTGAAGCAATGGGTTTGCAATAGCGGCAACACGGATTCGCTGAAAAACGCTTCGTGCTCCACAGCGACGGCTGGACCTTCGCCTTCGCGTGCGGTTGATTCGGCGGCATTGAGATTGCCAGCTTGGTTTATGACGACGAACGCGAACGCTGCCACAATCACCAGCGCTGTGAAGTTGCACCGGATGTGGTTAGCGGTGATTTTGATCGTTGCGTTCAAAGTACTGATTCCGCTCACATAGATTTGGACGAAGGATTGCTAATACTTCGTGACTTGATTTTGGCGTTGAGGCGATTGTGTAGTTTACTGCCAAGCGAGCCAAGAACCAACACTGTGAACCAGCGTCACGGCAACTTGTCCGCCAAGTCACAGGCAAAATGCGAATGTTTGGCAACATATCCGCTGATTTTAAGCTTTGCGAATCTTCTCGCGGCCCTCGGACACCTTGGACGTGGCGTTCCGCGTGTCGATTACCAACATCGAATGCTTGACAATTGCCGCATAGTCAAAGGCCGTGTGATCGGTTGCGATCAAGACGCAATCTTGGCTGGCCAAGAACTCCGGAGTAAGCGTTTGGCTGGTCATCGCCGGCAGGTGATGATGTCGCATCGCCGGTAAAGCCGGAATATGCGGATCGCTGTACGTCACAATCGCGCCGCGATCGAGCAAGTGTTCAAGCAACACAAACGATGGACTTTCGCGCGGGTCATCGACATCTTTTTTGTACGCCACACCCAGCACGCAAATGCGACTGTTGCGAATCGGCTTGCATCGCTCGTTAAGAAAGTCGCCCAACCGCGAGATCACATACAAGGGCATGCCGCGGTTGACTTCGCCGGCCAATTCGATGAAACGTGTCGGTTGGCCATACTTGCGAGCCAACCAGGACAAGTAAAACGGATCAATCGGAATGCAATGTCCGCCCAAGCCCGGCCCAGGGTAAAACGCTTGAAAGCCAAACGGCTTGGTCTTGGCCGCATCGATCACTTCCCAAATGTCGATTCCCATCGCATCGAACAGCACCTTCAGTTCATTAACCAGCGCGATGTTAACGGCGCGATAGATGTTTTCGAGCACCTTTGCCGCTTCGGCGACTTCGCAACTGCTGACCGGAACGGTTCCCGCGACGGCGGCGTTGTAAAGCGTGCGGGCCAATTGCAAACTGCGGTCATCCATCGCACCGACGACCTTGGGGATTCCGGCTGCCGAAAATTTCGGATTGCCGGGATCCTCGCGCTCGGGGCTGTAGGCAACAAAGTATTCCTCGCCGATCGCTAAACCGCTGCGTTCAAGAATTGGCACCATCACGTCGCGCGTTGTCGTTGGATAAGTTGTGCTTTCCAAAACGACCAATTGGCCCGGGCGAAGTTGTTTGGCGATTTCATCGGCGGTGCCGGTGACGTACCGCAGGTCCGGGTCGCGGGCTTCGTCCAGTGGCGTGGGCACGCAGATGACCAATACATCCGGTTCGCCCAAGCGGTTCATATCGGTGGTTGCCGAGAACCGATTCGCATTCAACCACGACTCGATCCGTTGCGAGCCGATGTGCTTGATGTAGCTTTTGCCTTGGTCCAGGTGCGCGACCTTGGCCGGATCAACATCAAAGCCAAGGCAGGTAAACCCGGCTTGGATAAAGGCGTCAATCAAAGGAAGACCAACGTAGCCCAAGCCAATCACGCCGACGACGCTACGTTTGGACTCTAGGCGATCGAGCAGAGCAGAAAAGTGATCGCTCAGTTATTTCGGTGCATCCGGGTTTATCGTGGATAGGCAGGATGTGCTGTTGGATTTTTTGAGGGATGGCTCCCGTGTCCAAAGTGACTGAAGGACGATCCTGTGCCGTACAATTGACGTGCCGGGTGAAGCGGACTGAAGCTCTGCGGGGACGC
>JBGSVE010000149.1:0-34759 GCA_041753075.1 Pirellulaceae bacterium
TAGTCACTTCTGCCTGACGGGCACCATTCATGATTCCTGCAAGAGTATTTGCAGTAGCCATACCCAAATCGTTGTGACAGTGAGTCGCAATAGTTGCCTTGTGGATGTTCGATACATTGTCGAACAGGTATTTGATTTTTGCACCAAACTCGTGTGGGCCTGCTCGACGGTACTAACAACCTCGACGCGGTAACCCATCGAAGTCAACAGCCGCTCGATCTGGCCAGCGACTTCGATGCGTGTTTCGACGAGCAACGCTGACGATTCGCGAAACAAAGCCGTCATCTCGATCCAGCGCTGCAGCACCGTAGAACTGCCCGCGTACGGTTGGTTGAAACCGAGCCGACTAATCGCCGCCGCGGCCTCATAACGGATTCGTGGTTGTGAATGCGAAGCGGCAACGACCAACGGCGTCGGCACTTCGGAGTGTGTCGTCATCAGCGATTCGGCATCACTGGACAAGGTGTCATCGATCATCTGCATTGCGGCCACGGCCACGACAAGGTCATCGTTCGCCAGTGCCTCGTTGACCAACCGACCGAGCGACTGGCCGGAAATTGCATCGCGTCCCCAAAGACTTTCGACTTCGGCTTTCGAATCATTCACCGCCAAGGGATCAAGCAAATAACGATAGGCCAATTCGGCCGCCAAGCCGGCATTGCGACCTTCGTTTGATAACTCGCCCAGACGCCTGAGCAATCTTGCTTCGTCGATGATGCCGCGACCCACCGCATTGATTGTACTGACGGTCGTGTGCATGACCGACGATCCGTCATCGGCAATCGTCCAAAGTTCGGTTGCGGTATCGGGATCGGTGATCAATTTCGCGTCACGGCGTTTGGTCGCCAATCGATCACGCAGATACGCTTCGGCGTCGGACGATGTCGGTGGGGGCGAGTAATGTTCGGCCAACCATTGGTTTGCAAATTGTCGTTCATTGGCCGTTGCCAGCTTGTCGAATGCGGCTGCAACGAGGACGGGCCGAGCCGATTTTTCACCCAGTCGAACCAGCGACTGCAGCGCGCCGCCGCGCAGGCTGTCGTCGCCATAGATTGCCAACTGCTTGATCGCCGCCGGACCGCCATCGCCAAGTCGCAACAACACACGCAGGAGCTCATCGCGTTCCGCTGCGGCCGTTGCCTTGGCGGCGGCGACGCTCAGCGGTGATATCGATTCGCTGCCACCGGCCAGCACGCCGCGAATGGCACCAAGTCGCTCGTCAACGTTAGCGCTGAGCAATTTCGGAATCAACGACGCGATGCGTTTGGGGTCTTGATTAACGCGCCGCAGCGCATCAACCAGTACGTTGGCTTGCGTCTTTGCCTCCGCGGCGAATTGGTCTTGGAGCGATACACGAAGCAGTTGATCGGTGCCGATTCGCTGGGCCAACTGCGCTAGCTCGGCATCGGCAATCTTGCGTTTCGCCATCGACGCTAAAAAACCGTTGGCCAGACCATCGAGCTTCAATCGCAACGCATCGCCAATCGACGTTGCCAGCATCGCGTTGTCCCCCCGCGAGCGTCGGATCAATTCGCGCAAAAACGGATCGTCCGCCGGGTCGGTCGCGGAATTTACAGGCACCGCGACCTGAGCCAATGCCTGGACCTGTGGCAATAGGGCGAGCAAGCCGAGGCACGCGAGACTTTTCAAGC
Organism: Pirellulaceae bacterium; assembly: GCA_041753075.1. Lineage (GTDB taxonomy): Bacteria > Planctomycetota > Planctomycetia > Pirellulales > Pirellulaceae > UBA6163. Next base: position 1,653 of record JBGSVE010000149.1, read on the forward strand.
GATTGGAAATCATGTTGAAGCCTTTTCATTTCAAAACCATCATCTTAATTAGCTAACCGTCGGGATTGGCCCAGTGGATTTCGATTTCCCCAACGATTTGCAGCGACATTGCGTGTGAAGATAGGGTGAGTTTGCCATTGGGATTGGAGGGGTTCTAGTTCTTGCAGGGTATCTGACGAAGATGACCAGCAGGGCGGTAGTTCCGGATGTTCCAAGGATGGCGAAAATGCGAATGATTCATGCCACAAAAGTCAGCAAACGCTGGGCATTGGCACTTTTAATTGGTGCAGCGATGCAGGTGTCGAATCAGGCGCAGGGGCAACTCGTCGACGCGGAGATTAGCGACGCTGGCGAGGTGGTTCAGGCTCAAGCAGCCGTTCCGCAAGACCAATTCGCGCCACCCGGACTGCCGCAACCGCAACCATTGACGGGCGTCGACGGCCAAACCGTACCGCCGATAAGCCAACCGTTCGCCGATCCGTTGGGGAATCAGCTCGGCAATCAATCGGCCGACAATTTCGCTCCGCCACCGTTGGCTGGGCCTGCACCGATCGCTCCCGGAGTCGGCGCGGCAGCGCTCGGACTGTCCGCGTCGCTGGGGACGACGGCGGGTTCGTTCTCGGCAGCACCAACGATGATCGGCGACCTGTTCGGCGGTGGTGTTTCGATCATTGGAAATATCCAAGACGTCCGCACCGAGTTCTTCTCGGCGGGCACAATTCTGACCGGTTCAGGAAATTCGTCAGTGATCGGATTCGACTTTAGCGGTGGCACTCCGAACGACATTTTCAATCAATCGGGAACGGGCCAAGACATTTCGGGCGACGGCGATATCGACCAATTTGACATTCTCGAACCGTTCCCGCCGACCGATGCGCCGACTTCGCCCGGGCCTGGGTTTGTATTTCGCGGCGGCACCGCAACCTACACCAATAGCCCGAGCAGCCAACAAGCAGCCGACGGCGTGTTTGCCGACGGTGAGTCTTGGTTCATCAGTTACAGCTACGGCCTGGATGGCGTCGGTGACGCCAATGGAAACGTCATCATCGCCGGTCCTGACGCGGCGTCCCGACGATCCAAGCTTTCGGAAAACTTCAGTCCCGAGGTTCGTGACCGCTGCTTCTTCAATTACAGCTTTTTCAATGATACGTTCGGCGGCCTGGGTGACGTCAGTCGCTATGTGCTGGGATTCGAGCGTGTGCTGATTGATGACCTCGTTTCGGTCGAAGTTCGATTGCCAATGGCTGGCACCTTTTCCAGCCGCCAACAGATCAGCAGCAATGGTTCCCGCGATTTTGAACTCGGCAACGCGACGATCATTGGCAAAGTGGTGCTGTTTCGCTCCGACAATTTCACGCTCACCGGCGGCAGCGGAATCACCGCGCCACTGGCCGACGATGCGAGATTACTTAATGGCGAGCGCGAGCTGTTGCGGATCGAGAACGAAGCGGTTCACATCCTGCCGTTCCTTGGCTTGCTGCGTCGCTACGATGCGAAGACGTTCTTCCAGACATATACGCAATTCGACGTCGATGTCCAAGGCAATCCGGTGCTGGCCAATTTCAGCGGTGGTCAACTGCAAGGCATTGGTCGCTTTACCGACTCGACATTGGCCCACGTCGACGCCTCGGTCCATCGCATCGTACACCAAAACCGCCAGCCGTCGGCAATGCTCAAAGGCGTCGTCGCCAACGCCGAGTTGCACTACACCGGGACGCTGCAAGGTTCCGATCGAGTCGCCGGTGAGGGCATCGCCGTGTCAAACTTGAAAGAGAATTTCAACATCCTCAACGCAACCGTCGGTGCCCACCTGTTATTAGGCAAACACGTGGTCGTGACCCCAGGTATGTCGGTGCCGATTCGCGATGGCTTGGATGAGCAGTTTGATTACGAAGCGATCCTGCAGGTCAACTACCTGCGATAAAGCGTCTCCGCCGCGATCATCGCCTCGACCGCGGCCGGCACCTGGTAACGAATGCTTTGACCGAGCGCGACGCGCTGGCGAAGGTCGCGACTGGATACCTGGATCATCGGCAACTCAATTGTGGCAGCGCGGATTTCATTCGCGCGATCTGAGCCCGCCAACCGAGCGATCAAATCCCAATCCGGATCGGCTTCGCCGCCGCGACGCAGCACGATCGGTGTGACGATCGACAACAGCTCGGCCGGCGATTTCCATTGGTCGAGCGTGTTAAGCGCGTCGCTGCCAACGAGCATGAACAGCGTGTCCGCAGGCCGCTGTTGTTGAATGCTCTTGATCGTATCCACGGTATAGCTGGTGCCGCCGCGATCGATTTCTCGCGTGTCAATCTGCATCGCCGCATGGCCAGCGATCGCCAGCCGCAGCATCGTGATCCGTTGTTCGTTCGTCGCGACCGGACCATGCGGCTTTAGCGGCGAAGTAGCCGCCGGCACAAAATGCACCTCGTCCAACTGCATCGCTTCACGGCTGAACTCAGCCATCCACAAATGCCCCAGATGCACCGGATCGAATGAACCGCCAAAAATTGCTATTCGCATGGACCAAACGATAAAGTTCGCGATTGCCTTTGACCAGACGTGTCACGGTGCTGGACGACGATAAACGTGTCGCAACACCACAGGGAAGATACGTTATGCTCACGATTACGATGCCCGCCGAAACACCGAAACGATTGCCCGAGGATCAGGCGGTGTTGTTTGATACCGCGCCGCCGCCGTGGGAGTTGGTTGACGCCGAGGACGCGCTGACGGCTTCGATCGTGTTCGCCGAAGCACCGCACGGGCCCTTTGATTACCGCATTCCGGCGGCGCTGGCCGAAACGATCCAGCCCGGCATGCGAGTTCGCGTGCCGCTGGGAAATCGCAAAAAACCAATGCTCGGTTGGTGCGTCGAAAGGAAGCAACAAACCGTTCGCGGCCAAACGCTGCGCGATGTGATCGATGCAATCGACGCCGAGCCGTTGTGCGACGGGCCGCTGATTCAATTGGTGATGTGGATCAGTCACTACTACCAAACGCCCGCCGGAGTCGTGTTCGATACGCTGGTCCCCGCCGGTGTCCGCGCCGCCGCCGGCACGCGATCGCAAACTATTTTTACGCCGGACGCCACATCGCTTGATGACCGAATCGTCGATGCGCTGCCGGTAAAACAAAAATCGGCATTGCGGTTTTTGATCGCCGCCGCCGCACCGATGTCGATGGCCCAGTGGACCGTCGAAGCTGAGTGTACCGAGGGACCGATCCGCCAATTGATTCGCAAAGGATTGGTGCAAACTCAATCGCGCCGCGTCATGGCGGATCAATCCCGAATGCCACGCACGATCGCGGCCAAGCCGACCGAGCCGATCGAAATATTGACCAGCGAACAAACCGCGGCGCTGGCGACCGTGATTGCCGCAATCGATTCGGGCCAGGCGAAGACGTTGTTGTTGCAAGGCGTCACCGGCAGCGGCAAAACCGAAGTCTACATTCGCGCGATCCAGCATGTCGTGCGGTTTGGTCGCGGTGCGATTGTGCTGGTCCCCGAGATCAGCCTGACACCACAAACCCGCGCCCGCTTCGAGAGTCGTTTCGATGGTGTGGCGGTGCTGCACAGCCAAATGTCGCCATCGGAGCGTCATTTCCAGTGGCAATGCATTCGCAGCGGCGAGGTCCAGGTTGTCGTCGGCCCACGCAGCGCCGTCTTCGCACCGCTGCGCCGCTTGGGTTTGATCGTGATCGACGAAGAACACGATGCCTCGTTCAAGCAGGACACCCAACCACGTTATCACGCCCGTCGTGTTGCCCATCGCCGCGCCGCGCTGGCCGGTATACCGCTAGTTCTCGGCACGGCGACGCCGAGTATGGAATCGTGGCACGCAACCCAAACCGGCCACGCTGAATTGATTCGCATGGACTATCGGATTCACCATCGACCGATGCCCGCGGTTCGGTTGGTTGATCTGCGTCAACGCGACGAGCGTGGCGGCGGTGCGATCAGCCGTCCGTTGGCCGCCGCGATTTCGCAAACACTTAAGGACGATGGCCAAGTCATTTTGCTGCTCAATCGCCGCGGCTTCGCAACCACGATCCAATGCCCCGCGTGCGGTCACGTCGTCGCGTGTCCCGATTGTGACATGCCGCTGACCCATCACCGCGACGGAGGCAAAGCGGCTTGTCATTATTGCGACTATACGATCGCCACGCCGCCATGGTGTCCAGCGTGTCGCTACGATGGCATTCGCTATGGCGGCATGGGCACGCAGCGACTCGAGGTCGAAGTCAAAGCACGTTTTCCCGAAGTCGCCGCCGCGCGAATGGACAGCGACACGATGCGGCGACCGGGCAGCCATCAACGCGTCTTGTCTGCGTTCCGCGATGGCGACATCAAGATTTTGCTGGGTACGCAGATGATCGCCAAAGGGCTCGACTTCCCAAACGTGCTGCTCGTTGGTGTTATCAATGCCGACAGCGCGCTACATTTCCCGGACTTCCGCGCAGCCGAACGGACGTTTCAATTGGTCACACAGGTCGCTGGTCGAACCGGGCGCGGGGATCGTGGCGGGCAAGTGATTGTGCAAACGTTTTCGCCCGAGCATCCAGCGATCATTGCGGCGTCACAACATGATTTTGACGGCTTTGCCAAAGGCGAGATCATCCAACGCCGCAAGTTCGACTACCCACCGCTGGGCAGCGTCGCCCGCATCATTGTTCGTGGACCCGAGGAAGAAACGACCGAAGCGTTCGCCGATAACCTGAGACAAAGTCTTGAAGCGGCGCGGCAAAAATTGGGTGCCGAGGTTCGGATTCTTGGCCCAGCACCGCCGCCGATTGCGAAGCTGCGCGGCAAACATCGCTTTCATCTGTTGTTGCAATCAACCGACAGCGGCGCGCTCGGCGAAACGATCCGTCGTGGCACAGCATCGGTTGCGACCAACGCCAAAGACGACATTCAATTCGTCGTCGACATTGATCCCATGGATATGCTTTGATCAACCACGCCGACGTTCCAACAGCACTAACATTATCAACGACATCAAGGACCGGAACTCATCGTCTTCGGGTAACTCCGTCAATTTCTCAAGCGTATATCTGCCCTCGAAAACCGCCGGGCGTTTGATCAATCGCAACACGTTCGAGCCGTCAGGACGACGCACAATATAACTTGGGTTCAGTAAATAGATCGCGATCAATCCCACCACCGGAATCTCGGCCAGTAGGCTTTCGACGACCTTCTTGATCGGGCTTTCTTCTTCGATCGTCATGTCGACCTGACCTTCTTGCATCACGTCGTAGTGAGCCGACCATAGCGACCTCATCCCTTGGCGACGAACCGCACCCCAATCGTTTCCCGCTGCATCGGTGAAGTGATAGTTGGCGCTGAAATCAATCACGCGATCGGCATCGATCCGAAACAGCAGCTTTTGTTGGCTTGAATCGCTAAAGACTTCGACCTTCTCCTTAAACCGGAACATCTTTTGTTTGATGAACATCAGCGTGTTGCCCTGGGCATCGATGGCGGTGATCTGTTGGCCGATCGTCCACAGCCGAAAACGAAGCTCGATGGGATACTGCATGATTGCTACCGATTGCTAAATTTTGAGAAGAGCTTTCCAGGCCGCCACCTGCTGGGCAACTTGGGCCGGAGCGGTGCTGCCTTCGCTTTTGAAAGCGGCCACCGCGTTGGCGGCACCGAGATGCTTTCGCACCGATTCATCGATCACATCCGCGTGCTGCTGCATCACGTCGATGGGCATATCGACCAGCGGCACTCCGCGGCCAGCGGCTTCGCCGACGATGGCACCGACGGCGTGATGCGCGGTGCGCTGCGGCGTGCCTTTGGCAATCATCCATTCCATCAATGTTGTCGCGTCGAGGTAGCCCTTTTCCAAACGCTCGGCGATCGAATCACGCCGCATTTCGGTTCCGGCGACCAGCGGTGCGGCGAGTTCCAAGCAAGCTTCGATCGTATCGAATGAATCAAACAGCGGTGGCTTGTCTTCTTGCAGATCACGGTTGTAGGCCAACGGCAAATTCTTGACGAGCAACATCAACGTTTGCAAATTGCCCATCACGCGAGCCGACTTGCCGCGAGTCAGCTCAAGCACGTCGGGATTGATCTTTTGCGGCATGATGCTGCTGCCCGTACAAAACGCATGAGGGATTTTGATGAAGCCGAACTCGACCGTACTCCATAGTATCCATTCCTCCGCCCAGCCGCTCAGGTGCACCGCGATGACCGACAAGACAAACGCACTTTCGAGTGCAAAATCGCGATCGCTGCTGGTGTCCAGGCTGTTCGCCGTGATGCCGTCAAAGCCAAGCGACGCGGCGGTTTGGCGACGATCGATTGGCAACGTTGTCCCCGCAACTGCGGCCACGCCGAGGCTGCAACGATTGACGCGGCGACGACAATCCGCAATCCGTTCGCGATCGCGCGCGAACTTTTCGATGTACGCCAACCAATAATGCGGTGCAAGCACCGGTTGCGCGCGTTGCAAATGCGTGTATGCCGGTAACACCACATCCATGTCGGCATCGCAGCGTCCCAGGAATGCCAATTGCAAGTCACGCAACTTTGCGTCGACGCGATCAAGTGCATCACGCACCCACAGCCGCGTGTCGGTACTGACTTGGTCATTGCGACTGCGCCCGGTATGCAGCTTGCGACCGACATCGCCAAGACGATCGATCAGCGTCTGCTCGATGTGCATGTGGATATCTTCGAGCTCGATCCGAAACGGCATCAGACCCTTGTCTATCTCAATTTCGATCTCGTTGAGCGTCCGCGTGATCGCGTCACATTCTTCGGTTGAAATGATGCGTTGTTTGGCCAGCATGGTGGCGTGCGCGATCGAGCCTCGAATATCATGTCGGTACAGCCGTGAATCAAAACTAATGCTTTCGGAGAAACGCTGGACGCGTTCATCGGTGCCGGCGTCGAACACGCCACTGCGAGACGGACTTTCCACAAGTTACCTGCCAAACAATAAGTCGAACGGAATACGTATTTCGCCATAATAACGGTTTTGGCCGTATGCCGAAGGACTGGACCTGCTTTTCGCAACGAGCCGCCTGATGGACCCGCTAACCAAACGTATCGATTCGCTGGAGATCGAACTTGCCCATAATCAGCGAACCGTTGAGCAGCTCAATCAAGTCGTCACCGCACAATCTCAGGAGCTACTAAAACTCAGCCGCGTGATCGACCGGCTGGACAAACAACTATCCGAGCTGCGTCGTCGCCCTGACTCGTCAATTGGCCCGCCAACGCTCGAAGAAGAAAAGCCACCGCACTATTAGAATCGCCAATTGTAGAACAGTTGTCCCAATTGTTTCGGGACAATCGCAAGCCGAGCTGAGTAAATTGTGAAGCTGACCCACCGCACCCTTCCGAGAAATTTCAATGAGAAATCTGCTTTTGATTTTCGTCGCGTGTCTTGCCACATCCGCGATCGCTGCCCAGCGGCCAAACGTGCTGGTGGTCTTGTGTGACGACATCGGTGCGCACGAATTGTCGCTGTACGGTCATCCGACTCACCAAACACCAAATCTGGATGAGCTGGGACGGGGAGGCATTTGGTTCACCACGGGTTACGCAACACCGATTTGCCATCCGACTCGGTTCCAATTGATGACGGGCCAATACGGTCATCACAACGGCGTCTATCAATTTCCCGGTCGCCCCGGCGGCCCGGTGAGGGGAGATCTTGGTGTCGATGACATCGCCAGTCATCAGACCTTTGGCAAAATCTTTCAACAAGCCGGATACACCACGGCACAGTCCGGCAAGTGGCAACTCTCGGGCAAGCATCCCACATTGATTCGTGATTGTGGTTTCGATCAGTATTGCATGTGGGCCTACAATCACAATCTGCCGGCCGGAATCAAACACGACGGCGGCTGGGAAGGCGAACCGGGACAAAAACCGGCTCGGTATTGGCATCCCAGTGTTGTCAAAAATGGCGAATACCTTGACACCGGTGCCGACGATTATGGACCCGACATTTTCTCCGATTTCGTAATCGACTTCATCGCACGATCCGAGGACACTCCGTTCTTTGTTTACTATCCGATGACTCTCACACATGGCCCGCATTACGCAACGCCCGACACCACGAAAACCGCTGACGATCGCGTTAAGAACTCGGCCAAGAATTGGCAAGCCAATGTCGAGTATGCGGACAAGATTATTGGCAAACTCATCGCCGGCCTGGATCGGTTAGGAAAACGTGACAACACGCTCGTTGTGTTCGTTGGCGATAACGGCACCGGCGGTAATGGCAAAGGTCAAACAACCGAAATGGGCACCCGTGTTCCGTTCATCGTCAATGGACCGGGCTTGGTCAAGCCAATTGGCCAATCTCCTGAACTCGTCGATCTGTCCGACATTGTGCCAACGATCTGCGATGTCGCCGGAATCGAATTGCCCGCCGACCAAATTATTGATGGAGTCTCGTTCGCGCCGTACCTGCGCGGCGAAGCCAAACCGCTGCGCCAGTGGATCTACAGCTACCTGGGACCACAACGGATCGTTCGGACAAAACGTTGGTTGTTAGAAAACAATTCGATGAACGATTTCGGCCAACTCTATGATTGCGGTGAATCGCGTGATGGAGCTGGCTATGCTGATGTGACCGATTCACAAAGCGACGAAGTGGTTGCGGCGAAGGAATTGATGCGAACCATCTTGGCCGACAAACCGGTTCCAGTTGTCGATACCGATGAAACGCCCAAGGCAGCCAAAAGGAAAGCGGCAAAGATATGAATTCTATTTTCTCCTCACATTGGCGACTTCTACTGTTGATAGGTGCCGCCGCAATTGGGACAAGCACCCAGGCCGCCGATGCGGCGCGACCGAATATCATTTTGATCATGGCTGACGATGTCGGTTACTCGGACATCGGCTGCTTTGGCGGCGAAATCGCGACACCGACGCTCGACGCACTTGCCGGCGGCGGATTGCGGTTCACTCAGTTCTATAACACGGCGCGTTGTTGTCCGACGCGGGCGTCGTTGTTAACCGGACTGTACGCGCATCAAGCTGGTATCGGGCACATGGTTGACGGTGTTGGACCGGCAACCGGATCGGCTGCGTACTCGGGCGAACTCAGTCGCCGCGCCGTCACGATTGCTGAGTTACTAAAAACCAGCGGCTACGCGACGTATATGGCCGGCAAATGGCACGTCACGAAGGTCACCAAACCAAAATCCGAAGCGGATAAATCAAATTGGCCATTGCAACGCGGTTTCGATCGCTTCTATGGAACCATCCACGGTGCGGGTAGCTTCTTTGATCCCAACACCTTGACCCGCGACAACGAATTCATTTCACCTTATGCCGATCCCGAATATCAACCGGAAGAGTTTTATTATACCGACGCAATCAACGACCACGCCGCGCGTTTCGTCAATGAGCACCACCAACAACATACCGGCACACCATTCTTTATGTATTTGGCTCACACATCGGCTCACTGGCCCATGCACGCCAAAGAAGCTGACATTGCCAAGTACCACGGCAAGTACGACGCGGGATATGAACCCGTCCAAGCCGCTCGTGTCAAACGAATGCAAACGCTCGGACTGATTGATCCGAAGTGGCAACTTGAATCCCAGGTTGGCGATTGGGAGCAAATCAAAAACAAGGTGTGCGAAGCGCGCTGCATGGAAGTTTACGCAGCGATGCTGGATTGCATGGACCAAGGATTGGGACGTTTGGTCGACACGCTGAAGTCCAACGGGCAATACGACAACACATTGGTGTTTTTTCTTCAAGACAACGGTGGTTGCGCCGAAGGCATGGGACGCGGTGCTGAGTTCCAACCGCGTGCGGAATCACCAACATTGCCTCCTCTGGCGGCGGACTATTTGCAGCCCGATATGATCCCCAAACAAACCCGCGATGGTTATCCGGTTCGCCAGGGTGGCGGCGTTATGCCTGGACCGGCCGACACCTACATCGGTTACGGTCGTGACTGGGCAACGGTCAGCAACACGCCGTTTCGCGAATATAAACACTGGGAACACGAAGGCGGGATCAGTACGCCGTTAATTGCGCACTGGCCGCAAGGGATCACGCCGGCGCAGCGCGGCAAGTTGGAACCGCAGCCGGGTCACTTGATCGACATCATGGCGACTTGCGCGGAGATTGCCGGTGCCGAGTACCCGATACAGTTCGCCGGTCAGGCAATTCAGCCACTCGAAGGGACGAGTTTGGTTGCTGCGTTCGCGGGGCAACCACTGCAACGTGACGAACCGATCTTTTGGGAACACGAAGGCAATCGCGCCGTACGTTTGGGCGATTGGAAACTCGTCTCGATGCATCTGCTCGGCTGGGAACTTTATGACATGGCCGCGGACCGAACCGAGCAACACGACCTTGCCGCCGGTGACCCGCAGCGAGTGAAGTCGATGTCGGCGCTGTGGCATGCCTGGGCCGGTCGCGTTGGCGTCTTGCCGTGGCCGCTGAAATCTGATCCGCCGAAGAAAAGAAAAGTCACCCAGTAAGCGTCAGCCGCAAACCACTGGCGAGCTCAGTGCGTAATAAAAACTTGGCGATGGCTCTATCTCTCCAGCAAGCAACGCGATCATGGCGACTGATGCAACCGGATTGGATTCAAGTTCGCCGTTACCGCTTGATTCGCCCCAGCCAGTTTTGATCGCCCGTGAAGCGGCTTCGCTGCGCGATGTGGTGTCTTGGATACTGTGGGCGGGGCTGGCCGATTGGTCGATCTTTCGCACGCTTGGCATGACGGGGCCCGCAGTTTTTCTGGCACTCGCGCCACTTGTTTTTCTGCTTGGCTGTCGCCAATGGGCCAAGCGCAAAACCGCCATGGTCGTGGCGCTAATTCTGTGGGCGATTGCGGCTCGCTTGGTTTGGTCTGGTGGCGTCCTGTTGTGGCTTGTCGGGCTGTTGTTTGTGGCCGGATTGGCGTTGGCCGCGGCCGGTGAGTTTCCCTTTGTGATCGAAAGCGTGACATTGGCTGCTCGGGCCTGGATCGACGGGCTGTACCGCGTTTGCTTGGGCAGTCCCTGGCGCACCGTCAACCTTGATGACGCTCGCGCGATGCGGGCTGGAAATAACCTGACGTTTCCGATCATCGCGGCGATCGCGTTTGGCAGTTTGTTCGTGTTTGCCAATCCCGATCTTGCCCAGTGGTTCGGCGGGAGACTTAAACAATGGCAAACGTGGGTCTGGAAGTTTGCTGGCGGCTTTTCAGTCTGGGAATTGCCGTTCTGCATTTTCGCCCTCGTGATCGGTGCCGGTTTGATGCGCCCGCTTCGCCCGCTGTTCATGGCCGGACCAAGACCGGTGGATGCCATGCGAACAATGCCAGCCGACACGCCCTCGCCACTGTATGAAGCGTTTCGCAACACACTTTGGACTTTGATTGTGCTGTTTGCAGCTTACCTGTGTTTTGAGTTTGTCACGCTGTGGCGGCGCGACTTTCCACCGGGTTTTTATTACGCCGGATATGCGCACCAGGGAGCGGCTTGGTTAACGGTCGCGCTGGCGCTAGCGACAATGATTCTGTCATTTATGTTCAGCAGTGCAATGTTGTCCGATACTCGGTTAAGCCGGCTCCGCAGCCTGGCTTGGATTTGGTCGCTGGAGAATTTTCTACTAGCGATTGCGGTCTACAACCGGCTTGGCATTTACATCAACTACAACGGCATGACGAGAATGCGAACGATCGGCTTGTTCGGCATCACGGTGGTGGTCATTGGCTTGGTGTTGGTGCTCATCAAGATCAAACGCGAGCGATCATTTTGGTGGCTCGTTCGCTTCCAACTGCTTGCGTTGTTCTTGACCGTGACGGCGTACTTGTTGTTCCCAGTTGATTATGTGGCGCAGCGATACAATGCGGCACGAATCCGGCAAGGCCGCTTGCACCCGGCGGTGATGATCGCGGTCAAGCCCATTGATGACGAAGGAGTCTTTCCGTTGTTGCAGTTGATCGATACTGAGGATCAAAAGATTCGTGAGGGTGTTCGCGCGATGTTAGCCGAACGTCAACTTCGAATCGAACGGTTCTCGCGCGACGGTGATTGGCATTGGACGCAATTCGAGGGTGCCAAGGCGATGCTGTATCCCGAGCTTGCCAAGAACGAATCGAAGTGGGCGACGTATCGCGGCGACGCAGTGGCTCGGCAACGAGCCATCGATCGCTTTGTCGCGTACTCGATGCAGTGGTATTAAGCAATCAATGCTCGAGATACCGATCGGACTTAGTCCGACCAAGCCATCTCGTTACCAACATTCCAGTTTAAAGAATTCAAATGCGAAAATGATTCCTTTCACCTTACTACTTGCAGCCAACGGCAATCCGCCGACTACCAGCGCCACAAATAGGATTGCGCATCGCCACAATACAATCATCGCGAACGCATTCGCCATTAGGATGCCGCAATAAAATGCATGAATTTCAGTCACCATCGGTGGCGTGTGATCTTCAATCCCGAGAACTTCGTGCAACGAATTCGAAGTAAAAATGCGAACCCCTACAAACTTGTGGCGGTGATGAGGCTGGCCATCGCCGGGGAACGATAATTCGCAATCGTCTGAATTAGCGCAAACGACGCTGTACCCAGCCCCAACGAGAATGAGCTGCTCCCATGCACTTCTTAAAGACTACTTGAGTCCTTAGAAAGCTATAGTTCTCTTCCTTCACATTGGATGCATAAGGCTCCGGCTTAACAGCATCGCCTATAAGTATTCTTGCACGGGAGGTGGAAAGCTGCGCTAGCCATTCTGTATAATTTGCCTCGACAACCAAACGAGTTCCGTATTAATCGCAATACCATTCCAGGTCCTTATCGTTTAGAACCGCCTGGCAAAGCAATGCCCATAGAAGATTTCGTGCTCGATTCATGAAGGCGTACTTGTTCGCACCTTTATCAAGAATCGCCTTACTGGCACGCCGATTTCCTTTGCGTCGAAGACTATTGTTTTGATGAATATAGTATTTTATGCATCCGAAAACTCCGTTTGGTGCCATCCAAAAAACGGTCCTCCAGGGAATTTGGTTGGTGATCGTGGCTTGCTGGGGCGAGCCCTGCACGCACTTCGATGCTGCCTACGCCTTGTCAGCAGGGAGGTTTTTAAGGCATCGCTGCGATGTCCGATGATTTTCTTTGATATCCCTGACGGCGTCGGGTGAAGCGGCAGAGGGCTCTGCCCAGGAGGGACCGCCGAGGAATAGCCCGGTCGGCGATGCGCCGAAGGCGCTCGCGGCCAATCGCTGGCCTTGGTCAGCGTTAGGTTATTTTGTCTTGCGACATTGATCTTTGCTTCATTTCGGAACATACCGACGATGAAAATCAATTGAGCGAAGTGATTTACGAGGCAGCGGAATAGACATCCCGCAATCAAACGTCTGGTTCGATGAGTAATGCTTGGATTCTTGCAACTACGGCCGAGAGTGCATTATCACTGACTCGCTTGATTCGCTCGGCTTTTCTGGCCTTCCAATCAACGCATCGCAAATGATCTGACAGAATCACACTCGCAGGTTCACCCTCGTCCGCCACATTCACCTCGAACGCATACCCCTTTGTCTGTCGGGTTCCAGGGCAAAGTACGCACAATCCCGTTTTGCGATTGTAAGACTTGGGACTAATCACCAAGGCTGGTCGTCGCCCCGATTGCTCGTGACCCGCCGTCGGCTGAAGGCTGATCCAAACCAGATCGCCGCGATCGGGGACGTAAGATTTCGTCCGTGGTTTATTCATGACCACGAATCCTCCGCACCCACGTCGCTACCCCAATCCGTTTCAACATGCAGTTGCGATGGCTTGCACGAAGTCAACAACTCACGAAGACTGAGCTTTGGTTCACCGGCAGGTCGTATCACCAATGCACCTTCACCGAGAGCCAAAACAACCTCGCAACCATCCGTCAAATCAATTTGCCTCGCCAGTCCGGCTGGAATCCGAATCGCCAAGCTGTTCCCCCACTTTTGCACCGTCGCCATTTTCACACTCGACAATTGCTTAAGAAATCAATTTTAATGTAGATACAATGAGGATACATTGGGCATGCCGCCGCGTCAATCTGAATTGGCTGTCTTTTCTTTGGTCGCGACAAATGCCGCGAAGCACAAAAACTCCGTATGGTGCCATCCGCAAAAGCTACGGCGTATTTGGATTGGCCGATGCCGATTCGGCGAGTTTTGGTCGAATGAAAGGCAACGGAAAAATGTCGCTGGCACCAAGCTTTCATTCGCGCGATGTTAGCCGAACGTCAACTTCGAATCGGACGGTTCTCGCGCGGCGGCAGCGAGCCATCGATCGCGTTGTCGCGTACTCGATGTGGTGGTATTAGGTGAATTCAATTTTCTTTCACATCTCCCGATTGGCACCCAGTGCAAGACGCATTTCATTTGTTCATCGGAATTGATTTGCAACAGGTCAATCGTCGCTTCGCCGATTGGCCTAAGTCCGACCAAGACTGATGACTCGTACTCGAAGTGTTCACTCCACTGATCGTTGCGTGGATGAAATAGTCGAATGATTTTACGCGTGATTGAACTAAGCGAAGTGAGGTTCGGCCCTTTGAATCGGTTGCAATCTGGGAATGCCAATGCGAGATTGTCCAATGAATCTTCGCTGACGTGTTGTTTGGCTTGAATGTGCTCGACGTGAAAAGTCAAAAACGGTGTAGCCGTTTGTGGCAACTGGCAATACTCGCACTGATTGCGGGCTCGATTTCGCACGGTCCGTTGCGTAGCGACATCCATTTGCCGACTCTAAGATTGCAACAAGCGTTGGGCCTTGGACTGGACGATCGTAATGAAATGAAACGCAGTCAGATAACGGTGCACGCTTTCGTTTGCTCGCAGGTCGACGATTTTCTGGGCTGCGTCACAAGTTAAGCAATCCGTGAAGGGCTCGATCATGCTGTCCAATAAGGAAGAACTCAACCGAAGAGTTTAGCTTTTGCAAGCTTCTATAGCAAGCAATTTCAGTAGAACTGATGGGTCAAACGATTGGCTACTTGGGTGCTATTCCCAACGCAAATCGATTGGTCACGATTCATGCTTTGTAATCGATGGTCACGGTTTGGTTAGTGGCAATTGAAGCGTTTGCAGTAGGTCGGCGGGGCCGGCGGTGGGGTGTTGGACAAAACCGGTGGCTTTTGAATCGGCTGCTGCGGCTTGGATGATGTGATCGATCGTCTCGCGAAGTGTGACGATTCCGTCGGCGTTTTGGTCTGCTTGGCCACCCAGTGCATCGACAAGATGTGATGTAAATCGTCCCAGTTGCCGATCTTCTTGTTCAGCCGCTTCTTCTTCGCCTTCGGACGCCGTGATGGTTAAGACAACGTCGCCTTGCAACATTCGCATGGCGGCCTTCAGATCATCGCTTCGCATCACCGGCTGCACCGCGCCGCTGTGACACGAATCGATAATCGCAAGCTTGCGACATGGCAGTTCACCCAGCAGCGCCAAATCAGCGAACGACAACAAGTCGTCATAACGGTCGTTCATCAAGTCGTTGTACCGCGCATCTGCGGTGACAAAATACCATTGATTGGTGCGCCGATCGCGCAGTCCATGACCGCACAGGTACATCACGACCAAATCGTCCGGCCCTACGTCGCCAGATAACTCTCGGGCCGCCTGGGCCGTGTAGTCTCGCCACAGCGGACGAATCGCATCGCTGTCGGTCAATTGGCTGATCGTCGTGCGATACAAGCCGGTGGTTTGATCGCGCATCAAATCCGCCATCACGCCTGCGCCACGGGCGGCGAAATCGAGTTTTTGAATTTGCGGATCGGCATATTGGCTGACTCCGATGGCGAGAAAATACATGCGCGGCAATCGCGATGGTGGCTTGCTTTCGTTGAGCAAATCAATCGCCACGCGGTCGGTCACACCGGCATCCGTGGCCGCAATGATCTCGAGCAACACGCGGTCGTCGCTGGGCAAGTTCGCGGTCCATTTGTAGACATATCGATCCTGCTCGGCGACGTCGTCGCGAGACAGTAGTTCGCGATTGATCGCTGGCACACCACCGGCGAAAGCCTTGGGCGGTTGCAATACCGAACCACGCGGCACCGTGATTTCGGCTTCGACTTCGACGCTGCCACCCGTCACGGTAGCCAGCGCTGCGGGCTTGACCAGGCGGATTGTCGGCTTGCTGAGAATTTGATTGACAATCGCACCTTCGCCCGGCGGCGGTGCAATGCCGCTGATGCTGTTTTCCATTGCCGTCGACAGGTCACCGGCGGACATCAGCCGGCGCATCGCCGCTGGGTTCTCCAGACGTTGGCGAAATTGTGCGGCGCGAAAGTATTCTGGCAATGTCGAAATCCCGCGATTGATTTGCCAACCGAACAAGTCGTTGCCACCAAAGGATGCGTCATAGAATCCAGCGGGCGTCCAGATCGCCCACTGGCGATTGCGATCGACAAAAAATGTGGCCACCGATTGCCAGACTGGAAAACTCTGAAACGCTTCGCGCCGACGACCAAAACGTGAAAATTGAAACACGACCAAGGTGTCAAACGTCGTGCCGGACAATGCATCAAGGATTGCCTTGGAGTCAGCCGCCTTGGGGTCAGTCGCCGCTGCGGTCTCGTTGCCGTCGATCCAATCCATGCTGACCAGTTGGTCGCCATCACGCACGCCGCGAAAGTAAAGTGGCCCGTCTTTGCGTACATCGATCGCAAAGACGCGATCATCACGAACCTCGAACGACGCTCCCCACCGATTAACAACTTCATCGAGATTAAACATGTCTTCGATTTTCCAAACGCAAGCCGTCGCGTCGTCACTGCCGCTGACCGCATACCGACCATCGGGCGAGACACCGATCGACATCACCGTTCCACCGTGACCGCGAAATTGTCTCAGCAGCTTCGGCTCGCCACCGGGGACCAGTTCATAGGCATAGAGATTGTTGCGCCCGTCGGTGCCGAGAATGACGACGCTTCGTTTTGCCGCCGAGTCGTCTAACCAAGCGGTGCTGCTGACCAAGCCGTGCAATTCGCCCAAAAGCGGGAACATAAATCGTTTGGTTTCGCCTTCGTAAAGGTAGTTCCGTTCGCCGAACTGGCCATCGACTTCCAGCCGCACATCCCAATTGCCTTTCGCAGCGTTGGGGTCAACCCAGTTTGCTGCCTGGACGTTGTCACCGGCGGCACTGGGTTCCAAACGGATCGCCGACAGGTCAAACACATTGCTGAAGTCCGCGCCACCATCGGCTGAAGTGTCGCTCGCGATTGCCACACGATACGGCGGCGATGCCGGTGCAAAGGCCACTCGCCGTACCGGACCGACCGGCGGTGCGAGTGTTTGAATCGTGTCCGCATTGATCTTGTCGTCAACGATTCGATGCACCGTAATCCGGTTCGCATCGGTACTTAAAATCGTTGAGGTCTCGTCATCGTAGGCGCATCCCCAAACATGATTAGAGACTTGCAAAGCTGATAATTGAATTGGCACACGGTCGGCAACCGAGGTGTCGAACCACTCGAGCGTGGCGTTCAGGGCGGCATCGAGTTTGCGCGGCACCGCAGCGCGACCTACCAACAGCCGCTTGCCCGAATCCGAAAAGTCCATCGCCAGCGCCGCGTGCTGTGGAGTATCAAACGATTGCAAAACTGGACGGGCCGGATCGGTTCCGAATGTCCAGTGCCAAACTCGTCCGCCCGCGTCGGCGGTCGCGAGTTGCTTGCCATCATCGCTTGCCGTCATGGCCGTGACCATATCGACGTGATCGACGGCGAGCAGGTCTGATTGGTTAGTCGTCAAGTTATATCGCTGCAATTGCCAGATCGCCGCGCCGGCAGGTTCGGCTGGGCCGGCGGCGGGTCGAACGTAACGCGGCATCATCAATTGGTACGGGCCGAAAAATGCCAGTGGCACAAAGCGTCGCCGCGAAGCCAAGGCCGCACCGATGTCGGCTCCATACGTTTCGCGATCCGGTGCGACGATCACGCGTGGCGACCAAATCCCAGTGTTCGCATCGGCCGTCCACAATAGCGCACGACCTTCCACGTCAATCGATGCCAAAGCCGGAGCGGCGTTGGGTTGATCGGCGGGCCGCGGTCTCCAGGCCAGTGAAGCGACGACCTGGCGATGGCCACGATCAATATCAACGAGCGAGCGGACGAGGTTTCCCGTTGTCGCATCAACGATCCAGATCTCGCCCAGCGCACCGGTCGCGCCATGGCCGGCCATCGCGACGAGGTTGCCCTGTGTTGCGGTCGCGTAAATGCGTCCCCGTGGACCGCGTTCGATTTGCCAACGAACCAAGCGACGATGAAACCAATTGCGATTGGCGACGTCGGCTTGGCGAGCCCAAAGATGCAAGTCCTTGTCCTCGCCTGCGGATACAAAGAAGTCGCCGCCCTGAGACAATCCCAGCGAACGAATGACGCCGGTATGGCCATCGAAGCGCAGCCGCAACCACGGGCGCAGCGTGCCCGGCGACAAACTTGATTCACGCTCCGTGGCCGTGGCGTCGGGTGCAAAACCGGGCAATGCCGCTTCGTCGGGCAGGTTATCTTGGAGCGGTGCGACTGCGGTGGGCAATTGATTTTCAGGCGGTATAACAGCCGGCGGCCTGGTTGTTGGCAATTGAGATTCGTCAGGCGTCTGTGCCAACAAGTGAGGCGATTGGCACAACGAGATGACAATCCAAAATAGAACGAACATGCGGATTGTCATTGGATTAGACTCGAAGTGTTTGCTGCGCTGCCCCACGGACTCGATGATTTACTATAACAAGGTGGTGGGCGCAGTGGATTGCGCCGTTGCGACGTTTCTTCGCACTTATTGATGGGAATATCATCTTGGCAACTTATCTTACGACTCGTTTAGCCGTTGCGATCAAACCTGCTGTGCTTGTCATCGCAACGTGTTTGGCTTGTCATTCAAGCCGACCGGTCGTTGCCCAGGAAGCCGATCCATCGACAGCATCGGCGGCTCTGCGAAGCATTTTTTCGCCGTCGCGAGCTCCTGAGCAAAAGACGATGGGCTTGCTGCAGCGAAGTTTTCTGGACCTTGCTGAGCAGGGTGGCACGTTGTTGCAGATGGCGATTGTTGTCGACGGCACGGACAGCATGGCGGGCGAGTTGGCCGGTGTTCGCCAATCGATCAATGCGATGGTCGAAGACTTGCGTCGTTGTCGCGGCGATGAGGTTGAAGTCGCGCTGGTGGTGTATCGCGACAACGGTTCGCCGTCGGGGGAAGTCTCGATTCCGCTGAACGCGTTTTCGCGCGACACGTTGGCCATTGCGGCTGCGGTCGAGCAGATCGTGCCCGAAAGCGGCGCTCCGTTTTTTCACGAGCTGGCCGACGTTGGACTGCACGCGACGTTGTCGCAATTGCCTTGGTCCACCGATCCCGAGACCAGCCGCTGGATCATGTTGTTTGGTGACGCACCGCCATACGACGAAACGTTCAGCGATGCACAATACCCGACAGCCCGCCGCCGCTATTCAACCGAATTGCTCGTTTCCCTGGCGGCGCGAAAATCGATTCGTATCAATTGCGTCCTCTGTACCAGCGACAAGAACGTGATGGAGCCTTATGACAAAGCGATTGACCAAACGCGTACGTTCATGAACTCGCTTGCGTCCGGCACCGACGGACTGATGCTTGATCTGTCCTATCCCGACATTCGGTCCGCAATCCTCGATGCCAGCCGGATTCCTGAACCCGAATACATCGCCATCGATCCGATCACACGCGGCGATTTGAAGACGATGTCGATCGAGGCAAGGCCCACGGCGGAGCAACCCGCATCGTCGCGCAGTGAGGTTCGAGTCGCGATCGTGCCGCATTTGCCGCTGGACCAAATGAGCTTTGACCCGGCAGACCCAGCCGTTCAAGTATCGACGGCGCTGCGAAACAATTTTGCCAGCGTGCCGGGCGTCCGCGTCGTCAGTCCAATTGATATCCAAAAGCAACTGCGGCGGATGCGTGCCGACGAGGTTGACGATAGCCAGACGTTGCGAGCTCTGGCGGCCCGGTTGGGCGTCGATTATGTGATTTGGGGATCGCTGCAGCCGCAGGGTCCGGTGGTGCAGACTGCCGCGTACCGGCGCAGCGACGGCAATCAAGTTGTGCAAGTTTCGCTTCGCGGCGACGAAGGCTCATTGACGCGCGTGCTGCTGTCCGCAGCCGCCGCTTCGCCAACCGAGAAAGACGGACCGCTGGGTGGATTAATGAAGCGGATCGAACAGTCGCTCGAAACCAGCGTGCTCGACCAACCGCTGGCCGCCACACCCGCGACACGCAAGGAAGTTCTCGCCACGATCGAGGCGCTCGAGCAATCCCTTGGTCTGCCCGCCGGTAGCGCCGAATCACTTGAACTGCTAACCAAGGCGTCGACCAGCGTCGAGGCTGCAGCTGCAGCCGAACCGCGCAATCCATTGGTCCAATGGCTGCGTTCCAACATTAACTTCAATATGGCCGCCTACTATTACGGAATCAATGACGGCGAGAAGGCCAGCGCGGCAATGAAAGAGATGGGCGCGTCGTTATCGCGTGCCTATCGCGGTCGTCGTGATGTCGCCAACAAGAGCTTGGCGATCGAAATCGAGGCTGACTATTCGCTGCTGGTCGCTCATGATGTGGTAGCCGCGATCGCCGCCTACGAAACGATGCTCAAACCCAATCAACCCAGCGCCACGCGGCGTCGTGGTCACTGGATGTTATCCGGCATCTACGCTGGTGATTGGGGTGTCGATGAATCGAACGTGAACCCCAAAATGGCTCGCGAGCACTTGGTCGCAATCTTGTCGAATTGGGACGAAAGCCCCGAAGCGGCATTGTTGCGTAAGTGGATGCGATGGGACGATTCGGTTGGCAAGACCAAGTTTTCCTATTTGCCAATCGTCAATCGGCAACTCGCCAAAATCGTCCCCGCCGAAACAAAAGAATGACCAGTGTTCCACGAGGCTCCGCCGTCGTGCCGCTGGAATTCACTACGTTCACAAAGTGCGCGGATCGGCGCTAGCCGCCGGTATGTCGCGCTGCCGGTGGCTAGGGCCATTTCGTTCACGACTCTGAAACGCAGCACTAATTAACTTGCCGCATTACAACGTCGAGACTGCCTTGATTATTCCCATAATCACCCGCCTGATCATTCACCTTCAACAACAACCATCCATCCACCGGCGCGGTGACTTCATGCTTGCTGCCAATCGTCACGACATCAAGTTTTGGTAGAAAGCGATCCGTTGACCCGAATAGAGGAACGACACACCCGATAACGCATCCCAATGGCCTGCCGCGGTGATACTCAATTGTCACGCCGTCCGCTTGGCTGCGCCAACGTGGATCTTCGCCTAGTCGATACTCGCCGGTGACCCGGACTTCGATTCGTTGGCCCTTGCGCACCACGAAGCCAACGGCCTGCCAACCCGCATCGCAGGCCAACTTCATTGTCGCTTCACCTGCGGGTGCGGGGACTGATGTTGGTGGCAAGTCGACATGGTGCCGCACCGGATCAAAACCATAATCCAAATCGTCGCAAAGCAAGTGCCACCTCGCGACCAACTTTGGCCACTGGTCTTTCAACTCGGAGTAAAACTCGCGAGTGAATTGCGGTGATTGGTCGCGACCGCGAATCGCAGCGCCGCGCAGTCGCTCGCGATACTCAGGATACATTTCCATTAGCGTGATCGCCGCCCAGCTCCAAGCATACGGCTCGACTTCGCGATGTGCAGTGTCGCCGTATCGCATCACCGACTCGATCGTTGGCACCTGGCCCTCGTCGCGGCGTTGTGCGATCAAACCTAGCCGTCCCCAATACATCGACGCCTTTTGGCTCTGAGGAACGATTCCGATGCGCAGCCCATCGTCGCCTTGAAGGTGCGTGGCCAAGAACTCCGCCGTGCCCTCCATGTACCACGGTGGACCCGCTCCGCCGAATAATCGGAACGCGATTCCATGAACCCCTTCGTGCAACAACAGCAGCGTCGTGTAGTAGTCGCTCGGTTGATTGACGACCCACAAATTGTTGCCGGACTGAAAGGCGTTCGTAAACGGCGGTAGTGACGCGGTCACCAAACCGCGCCCTTCGAATGCCGCCTTGTCGCTCATCAAATACCCCGTCATTCGCCAATCAGCCACCGCAGCGGCATCGCGATTGAAGTACGCCAACCACAGCGGAACCGCTTCGTCGAAAGCCTTTACATAAGATTCGTGCACCGGCGAAGGCGGCAAATCGCTGATCAATTGCAGATATCGCCCATTGATCGTCGTCAAACCGTCGCTCGCGGAGCACTTGCCAAAAACGAACAAAGCGGCGACGATCCAAACGCAAAGACATCGAAGTTCGCGTCGCCATCCCTGCGGAGAAAGTTGTGCGTTTCGCATCATGCCATTCTAGCTGCGCGTGGTTGCTGTTGTTGACGTGGTCGCCAGGGATCATCGGCTGCGGCTCGCAAGTTGAACCCGAAGTTGTGATTTGGGCAACGGTCGATCAAGAGATTGCGGCTCCCGTCCTGGCCGCGTTCCATCGCGCCGAGGAAAAGCAGATACGTCCGTTGGCATCGTTCGTTACGGGCCGCACGGATGATACGATCGAAACCTTGTGTGATGAGCAACCCGATTTAGTTTGGACCGATGATCCGTTCTTGATGATCGACTTGCAACAACAAAACATGCTGGCGTCGCACGCCTGGAAAATTGATCCGGGTTTTCCCGCCGAGCTACGCGCGTCCGACCAAACCTGGTGCGGATTCGCCGCCATGGCGCGCGTGTTGATCGTCAACACCGAACTGCTGACCGACGCCAGCGAGTTTCCGCAATCGATCGATGACCTTGTCGATGAGCGTTGGGCCAAACGCTGTGCCATGGCGAAACCAACGACGGGCAACGCGGCGATCCATGCGGCGATCATTGCTAACATGCTCGGCGATGCGGCGGTGCCGTGGTTTCAACGTGCGGCGGCGAACTGCGTTGTGCTTGCGAGTGATGCCGCCGTCGCCAAGGCCGTTGCCGAGGGACGAGTCGACTGGGGCCTGACCGACTCGACCGTTGCGATTGCCCGGCGCGACGCGGGGCAACCGATCGCAATCATTTTTCCCGACCAAGCGACCAGCGAACCAGGGACCGTGCGGATTCCGCAAGTTGTCGCTGTCTTGGCCGGCGCTCGCAATCGTGTTTCCGCGTCGCGACTGGCCGACTATCTTGTGTTGCCAACAACGGAGGATCGGTTCGCAATGGGAGACCCGGCGCTGATTCCGTTGTCGCGATTAGCGATGTTCAAGCCCCGCGTGCTACCCGATTTGCCGGTGCGTTGGACGCAAAGTGGCTTCGCTGCGGCTCATCGAACATGGACTACGCAGCGAGGGCCAATCCAAAAGATGTTCGAATAGCACGACGTCAATCGGCCAACACTTGTCGAATCACCTTGGCGGGCTCGACGCCGGTTAGCCGTTGGTCAAGCCCTTGCCACGGATAGACAAAGTTCGTGTGGTCAATTCCAAAACGCTCCAAAATCGTGGCGTTCAGATCGTGCACGTGAACGGGGTCCTTGGCAACGTTGTAACCAAACTCATCGGTCTCGCCGTGAACGTGGCCGCCGCGAACTCCGGCACCGGCCAGCCACGCCGAGAAGCAGCGGGGATGGTGATCGCGACCAAAATCTTGGCCCGACAATTTTCCTTGGCTATAAGCGGTTCGGCCAAACTCGCCGCCCCAAATCACCAGCGTATCGTCGAGCAACCCACAGCTGCGCAGGTCTTTAATCAAGGCCAGCGTGGGTTGGTCGATATCGTTGCATTGACGCCGCAGTTCGCGCGGCAAATGCGAATGATGGTCCCAGCCGCGATGAAAAATCTGGGTGAAGCGGACGCCACGCTGGGCCATCCGTCGCGCCATGAGGCAACAATTTGCGTAGGTTCCGCGAATCGTGACTTCGCGACCATACATAGCGAGCACATGCTGCGGCTCGTCGCGGATATCGGCCAACTCCGGAACGCTGGTTTGCATCCGGAACGCCATCTCGTACTGTTCGATGCGATTGTTGGTCTCCGGATCACCAAGCGCGTCAAAGTGCTCGCGGTTCAATTGCGCCAAACTATCCAGCATCCGTCGCCGGACATTGGAGTCGATCCCGGAAGGATTGTTCAAATAAAGAAATGGCTCGCCTTGGCCTTGCAATCGCACGCCCTGGTCGCGTCCGGGCAAGAAGCCATTTCCCCACAATCGGCTGAAGATCGCTTGATCGTCACCGCGCCCTGACCACGAGGCGGTCATCACCATGAACGCCGGCAGGTTCTCATTTTCCGAACCGAGCCCATAGCTGAGCCACGAACCGAGGCTTGCCTTGCCCGGCGTGGCATCTCCGGTGCAGGAAAGTGTAATCGCTGGATCGTGATTGATCTCGCTGGTGTGCATCGTGCGGATCAATGCCAGATCATCGACGATCTTCGCCGTGTGCGGCAACAATTCGCTGACCGTCATGCCGCAGTCGCCGTGGTTGGTGAACTTGAACGGCGATGGCGCAATCGCCAAACGCGTTTGGTCACTCGTCATTGTCGTGAGCCGTTGTTGGCCGCGAATCGACGGAGGCAAATCCTGGTCGTACCAATCGCGTAGTTTTGGCTTTGGATCCCAAAGATCAAGGTGGCTGGGAGCGCCTGACATAAACAAATAAATCGCACGTTTTGCTTTGGCGTTCTTGGCGATGATTGGTGATGCGGCTCCGGCAACTTGGCCGTCAAGCACGGCTAGCGCCGCAGCACCAAAACCGATGCCGGTGCGTGACAGAAACTGACGCCTGGCAATCATCGCAGAATCAAGTGGTCGATTCATTTGCACAACGCCTCGTCAAGGTTTAGTAGCGTCATTGCGACGACCGTCCAGGCCGCAAGATTGACCGCGTCGGGTGACAAGCCAACCAGATCGATTGCGGCATCGCGATCCGCTGCGTACATGGTTCGTAAATCGCTGAGCAACAACAACAGCTCTGCGTACTGGGTCGGTGATGGATCACGAAGCAAAACGCGGCAAAACATCTGCTTCAGCGGATCTTGCTCGGCGATGTCGTGATGGTTAAGCGTCAGCTTGGCGATGGCGATCGCCGCCTGCTGCATTTGGGGCTCGTTGAGCATTGCCAGCGCCTGGCTAGGCGTGTGCGTTTGCACGCGGCGGGCCGCGCATGATTCGCGACTGGGCGCATCAAACAACAACATCAACGGCGGCGGACTGGTTCGCTTCCAATACGTGTAGATGCTGCGCCGAAGTGCATTTTTACCCAAGTCCGGGATGTAGTTAACGGTATTGCTCTTTGAATGGCCGACTGATTCCCATAATCCAGCCGGCTGGGGCGGCTTGGACGATGGCCCACCAGCGCGAAGATCGATCAAGCCCGCAAGTGACAATGCTTGGTCGCGAATCGACTCCGCGTCGAGTCGAACGCGCGGACCGCGCGCGAGCATTCGATTGGTCGGATCGAGGTGAATTGATTCCAGTGTCGATTTTGCATCGCGGCGGTATGCCTGCGACATCAAGATCGCCTTGACCAGTCGCTTGACATCCCAACCGCCAGCAAAAAACTGGCCCGCCAAATAGTCGAGCAGCTCTTGGTTGCAAGGCTCTGCACCGGAGGCTCCCAGGTCTTCGCTGGTCTCGACAATACCGACGCCAAAGAATTGCTGCCAAAAACGATTGACGGCCACCCGCGCGGTCAGCGGATGTTGCTGGCTGGTTAGCCAATTTGCCAATTCAACGCGGTCGCCAACCTTTCGCTCTGCGGACAGCAGAAACGCTGGCACCGATGGTGACATTGGCTCGCCGGTGTCGTCGTATCGACCGCCGCGCAAAATCGGCTGCGAACGAACCTCGGTGCGCTCGCGGTAGACAAGCGATTTCGGCAGCAAAGCTAATAAATCATCACGCTGGCGAACATAGCCTCGTCGTTCATCACCGATCGCAACGAGTTCGGGGTGTTCGCACCAAACGGCTCGATAATATTGCCTCAAACGCGACACTTCGGCCGGCGACCGCGATTCGCGGGACTTGCGAATGACCGTAAGCATTGACTCATTGATCGCACGACGTGATCGCACTGCAACATCGAATGATGACGGCCCACGATGACTTATGACTTTGAAGTAAACGTCGCTCGTGCCAACGGGAAAGTCGATCGCCAGCTTGGCTAGGCCCGGTTGCTGCTGGCGTTGGTCATAGCGCTTCTCGCCGCCGAGGTAGCATTGCAATCCATCGCTGGACGCAACCAGGAACGTCACGGTCTGTGGCTTCGCGACCATTACGCGTTGATGCACCACCGCGACGCTTTGGCGATTTTCCAGCGACGGCAGCGGGATCGATTGGACATCGGCAGGCGATGATAGTGCGGTCCAGCCATAATTTCGATCGCGGAATCGGAATGTTTGATTCGCATCGTATGGACAGCCAATCGATGCGTAGTCTTTTTCGTAGGCATATTCAATCGTTTCAGTTTCGAACGGACCAACGACCGTCAAGTCGCTGAACTTCGATTCGCCGCTGGGCTCCGATGACTCATTTAGAAGCGATTGTTCCCAGGCAACCTGTGCGTCATCGATCGCCTTATTCGGCGCGGACCATTCAGTGGTGAGCTCATCAATCTTTCGCTCCCACTGAACCAAACTGAGTTGCTGTGACGGCGTTGGGACCGCAATCGATGGCCACGGCGCGGACTCGCTGTTGTCCATCGCGCTCGCGTTAAGATTGTTAAAGAATGCGGCCAGCGAGTAGTAGTCTCGTTGGGTCAGCGGGTCGGTCTTGTGGTCATGGCACGCGGCGCATTGAAGCGTCAGGCCGAGAAAAATCGTGCCGAATGCATTGGTTCGATCTATCATGTTTCTTGCGGCAACTTCTTCGTAAACCGACCCCGCCTCGTTGGTGGTCAAGTTCAGCCGCAACAGTCCGGTGGCAATCTGTTGGTCCAATCGAGCCGCCGGTTCAGCGGTGTCGAGCAAGTCACCGGCAAGTTGTTCGGTGATGAATTGATTCCAAGGCTTGTTTTGATTGAACGATTGGATGACATAATCGCGATACATCCAAATATCGCGATGATTGTCCAGGTGCAGTCCATGCGTGTCGGCATAACGCACCAGATCAAGCCAAGCCAGTGCCATTTTTTCGCCGTACGCCGGCGACTGGAGCAATTGATCGACCAATCGCTCGTATTTATCGTCAGCCGGATCAATCGCGTATGCCTGGAATTTGTCAAACGCTGGGGGCAAGCCTTTCAAATCAAGATGTACGCGGCGAAAAATTGCGGCGTCCGTCGCGGGCTGGTTCGCAACAAGGCCAACCTCCGCCAAACGCCGATTGATCAATTGGTCGATTTGAACCGACACTTGCTCGGTCGAATCGACACCCGCTGGCCTAGACACTTCGGTAAAAGCCCAGTGCGCCGCCGCGGCTTGGGTCAATTGAGGTTCGTCAGCAATCGATTCCAATCCAAGACAAACGCCCCACGCCAAAATCAGCGACAAAAAGTAGAATGCAGTTGGCATCGATCAATGAATACGGGCGATCGGTCGTGCTGACCTTGGTGGTTGATTCGCTTATCCACCTCAGTCTAGTGTCGAATCGCTTTTTGTGCGACGGATAATAACGCGACGTGAAAACATGAAAGTTGGCAGCGGCGGCGGGTTTCGAGCGATCTGGTACACCTGGAAAAAGGGGCGCGAGGCCGGCGGCGTCTGGAAGCTTTACAAGGCGATGCGGTCGAAGAACGCATGCAAGACTTGTGCACTGGGGATGGGGGGCCAAAAAGGCGGCATGACCAACGAACAGGGTAGCTTTCCCGAGCTTTGTAAGAAGAGTCTGCAAGCGATGGTCGCCGACATGCAGCCCGGCATCTCGCCCAACTTCTGGACCACGCACAGCGTCGCCGACTTGGCGAAGATGACCCCGCGCGAGCTGGAGCATTGTGGGCGGCTGGTTCAGCCGGTGCTTTATGAACAAGGCCAAACGCATTATCGACCGATCACCTGGAGCGACGCATTCGATCGTATCGGCCAACGCCTTGCCACCGTCGCACCCAACGAAACGTTCTGGTACTTCAGCGGCCGCAGCAGCAATGAGGCCGGCTTTCTGATGCAATTGTTGGCTCGTGTTTACGGCACCAACAACGTGAATAACTGCAGCTTCTATTGTCACCAAGCCAGCGGCGTGGGACTGCAGTCAAGCGTCGGCACCGGCACCGCAACCATTGAACTCGAAGATCTTGAAAATGCCGATTGCGTCTTTCTGATTGGCGGAAATCCAGCGAGCAATCATCCACGGTTGATGACCAGCCTGATGCACGTGCGGCGACGCGGTGGCAAAGTGATCGTGATCAATCCGGTTGAAGAAACTGGGCTCGTTAATTTTCGCGTTCCCAGCGATCCGTGGTCGCTGTTGCGGGGGACGCGAATCGCGAGCGATTATGTTAAGCCGCATATTGGTGGTGACTTGGCATTGCTCTGGGGCATCGCCAAAGCAGTTGGCAAACAGGGCGCGATGGACCAAGCGTTTCTGCGCGATCATTGCCGAGGTTCCAATCAATGGCTCGAAGCGGTGGAATCATTGTCGTGGGACGAGATCGAGCGCAAGTCGGGAGTCACTCGCGCCGAGATTCAGTCGATTGCCAGGCTATATGCCACGTCGAAGCGAACCGTATTCGCGTGGACCATGGGTATCACGCATCACACCAACGGCGTTTGCGGCGTACAAGCAATCGCCAATCTTGCGATGTGCCGCGGCATGATTGGCCGCAAGGGTTGTGGACTCATGCCGATTCGCGGACACAGCAATGTTCAAGGAATCGGATCGGTTGGTGCCACGCCGAAATTGAAGGAAGCGATCTTCGACTCGCTGCAACAGAAGTTTGGCTTGACCCTGCCGACGACGCCCGGTCTGGACACAATGGCGTGCATGGAGCAAGCCGCAACCGGCCGAATCAAAGTCGGGATTTGCCTTGGCGGCAACCTTTACGGCTCCAATCCCGACGCCACATTTGCCGACGCAGCGCTAGCGAATTTAGAGCTGAACGTGGCCCTCAGCACGACGCTCAACACCGGCCACGCTCACGGCTTGGCAAAGCAGTTCATTATCCTGCCGGTGTTGGCCCGCGATGAAGAACCCGAACCAACGACCCAGGAGTCGATGTTCAACTACGTTCGCATGAGCGACGGCGGTCCGCAGCGAGTGCCCGGTCCACGCAGCGAAGTCGAAGTGATTGCGTCGATCGGTTCGCGGATCGCCACGGACGTCGCGGGGATGGATTGGGAAGCGATGCGCCGGACCGCCACCATTCGCAACTGGATCGCCGCCGTGGTTCCCGGCTACGAAAAAATCGCTGACATGAATACGACCAAGCAAGAGTTCTTTATCAATGGTCGCATCATTCACGAACCACGCTTTCCGACTGCCGACGGCAAGGCGGTGATGCATATTCACTCGCTTCCGGAGTTATCCGGCGGCGGCGAACGCGAATTGCGAATGATGACCGTGCGCAGCGAGGGCCAATTCAACACGGTCGTTTACGAAGAAGAAGATTTGTATCGGAATCAAGATCGCCGCGATGTCATTTTGATGCACTCCGATGATCTGCAGCGACTTGGTCTGGTTCACGACCAACGCGTTACCGTGCGCAGCGATACCGGTGAGATGCACCAGATCCTGGCGCGATCCTATGACAAGATTCGGCCCGGTAATGCAATGATGTATTACCCGGAATCGAACATACTGGTGCCGCGTTCGATCGATCCCCAGAGCAAAACTCCGGCGTTCAAAAACGTGGTGGTGTCGATTGTCTAGTCTTGCGAAACCGCCAGCGGTGCGAGCGCGGTTGTACGCCGCGATCAGGCGATTGGAGTTGCTCGACGTGACCAAGTTGCTCGTCGGCAAAGTCGATCGAACCAAGGCCATACCAGGCGCAATGGAAGTTTATCAGTTTCACTGTCCCAGCGCAGCGGAATTGACGACGCTTGTCGCCGGTGGCTTCGCTACGAGTGCAATTGGTTCGCCGACGTGGATCCAGTCCGGACAACGCCATGTCGTAATCGCCAAGGCAAGCAACAACAGCAGTGGATCGGCCCAGCCCGTCGTCGGCTACGTCTGGTTCGCAACGGCTGACGTGTTGCCAGCCGATAATTTCAGTCGCTCGCCAAAGCTGGGCACCGGATTCAAATTGCCACCTGATGCGGCGTTTATTTTCAACGCTTGGACCGACCCGACTCATCGCGGACGTGGATTGCTGGCGGCGATGGTCAGGCACGCGCTAAGCGAGCGACTCAGCGCAGTATCAACAATCGTGACGACGGCGGATTGGACGAATCGTGCGTCACTGGCCGCCTTTGCGAAGATCGGTATGAATGACCTCGGTGAGATTTACCGTGTCCGAATCGGACGTCGCCAATTCATCCACATTCCGGGCGCGGCCGCCGAAATCAATTTGGTTGCGACTACTTCGCCGTGATCGATAGCCAACCGTCTTGCGAATCGATGGATTGCGCGCGCAGCGGTTTGTTCTTCAGCGAATCGATTGGCAATGTCGCCGGCAACAGCAACGTTTGCTCCAACAGCGTCGGCGGGAATCGATCGCCAAACAGATTTTGAATCGATCGCTTCAGTGCGACTTGCGAGATCGTCAGCCGCCGAGCACCGGGAAAATCAACACCGACATCACCGGTTCGTTCCAGGTAACTCGATCCGTCTTGCAATATCACCGGGCGATAGGTCGCTGTGATTTCCAGAGGTCGGGCCAGTTCTCGCTCGCCTTGTTTGAATCGTGTTCCACGGATGCCAACACGAACGGTTTGGTCGCGGGCCTCGAAAATAATTGGCCGCAGCTTGGCGAAATCAATCGAGAAATTCTCCTCGTCTACCGCGTCGCCAGCAACCGCCGATTCCGCGTTGGTTGCCAATGCCATCAAACGATCGAGTTGCTTTCCCGACATCGTTCGTCCGGCCAAAATTCGCGCCGCCACGTTGTCGACGGTTGACTCGTGCAACTGAATCGCCAAGTCGAAACTGCCGGGCATCAACGGTGGAGCCGAATTGATTGCGGCCAATTGATTCGGTGCCGCCTGGGTAGCCTCAAGGAAAATCGCATGCTCGTTTGAGCCGACCATCCGACTGGGTTCCGACAGGTTCAGTCGCATCAACGTCGTCCGCGCCTTGGCCATTGCCGAGTCGCGTTTGCTGGTCGAGTGATTGGCAACGGCCTGGGCGACTTGATTTTCGAACTCGCTGCCGACTTGGTTTCTCAATCGTTCGCGCGCAATCGCATCAGCTTTTGGCTTTTGTTCGGCAGCGCGCTTGGTCGCGATCTTGCGAACAATCTTCAGCGGATGGATGATCGACGTGATCTTGCTCGACAAGGTTGCGCTCGTCGCCGTTGGCGATAACGATACCCCCGCCTCACTGATAAACACAGTTCGGCTGGACCGCACCTCGCCATCACCAAGTGTCTTCAACCGAACCGGGCCGTTGTATCCCGTGCTCTGGCTATTGAATCGTGCCGACAAAATCAACTCGACGCGAGCTTGGCCAAAGGATGGCATCGTGTGTGCCGTGACCAGGCCGCTGAGGGTTCCGTTGCCGACAACTCGCGTTCCCAAAATACAATCGTTGATCGCGCGACTGCGCTGGACCACCTGTGACGCGGCTTGCTGAACCAGCGCCGAACCGACCGAGATGACAACATTGGGACGCGAAAACAATTGCCGGATCGTTGGCAACACCGTCGTGCCCTGGTTCGATTCATCAATTAACTTGGCGATGGCCGCAATCGAAGCTGCTTCTTCCGCCGACGGGATGCCCGCCAACTTGCCGATTCGCTCGTTGAACGACGTCAATTGTTGGTCCAGCAACTTGATCGATTTATCCGCGTCCTTATATCGCACCGCAACCATCAACTCATCAACACGATCTCGCAGTTGACGCAGTGGTGCCAGCTCGAGTCCATCTTGATTGGCGATCAACCGCGAATGGCAGTGATGCGCCAATTCAAGAATTTTGGTGTCTGATTCGCCCGCATCGATTGCCTGGATCAGCGGCTCGGTGGCCACATACTGAATCCATTTCTCTTTGTTCGCCGTGCTGGTAATTGGCAGAAAGTAGTTTTCAACTGCGGCGGCAGCCTGTTTGACACCGGCTTCGGCCTGAGCGATTTTCGGCAGCCGGCCGGCCTCGAGCGTCTGTTTTGCCGCAGTCACCGACGCCGTCATCGCGGCGCGACCTGAATCGGTTACCTGCGCGTCGGCTGGTCTCAGCGCGAAGATGTTCAACGAAATTACTACTAGAAAGACCTTAGACGACTGCATTCAACATATCCAGTGCGGGCGATTTGAAGGCGACATTGTAACTTCAAAGCATGCCGAAAGTGCAGTCTGGGCGAGATATCGCTGGACCCCCATTTCCAAAGCCAATGCACCGTGCAAAATGCAGGTCGGTCGCGGTAAACGTTATCTGATATGAATGAGCAAAAAATGAGTCAACGAATTGTGATGCGAACGGGTGAAGCACTTGTCGAAGGTGATGCCGAATACCTGTGCGCCGAACCCGAAATCGTCATCGGCGAACTCGACGGACCCGTCGGCCAAGCGTTGGCGACGTTGGTTGGCAGCCAGGTCAAGGGCCACACAAAAGTTTTCGCCATCTTGAACAGCGACGTGCAGGTCCGGCCCGTTACATTGATGGTCAGCAAGGTGACCGTCGCGGACAATCGTTACACCAATATCCTGATGGGCAGCGTCCAAGCCGGGATTGCCAACGGCGTGCTCGACGCAGTTCGCGCCGGTCATATCCCAAAGGAAAAAGTGAATGACCTAGGCATAATTTATTCGGTTTGGCTCGACCCAGGTGTGTTGAAAGTTGACAAAGTCGATCACCAGGAACTGTTTCGGATTCATCGCGAGGCAACCGTTAAGGCGATCAAGAAGGCAATCAACTGTGAACCTTCGATCGACTGGTTACTTGAACACCAAGGCACGGTCGAACATTTCTTTCACCAACTCGGCGTCGACGGCCAGCTCTAAGCAACTAGCCCGAATCAAAGGTCCATCCGGGTTTATCGTGGATAGGCAGGATGTGCTGTTGGATTTTTTGAGGGATGGCTCCCGTGTCCAAAGTGACTGAAGGACGATCCTGTGCCGTACAATTGACGTGCCGGGTGAAGCGGACTGAAGCTCTGCG